>NZ_JBNCLZ010000004.1:68362-101034 GCF_049844935.1 Agrococcus sp. DT81.2 | reverse complement strand
GCCGCGTATCGAGACGACTCGAGCCGGCGGGCGGCGGCGATCTCGATGGGCGGCCTGCGGCTGCTACTCGATCAGCAGGGGAGCCTTCGGCTGCTACTCGGTCAACGGCGGAGCGGGGTCGGGAGGCCTTAGAACGCCTGCGTCACCAGCAGCACCATCGCCACGAGCGTCAGCGCCGCGGCGCCCAGGATGAGCGGCCGGAACCGGCGCGCCATCGTGCGCGGCGGCCGGTCGTCGTCGTACCGCTCGAACCACGGGTCGAGCTCCGGCGGCACGCGGTCGGACGGGATGCGGTCGGTGTCGCGATCGCTCATGCCGTCAGCCTCTCACGGTCGGTCCGTCAGCGGGGCGGCAGCTGCTGCAGCGTCCAGCGGTTGCCATCGGGGTCGGCGAAGGTCACGAACCGGCCCCACGGCTGCTCGTCCACCTCGCTCGCGTCGACGCCCGCCTCGATGAGCGCGGCACGCGTCTCATCGGCGTCGTCGATCACGACCTGCACGTTGCGCATGCTGCCCGGCTCGTCCTCGGCGATGCCCTCGCCGAACGCGATCGAGCAGGCGGAGCCTGGCGGCGTGACCTGCACGAAGCGCAGGCCGGGCTGCACGACCTGGTCGAAGTCGGCGTTCCAGCCGAGCTGCTCGGTGTAGAACGCCTTTGCGCGGTCGGTGTCGCTCACCGGCACGAAGATCAGCTCGATGCGGTACTCCATCGCCATGGTCGCTCCTGTCGTCGGCGGTCGCCGTCGACCGCTGTGCGGGCGACGCTACGCCCGGCCGCCCACTCGGGGGGAGGGGCGATGTGATGCACGCCCGCGCCGGCGAGCGAGTCCGACGGACGCCTCTGGCCAGGCCCGCGCATGCCGTCCATGATGGCGTCATGGACGCAACCGCCGGGCGGCGTGACCGAACCCTGCTCGTCGTGCTCATCGCGGTCGCCGCGCTCGTGGTCATCGCACTCGCCGTCGTCTTCACGCGCGGCGCCGAGCCGCTCGACCCGTCGTCGCCCGCCGGCGTCGTGCAGCGCTACACCGAAGACGTGATCGAGGGCGACGAGCAGGCCGCTCGGGAGCACCTCGTCGCGGAGGTCCGCGACGACTGCCAGCGGCTCGAGCCGAGCCTCTTCGGCGATGTGAGCGTCATCCTGCTCTCGACGACGGAGCGCGACGACTCCGCGGACGTCGAGGTCTCGATCGTCACGACGACCGGCGGTGCTGGCCTGTTCGGCCCCGAGGAGTACCGCGAGGATGCGACCTTCGGCCTCGTGCGCGAGGGAACCGGCTGGGTGATCGAGGCCGTCCCGATGCGGCTCGCCATCTGCGTGGAGTCGGCGCCGTGAGCGCCGACGACGCGCCGGCCGTGCTCGTCGCGCCCCCACAGAGCGGCGCGCAGAGCACGCTGCGGCGGATCGTCGTCTACACGCTCCTGCTCGTCCTCGTCGTCCTCGCCGCGACCGGCATCAGCGGTCTGCTCGGCCGGCTGCTCGAGACACGACCCAGCGTCGACGACGCGGGAGGGCTGGCCCTCTCGCTCGCGTTCACGCTCATCGCCGGGCCGCTCGCGATGCTGCTGTGGTGGTTCGTCTGGCGCCGGCTCGACGGGGCGGACCGGTCGTCAGTCGCGTGGGGCGTCTACCTCTCCGTGATCTCCTTCATCGCGCTCGTCACCGCGACGACAGGGCTGCTGGGGATGTTCGCCGACCTCGTCGGAGGCACCTGGTCACCCGGGGGGCTCGCGACCGGAGTCACGTGGCTCGCGGTGTGGCTCCTGCATCGCCGAATGTGGGCGGACTCCCGCAAGGGCCCACGTCGCCTGACCGCCGTGCCGGTCGTGCTCGGTGCCGCATACGCGCTCGTACTGGCGGCGGGCGGCGCTATCCGCGCACTGCAGACGGTCGTCGGCGAAGCGCTCCTGCCCGCCGTCGCGCACGTGGGCGCCCTGTGGTGGCAGGGCGCGCTGGAGGGGCTGATCTGGGCGCTCGGCGGCGGCGCCATCTGGTGGTGGCTCTGGGTCCGTGACAGGGCGGTCGCGCTGCCCGGCGGCTTCCCCGCGGTCATGCTCGTGCTGACCGGTGTGCTCGGCGGCAGCGCTGCCGCGGTCGGCGGGCTCGGCAGCGCGCTGCACGTCGGCCTTCGTGCCGCGTTCGACAGTGACGCTCCGAGGCAGGAGCTGCTCGGGCCGCTGCCGCTCGCCCTCGCGGCAGCCTCCGTCGGGGCGGTCGTGTGGCTCTACCACCGGCGCATCGCCGCGGAGCGCTCGCCGGACGTCGGCGGCGCTGCGCGCCTCGTCGAGGCCGGCATCGGACTCGTAGCGGCGGCCTCCGGGATCGGGGTCGTCGTGAACGCCCTGCTCGCGACCCTCTCGACCCCGCTGGCCGGCTCGGATGCGCGGACGCTGCTGCTCGGCGGCATCGCGTGGCTCGCGGTCGGAGCGCCGCTGTGGTGGTTCGCGTGGCGGCCGCGCCAGGCGGCGACGGATGCCCGCGCCGCGGGGCGCCGCGTCTACCTCGTCGCGGTGTTCGGCGTGAGCGCCGTCGTCGCGCTCGTCGCGCTGCTCATCGTCGGCTACGGGATCTTCGAGGTCGCCCTCGATGGCGCCCGCGGCGGGCTCGTCGAGCGCATCCGCGCACCCTTCGGGCTGCTCGTCGCGACGGCGCTCGTCGCCGGCTACCACTTCGCCGTCTGGCGGCACGACCGCGCCGCCGATCCGCCGAGCGGCCGTGCCCGCGCGATCGATCGAGTCGTGCTCGTGACCGGCGACGACTCCGCAGCGCTCGAGCGGGCGATCGAGTCGACCGTCGGCGCCCGCGTCACCCGGTGGACGCGCGCCGATGCTGGGCCGGACCAGGATCCGGTCGCGGTCGATGCGGTGCTCGCGGTCCTCGCAGGGGTCACGGCTCGCCGCGTGCTCGTCGTGGTCGGGCCGGGCGACCGGATCGAAGTCGTTCCCCTCTCCGACTGAGGCGGCGGTCGGACGCTGCTCGGGGCCGCCGACATGCAGAAGGGGGAGGCCGCGGCCTCCCCCTTCCACGCATCAGCGGCTGTCGCCGCCATCCGGCTCGTCCGGTTCCGCGCCGCGCTCGCCGGAGCGCCGGGCGAGGGGCAGCGCCTGCGTCGAGAGTCGTCCGCGGTCGAGCTCGGGGTGCGGCTCGTGCGACTCGATCTCCTCGTCGAGCGTCGCGATCGCCACCGTGTCGGCCGCCGGCAGCGACGCCTCGAAGCGCGCACGGCGGCGCTTCAGCCACAGCGCGAGCGCGATGATGAGCGCCATCGCGACGTACGCGACGATCGAGAACGGGCTCTGCACCAGGTAGGACGGGTCGCCCTGGCCGATCTGCATCGCCTTGCGCAGCTGCTCCTCGGCCATCGGGCCAAGGATCGCGCCGACCACGAGCGGGGCGATCGGGAAGCCGAGCCGCCGCATGAAGAAGCCGAGCACGCCGAGCACGAGCAGCACGCCGATGTCGAACACCGTGAAGTTCGCGGCGTACGCGCCGAGCCCCGCGAACACCAGGATGCCGGCGTACAGGTAGGGGCGCGGGATCTGCAGGAGCTTCACCCACATGCCGACGAGCGGCAGGTTGAGCACCAGCAGCAGCGTGTTGCCGATGAAGAGGCTCGCGATGAGCGCCCACACCAGGGCCGACTGCGTCTCGAAGAGGCGCGGACCGGGCTGGATGCCGTACGTCTGGAAGGCGCTCAGGATGATCGCCGCCGTCGCGGTCGTCGGGATGCCGAGCGTCAGCAGCGGCACGAGCACGCCGGCCGCCGCCGCGTTGTTCGCGGCCTCGGGACCTGCGACGCCCTCGATGGCTCCCTTGCCGAACTGCTTGCGGTACTCCGGCTTCGCGACGCTGCGCTCGGTCGCGTAGGAGAGGAAGGTCGCCACGTCGGCACCGCCGGCCGGGATCGAGCCGATGGGGAAGCCGATCGCGGCGCCGCGGATCCACGACTTCCACGAGCGCGCCCAGTCGGAGCGACGCATCCACGTGCGCCAACCGCGCGTGATCGGGATGATCGGGATCTCGCCGCTGCGCAGGCGCGAGCCCACGTAGAGCGCCTCACCGAGCGCGAACAGGCCGACCGCGACGAGCACGACATCGATGCCGTCGCCGAGCTGCGGGACGCCGAACGTGAAGCGCGACTGCCCCGTGAGCGTGTCGACGCCGATGAGGCCGATGAGCAGACCCATCGAGAGCGACACCATGCCGCGCCACGCGCTGTCGCCGAGCAGCGCCCCCACCGTGAGGAATGCGATCACCATGAGCGCGAAGTAGTCGGCCGGGCCGAGGCTGACCGCGAAGCGGGCCACGGTCGGCGCCAGGATCGTCAGCAGCACGGTGGCGATCGTGCCGGCGACAAATGAGCCGATCGCGGCGGTGGCGAGGGCGGCCGCGCCGCGGCCGGCGCGCGCCATCTTGTTGCCCTCGAGCGCGGTGACGATCGATGCGGACTCGCCCGGCGTGTTCAGGAGGATCGACGTGGTCGACCCGCCGTACATGCCGCCGTAGTAGATGCCGGCGAACACGATGAACGCGGCGGTGGGCTCGAGCGAGTAGGTGATCGGCAGCAGCAGCGCGACGGTCATGGCCGGGCCGATGCCGGGCAGCACGCCGACGGCCGTGCCGAGCAGCACGCCCAGCAGTGCGTACAGCAGGTAGATCGGCTGCAGCGCGGTGCCGAAGCCCTCCAGCAGCAGGGTCCAGGTGTCCATCAGAGGCCGATCCAGGAGGTGAGGGTGCCGGTCGGGGGCAAGGAGAGCCCGAGCAGCGAGCCGAACACGAATTGGGTGATCACGCCCATCGCGAGGCCGATCAGCACGGCGACCCACCAGCGCTTCGCGCCGAGCGCGAGCGATGCGCCGGTGAAGAGGATGGTGACGCCCAGCGGCCACCCGAGCAGCGGGATGGTCGCGATGAGGGACAGGAAGCTCAGCATGACGATGCCCGTCGGGATCCACGCGGTGCCGTGCTCGAGGTCGATGTCCTCGCCGGCCTCGGGGTGGCCGAACCGGCCGCGCAGCTGGCCGACGAGCACCGCGAGCGAGGAGAGCAGGAGCAGGCCGCCGACCGCGTAGGGCACGACCCGGGCGCCGAGGGTGTTCGTCGAGCCCGGAGGCTCCCGGATGGTGGTGGTGGTGATGAGCACGCCGACCGAGATGAGCACGAGCAGCCCGACGAAGATCATCGCCTCGATGCGCGACGACCGCTCGGCGCGCGCCGCGGCCGCGGGGGGGGGGGGGGGGGGGGGGGGGGGGGGGCGGGGGGGGGGGGGGGCGCCCGCGCGGCGCGGGGGGGGGGGCGTTCTTTTTCACCACCACCCCCCCCCCGCGGGGCGCCCGCCGCGGCCGCCGCGCCCTGGTCGGGCGCGTCGGCCGAGGCGGTGCTCATTCGATCAGACCGATCGTGCGCAGCGTCTCCTGCGTGCGGGTGATGTCCTCCGTCAGGAACGTCTGGAACTCCTCGCCCGTCATGAACGCATCCGTCCAGCCGTTCGTCTCGAGCGCCTGGGTCCAGGCCTCCTGGCCGTGCAGCTCGGTGACGAGGTCGACGAGCGCGGTGCGCTCGGCGTCGGAGATGCCACCGGGTGCGATGACGCCGCGCCAGTTGGTCACGGTGACGTCGATGCCCTCGTCCTGGATCGTGGGCACGTCGGGCAGCATCTCGACCGGCTCCTCGCTCGAGACGGCCAGCGCGCGCAGATCGCCCGAGAGCACCGACTCCGAGAACTCGCCGACGCCGGAGATGCCGGCCTTGACGGTGCCGCCGAGCAGCATCGTGAGCGCCTCGCCGCCGCCCGAGTTGGCGACGTAGTTGAGGGTTCCGGGCACGTCGGCGGCGTCCATGCCGCCCTCGGTGAGCAGCAGGCCCGCGAGGATGTGGTCGATGCCACCGGCCGAGCCGCCGGTGATGGCGACGCCCTGGCCCTCGGCGACGATCGCGTCGACGAGGTCCTGCAGCGACTGGTACTCGGAGTCGGCGGGCACGACGATGACGAGCGCCTCCTCCGTGAGCTTCGCGATCGGTGTCATGTCCTCGATGCGCGTCTCGGAGGCGTTCGTCTCGACCGCTCCGAGCATGACCGAGCCCATGACCATGAGCGTGCTGGCGTCGGTCTCGGTCGCGAGGCTCGCGAGGCCGACGGTGCCGCCGGCGCCGCCGATGTTCTCGACCGCGGCCGAGCCGACGAGGCCCGAGTCGGTGAGCGTCTGGCTCAGGGCGCGAGCCGTCTGGTCCCAGCCGCCGCCGGGGTCGGCGGGGGCGATGATGCTGACGTCCGTGATGGCCGCAGCCTCGCCCTCGGCGCCCTCGGAGCCGCTGGGCGTGCCGCCGGTCGAGCATGCCGCGAGGGCGACGACTGCCGCGCCGGCGATGCCGGCACGGACGAGCGTGGTGATGCGCGTGCTGCGCTGGGTGCTGGGGTGCATGGACCGCACGTCTCCTCCTTGAGCGCCCGGCACCGATGCCGAGTCGCGATCTGGTGCGACCGTAACGGGCCCGGATGCATCCGCCCGGGTTGTGGTCGAAAGGTGCGTTTCGGTCGTTCTGGTCAGAGACTACGCCGGTGCTGCGCGGCCTACCATGGGCGAGTGAGACGGGCGATGAGGCTGCGCACCCAGCTGGTGCTGCTGCAGAGCGCGATCATGCTCGTCGTCATCCTCGGCTCGGGCATCGCGGCCGCCTGGCTGCAGGAGCGCTCGCTCCGCGAGGCGTACCTCGACCGCATGATCGGTGTCGCGTACTCGGTCGCGCAGCTGCCCTCGGTGACCGACGCGTTCGACGACCCCGACCCCGCCGCGGTGATCCAGCCGATCGCCGAGACCGTCAGGGAGGCATCCGACGTCACCTACGTCGTCGTCTCGAACGTCGAGGGCGTGCGCTACTCGCACCCCAACACCGACCTGATCGGCGAGGTGGTCTCGACGCCGCCGGACGCGGCGACCACCGGAGAGCTCTTCGTCGACACGCAGACGGGCACGCTCGGCACCTCGTGGCGCGCGAAGGTGCCCGTGTTCGACGTCGAGGGCGCGGTCATCGGGCAGGTCTCGGTCGGTATCCTCGAGTCGGAGCTGCAGCGGGACTGGCTCGGCAACGTCTGGATCCTGGGGCTCTGCCTCGCGGTCGCCGCGATCGTCGGCGTCGTGCTCGCGTCGTGGGCGGCATCGCTCGTGCGCCGGCGCATCTACGGCGTCGAGCCGGAAGAGATCAAGTCGATGCTCGAGACCCGCAACGCGACGCTGCACGGCATCGGCGACGGTCTCGTGGTGCTCGACGAGGCGGGAGAGATCGTGCTGTGCAACGACGCGGCGCTCCGGCTGCTCGGGCGCGAGCCGGGCGCCGACCTCAGCGGCACGCCGATCGCCGACGTGCTCGACGCGCCCATCGACCCGCTGCTGGCCGACGCCGGCGAGCAGCAGCTCGTGCTCGCCGGCGAGCGGATGCTGCTCGCCCGCGTCGACCGGGTCGTCGTCGACGACCGCGCCGTCGGCACGGTGCTGATCCTGCGCGACCGCACCGAGCTCGACGCGGCGCTCCGCGACCTCGCCGGCGCGCAGGGCATGACCGAGACGCTTCGCGCGCAGCAGCACGAGTTCGCGAACACGCTGCACACGCTCGGCGGGCTGCTCGAGCTGGGCGAGTCGGAGGCCGCGATGGGCGTGATCGAGCGCGCAGGCGCGGGCGGTGCGCTCGCGGCGCTCGAGCCCTCGTCCGGCATCCTCGAGCTCGAGGTCGCGGCCCTGCTGCTCGCGAAGCGAGCACAGGCGCGCGAGCATGGCGTCGAGCTGGTGGTGCGGCCGGGCTCGACGCTCGCGCCCGCGGCGCCCGCGAGCGTCGCGGGTGACTGGGTGACGGTGCTCGGCAACCTCGTCGACAACGCGATGGATGCGTCGCCCGGCGGCCGGATCGAGGTCGCCATCGACGATGCGAGCACCGAGGGCGGCCGGGTCGTCACGATCGTCGTCGACGACGACGGGCCCGGGGTGCCCGAGGAGCAGCGCAATGCCATCTTCGACATCGAGGTGTCGTCGAAGTCGCACCCCGCCGGGCTCGCGCGCGGCTACGGGCTGACGCTCGTGCGCCGCGTCGCCGAGCGACTGGGCGGCGAGGCGCGCGTCGAGGACTCGCCGCTCGGCGGCGCCCGCTTCGTCGCCCGGCTCCCGGTCGTCGCGAGCCCGGCCGTCGCTGGCGCGGTCGTGGGGACCACGCTGGCGGACGGGACGATCGTGGACGGGACGGTGCGAGCGTGAGGCCGCTGCGGGCGCTCATCGTCGAGGACGACAAAGCGGTCGCCATCGTCACGCGTGGATTCGTCGAGCGCCACGGCGCGTTCGTGGTCGCGGGGGAGGCGGCCACCGGTCGTGCCGCGCTCGAGGCGATCGAAGCCATCCGCCCCGACCTCGTGCTGCTCGACGTGCACCTGCCGGACGCCTCGGGCATCGAGGTGCTGCGGGTCGCCCGAGCGCGCGGCTTCGCCGGCGAGGTGGTCGCGGTGACCGCGGCGCGCGACCTCGAGACGGTGCGCGCCGCGCGCGCCTTCGGCGTGCGGCACTACCTCGTGAAGCCCTTCGGCCTCGAGGCGATGCGGGAGCGGCTCGAGGCGATCCGCGCCGAGCTCGAGCAGGCCGAGGCGCTCGGCGTGCGGGTGCTCGACCAGCGCGCCGTCGACGCGATGCTGCAGCCGGCGGATCGGCAGCGGCCGGCGCCCGCCGGCTCGCAGCTCACGCTCGACCGCGTCGCCGGCGTGCTGGAGAGCCGCGCCGACTCGGCGAGCGCAGCCGAGATCGGCGAGCAGCTCGGGATGTCGCGGGTGAGCGCTCGCCGCTACCTCGAACGGCTCGTGCTCGAGGGTCGCGCCGAGGTGGCGCCGCGCTACGGCGGCACGGGCAGGCCCGAGCTGCGCTACAGCGCTCGCCGCTGACCTAGTGGACGGGCGCCCCCAGCAGCGCGCCGATCGACCACGTGGCCGCGAGGGCGATGATGCCGCCGATGAGCACGCGCAGCATGCCGAGGCGCTTGCCGGAGCCGCCGATGCGCGCCGAGACGACACCGGTGATGAGGAGCGCGACGACGGTCGCGACCACGATCGGCCACGGCATCCACGCGGCGGGGGAGAGGAGCGCGGCGAGCAGCGGCACGAGCGAGCCGAGCGTGAACGCGACCGCCGACGACGCGGCGGCCGCCCACGGGTTGTTGAGGTCCTCGGGGTCGAGCTTGTACTCGACGTCGAGGTGCGCGCGCAGCGGGTCGGCGGCCGTGAGCTCGACGGCGACGAGGTGGGCGGTCTCGGGGGAGAGGCCGCGCAGCTCGTACATGTGCGCGAGCTGGTCGATCTGGCCCTCGGGGTCGGCGTGCAGGTGTCGCAGCTCGCGTCGGATGGCCGCGCGCTCGCTGTCGCGCTGCGACGAGACCGAGACGTACTCGCCGACCGCCATCGACAGCGCGCCCGCGACGAGCGCGGCGACGCCGGCCGTCAGGATGCCCGCGAGCGAGGTGCCGGCACCGGCGACGCCGACCATGAGCGCCGAGGTCGAGACGATGCCGTCGTTCGCTCCGAGCACGCCGGCGCGCAGCCAGTTGAGCTTCGACGCCATCGATTCGACCGGCGGCGGCAGGTCGGGCCGGCGCTGCAGGGCAGGGTCCATGGGTGTGCCTCCAACCATCCATGGTCCGGGGTCTTCGGGACGCCCGCAAGGAAGGCGAGACTCCGCGGAAACCGGCAAGAAAGCCGAATCTTTGACCTTCGGCGGCCCGAAACCGGCCGGGGCGCCATGTCGGACCGGGCTAGGCTTGCCCCGGCGAACCCCCACCACACTCTGTCAACACAGCACTGCCCACAGAACATTGATTGGATGACGCGTGGATCTCTATGAGTACCAGGCAAGGGACCTGTTCGAGCAGCACGGGGTTCCCGTGCTGCGAGGCATCACCGCCGACACCCCCGAGCAGGCCGAGGCAGCAGCCACGGAGCTCGGCGGCGGTGTCGTCGTCGTGAAGGCACAGGTCAAGACGGGCGGCCGAGGCAAGGCGGGCGGCGTGAAGCTGGCCAAGAGCCCGGCCGAGGCGAAGGCTGCGGCGGAGGCGATCCTCGGCCTCGACATCAAGGGGCACACCGTGCACCGGGTGATGGTCGCTGAGGGCGCCGCCATCAAGGAGGAGTACTACTTCTCGGTGCTGCTCGACCGCTCCAACCGCTCGTACCTCGCCATGTGCTCGTTCGAGGGCGGCATGGAGATCGAGCAGCTGGCCGAGGAGCGCCCCGAGGCGCTCGCGAAGGTCAACGTCGACCCGGCCGTCGGCATCGACGCCGCGAAGGCCGAGGAGATCGTGCGCGCCGCGAGCTTCCCCGAGGAGCTCGTCGCCAAGGTCGCACCGGTGCTCGTGCAGCTCTACGGCGTCTTCCAGAAGGAGGACGCCACCCTCGTCGAGGTCAACCCGCTCGTGCTCACCGAGGGCGGCGACATCATCGCGCTCGACGGCAAGATCACGCTCGACGAGAACGCGGAGTTCCGCCAGCCCGGCCACGCCGCGCTCGAGGACAAGGCCGAGACCAACCCGCTCGAGGCGAAGGCGAAGGAGTCCGACCTCAACTACGTCAAGCTCGAGGGCCAGGTCGGCATCATCGGCAACGGCGCGGGCCTCGTCATGTCGACGCTCGACGTCGTCGCGTACGCCGGCGAGCAGTTCGGCGGCGTGAAGCCCGCCAACTTCCTCGACATCGGCGGCGGCGCATCCGCCGAGGTCATGGCGGCAGGGCTCGACGTGATCCTGAACGACGCCGACGTCAAGAGCGTCTTCGTCAACGTCTTCGGCGGCATCACCGCCTGCGACGAGGTCGCGAACGGCATCGTGCAGGCGCTCGAGATCCTCGGCGAGAAGGAGTCGAAGCCGCTCGTCGTGCGGCTCGACGGCAACAACGTCGAGGAGGGCCGCCGCATCCTCGCGGAGGCGAACCACCCGCTGGTGACCGTCGTCGCCACCATGGACGAGGCAGCGGCCAAGGCCGCCGAGCTGGCTGCGGCCTAGGAGACCACAAGACATGTCGATCTATCTCAACAAGGACAGCAAGGTCATCGTCCAGGGCATCACCGGCGGCGAGGGCTCGAAGCACACCGCGCGGATGCTCGCGGCCGGCACGCAGGTGCTCGGCGGCGTGAACGCGCGCAAGGCCGGCACGACCGTGTCGCACACGGCGCAGGACGGCTCCGCCGTCGAGCTGCCCGTGTTCGGCACCGTCGCGGAGGCGATGGCCGAGACCGGCGCTGACGTGTCGATCGTCTTCGTGCCGCCGGCCTTCGCGAAGGACGCCGTCATCGAGGCCATCGACGCGGGCATCGGCCTGCTCGTGGTCATCACCGAGGGCATCCCCGTGCAGGACTCCGCGGAGTTCTGGGCGCACGCCAAGGCCGCCGGCTCCACCCGCATCATCGGCCCGAACTGCCCCGGCATCATCACGCCGGAGGAGTCGCTCGTCGGCATCACGCCCGCGAACATCACCGGCAAGGGCCCGATCGGCCTCGTCTCGAAGTCGGGCACCCTCACGTACCAGATGATGTTCGAGCTGCGCGACATCGGCTTCTCGACCGCCATCGGCATCGGCGGCGACCCCGTGATCGGCACGACGCACATCGACGCGCTCGAGGCGTTCGAGGCCGACCCCGAGACGAAGGCGATCGTCATGATCGGCGAGATCGGCGGCGACGCCGAGGAGCGGGCAGCCGACTACATCAAGGCGCACGTGACGAAGCCGGTCGTCGGTTACGTGGCGGGCTTCACCGCACCCGAGGGCAAGACGATGGGCCACGCCGGCGCCATCGTCTCGGGCTCGTCGGGCACGGCCGAGGCGAAGCAGGTGGCCCTCGAGGCTGCCGGCGTCAAGGTCGGGAAGACGCCGTCCGAGACCGCCCGCCTCATGCGCGAGGTCATCGAGTCGCTCTGACCGGAGCGTGACCGAGGGCCTGCACCCGAGCCGACACCGGTTCGGGGGCAGGCCCTCGACTCGTTCCCGGGCCAGAGGACTAGGGTGGCTGCACCGAAGGGAGCAGCGATGAGCCAGCACGAGGACGAGCAGCAGACCGAGGGCGAGGGCACGCAGAAGCCCGGTGGACTCGGTGAGGACGGCACGATCCCGCCCGACCCCGACGGGATCGCGGCCACCACGACCGACGAGGCGTCGACGTTCGAGCCCGAAGAGGACGAGGCCGCGCCCGACGCCGAGTAGCGCTCAGCCGATGCGTTCGATCGCGAAGACCGGGTGCTGGGCGGCGATCGCCTCGAACGCCGCCGGTCCGTCGTCAGGGTCGGCGGCGACGTAGGGCCGCACGAGCGGCACGCGGCGCACGTACTCGCGCAGCACGGGCGCCGCCTGTGCCGGCTCCAGCTCGATCGCACGCACACGCATCGGGGTGCCGCCGCGCTCGATGGTCGCCTGACCGGCAGCGCGCAGGTCCTTGACCCAGCCCACGACGCCGTAGGGCGCCACGAGGTGCACGCGCCCGTCAGCCGAGAGCGGCGTGACCGGCAGGGTGCGCGGCTCGCCGCTGCGCCGCCCGACCACCGTGAGCGCGACCGCGCCGCCCGGTGCCAGGCCGCGGCGGGCGAGCGCGGTGATGGCGCCGTCCGCGACGCGGCGCATCACGCCTCGCCGGAAGCCAGGGGTCGCGGAGTCCTTGCTGCGGGCGTCGGTCATGCGGTCAGCGTAGGCGCGGCCGCGACCGGCCGCATCCGTGCCGCGCGCATCCCTCGACGATCGGCGGCCGAGGGTGCAGGGTGGGGGCATGACGATCCTCTGCGCGACCTGCGGCGTCGAGACCGCCGAGCCGCTGCCCGAGACGTGCCGCATCTGCGCCGACGAGCGGCAGTGGGTGCCGTTCCACGGCCAGATCTGGACGAGCACCGAGGAGCACGCCGCCGCAGGCATGCGCATCGACGTGGTGGAGGAGGAGCCGGGCGCGTGGGGGCTCACCTCCGATCCGGCGGTCGGCATCGGGCAGCGCTCGATCCTCGTGCAGACCGACGAGGGCAACCTGCTCTGGGACCCGCTGGGCACGATCACGGATGCGGCGGTCGAGGAGGTGCGTGAGCTCGGCGGACTCGCGGTGGTCGCGGCGAGCCACCCGCACATGTTCGGCGTGCAGTGCGCGTGGGCGGATGCGCTCGACGCACGCGTGCTGGTCAGCGCGCGCGACGAGTCATGGATCGCGCGGCCGCACGATCGCATCGAGCTGTGGCACGACGAGGTGGCGCCGCTGCCGGGGGTGCGGCTCATCCGCTTCGGCGGCCACTTCCCGGGCGCCGGCGTGGTGGAGTGGGCGGCGGGCAGCGGCGGCGAGGGGTCGCTGCTCGCGGGCGACACGATGCAGCCGAAGCCCGACCGCGCGAGCCTCGGCTTCATGCGCTCCTACCCGAACAACATCCCGCTCTCCGCCCAGGTGGTGCGGCGGCTCGCCGACCAGGCGGGCGGGCTGCGGTTCAAGCGCATCTACGGCAACATCCCCGGTCAGGTGATCGAGGACGGCCCGCCCGCGGTGGCTCGCAGCGCGGAGCGGCACATCGCGTGGGTCACGGGGCAGCACGACGACCTGACCTGACCGTCGATCGCATTCGTGGACGCGCTGGCTGAGTGGCGGGGACGAGCCGGGCGGTGCGGTGCGTGGCTGGCTCCGAGGGGCCGGGACGCGGTCGGGCGCGTGGCGGGTTCCGGGAGGTCCGGACGCGGTCGAGTGCTGGTGGCTGTGGGTAGCCGGTACGGATTTGTGGGTCGCGGCGCCCGGCACCCGCATCTCGGTACCGGAGCGCGGGGGTGCAACGGCGCACCGGTACCGAATTGCGGGTGGGCGCCGCGGCCACCCGCAGACCCGTACCGGAGAACGGCGAAGGGCCCGGCCGGAGCCGGGCCCATCGTTCCGTCAGGTCAGCGCAGCGGCGCCAGGATGGCGTTCAGGCTCGCGCTCGGGCGCATCGCGGCGTCGGCGAGGTCGGCGTCGACGCGGTAGTAGCCGCCGAGGTCGACGGGGCTGCCCTGCACGGCGAGCAGCTCGCGCTCGATCGCCTCGGTCTGCGAGGCGAGCGCCTCGGCCACGGGCGTGAACGTCTCGGCCAGCTCGGCGTCGTCCGTCTGCTGGGCGAGCTCCTCCGCCCAGTAGCGCGCGAGCCAGAAGTGGCTGCCGCGGTTGTCGATCTCGCCGACCTTGCGCGACGGCGACTTGTTCTCGTTGAGGAACGTGCCCGTCGCCGCGTCGAGCGTCTCGGCGAGCACACCGGCGCGCGCGTTGCCGGTCGAGTCGGAGAGGTGGCGGAACGACTCGGCGAGCGCCATGAACTCGCCGAGCGAGTCCCAGCGCAGGTGGTTCTCCTCGACGAGCTGCTGCACGTGCTTCGGCGCGGAGCCACCGGCGCCGGTCTCGAACAGCCCGCCGCCGTTCAGCAGCGGCACGACCGACAGCATCTTCGCGCTCGTGCCGAGCTCCAGGATGGGGAACAGGTCGGTGTTGTAGTCGCGCAGCACGTTGCCCGTCACCGAGATGGTGTCGAGGCCCTGGCGGATGCGCTCGATGGCGTGCTTCGTCGCGTCGACCGGGCTGAGGATCGTGATCTGCAGCCCCTCGGTGTCGTGCTTCCCGAGCTCCTCCTCGACCTTCTTGATGAGCTGCGCGTCGTGCGCGCGGCCCTTGTCGAGCCAGAACACGGCCGGGGTGGCGGATGCGCGGGCGCGCGTGACTGCGAGCTTCACCCAGTCGCGCACCGCGACATCCTTCGTCTGGCACGCGCGCCAGATGTCGCCCGCCTCGACGTCGTGCGCCATGAGCACGTCACCGGCGCCGTCGACGACCTCGACGCGACCCGCCCGCTCGATGCGGAACGTCTTGTCGTGCGAGCCGTACTCCTCAGCCTTCTGCGCCATGAGGCCGACGTTCGGCACCGAGCCCATCGTGGTCGGGTCGAAGGCGCCGTTGGCGCGGCAGTCGTCGATGACGACCTGGTAGATGCCGGCGTACGAGGAGTCGGGGATGACGGCGAGCGTGTCGGCCTCCTCGCCGTCCGGGCCCCACATGTGGCCGGACTGGCGGATCATGGCCGGCATCGACGCATCCACGATCACGTCGGAGGGCACGTGGAGGTTGGTGATGCCGCGGTCCGAGTTCACCATCGCGAGGCGCGGGCCGTCGGCGAGCCCGTCCTCGATGGCCTGGCGCACGCCCGCGGCGGTCGACTCGTCGAGCTCGCCGAGGCCGGAGAGGATGGCGGCGAGGCCGTTGTCGGCCGACAGGCCCGCCTCCTCGAGCTTCGCGCCGTAGCGCTCGAAGAGCGTCGGCAGGAACGCGCGCACGACGTGGCCGAAGATGATCGGGTCGGAGACCTTCATCATCGTGGCCTTGAGGTGCGCCGAGAACAGCACGTGCTCGTCGCGAGCGCGGCGGATCTGCTCGACCAGGAACGCGTCGAGCGCCTTCGCGCTCATGAACGTCGCGTCGACGATCTCGCCCTCGAGCACCTTGAGGCCGTCCTTGAGCACGATCGTCTCGCCGTCCGCGACGAGCCGGATCTGCAGCGTGTCGTCGGCCGGCATCGTCACCGACTGCTCGTTGGCGCGGAAGTCGCCGCCGCTCATGGTGGCGACGGCGGTCTTCGAGTCGGCCAGCCACGCACCCATCGAGTGCGGGTGCTTGCGCGCGTACTCCTTCACCGAGCGCGGCGCGCGGCGGTCGGAGTTGCCCTCGCGGAGCACCGGGTTGACGGCCGAGCCCTTGATCGCGTCGTAGCGGGCGCGGATGTCGCGGTCCTCGTCGGTCTCGACCTCGTCGGGGTAGTCGGGCAGCGCGATGCCCTGCTCCTGCAGCTCCTTGATGGCGGCCTTGAGCTGCGGCACCGATGCCGAGATGTTGGGCAGCTTGATGATGTTCGCCTCTGGCGACTTCGCCAGCGCACCGAGCTCGGCGAGCGCGTCGGACTCCTGCTGGTCGGCAGGGAGCAGGTCGGCGAACGACGCGACGATGCGGCCGGCCAGTGAGATGTCGCGGCTCTCGACCTCGACGTCGGCCGCGGCGGCGAACGCGCGCACGATCGGCAGGAGCGAGTGCGTCGCGAGCATCGGCGCCTCGTCGGTGTACGTGTAGATGATCTTGGCCATGCGGCTCGAACCCCTCGCGGTCTGTGTGGGACGGCGGCCGCGCGTGCGCTGGCCGTGCCATGCGCCTCCAACCTATCGCGGTCGGGCCCAGGCGGCGCGCGGCGAGGGAGACGGTGCTCGAGCGGATGCGTCGGTAGGGTTGCCAGCCGTGCGTCGCGTGTGGGCCGGGATCGGCCAGGCTGTCGAGTCCGCCGCCATCGCGGCGGTCGGGCTCGTGCTGTGCGCGCTCGTGCTGCTCGCCGTCTGGGGCATCGACCAGGGCTTCGGCGGCGACCCGCTGCTGCAGTGGCGCATCGCGGTGGACGCGTGGATGCTCGGCCACGGCGTCGACGTCGGCATCTCGCTCGGGGCCGAGGCGGCCGCCGCGCTCGGACTCGACTCGGCAGGCCGCGCGTTCGTGCTCACCCTGGGCGCCTGGGGCATCGGCGTCATCACGTTCTGGCTCCACTGGCGCAGCGGCCGCCGCCTCGCCGAGCTGCCGCTCGTCGAGACCGTGATCGCGGTCACGACCGGCACGGCCGCGACGGGCGTCGTCGGGCTGCTCGCCGGCATGAGCGCGCAGCACCCCACCGCGGCTCCCAACCTCGGCCAGGCGTTCGCCCATCCCGCGATCGTGGCGCTCGCCGGCATGGTGGCGGCCATCGTCGCCGCCCGCGGCCACGACTGGCTGCAGTCGCTCGCTCGCGCCCTGACGATCGACGACCTGTGGATGCGGCCCGTGCGCGCCGCGCTGCGCGCCGGCCTGGGCGGCGCGGTGGGCGTGCTCGGCATCGGCGCGCTGCTCGTCGCGGTCGGCCTCTTCCTCCGCTTCACGGATGGGTTGCTCATCATGGAGTCGCTCGAGGTGACGCACGTGGGGGTCGCCGTGCTCTTCCTCGTGCAGCTTGCGCTCGTGCCGGTGGCGGTCGTGTGGGGCGCGGCGTGGGCGATCGGACCCGGCTTCATGCTGGGCCGCGGCTCGAGCGTCTCGCCGCTCGACACCGGCCTCGGGCCCGTGCCGGCGCTGCCGATGCTGTCGGCGATCGACCCCGACGTGCAGCCGTGGATGCTCGTCGTCGTGGCGCTGCCCGTGCTCGTGGCTGTCGTGGTGGGTGCGCTCGCGCGCCAGACGCTGCTCGCCGGCAGCACCGACCGGCCGGTGCACTGGTGGGAGCTGGCGATCGCCGGGGTCGGCGGCGGCGTGCTCGCCGGCGCGCTGCTCGGGCTCGCGGCGATGCTCTCGGCCGGCGCCGCGGGGCCGGGGCGGCTCTCGCTGACGGGCCCGGACGCGGTGCTCGTGGCGGCGTGGGGAGCGCTCGAGGTGGGCGTCGGCCTGCTCATCGGCCTGTTCGCGGGCGGCCGCGGCACCGGCAGGCTCGCGGGCGGCATCGCGCTGCCGCTCGCCGTGGAGGGCGAGGGCACATCGATGCGCGACGTGCTCGGCTTCGGGCAGGGGCGCGACGAGCCGGTCGACGACGCGGACACCGTCGCGGCGGACGTCGCTGCTGTCGCGACGGACGTGGCTGCCGATCCGGCCGACGAGGGCGGCGATCCGGCCGAAGCGGATGCCGATCCCGCGGACGCGCCCGACGCGCCCGACGCGCACGCACCCGACGCGCAGGCGACCGACGTGGTCGTGCCGTTCGTGCTGCGCGCGCCCTCGGCCGAGCCGGCGGATGCCTTCTATGACAGCGGCGCAGCGGACCCGATCGCGCGCCCCGACCCGGCCCACGACGGCCACCGGCCGACGCATCCGGCGAACCGGTCCGAGGGCGACGACCCGGAGCGGTAGCCGGCGGGGCCGTAGGATGGAGCGCGTGCTGCGCCTCGTCGTCCTCGTCTCCGGCAGCGGCACCAACTTCGCCGATCTGCTCGAGCGGACCCGCGCCGGCCGCGTGCCCGCCGAGATCATCGCCGTCGGCGCCGACCGTGAGTGCGGCGGCCTCGAGGTCGCGCGCGCAGCCGGGATCCGCACGTTCGTCGAGCCGTTCCAAGCACCGCGCGAGGCGTGGTCCGACCGGATCGCCGAACGGATCTCGGCCTTCGAGCCCGACGTGATCGTGCTCTCCGGCTTCATGCGGCTGCTGTCGCCCGCCGCCGTCGCGCGCTTCGAGCCCGCGATCCTCAACACCCACCCGGCATTCCTGCCCGAGTTCCCCGGCGCCCACGGCGTGCGCGACGCGCTCGCGGCCGGCGTCACCGAGACCGGCGCATCCGTCATCATCGTCGACAGCGGCGTCGACACCGGTCCGGTCCTGGCGCAGCAGCGCGTGCCTGTGCTGCCCGATGACACCCAGGAGACCCTGCACGACCGCATCAAGCTCGTCGAGCGCGACCTGCTCGCGGGCGTGATCGCCGACATCGCCGATGGCACGTGCGACCTGGCCGACCACGGCCTCGAGCGCCGCCGACCCGACACGGAGGAATAGCACAGTGAGCGGACCCCAGCACGATGAGAGCCTGTACCGCGACCGCGACGTGGTGCCCTTCCGGCGAGCGCTGCTGTCGGTGAGCGACAAGACGGGCATCGTCGAGCTCGGCCGTGCGCTGTCGGAGGCCGGCATCGAGCTCGTCTCGACCGGCTCGACCGCCCGCATGCTCGCGGATGCCGGACTCCCGGTCACCGAGGTGGCGCAAGTCACGGGATTCCAGGAGGCGCTCGACGGCCGCGTCAAGACGCTCCACCCGGCGATCCACGCGGGCCTGCTCGCCGATCTGCGGCTCGAGCACCACGAGGCGCAGCTCGCCGACCTCGGCATCGCGCCCTTCGAGCTCGTCGTCGTGAACCTCTACCCCTTCGTCGAGACGGTGCGCTCGGGCGCCGCCGACGCCGACGTCGTCGAGCAGATCGACATCGGCGGTCCCGCGATGGTGCGCGCATCGGCGAAGAACCACGCCAACGTCGCGATCGTCACCGACCCGCGCATCTACCCGCTGATCGCGAAGGCGGCCGGCTCGGGCCTCAACCTGCTGCAGCGCCGCGCGCTCGCCCGCGATGCCTTCGCGCACACCGCCGCCTACGACACCGCGGTGGCCCGCTGGTTTGCGGGGGAGCCGCTCGAGGGGCGGGCGGCTGCTCCCGCACCGGCCGAGGCAGCCACTCCCGCAGCCGCGGCGCCCGCGCCCGCCGAGCCGGAGGCATCCGTCCCCGACACCAGCAGCGCGACCGGCCTGCTGAAGGCGGTCGGTGCGGCGACGCTCGTCTCGGGCCTGCGCTACGGCGAGAACAGCCACCAGCAGGCGGGCATCTTCGCGCTGCCCGGCGGCGCGGGCATCACGCAGGCCGAGCTGCTGCACGGCAAGCCGATGTCGTTCAACAACTACGTCGATGCGGATGCGGCGCTGCGTGCCGCGTTCGACTTCAGCGAGCCCGCGGTCGCGATCATCAAGCACGCCAACCCGTGCGGCATCGCGGTGGGCGCGGCCGGCGCCGCCGACCCGATCGCCTCGGCGCACGAGCGCGCGCACGCGTGCGACCCGGTCTCGGCGTTCGGCGGCGTCATCGCGGCCAACCGCACCGTCACGCGGGCGATGGCCGAGACGGTGAAGGACATCTTCACCGAGGTGGTCGTCGCTCCCGACTTCGAGGCCGAGGCGCTCGAGCTGCTGACGGCGAAGAAGAACATCCGCCTGCTGCGCCTGCCCGAGGGCTACGAGCGCGAGGGCTCCGAGCTGCGCCAGGTCTCCGGCGGCGTGCTCGTGCAGCAGCCCGACACGTTCGAGGGCTTCTCGTCGCACACGTGGCGACGGGTGAGCGGCTCGCACGTCTCCGACGCGGTGCTCGCCGACCTCGAGTTCGCGTGGCGCGCGTGCCGGTCGGTGAAGTCGAACGCGATCCTGCTCGCGTCGGGCCTCGCATCCGTCGGCGTCGGCATGGGCCAGGTGAACCGGGTCGACTCCTGCAAGCTCGCCGTCGAGCGCGCCGGCGACCGCGCCGCCGGCTCGGTCGCGGCGTCGGATGCGTTCTTCCCGTTCGCGGACGGCCTGCAGATCCTGCTCGACGCGGGCGTCACGGCCGTCGTGCAGCCCGGCGGCTCGGTGCGCGACGAGGAGGTCATCGCCGCGGCGAACGCCGCCGGCATCACGATGTACTTCACGGGGGAGCGCCACTTCGCGCATTGAGTCCGGAGCGCGCAATGCGGCGAAGCCGCGTTGCGCGCGGAAGACTCAAGGTCGAGTAGCACGCCCGACGGGCGCGCGTACCGAGACCTCGCCTCCACACCGCCGCCGGTAGCCTCTCCTCATGAGCGCCGGCACGATCGACGACGTCCGCCGCGCGCGCCGCATCCTCTGCTTCGGCGTGACCGGCTCGGGCAAGTCCACGATGGCCGTCGCGCTGGGGGAGCGGCTCGGGCTGCCCGTCACGCTCGTCGACGACCTGTGCTGGTCGCCCGGCTGGGTGCAGCGCTCGCGCGACGAGATCGACGCGAGCGTGCTGCCGATCCTCGCGGGCGACGCGTTCGTGCTCGACACCGTCTATGGCTTCCACAACGAGCACGCGCTCACGAGCGTGGACGTGATCGTCGGCCTCGACTACGCGCGCGCGGTGTCGCTCGCGCGACTCGTCCGCCGCACCGCCCGCCGCATCCGCACGCGCGAGCTCGTGTGCAACGGCAACGTCGAGACGCTCCGCCTCGCCCTCGCGACGGACTCGGTCATCGTCTGGCACTTCCGCTCGTGGCGGTCCAAGCGCGAGCGGATGCGCCGGTGGCACGCGGATGCGTCCCTGCCGCCGGTGGTGCTGCTGTCGCGTCCCGCCGATGCTGACCGCCTGCTGGCCGAGCTCGAGTGAGCGTGCACTGAAGCGCCGATCCGGCGGCGTTGGGGCTGGACGCGACGCTATGCGCCTGCTTAGAATCGAAGGCTGTCCGCGCCAACCGCCGCGGCGACTGAGGAGGATGCCATGAGCACGACGACGACCGCTCCGATCGCTGCCGCCCGCGCCCTCCTCGCCCGCCCCCGCGTCGCCGGACGCCGATAGCAGCAGGGCCTCGCAGCCCGTCGCGAGCCCAGCTCGCCTCGTCGTCCCGGCCGTCAGCCGTCGACGCAGCACCACCACCGCGATCCACCGGTCGCACAGCACTGCGCGGGCCCACGACGCCCGCTCGAAGGATCGTCTTCATGTCCTCAACGCCCTCGCCCGAGAAGCCCGCCACCGCGAGCCACCTGAGCGCGCTCGGCAGGCTCCTGCCTTTCCTCCGCCCCGTGCTGCCGCGGCTCGTCCTCGGCACGGTGGCGGCGCTCGTCTCGGCGCTGCTGAGCCTCGCGACGCCGATCGCCATGCGAGCGCTCGTCGACGGACCGCTCGCGCAGTCCGACGCATCCGCCGTGTGGCCGGTCGCGATCGCGATCCTCGCGCTCGCGCTCGGTGAGGCGTTCTTCGTCTACATGCGCCGATTCCTCGTGACGCTGCCGTCGACGCAGGTGGAGGCCGCGATGCGCAGGTCGCTCTACGCGCAGCTGCAGGCGCTGCCGGTCGCGTTCCACGACCGCTGGCAGTCCGGTCAGCTGCTGAGCCGAGCCGTGCAGGACCTCGGCATGATCCGCCGCTTCATCGCCTTCGGCGCCCCGCTGCTGGTCGTCAACGCGATCACGCTCGTCGTCGGGATCGTCGTGCTCTTCTACTGGAGCCCGCTGCTCGCGGGCACCTTCGTCGTGCTCTCGGCGCCGATCGTCTTCGTCGCGCTGCGCTTCGAGCGCCGCTACTTCACGATCTCGCGCTCGGCGCAGGATCAGGCCGGCGACCTCGCGACCACGGTCGAGCAGTCCATCCACGGCATCCGCGTGCTGAAGGCCTTCGGCCGCGGCCGTCACGCGCTCGAGGGGTTCACCGACCAGGCGTCGACGCTGCGAGAGACCGAGATCGACAAGGCGCGCATGGACGGGCACCTGTGGATGTGGCTCACGATGGTGCCGTACATCTCGTACGCCGTGTGCCTGTTCCTGGGCGTCTGGCTCGCGGCGAGCGGGCAGATCTCGGTCGGCACGCTGTTCGCGTTCTTCGCCGTCGCCATGGTGCTCAACTGGCCGATCGAGTCGATCGGCTTCCTCTTCGCGTTCCTCATCGACGCGTCGAACGCGTCGCGGCGCTTCTACGAGATCGTCGACAGCGAGAACACGATCGTCGACCCCGAGGAGCCGACGACCATCGCCGCCCCGCGCGGTCGGCTGGTGTTCGAGGACGTGCACTTCCGCTACCAGGACGCGCAGCCGCACGAGCGCGACCTCGTCGACGGCGCGACGCTCACGCTCGAGCCGGGCGAGACGATGGCGCTGATCGGCATCACCGGATCCGGCAAGACGACGCTCACGGCGCTGCCGGCGCGGCTGTACGACGTCACGGGCGGCCGCGTGCTGCTCGACGGCGTCGACGTGCGCGACCTGACCCTCTCGGAGCTCCGCACCCACGTGGCGATGGCATTCGAGGACGCCACGCTGTTCTCGGCCACCGTGCGCGAGAACGTGCGGATGGGTGCTCCGGATGCGTCGGACGAGGCGCTCGACCGCGCGCTCGAGATCGCACAGGCAGGGTTCGTGCGCGACATGCCCGACGGCCTCGACACCCAGATCGGCGAGGAGGGCCTCTCGCTCTCGGGCGGTCAGCGCCAGCGCATCGCGCTCGCCCGCGCCGTCGCCGCCGACCCGGCGGTGCTCGTGCTCGACGACCCGCTCTCGGCCCTCGACGTCGAGACGGAGGCGCAGGTCGAGGAGGCGCTGCGCAGCGTGCTCGAGCGCACCACTGCGCTCATCGTCGCCCACCGGCCCAGCACGGTGCAGCTCGCCGACCGCGTCGCGCTCATGCGCGACGGCCGGATCGACGACGTCGGCACCCACTCGGAGCTGCTCGCCCGCAGCGAGCACTACCGGTACGTGATCTCGAGCCTCGAGGAGGCCGAGCTCGACCGCAAGAGCATCGACGCCGTGACCGGCTCGATGGAGGCCATCGACCTCGACGCGCTGGAGCGCGAGTTCGAGCAGGAGCAGGACGAGGAGGTGTCGCGATGAGCGTCTACGGCGTGCAGGGCGAGGACCGCACCGACTACACGAAGGCCGAGTCCAAGGCGATCCGCGCGCGCTCGCGGAAGCTGCTCGGCTCGCTGCTGCGCCCGCACATCGGCCGCGTGATCGTGACGATGGTGCTCGTCGTGGTCGCGGTCGCGGCGAACATCGCGGGCCCGATGCTGATCGCCTACGGCATCGACACGGGCCTGCCGGCGATCATGGACCGCGCCGACTGGATGCCGCTGTGGGTCGCGACGATCGTCTACATCGTCGCCGCGGTGCTGGCCGGCGTGCTCATGTACCTCTACACGGTGGGCATCGCGCGCATCAGCCAGACGGTGCTGTTCGACCTGCGCCGACGGCTGTTCGCGCACGCGCAGCGCCTCAGCCTCGAGTTCCACGAGTCGTACACGTCCGGCCGCATCATCGCGCGCCAGACGAGCGACCTCGAGGCGATCCGCGACCTGCTCGACCAGGGGCTCAACGAGCTCGTGCGCGGCGTGCTGTTCATGGCGTTCACGGGCATCGCGATGACGATCCTCGACCCGCTCTCCGGGCTCATCATCGGCATCGCGCTCATCCCCGCGATCATCCTCACCCGCTGGTTCCAGGTGCGCTCCACACTGCTGTTCCGCGAGACCCGCACGACGAGCGCGCGCATGATCGTGCACTTCGTCGAGACGATGACGGGCATCCGCGCCGTCAAGGCGTTCCGCAAGGAGCCCGCGAACCAGCGCGAGTTCGACGAGCGCGTCGACGACTACCGCGACGCGAACTTCCGCACCATCAACATCTTCGGCATCTACGAGCCGGGCATCATGGCGATCGGCGCGGTCACCATCGCGACGCTCGTGCTGGTCGGCGGACTCCGGGTGGTGGAGGGCTCGCTGCAGATCGGCGTGCTGCTCGCGATCGCGCTCTACGCGCGCAGCTTCTTCCAGCCCATCCAGGGCATCGGGATGTTCTTCAACGGCTACCAGTCGGCGTCGGCCGCGCTCGAGAAGATCTCCGGCATGCTCGAGGAGGAGCCGACGGTGCGCGAGCCCGCTGCGCCGAAGGCGCTGCCCGAGTCGCGCGGCCAGATCGACTTCGACGCCGTGGAGTTCTCGTACAGCAGCGGCAAGGTCGTGCTGCCCGACTTCGACCTGCACATCCCGTCGGGTCAGACGATCGCGCTCGTCGGCACCACCGGTGCGGGCAAGTCGACGCTCGCGAAGCTCGTCTCGCGCTTCTACGACCCCACCGAGGGCTCGGTGAAGCTCGACGGCGTCGATCTGCGCGAGCTCTCGAACGACGACCTGCGGCGCGCGGTCGTGATGGTGACGCAGGAGGCGTACCTCTTCTCGGGCACCGTCGCCGACAACATCGCGCTGGGCAAGCCGGGGGCGAGCGACGACGAGATCGAGGCGGCCGCCCGCGCGGTGGGCGCGCACGAGTTCATCATGGCGCTCCCGGACGGCTACGACACCGACGTGAACAAGCGCGGCGGTCGGGTGAGCGCCGGGCAGCGGCAGCTGCTGTCGTTCGCGCGCGCGTTCCTCGCCGACCCGCGCGTGCTGATCCTCGACGAGGCGACGGCGTCGCTCGACATCCCCTCGGAGCGCCTCGTGCAGGAGGGCCTCACGACGCTGCTCGACGACCGGACGGCGATCATCATCGCCCACCGGCTCTCGACCGTGGCGATCGCCGACCGGGTGCTCGTCATGGAGCACGGCCGGATCATCGAGGACGGTAGCCCCGACGAGCTGATCGCCGCCGGCGGCAAGTTCGCGTCGCTGCACCGCGCCTGGCGGGAGTCGCTGGTCTGAGTTGAGCGTCTGCGTCCGAGTTCCCGGCAACTCGGACGCAAACTCTCGACTGGACTGCCTGTCCGTCGTGCCGGTTGAGCGTTTGCGTCCAAGTTGATCGCGACTCGGACGCAGACCCTCAACCGGGCCGGCGCTGCGGCCGCCGTGAGCGCTAGGTGCGCTAGAGGCGCTTGCGCCCGATGACCTCGCCGTACTCGTTCTCGCCGATGGGCTCGAAGCCGACCGCCTGGAAGAACTTGCCGGGACCGAGGTCGCCTTCCTCCCACACCGCGTAGAGGCTGTCGAAGCCCTGGCGGCGCGCCTCGTCGGCGACCTGCTCGACGGTGTAGCTGCCGACGCCCTTGCGCTGCGCGGTGCCGGCGACGTACATCCGCAGCACGCTCGAGCGGTACTCCTCGCGGTCGACCTCGGGGTCGAAGTTGGCCATCACGAAGGCGACCGGCTCGTCGCCGTCGAAGACCACCCGCTGCCAGGCGCTCTGCGTGTTGACGAACTCCTCGAGCCGCGCATTCGGCGCAAGGAACGCCTCTTGGCCCCGCTTGAGGGTCATGCCGTTGGCCGCGACGATGTTCGCCGCGGACAGCTCTTCGAGGCGCAGAGTCTCCATGGCGACACCGTACCAGCGGGTC
The DNA here is from genome assembly GCF_049844935.1 of Agrococcus sp. DT81.2. NCBI lineage: Bacteria > Bacillati > Actinomycetota > Actinomycetes > Micrococcales > Microbacteriaceae > Agrococcus > Agrococcus sp. DT81.2. The sequence continues at coordinate 75,493 of NZ_JBNCLZ010000004.1, read as the reverse complement.
GCCTTTCGCCAAGTCGAGGTTGCGTGAACGGCAGTCAACCGATCGGGGTGATGCGGATGCGACCGCTCAGCCCGTCCGGGTCGGCGATGGAGCCCGCCTGTGCCGCGAGCACTGCGGCCGCCGACCACGCCGTGGCACGCGCGAGCTGCTCCTCGAGCGTGGCGCCCTCCGCGATGGCCTGCGCGATCGCCGCGATGGCGGCGTCGCCCGCACCCGTCGGGTTGCCGTCGAGCACCTCGTCGAGCGCCGCGTGCCATGCGCGTCCGTCCGGCAGCACCGCGAGCATCCCCTCGACGTCGAGCGAGGCGAAGACGGTGCCGGTGCCGAGTGCGGCGAGACGGCGGGCAGCGTCGAGCGGGTCGGTGCCGCCCATGGCATCGAGCAGCTCGTGCCGGTTCGGCTTCACGGCAGTGGCGCCCGCGGCGACGGCGAGCCGCAGCTGCTCGCCGCCCACGTCGATGAGCACGGGCCGGTCGGCCTCGCGCGCGATGCGGACCACGGTGGCGCAGAAGCCGCCCGGGGTCTCCGGCGGCAGCGAGCCCGAGGAGACGACCACGCGTGCTCCCGGCGTCTCGGCGCGCACGATGTCGAGCAGCCGCTCCCAGCTGGCGGCATCGATGGCCGCGCCGTGCTCGTTGAGGTTCGTCGTGCCCGCTGGGGTGACGATGGCGGTCGTGCGGCGCGTGTGCGCGTCGACCTCGATGAGGCGGTGCGGGATACCGGAGCGGTCGAGGTCGTGCACGAAGAGCGCGTGCACGGGTCCGCCGATCGGGGCGATGACGATGGCGGGCTCGTGCTGCTGGTGCAGCACTCGAGCGACGTTGACGCCCTTCCCGCCGGCGCGAGCGAGGCCCGTCGGCACGCGGTGGCTCGTGCCGATCCGCAGCTCGTCGATCGTGTAGGTGATGTCGATCGCCGGGTTGGTCGTGACGCAGAGGATGGGGGCGGTCGCGTCAGCGGTCGGTGCGACGCTTCGGGCATCGGCGCTGGTCACGATCGTGCCTCCTGGTGCGGTGGGACCTCGGTCGAGCCACCCTCGTTGGACGGCTCGATCCTCCCATGATGGGCATCCGTCGACACGCCGACGGGGCTTGCCCTGTTCGAACACATGTTCGAAGATAGGAGGATGGGGATGGCATCGACGAGGCTCGAGCGCCGGGTGGGCGACGACCGCACGGCTACCGTCGACGCGCTCCGCGAGCGGCTGCGGAGCATGCAGCAGGCGGCCGTCCAGCAGGTGGCGCCCGCGCCGGCGGAGCCCATCTCTGCCGGTCTCGACGACGTGGTGCGGCGGCTCCGAACGGGTGCCGCGCACAGCATCGAGTCCCGCAGTCTCGCGCTCGCATGCCTCGGGGCGGCGATGCCGCGCGGCGCATGGGGTGCGATCGTGGGGATGCCCGACCTGGGGATCGAGGCCGCCCGCGACCTCGGGGTGCCCATGGACCGCATCGCGCTCGTGCCGCATCCGGGACGCTCTTGGCTCGATGTGGTCGCGAGCCTCGCCGAGGCGATGCCCGTCGTGCTCACCGTCTCACCCGGGCGGGTGACGCCGACCGATGCGGCGCGGCTCGCGGCGCGGCTGCGACAGGCGTCGTCGACGCTGCTCGTCGAAGGATCGTGGCCGAATGCCGCGACCGTCGTTCGACAGGTCCGTGCCGAGTGGCATGGGCTCTCCGACGGCGACGGGCGGATCGCCGCGGGCAGCCTCGTTGTCGAGGCGGCGTCGGGCGGCGTGCCGCGGATGGCGCGGATCCCGATCGCTGGTGAGGGACTGCCGGAAGCTCAGGCGGAGTTCGAGGAGCAGCCGGCGGCGTAACAGCGTTGCGTCACGCGCAAATCGCCGGATGCCTCGCGGCGTAACAATGTTTGTCACCCGTTGCTTTCGCCCAAGGGGCGGCGTACGGTCGCGAGGGACACAGCCGAGAAGGACACTTCGGGGGCGATCATGCAGGCGAGCGGCGCAGCGAAGCTGCCCCGCCTGGCGCGCCTCTGTCTGGCAGCAGGAGCGGCTTCTCTGGGAGCCGTCACCATGTCGTTCGTGGTCGGCGCATCTGCGGCGAGCGCCGCAGATGACGACGGCAGTCTCGCCAGCGGCATCGTCGAGGAGCACGAACGCGACCCACACACGGTCGCAGTCTTGACGGAGTCCGTCAGCATCGTGGTCGACGCGGTGCTGGAACCGGTCACTCCGGTCGTCGAGCCGGTGGTCGAGCCCGTCGTCGAGCCCGTCGTTCCGATCGTCGAGCCGGTGGTCCCGATCGTCGAGCCGGTGGTCGAGCCCGTCGTCGAGCCCGTCGTTCCGATCGTCGAGCCGGTGGCTCCGGTGGTGGAGCCGGTGGTTGCGATCGTCGAGCCGGTGATCCCCATCGTGGAGCCGGTGGTTCCGATCGTCGAGCCGGTGATCCCGATCGTGGAGCCGGTGGTTCCGATCGTGGAGCCGGTGGTTCCGATCGTCGAGCCCGTGGTTCCGATCGTGGAGCCGGAGGTTCCGATCGAGGAGCCGGTGGTCCCGATCGGCGAGCCCGTGGTCGAGCCGGTGGTGCCGGCCGTAAAGCCGGCGGACCAGGTCAAGGAGCCCGTCACCGCACCCGTCGTCAGGATCGTGGCCCCGGTCGCGAAGCCTGCCCCCGCAGCATCCGCGCCGATCGTCACGACGTCGGCGTCGGCTCCCGCGTCGTCGGCGCGGCCCATCGAGCTCGCCGAGACGATCGTCGAGCCCGTCGCTGCGGTCGTCCGCATCGTCGCGCAGGCGCTCTCCGCCGTGACGGTTCCCGCCGCGGCCACCCCCGCTTCCGCGCCCGCCGCCTCGCAGCTCGCATCGCTCGCGGCCCCCGCGGACACCCGTCCCGCGGACCTCTGCACCGACGAGCCCGCGCCGCTCGAGCAGCGCGCGCCGTCCGCATCCGTCTCGGCATCTGCCGGGGCCAGCGCCGCCAGCGGCGCATTCGCCTCGCCGTCGGCCATCACGCAGGCCGACGTCCTGACCGCGCCAAGCGGGGGCACGGTCGTCCAGATCGACCAGGAGCGGATCCCGAGCTCCCTGACCCACGACCTCACCTCGCGCCCTGACTGAGTGATCGAAGGTCGCGCACTCGCGCGACACGCAGCTGTCCCGGAGCGGGATGGCAGATCGCTCAGAAGTAAGGAAAGAACGATGAACAAGTTCGGATGGCAAGCACTGTGCGTCACGGCGCTGACCGGAGGCCTCTGGGTCACCGGCGCCGGCGTCGCCAGTGCCGCAGACAGCGATGGCGTGACCGGAGTCAGCGAGGGCGAGCAAGCACCCGCGACGGTCTCGCTAGTAGAGACGACGGATCTGACCGAGCCGGTGGAGCCGGTGGTCGAGCCGGTGGAGCCCGTGGTTGAGCCGGTGGTTGAGCCGGTTGAGCCGGTGGTTGAGCCCGTTGAGCCGGTGCTCGAGCCGGTGGTTGAGCCCGTGGAGCCGGTGGTCGAGCCGGTGGTGGAGCCGGTGGAGCCCGTGGTGGAGCCGGTGGAGCCCGTGGTCGAGCCGGTTGTGGAGCCGGTCGAGCCGGTAGTCGAGCCAGTCGACCCGGTCAAGCCGTTCGAGCCGGTGGAGCCGGTCGAGCCCGTCGTGGACCCGGTTGAGCCAGTGCTCGAGCCCGTCATCCCGGTGGAGCCGGCGCCCGAACCAGAGCCGGTCGTCCCGGTCCTCGAGCCGGTGGTCCCGATCGTCGAGCCGGTTGTCCCCATCGTGGAGCCCGTCGTGGATCCGGTTGAGCCAGTGCTCGAGCCCGTCATCCCGGTGGAGCCGGCGCCCGAACCAGAGCCGGTCGTCCCGGTCCTCGAGCCGGTGGTTCCGATCGTCGAGCCGGTGCTGGAGCCGGTCGTCCCCGTGGTCGAGCCGGTCGTCCCGATCGTGGAGCCGGTCCTCGAGCCGGTTGTGCCCGTGCTCGAGCCGGTGGTCCCCGTGGTGGAGCCGGTCGTCCCGGTGCTCGAGCCCGTGGCACCGATCGTCGAGCCGGTGGTCGAGCCGGTGGTGGAGCCGGTGCTGCAGCCCGTCGTGCCGATCGTCGAGCCCGTCGTCGAGCCGGTTGTGCCGGTGATCGAGCCGGTGGTTGAGCCGGTGCTGGAGCCGGTCGTGCCGGTCGTCGAGCCGGTGGTCGAGCCAGTTGTGCCGGTCGTCGAGCCCGTCGTCGAGCCGGTTGTGCCGGTCGTCGAGCCGGTGCTGGAGCCGGTTGTGCCGGTCATCGAGCCGGTGGTCGAGCCAATTGTGCCGGTCGTCGCGCCTGTGCTCGAGCCGGTTGTGCCCGTGGTCGAGCCGGTTGTGCCCGTGGTCGAGCCGGTTGTGCCGGAGGTCGAGCCGGTCGTGCCTGTGGTCGAGCCGGTGCTGGAGCCGGTGGTGCCCGAGCTGGAGCCGGCAGCCCCAGTCGTCGAGCCGGTGCTCGAGCCGATCTTCGTGATCGTCCAGCCGACGGTCGAGCCGGTCGTTCCCGCGCTTGGTCCGGTGGTGCCGGTCGCTGAGCCTGCGGCAGTCTCGGGTCCCTCGGTCCGGCTGGCGCCCGAGCCTCGCTCGACCGAGAGCGTGAGCGCACAGGCAAGCGCTGCGGCGAGCGAGTCGCCCACGGCCGCCTCGCCCCTCAAGGAGCGCGAGGTCCCACAGGTCACGCGCCCGGCGGCACCCACTCCGGTGACGCTCGCGAAAGTCGTGGCTGGATTCCTGACCGACGCAGCGCGCGGCGCGGCTCAGCAGCTGGAAGCGCTGGGCATTCTGCTGCAGGGTGGCGCAGACAAGGGTGAGGCGGACTCGGCGCAGGTGGCTGACCCGGCTCAGGTGGCTGACGTGGCCCAGGCGGCTGATATCGGCAACAGTGCCGGAATCGCCGACACCAGGGCCAACCTGTCGTACCCGAGCGACGCCACGGCCGCCAACCTGCCGCAGACGGGTGCCGAGCGAGTCAGCCCGCTGCTGCCGGCGATCGGACTGCTCGCCATGGGTGCGCTCCTGATCCTCGGCGGTCGCCGCAAGCACGGCGGGCGGTGATGCCGATGGATGTGCGGGGCGCGCGACGCGCGTCCCGCACACCGGCTTGCCGGGCGTCGGGTTCGGGACGTCATTCCCTGGATGAGACCTCCGCGATATCGCTGTGAAGGCCCTGGGAATCCTTGCCACATCCGCATCTCTGCGCGTACCGTGCCCAGCACTACCGCCAAGAAGGTCACGACTTCGGAGGCATCGATGCAGGCGAGCAGCGCTGGGACACGGTCCCCGATGCTGCGCCTGGGCCTCACCGCCGGCGCCGCTTCGATCGGCGCGGTCGCGCTCTCGCTCCTTCTCGGCGCCGCACCCGCCAGCGCATCGGACCATGACGCCGGTGGGCTGGCAGGGCTGACGCAGCAGCTGGGAGGGGTCGTGGGCGCCGTCGTGGAGACGGCGACAGATCCGGTCCGAACCGTCGTCGACGAAGTCGGCGCGACCACCGCTCCGATCGAGCATGCGGCCGAGGTGGTCGCCTCGCCGATCGTCGAGCTGGCCGCGCCCGTCGTGCGCCCAGTCGTGCAAGCGCCCGCGGTCGCAGCGGAGGTCGTGCGCGACTCGGCCGCTCCGGTGACGGATGCGCTGGCGGCAGTGATGCAGCCGCTCGCGCCGGTCGTCGAACCGGTGGAGCGAGCGGTCGACGCCGTGGCGATCGACATCGTGCTCGACGACGCCGTCGTGCCCGTCGTCGCTCCGGTGATCGGCACCGTCGGCCGCGTCGTGGGTACGGTGCCGGTCGTCGGGGAGCTGCTCGGCGAGGCGCCGGTGGCCGACGTCATCGAGCCTGTGATCGGCACCGATCTCGAACTCGATCCTCTACTCGGGGACGTGGTGCCGGGAGGCCCGCCGCCGGCGCCGGGCAGCTCGACGCCGACGCCCGCCCCCGAGCCCGAGGCCACGTCACCGGAGGCCGACGTCGCCGACGTGGCTGACGCATCCGCACCCGACGGCTCGGCAGCCGTGCCTGCAACCAGGACGCTCGCCCGCGAGGTGGCGCCATGGCCGATGTCCGCGCGCATCGGGCCCGCCGTCACCGCGTCCGCCGAACCGAGCGTCGCTGTGCCCTCCACCGGCCCCGACCGAGACGTCAACGAGGCGCCGCTGCGGGGACCCGACGGCGTCGTGCCGTCGGCCGCCAGCGGCACCGCCGCTGGAGTCGCGTCATCGCTGGCCGTCATCCAAGACCACCCGCTGCCCGCAGTCGCGGCCGGCCGGGTCGGCGCGCTCGAGAGCGATCGCGCCCCTTCCTCGCCCGCCGAGGAGCACACCGCAAGCCCTGATTGAGCGATCCGAGGCCGTGCGCATGGCGCGGCACGCAGCCGTCCCGGAGCGGGATGGCGATCACTCGATCAGGGAAGGCAGAACCATGAACAAGCTCGCAACGCGAGCGCTGTGGACCGCAGCGCTCGCAGGCGGCCTCTGGGCCGCAGGCACTGGCGTGGCCAGTGCCGCAGGGACCGACGGCTCGGAAGGCCTCGGCTCCGGCAACGAAGCAGCGGTGTCGATCTCGGCGCCCATCACCGTCGGCGGCAACGCCGTCGGCCTCCTCGGCGACGCCGAGTCCAGCGACTCGTCGACCACGAGCTCCCCGACGCCTTCGGCGGACGTCAGCACATCGGGCATCGATGGCGTCCTCTCGGGCACCGCGGCACTCGTGGCGATCGACGTGCCGGTCACGGTCGGCGGCAACGCGATCGGAGTGCTGGGCGACGCGTCGAGCGAGAGCTCGACGGCGTCCACGGAGGCATCGCAGCCCTCGGGCGCGACGACCTCCGGTGATGGCAGGCTGCTCTCCGGCACGGTCGGCGTGGTCGACGTCGCCGCGCCGGTGACGCTCGGCGGCAACGCGGTGGCGGTGCTGGGTGATGCGTCGTCGGAGGGGTCGACGGTGGAGTCGTGGTCGTCGGCCGGCTCGGACGGTGCGACCACGTCGGGCGATGACGGCGTGCTCTCGGGTACGCAGGTCGTCGCCGATGTGCTGGCGCCGGTGACGCTCGGCGGCAACGCGGTGGCGGTGCTGGGTGATGCGTCGTCGGAGGGGTCGACGGTGGAGTCGTCGTCGTCGGCCGGCTCGGACGGTGCGACCACGTCGGGCGATGACGGCGTGCTCTCGGGTACGCAGGTCGTCGCCGATG
>NZ_JBNCLZ010000004.1:62160-68262 GCF_049844935.1 Agrococcus sp. DT81.2 | reverse complement strand
TGCTGGCGCCGGTGACGGCTGGCGGCAACGCCGTGGCGGTGCTCGGGGATGCGTCGTCGGAGAGCTCCGACGTCGAGTCGGGAGCCGTCAGCGGCGGCTCGGACGGCGCAACCACGTCGGGCGAAGAGGGGGTGCTCTCGGGTACGCAGGTCGTCGCCGATGTGCTGGCGCCCGTGACGCTCGGCGGCAATGCGGTCGCGGTGCTGGGCGATGCTTCGTCGGAGAGGTCGACGGTCGACTCCTCGCCGGCGAACGGTGGCTCGGACGGCACGACGGGCGGCGATGACGGGCTGGCATCCGGCGGGCAGATCGTCGTCGATGTCCTGGCTCCGGTCACGAGCGGAGGCAACGCCATCGGCGTGATCGGTGACGCGTCGAGCACGGGCTCGACGACGACGGACCCGACAGCCCCGATCGTGCCGACAGTGCCCACGTCGCCGACGGTGCCGACCGAGCCGGGGGAGCCGACCGAGCCGACCCAGCCGGGCGAGCCGACCCAGCCGGGCGAGCCGACGGTGCCCGAGAGCCCGGGCGAGCAGCCCGGCGCTCCGTCCGATGGAGTCGAGGTCGGCAGCGAGTTCGGCGCCGACCTCGAGAAGGGGCTGGTGCTCGCCGGCGATGGTGAGGCGGCCGGCTCGGGCGACACTCGAGCCGCCCTGCAGCGCTCGGATGCCGCGGCCCAACTGCCTCGGACCGGCCTCGACGACCCCGGCGTCCTGCTGCCCGCGCTGGCCATGCTGGCGCTCGGGCTGCTGCTGGTCGTGGGCGCTCGGCGCGTCCGCTCCATGCGGTGACGGATGACGAGGTGCGGGGCGTGCGCTGCGCGTCCCGCACCTCGCCGCGTCCGAGTTGCGGAGCTGCCGTCGGCACGGGCCGACGCGCCACGCCGCATCGGCTTGACTGTGATCGAACGTATGTTCGATCATGGATGCGTGGGGATCGAGACGACGAGCAGCGCGGCAGCGCCGCCGGCAGTGCGGCTGCGGGGCAGTCGCATCGGCGTGCTGCGAGTGCCTGACTGGCCGATCGTCGTCGCGCGGCAGACCGGAGCCCTGCCTGCCGGAGGCGAGCACGGCTCGCCCGGCGCCGTGGTCCACGCGATGCGGATCGTCGCGTGCGATGAGGGCGCTCGCGCCGACGGCGTGCGGGTGGGCATGCGCATCCGCGATGCGCAGGCCGCGTCGCCCCTGCTCGCGCTCGCGCCCGCGGATCCGGTGGGGGAGGCGCTCGCGTTCGAGCGGGTCGTGCGGGCCGTGCTCGCGGTCGTGCCGGCTGCGCAGCCCATCGGTGATGGCGCGCTCGCGTTCCGGATGCGCGGGCCCAGTCGGTTCTACGGGTCCGAGCCGCGGGCGATCGAGGCCGTGCGCGGCGCGCTCACCCCGCTGGGGCTGACGGCGAGCTTCGGGGTCGCCGACGACCGCTTCTCCGCCGAGCTGGCCGCGAGCGGCTCAGGGGAGACGATCGTGCCGCCCGGAGGCAGCCGCGCGTTCCTCGAGCGCCTGCCGGTGGGCGTGCTCGGCGACGACGAGCTGCCGGGGATGCTGCACCGGCTCGGCGTGCACACGCTCGGCGGCTTCGCCCGGCTGCCCGACGACAGCATCCGCGACCGCTTCGGCGAGGCGGGACTCATCGCCCTCACCCGCGCCCGCGGCGAGGACGACCGCCGCGTCGACGCCGACGGGCTCGGCGAGGAGCGCGTGCTGCGGCTCGCGTTCGAGCCGGGCATCGAGGGCGTGCAGGAGCTCGCGCTCGCGGTGCGGGAGCCGGTCGAGCGCTTCGTGCGCCAGCTGGCCGAGCAGCGGCTCGTGTGCAGCGAGATCCGCATCGTGCTGCGCGGCGAGGAGGGGCACGTGAGCGAGCGGCTCTGGCGCCAGCCCGGCTTCCTGCGCGCGGGCGACATCGTCGACCGGATGCGGTGGCAGCTGACCGAGAGCGAGCTCGGCTCGCCGCTCGTCGAGGTGGTCGCGGCACCCGCGCGCCTCGACGCCGACGCCGAGCACATGCCGGGGCTGTGGGGCGGCGGCGACATCGACGACCGCACGAAGCACGCGCTCGAGCGGCTGCAGGGGATGCTCGGCCGCGAGGCGGTGCTCACCGCGGCGCCGGGCGGCGGCAGGCTGCTCGCCGAGCGTGGCGTGCTGACGCCGTGGGGCGACGCGGCGCCTGCACCTGCAGCCGGCCCGTGGCCCGGCGCGCTGCCGCCGCCTCGGCCATCGGTGGTGTTCCGGCCGCCGTTGCCGGTGCGGCTGCTCGACGAGGCGGGCGCCCAGGTCGAGGCCGCGGCGCTCGACGAGCGGGAGGGGTCGCCCGCGACCTTCTCGCCGCCCGCATCCACCCGCCGCCGCGTCGTCGCCTGGGCAGGTCCGTGGCCCATCCGGCGCCGTGAGCTGGGCGACGTGGTGCACCGGGTGCAGATCCTCGACGGCGAGGGGGAGGCGTGGGTGCTGCTGCACGCCGACGGCGTCTGGCTCGCGGAGGGCCGCTATGCCTGACCCTCAACGTCGCGGGTGGCAGCGCGACCGGCTGAGGCGCTTGACCGACCACTGGCGACGTTGAGGAAGAGGGAAGGGGGAGAGCGATGGGGTGGAACAACCCGCGGATGCCCTGGCGCGAGCTCGAGGGGATCCTCTCCGACCGCGACGTCGGCAGCAGCAGCCGCCAGCACCCGGCCGAGCTCGACGAGCTCCGCCGGCCGCACGTGCGCGTGCCCGCGCCGGGGGCGGCGACGCCCTACGCAGAGCTGCACGCGCACTCCCACTACTCGTTCCTCGACGGCGCCTCGAGCCCCGCGGAGCTCGTCAACGAGGCCCGCGCGCTCGGCCTCGAGGCGCTCGCGCTCGTCGACCACGACGGGCTCTACGGGGCGGTGCGGTTCGCCGAGGCAGCCGCCGACGCGGGGCTGCCGACCGTCTTCGGCACCGAGTTCACGCTCGGCCTCGAGGCGCCCCAGAACGGCATCCCCGACCCTGACGGCAGCCACCTCGTCGCGCTCGCGACGGGCCCCGCGGGCTACACGGCGCTCGCGACCGCGCTCACCGACGGCTACCTGACGACCGACGCGCACGGCGTCCCCGGCGAGAAGGGCAGGCCGGTGTTCGAGCTCGAGCGGCTCGCCGAGACGGCGGCGGGCGAGTGGCTCGTGCTCTCCGGCTGCCGCAAGGGCGGCGTGCGGCAGGCGCTCGAGCGGCACGCGTCGGCGGCGCAGGGGGCGGATGCGGCTGGCCTGGAGCTCGACCGGCTCGCGTCGCTCTTCGGCCGCGACCGCGTCGTGGTCGAGCTCAGCGACGTCGGCGACCCCCGCGACTTCGAGCGCAACCGGGTGCTCGCCGACCTCGCCGAGGGCCGCCGGCTGCCGGTGATCGCCACCACGAACGCCCACATCGCGAGCCCCGCGCGGCAGCGGCTCGGCGACGCGGTCGCGGCGGTGCGCGCGCGCCGCTCCATCGACGAGCTCGACGCCTGGCTGCCGGCAGGCGGTGTGCCCTCGCTGCGGAGCGGCGCCGTGATGGCGCGCCGCTTCCGCGCGTTCCCCGGCGCGGTCGACACGGCCGCCGCGCTCGGCCGCGCCCTCGCGTTCGACCTGCGTGCCGCATCCCCCAAACTGCCGAAGGTCGAGGTGCCCGACGGCCACACGCCCATGACGTGGCTGCGGGCGCTCGTCGCCGAGCGGCTGCCGCGCGTCTACGACACGACCGCCGACGGCCGCCCGACCCCGGAGGTCGCGGCCCGGCTGGAGCACGAGCTCAGCCTCATCGAGCAGAAGGGCTTCGCGGGCTACTTCCTCATCGTCTTCGAGATCTCGGACTTCGCGCACTCGCGCGGCATCCTCTGCCAGGGTCGCGGCTCGGCGGTCGCGAGCGCGGTGTGCTTCATCCTCGGCATCACCGCCGTCGACCCGATCCGCTACCGGCTGCCGTTCGAGCGCTTCATCTCGATGATGCGCGAGGAGGAGCCCGACATCGACATCGACTTCGACGCCGGCCGCCGCGAGGAGGTCATCCAGCACGTCTACGAGCGCTATGGCCGCCGCAACGCGGCGCAGGTCGCGAACGTCATCACCTACCGCCCGAAGTCGGCGGTGCGCGACGCGGCGAAGGCGCTCGGCTACGCCGTCGGGCAGCAGAACGCGTGGTCGAAATCGGTCGAGTCGTACTCGAAGCCCGACGTCGACGGCATCCCCGAGGCCGTCACCGAGCTCGCGGGCGAGTTCCTGCACGCGCCGCGGCACCTCGGCATCCACTCGGGCGGCATGGTGCTCACCGACGAGCCGGTCGGCTCGGTCTGCCCCATCGAGCCCGCCCGCATGCCCGGTCGCACGGTGCTGCAGTGGGACAAGGACGACTGCGAGTGGATGGGCCTGGTCAAGTTCGACCTGCTCGGCCTCGGCATGCTCGGCGCCATCTCGCACACCCTCGAGCTCGCGCGCGAGCACCTCGGCGAGGAGTGGTCGATCGCGTCGATCCCCGCCGAGGAGGCGGGCGTCTACGACATGCTGTGCGAGGCAGATGCGGTGGGCGTGTTCCAGGTCGAGTCGCGCGCGCAGATGGCGACCCTGCCGCGGCTCAAGCCGCGCTGCTTCTACGACCTCGTGATCGAGATCGCGCTCATCCGCCCCGGTCCCATCCAGGGCGGCGCGGTGCATCCCTACATCCGCCGCCGCACCGGCGCCGAGCCGGTGAGCTACCCGCACGAGCTGCTCGTGCCGGTGCTCGAGCGCACGCTCGGGGTGCCGCTGTTCCAGGAGCAGCTCATGCAGATGTCGGTCGCGGTCGGCGGCTTCGACGCGGGTGAGGCCGATCAGCTGCGCCGCGCGATCGGCTCGAAGCGCTCGCGCGAGCGCATCGAGGCGCTCAAGGCGAAGCTCTTCGCCGGCATGGCCGCGAACGGCGTCGACGACGCGACGGCCGAGTCGATCTACCGCAAGATCGAGGCGTTCGCGGGCTTCGGCTTCGCCGAGTCGCACTCGCTCGCGTTCGGCAAGCTCGTCTACGCCTCGTCGTGGCTCAAGCTGCACTACCCGGCCGCGTTCCTCGCCGGGCTGCTGCGCAGCCAGCCGATGGGGTTCTGGTCGCCGCAGACGCTCGTGAAGGATGCGCTGCGGCACGGGGTCGAGACGCTCCGTCCCGACGTGGTGCGCTCGAGCGCCGTCGCAGGCCTCGAGCGGCACGGCGAGCGCCGCCCGGGCCTCGACGCGTGCCTCGAGCGGGAGCAGCCGGCCGTGCCGCCGGTCGCCTCGGAGTCGCTCGCGATGCGCGACCGGCACCGCCGCGACGCGGGATTCGCGGTGCGGATGGGGCTCGCGAGTGTCGCGGGCGTCGGCGAGGCGGCGGCCGAGCGCATCGTCGCGGCGCGCGAGGCGGCGCCGCTGCGGGACATCCACGACCTCGCCCGCCGCGCCGACCTCGACCGGGGCGAGCTCGAGGCGCTCGCGACCGCCGGCGCCCTCGACGGGCTCGGCGTCAGCCGCCGCGAGGGGCTGTGGCTCGCGGGTCCCGCGTCGACCGAGCGCGAGGATCAGCTCGAGGGCTCGCAGCTCGTCATCCAGCCGCCGCTGCTGCCGATGCTCTCTGCCTCCGAGCAGGTGGCGCTCGACATCTGGTCGACGGGCGTCGCGACCGACGACCACCCGGTGCGGCACGCGCGCCCGATGCTCGATGCGCGCGGCGTGCTGCCGATCGAACGGCTCGCCGACGCCGAGCCCGGCCGGCGCGTGCAGACGGCGGGCATCGTCACGCACCGGCAGCGGCCGAGCACGGCGCAGGGCGTGACCTTCATGAACCTCGAGGACGAGACGGGGATGCTCAACGTCATCATCTCGAAGGGGCTGTGGGCGCACTCGCGGCAGGTCGCGCGGCACTCGCCCGCGCTCATCGTGCGCGGCATGCTGCAGCGCACGCCCGAGGGCGTCATCGCGGTGCTCGCGGATCGGCTCGAGCGCTTCGACGTGCCCACGAGCGGATCGCGCGACTTCCACTAGGCGGACCCGTGCTCCGCCCGGAACGAGTTGAGGGTTGGGGGGGGGGGGGGGGGGGCCCGGGCCGCGCCCCCCGCACCGGGGGGGGGGGGGGGGCCGGGCGCGCGCCGGGGGGGGGGGGGGGGTTG
>NZ_JBNCLZ010000004.1:0-62150 GCF_049844935.1 Agrococcus sp. DT81.2 | reverse complement strand
GTTCGCGTCCGAGTGGAGATCAACTCGGACGCGAACCCTCAACTGGGGGGGCGTCAGCCGCGCTGAGCCGACTTGGGGGCCGGGCCGCGACCCGGATGGTCGTCGCCGAACACCGGGTGGTCGCCCCCGCGGCCGAAGCCGCGGCCGGGGTGGTCGTCGCCGTGCACCGGGTGGTCGTCGCCGAACACCGGGTGGCCGCCCTGACCGGGCTCGGTCGGCTCCTCGGGCTCGTTCTCCTCGAACGCGATGCCGATCACGACGGCGTCGTGGTCGCTGGCGCGGTAGGGGTCGGGCGCGAAGAGCGCGTCCTGCGCCGGCTGCTTGAACGCCATCGTGTAGTCGATGAGGCTCGTCTCGTCGGCGTTCGCGTGCCAGGCGGCGGCACCGACCACGTGAGGCAGCAGCGCCGCGTCGGCGAGGCCGTAGTCGAGGTAGCCCAGCTGGCCGTCGAAGACGTAGGTGTACGCCTCCTCGCCCTGGAACTCTTCGAGCAGGTCGGTCCAGCCGGCGCCCTCGAGCGTCGTGATGGGGTCCTCGTGGTCGTAGGCGTTCAGGTCGCCCATGATGAGCGAGCCGTCGGCCTCGACGCCCGTCGGGTTCGTCGCCAGCCAGTCGGAGAGCGCGGCCGCGGCGAGCGTGCGCACCGCGTTGCAGTTGCCCTGCTCAGGGGTGCCGGTGTCGCCGGCGCACGCCGATCCCTTCGACTTCAAGTGATTGACCGCGACCGTCAGGACGCTGTCGGTGGCGAGGTCGCGGAACGACTGCGCGAGCGCCGGCCGGTTGGCCGAGGTGTCGAAGCGCGGGTCGATCGAGGCGTCGAGTACCGCGAAGTCGCCCTCGGGCGAGACGAGCGCCGGCTGGTAGATGATCGCCGTCGTGATCTCGTCGGTGCCGATCGTGCCGGTGTGGATGCCGGCCCAGCGCGGTGCGCCGTCGGCGGTCGGCGCTGCTGCCTCGTTGAGCGCGGCGACGAGGGTGTCGAGCGCGACACCGTCGTTGTTCTCGATTTCGAGCAGGCCCACGATCGCCGAGTCGAGCTCGTCGATCGCCGCGACGATCTTCGCCTCCTGGCGCTCGAACTCCTCGGCCGTCACGGCGCCGCGGCTGCCGAGCGTCGTGAAGTAGTTGAGCACGTTGAACGACGCGACCTCGAGCGTCGCGCCCTCGAACTGCGGCGCGGGCTGCCGCTCGTTCACCGCCCTGTAGGCGCCCGCGTCGGTCGGCTGCAGCTTCCACACGCCGTTGCGGAACTCGAGCACGCCCGTGATGCCGGTGATCGTGTCGCCGCCGCGGAAGTCGTTCTCGAGCGTGAACGGCTCGAGGTTGCCCGGGTGGATGGCCGGGTCGGCGTTCTGCGTCGAGCGGGCGTCGTCGATCGTGATGCGCTGCTCGGCGTTGGCCTCGCGCACGGCGGCCGCCTCGGCGGAGCCGGGCGCCGCGACGGCGGTCGGCTGCATCTGGCGGTCGGTGCCGACGACGATCTCGCCGTAGCGGCCGAAGTTGAAGTACTCGAGGATCGAGAGCTCCTGCGGCAGCGTCACGAGCATGCCCTCGAACGACTCCTCGTCGGCGATCGGCAGCTCGAGCGCGACCGGGGTCGGCAGCGCGGCGTCGCCGCAGTCGAGCAGCGACGCGTTCGAGAGCTGCGTCTGGCCCTGGAACTCGCCCGCCGTGCCGGTGACCGTCAGCAGGTCGCCCTCGACCACGTCGGCGGCGCCGGGCGCGTACACGAAGATGCCGTCGCTCGTCGCGGCGTCACCGTCACCGGCGTCCTGCAGGTGGAAGCCGTTGAACCCGCCAACCTGCCAGTCGCCGACGACCGTGCCGCGCACCGTGACGGTCTGGCCGGCCACGGGAGACTCGGCGCCGCTGCCCTGCACCGTGCCGATGGCGACGGCATCCGACTCGCACGTCACGTCGGCCGGGGGCTCCTCGACCTCGACCACTCGGTTCGGCTGGCCGGGCGTGTTCCACGCCTCGCCGCTCGCCGCGACCGTCGTGTAGCCGACGAGCCCGGCGCCGTTGAACGCGTTGCGCACCCAGTCGGCGGTCGTGCCGGTGGCGGTGCCGTCGGGCACGCGGCTCGCGCCGCCGACCGTGGCGGCGCCGCCGTCGAAGGCGCGCGCGAGCGCCGTGCCCCACGCGAGATCGCCCGCGTCGCCGTCGAGCACGCCGACCGCGTCAACGACGGTGAAGCCCAGACCGGCGTCGACGACGCCGTCGCGGTCGGCGTCGACCTGCTGCCCGGGGGTCGCGGTGCCCTCGACGAGCAGGATCGACGCGGAGCCGTTCTGCAGGCCGTTGAGCGGGTACTGCAGCACGCCGAGGCCTGCGGCGTTCAGCGCCGGTGCCGCATCCGACCGGATGACCTTGCCCTGGTTGGTGTTGGCGTCGCCCTCGACCTGGAGGATGCGGTAGCCGCTCAGGTCGGTGCCGGGCGCTGCCAGCAGCTCGACGAACTCGGCGTTCGTGTCGGTGCTGGCGATGTCGGCCGAGAACTCGTTGATGACGGGATGCGTCGCGGCTTGAGCCGGGACGGCCACCAGGCCCGTGAGGGCGAGCGCGGCGACCGTCGAGGTGCCGAGCAGGGTGCGTGCGCGCATGGATCCACTCCGTTGAGGTGCAGGGACACCGTCAACATAGCCAGAGCCGACGACGGCGCGCCCGAACTTCGCGTGAACGGCAGATGTCCGGTGCCGCGCTCGCGTCAGCGAAAGATGATCGTGCGCTGGCCGTCGAGCAGCACGCGGTCCTCGGCGAACCACTGCACGGCTCGCGAGAGGGTGCGCGACTCCTCGTCCTGGCCGATCGCGACGAGCTGCTGCGGGGTGTGCGCGTGGTCGACGCGCACGACGTTCTGCTCGATGATCGGGCCCTCGTCGAGGTCGCTCGTGACGAAGTGCGCGGTGGCGCCGATGAGCTTCACGCCCCGCGCGTGCGCCTGGCGGTAGGGGTTCGCGCCCTTGAAGCCCGGGAGGAAGGAGTGGTGGATGTTGATGAGCCTGCCCTCGAGCGCCGCGCACAGCTCGGGGGAGAGGATCTGCATGTAGCGGGCCAGCACGACGAGCTCGATGCGCTCGCGCTCGACGACCTCGAGGATCCGCCGCTCGAAGGCGGCCTTCGACTCGGGGTCGACGACCGGCGCGTGCTCGAACGGCACGTCGTAGAAGGCGGCGAGCGCGCTGAGGTCGGGGTGGTTCGCCATGACGAGCGGGATGTCCACCGAGAGCTGCCCCGCGCGCTGGCGGAAGAGCATGTCGTTGAGGCAGTGCGCGGCCTTCGACACGAGCACGAGCGTGCGCAGCGGTCGCCCGACGTCGTCGAGCTGCCACTGCATGCCGTACCGCTCCACCACCGGCGCGAGCGCCGCCTCGAACACGTCGCGCTCTGCCTCCGCCTCGACCTGCAGCCGCATGAAGAAGCGGTCGGTGTCGGCCGACGAGAACTGCTGCGACTCGGTGATGTTGCCGCCGCACTCGACGATCGCGCCCGAGATCGCGTGCACGATGCCGGGGCGGTCATCGCAGACGAACGACAGGATCCAGTGGTTGGCGGTCACCGCAAGAGTCTACGAGGAGCCGCGGCGTCGGCCCGCCTCGGCCACCGGCGTCACCCGGTGCCGCGCTCCGCTGCAGCCTCGTGCATCGCGAGCGTCACGGCGATCATGTCGATCGCGTCGTCGACGGGCTCCGGCTCGTAGGAGGCGGTGCCGCGGCGCGCCACGAAGCGCACCGCGCGGGCGTCGGCTGCGAGCATCGTGATCTCGCCGTCGGGGTCTCCCTCGTACGCGCGCAGGGTCGAGACCGCGCGCTCGATCCAGCGGTCGACCGAGTCGGCGGCGTAGCCGGACACGAACAGGTTCCCCGTCGGGAAGCGGAGCGCGAGCACATCATCGGCGGTGAACACACGGCCACCGTACCGGCCGGGGTGCAGTGACCGGGGTACAGCGGCCGCGGCGCGTAGGCTTGCCGGTCGTGAGCGAGCAGGCGACGAGGCAGCAGGATCGGCCGGCCGCCTTCCCGACCGCCGCGCTGCTCGTCCTCGCGCTCGCGGTCTTCACGAACATCACCGTCGAGATGCTGCCGATGGGGCTGCTGCTGCCGATGAGCCGCGAGCTCGGCGTGGGCGAGGGTGCGATCGGCCTGCTCGTGACGATCTTCGCGTTCACCGTCGTCGCGTCGTCGACCACGCTCATCCGCCTCACGCGCAGGGTGCCGCGGCACCTGCTCGTCATCACGGTGCTCGTCGTCTTCGCCGCCAGCTGCTTCGGATCGGCGCTCGCGCCCGACTACGCGTGGTCGGTGGCCTTCCGCGTCATCGGCGGCATCGTGCACGGCATCTTCTGGACCGTCGTCGGCGCCTACGCCGCCTACCTCGTGCAACCGCACCAGCTCGCCCGCGCCGTCGCGATCACGTCGACGGGCGGCTCGTTCGCGTACGTGCTGGGCCTGCCGCTCGCGACGCTGCTCGGGCAGCTGATCGGATGGCGCTGGTCGTTCGCGCTGTTCGGGGTCGTGTGCCTCGCCGTCGCGGTGGCCGTGTGGCGGCTGCTGCCCCCGGTCGACCACCTGCGCGAGGCCGCGACGACGCCGACCGGCTCGATCGCCGTGCCGGCCCCCGAGCCGGGCAAGAGCCTGCGCGGGGTGACGCTGTCGATCCTCTCGACCATGATCGTCATGCTCGGCCACTACGCGCTCTACACGTACGTCTCGCCGTTCCTCGTCGAGCACGCGGGCGTGCCCGAGTCGTGGCTCTCCGGCGCGCTGCTCGCCTACGGCGTCGTCGGCATCCTCGCGGTGCTCGCGATCGCGCTGTGGCTCGGCCGGCGGCCCACCGCGTCGACGCTCGCGATGATGTCGCTCGGGCTGCTCGCCATGCTCATCCTCGGCCTCTCGCAGCAGGTCGTGCTGACGATCGCTGCGGTGATGGTGTGGGCGTTCGCGCTCGGCGCGCTGCCCGCGCTGCTGCAGACGCGGCAGCTGCAGGCGGCGCCGGAGCGGCTGCTGCAGCAGGCGTCCGCCTGGTACACCACCGGCTTCAACGTGGGCATCGGCGCGGGGGCGCTGCTGGGCGGGCTCGTGCTCGAGTCGTTCGGGGTCGCGTCGCTGCCATGGCTGCTGCTCGTGGGGCTGTCGATCGGGCTCGTGCTCGTCGGCGCCGACGCGGTGCTGCACCGGCGCGATCTCGCGCGCCGCGCATCCGCCTGATTCCCGCTGACTGGTCTCAACCGGGTAGGTGGTCGCGCGAGGGGATAGTGCCCTCGCGATACCAACTACCCGGTTGAGGAATCAGGCGAGGTCGGCGGGGACCGCTGCGGCGAGCGCCGCTCGCACGGCGGCGATGGCGGGGCTGTCCGCGGAGGAGGCGCGCGCGGCGGTGAAGACCTCGCGGCGGGGGGAGCCGGGCAGGTCGATCGCGCGGAAGCCGACGTCGGTGCCCGCCCACGTGAGGTCGTTCATGACTCCCACCGCGTGGCCCGTCTCGATGAGCCGCATCTGCGCCTGCAGATCGGCGGTCGCGAAGCGCACGTCGGGCTCGAAGCCGGCCACCCGGCACTGCTGCTCGCCGAAGTGGCGGGAGGCGGCGCCGACGGGTTCCATCACCCACGCGACGTGCGCGGCGTCCGTGAGCCGCTCGATGGGGCTCTCGGGTGGCACCGCGAGCCGCAGCGCGTCGGTCATCAGCAGCTGCCGGTCGAGGCCCGGGTGCTGCGGTGCCGCGTGCCCGGGATACTGCTCGGCCACGACGAGGTCGAAGTCGCCCACGAACGTGTCGTAGAGCGCCGTCTCCGGCTCGCGCTGCACCATCTCGACCCGCACCTCCGGGGCCGCGTCCGCGAGGATCCGCAGCATCTCCGGCACGAGCCCGAGCGCCGCCGACTGGAACACCGCTACCCGCACCGTGCCGACGGGGCGGCCGAGCGACTCGGCGACGGCGCGCTCGGCGGCCTCCATGGCGGTGAGGATGCCCTCGGCGTGCTGGGCGAGCAGCTCGCCCTGGGGCGTGAGCGCGAGCCGCCGGCCGTGCTTGCGGGTGAGCGGCACACCGACCTCGCGCTCGAGCGCGGAGAGCTGCTGCGAGACGGCGCTGGGGGCGTAGGCGAGCGCCACAGCGACCGCGGCGATCGTGCCGCGCAGGCGCAGCTCGCGCAGCAGCCGCAGGCGTCGGATGTCGAGCACGGCCGGGCCTCCGATCCATCGTGGAACGTGATGGCAATCCATCAAGAACCGTCACTGTACCTGAATGGTCGACGGGTGCAGACTGGCCGCGGCGCGCGACTGCGCGCACCCGAGCCATCGACGAGAGGTGCAGCCGCAATGGGCGCAGCCGCTACCGAGCAGACCACCGCGCAGACCACCGCGCAGACCACCGCGCAGACCACCGAGCAGACCAGCACCGAGCAGCAGGTCGCGAGCGAGGCCGCGGGCACCGACGCGGAGCGCACCGACGCGCAGCGCGCCGAGCTCGAGAGCCTTCGCGAGCTCGCGCCGACGATCGTCGCGCAGGTGCGCACGTGGCTCGAGCAGGCCGAGCAGATCCCGTCCGACGCGAGCGCCGAGCAGCTCGCCGGCGTGCTCCGCGACCCGAAGGGCCTCGAGTTCGCCGTGCGCTTCGTCGACGGCGTCGTCCGCCCCGAGGATGTGCACGTGGCCGCGCGCACGCTCCGCGAGATCGCCGGCAACGCGCCCTCGTTCCTCCCGTGGCCGATGCGGCAGGCGCTCAAGCTCGGCGGCGGCGTCGCTCCGCTCGCGCCGCACGTCGTCGTGCCGATCGCGCGCCGCGTGCTGCGCGAGATGGTCGGCCACCTCATCATCGACGCGACCGACGCCCGTCTCGGTGCCGCGATCAAGCGCATCCGCGCCACCGGCGCCCGCCTGAACGTCAACCTGCTCGGCGAGGCCGTGCTCGGCGCTCGCGAGGCCGAGCGCCGCATCGAGGGCACCCGCGCGCTCATCGAGCGCCCCGACGTCGACTACGTCTCGATCAAGGTGTCGGCGACCACCGCCCCACACCAGCCGTGGGCGTTCGACGCCGCCGTCGACGACGTCATCGAGCGCCTGCTGCCGCTGTACCGCCGCGCGGCCGCGAACGGCACCTTCATCAACCTCGACATGGAGGAGTACAAGGACCTCGAGATGACCATGGCGGTCTTCATGCGGATCCTGGAGACCCCCGGCCTCGAGTCGTACGAGGGCGGCATCGTGCTGCAGGCGTACCTGCCCGACGCGCTGCCCGCGATGGAGCGGCTGCAGGCGTGGGCTGCCGACCGCATCGCCAAGGGCGGCGCACCGGTGAAGGTGCGGCTCGTCAAGGGCGCCAACCTGCCGATGGAGCAGGTCGAGTCGTCGCTGCACGGCTGGCCGCTCGCCACCTGGCACACGAAGCAGGACAGCGACACCCACTATAAGCGCGTGCTCGCCTGGGCGCTCACGCCCGAGCGGGTCAAGGCCGTGCGGCTGGGCGTCGCGGGCCACAACCTCTTCGACGTCGCCTTCGCGTGGCTGCTCGCCAAGCAGCGGGGCGCGGAGTCGGGCGTCGAGTTCGAGATGCTGCTCGGCATGGCGCAGGGCCAGGCCGAGGTCGTGCGGCGCGACGTCGGCGGGCTGCTGCTCTACACGCCGGTCGTGCACCCGACCGAGTTCGACGTCGCCATCGCCTACCTGATCCGCCGCCTCGAGGAGGGCGCGAGCCGCGAGAACTTCATGTCGGCCGTGTTCGAGCTCGCGAACGACGAGTGGCTCTTCGCGCGCGAGCGCGACCGCTTCCTCGCTTCGCTCGAGGGCCTCGCCGCCGACGCTCCCGCGACGCACCGCGTGCAGGACCGCACGGATGCGCTCGCCCCGGTCGCCGAGGACGGCTTCGAGAACGCGCCCGACACCGACCCGTCGCTGCCGGCCAACCAGGCCTGGGCCGCCGGCATCCGGGAGCGCGCGCAGCACTCGCGGATCGGCATCGACCTCGTCGAGTCCGCGACCATCCGCGACGCGGCGACGCTCGACGCCACCATCGAGACGGCCATCGCCGCGAACGCCGGCTGGCGCTCGCTCTCGGGCGACGAGCGCGCGGCGATCCTGCACCGCGCGGGCGTCGAGCTCGAGGCGCGCCGCGCCGAGCTCATGGAGGTCGCGGCCGCCGAGGCGGGCAAGACGCTCGACCAGTCCGACCCCGAGGTCTCCGAGGCGATCGACTTCGCGCACTACTACGCCGAGCGCGCGCGCGACCTCGACCGGGTCGACGGCGCGGTCGCGGTGCCGGCGAGGCTCATCGCCGTCACCCCGCCGTGGAACTTCCCGATCGCGATCCCCGCGGGCTCGACGCTCGCGGCGCTCGCGACCGGCGCATCCGTCATCGTCAAGCCCGCCCGCGCGACCGCGCGCACTGGTGCAGCGATGGTCGAGGCGCTCTGGGCCGCGGGCGTGCCGAGGGACGTGCTGCATCTCGTGCAGCTCGGCGGGCGCGAGCTCGGCGACCAGCTGATCGGCGACCCGCGGGTGGACCGCGTCATCCTCACGGGCGGGTTCGAGACCGCCCAGGCGTTCCGGCGCATCCGCCCCGACCTGCAGCTGCTGGCCGAGACGAGCGGCAAGAACGCCATCATCGTCACGCCATCGGCCGACTACGACCTCGCCGCGAAGGACATCGTCGCGAGCGCCTTCGGCCACGCCGGCCAGAAGTGCTCCGCCGCCTCGCTCGCGATCCTGGTCGGGCAGGCCGGCCGCTCGCGCCGTATGCACAACCAGCTCGTCGACGGCGTGCGCTCCCTCACGGTCGGGATGCCGTGGGAGCCGACCGCGCAGATGGGCCCGGTCATCGCGCCCGCCGAGGGCAAGCTGCTCGAGGGCCTCACGACCCTGAGCGACGGCGAGTCGTGGGTCATCGAGCCGAAGCAGCTCGACGACGAGGGCAAGCTGTGGAGCCCCGGCGTGCGCGCCGGCGTGCAGCGCGGCAGCGAGTACCACCGCACCGAGTACTTCGGGCCGATCCTCGGCATCATGCGCGTCGAGACGCTCGAGGAGGCGATCGCGCTCGTGAACGAGGTCGACTACGGCCTCACCTCGGGCCTGCACTCGCTCGACGTCGACGAGATCGGCACGTGGCTCGACTCGATCGAGGCGGGCAACCTCTACATCAACCGCGGCATCACCGGCGCGATCGTGCAGCGGCAGCCGTTCGGCGGCTGGAAGCGCTCGGTCGTCGGCCCGACCACGAAGGCGGGCGGCCCGAGCTACCTCATGCCGCTCGTCGACTGGCGGCCCGCGGAGGCGCGCGAGCTCGCAACCGTCGAGCACCCCGCGGTGCGCGACCTCGTCGAGGCGATCGACTCGCTCGCGCGGTCGGCGGATGCGTCGGTCACGTCGGCCGAGGCGGCCGCCCTCCACCGTGCGGCCGGCAGCGACCAGCACGTGTGGGCGACCGAGCTCGGCGTCGCGAAGGACGTGCAGCGGCTCTCCGCCGAGCGCGACATCCTCCGCCACCTGCCCATGCCTGATGTCGTCATCCGCCTCGCCGAGGGCGGCCGCGTGGCGCAGCTCGCGCGCTCGGTCGCTGCGGCGCTCCGCGCCGGCGCCGAGGTGCGGGTGTCGACGGCGATCGAGCCCGCCCCCGCGGTGCGGGCGGCGCTCGCCGCGGCGAACGTGCCGTTCACGGTCGAGGACGACGCCGCGTTCCGGCAGACGGCGCGCGGTCTCGCGCAGGGGCGCATCCGCTACCTCGCCGCGGACGACGCGGTCGACGAGGGCGTGCGTGCGCTCGCGGAGGCGGTCGAGGGTCGCCCCGACCTCGCGATCGTCGCACACCCGGTCACGGAGGCGGGTCGGCTCGAGCTGCTGCCGTTCCTGCGCGAGCAGGCGATCGCGATCACGGCGCACCGCTTCGGCACGCCGAACCACCTCACGGACAACCTGATCTGAGCCGCAGAGGGCTCCCAGCCGTACGTCGGCGCGAACGGGACCCCTTCCACCCGCGGGGACCTGGTGCACCGGGTCCCGGAGGGTGGAGGGGGTCCCGTTGCTGTGCGGGGCGCGCCGCGTCGCTCAGAGCACGAGGTGCTGCCGGCCGTCGATGAGCTCGCGGGCGGCGTCGAGGTGCCCGGCGTGCGTGGCGGCATCGAGGATGACGTGCATGAGCACCGCCGCCAGGTCGGCGAAGCGGCCATCCGGCCAGTCCGGCTCCGGGCGGAGCGGCGCCGCGTCGAGCGGCATGGCAGCGAGGATCTCGTTCGAGCGCGCGATTGCGCTCCGGTACTCCTGCACCACCGCATCCGTCGGCTCGTCGAGCTCGACGCGCCAGTCGGCCGGCCTCCCCGCGTCGAGCTCGGGTCGATCCTCGGGCCAGTAGTCGAGCGCTTCACCGGCCATGACGCTGTGCAGCCAGTAGCGCTCGCCGCCGAGGGTCAGGTGCCGCACGAGCCCGATCGGCGACCAGCCGGAGGGCAGCGCGGGCGTGCGCAGCTGCGCGTCGGTGAGGCCGTCGACAGCGGCAAGCACGTGCCGCCGCTGCGCTTCGAGCGCCCCGAGCAGCAGTGAGCGGATGCGGTCGTCGGTCATGCGCCGATCCAAGCACGCGCCCCCGCGAGCGGGACCCGTTCCACCGAACGGGACCCGGTGCACCGGGTCCCGGTTGGTGGACGGGGTCCCGCCGCGGAGCGGCCGCGCGCCGCGCACGCGCCGCCCGCCGCGGCTCAGCCCGCCGACCAGCCGCCGTCGTTCGGGATGATCGCGCCGCTCACGTTGCTCGCCGCATCGGAGGCGAGGAAGGCGGCCAGGTGCGCCTGCTCGATCGGCTGCGCGACGCGCTGCGCCGACTGGTGCACGGGCGTGAGGGCCGCGATGCCGTCCATGTCGATGTGCTGCTGGATGTCGGCGGTCATGACGTTCGTCTCGACGCCGCCGGGGCAGATGGCGTTCGCGCGGATGCCGGCCTTGGCGTAGGTGTACGCGGTGTTGCGGGTGAGTCCGACGAGCCCGTGCTTCGAGGCCGTGTAGGCGGCACCCGCCGCAGCGCCGCGGATGCCCGCCTCGCTCGCGATGTTCACGATCGAGCCCGAGCCCTGGGGCAGCATCACCTTGAGCGCCGCGCGCGTCAGGTAGAACGGCGCGGAGAGGTTGACGCGCATGACGCGGTCCCACAGCGCGTCCTCGACGTTCGCCGCCCCGGCGAAGTGGTCCATGATGCCCGCATTGTTCACGAGCACGTCGAGCCGCCCGTAGCGCTCGACCGCCGCCGCGATGATCGCGTCGGCCACGGCGACGTCGCCGATGTCGCCGATGTGCGCGGATGCGGTGCCGCCGGCCCGCTCGATGCTCGCGACGGTCTCGTCCGCTGTCTCGGCGATGTCGCTCACCACCACCTGCGCGCCGAGGCTCGCGAACAGCTCCGAGGTGGTGCGGCCGATGCCGCTGCCGCCGCCGGTGATGACGGCGACCTTGCCGGTCAGATCGATCATGCTCATGTGCTCCCTGCGTCGTCGGATGGGGTGGTGCCAGGATGACCTGAGGTCGCCTCGACTTGCAAGCACCGGTCCGCGAGCATCCGCCGAGCATCCGCCGGGTTGGCTACGATGGACGCGCCGCGACTGGCGCAGAGGTGGAGCACCACCGGGGAGCGGCGAACATTCGGCCGCGCGCCTGGGCCCACGCAAGCGTTGCGTGCAATCTCCGGGCGACCAGTGCGCCGCAGAGCTGAAGGAGCCACCGTGTCCGACCGCCTCCCCTCGTCCTTCAACAGCCCGCTGCTCGAGGTCGATCCCGAGATCGCCGCGGTGCTCCAGCAGGAGCTCGACCGCCAGCGCGACTACCTCGAGATGATCGCGAGCGAGAACTTCGTGCCGGTCGCGGTGCTCGAGGCCGCGGGCAGCGTGCTCACCAACAAGTACGCCGAGGGCTACCCGGGGCGGCGCTACTACGGCGGCTGCGAGCACGTCGACGTCGCCGAGTCGCTCGCGATCGAGCGGGCGAAGTCGCTCTTCGGCGCGCAGTTCGCGAACGTCCAGCCGCACTCGGGCGCCACCGCGAACGCCGCGGTGCTGCACGCCATCGCCCGCCCGGGCGACACGATCCTGGGCCTCTCGCTCGACCACGGCGGTCACCTGACGCACGGCATGAAGATCAACTTCTCCGGCCGCCTCTACGACATCGTCGCCTACGGCGTCGACCCCGAGTCGAGCCGCGTCGACATGGAGGAGGTGCGACGCCTCGCGATCGAGCACCAGCCGAAGGTCATCATCGCCGGCTGGTCGGCCTACCCGCGCCAGCTCGACTTCGCCGCCTTCCGCGCGATCGCCGACGAGGTGGGCGCGCTGCTGTGGGTCGACATGGCGCACTTCGCCGGCCTCGTGGCCGCCGGCCTGCACCCGAACCCGGTCCCGCACGCGCACGTCGTCTCCTCGACCGTGCACAAGACGATCGGCGGCCCTCGCTCCGGCTTCATCCTCACGAACGAGGCCGACATCGCGAAGAAGATCAACTCGGCCGTCTTCCCGGGCCAGCAGGGCGGCCCGCTCATGCACGTGATCGCCGCGAAGGCGACCGCGTTCAAGCTCGCGGGCACCGAGGAGTTCAAGGAGCGCCAGGAGCGCACCCTGCGCGGCGCGCACATCCTCGCGGAGCGGCTCATGCAGCAGGACGTGGCGGATGCCGGCATCACGGTGCGCTCGAACGGCACCGACGTGCACCTCGTGCTCGTCGACCTCCGCGACGCGGCGATCGACGGCAAGCAGGCCGAGGACCTCCTGCACGAGATCCGCATCACCGTCAACCGCAACGCGGTGCCGAACGACCCGCGCCCGCCGATGGTGACGAGCGGCCTCCGCATCGGCACGCCGGCGCTCGCGACACGCGGCTTCGGTGACGAGGAGTTCACCGAGGTCGCCGACATCATCGCGCTCGCGCTGCTGCCGGGCGCCGACCTCGCAGCGCTCCGCGAGCGCGTCGCGAAGCTCGCCGACGCGCTGCCGCTCTACCCGGGCGTCGGCCCGAGCGGCCAGCCCGAGGTGGTGCACGAGCTGGGATCGAGCGTCGACCGATGACTGCGCAGATCCTCGACGGCAACCGCACCGCAGCCGCCATCAAGGAGGAGCTGCGCGACCGGGTCTCTGCTCTGAAGGCCAAGGGCGTCACGCCCGGGCTCGGCACGCTGCTCGTCGGCGACGACCCCGCGAGCCAGTCGTACGTCAAGGGCAAGCACCGCGACTGCGCCGAGGTCGGCATCACGTCGATCCGCGTCGACCTGCCCCACGGCGCCTCGAGCGCCGACGTGCGCGCCGCCATCCGCGACCTCAATGAGGCGCGCGAGGTGACCGGCTACATCATCCAGCTGCCGCTGCCGCCAGGCCACGACGAGCACGGCATGCTCGAGATGATGGATCCGGACAAGGATGCCGACGGCCTCCACCCGGTGAACCTCGGCAGGCTCGTGCTGGGCGTGGACGGCCCGATCGACTCGCCGCTGCCGTGCACGCCCGCGGGCATCGTGCGGATGCTGCGCCACCACGACATCCCGATCGCGGGCGCGACCGTCGCGGTCGTCGGCCGCGGCCTCACCGTCGGCCGGCCGCTCGGCCTGCTGCTGACGCGCAAGGGCATCGACGCGACCGTCACCCTCTGCCACTCGCGCACGCCCGACCTCGCCGCCCAGGTGCGCGAGGCCGACATCGTCGTGGCCGCGGTGGGTGTGCCGGGGCTCATCCAGGCCGACTGGGTGAAGCCGGGCGCCGCGGTGCTCGACGTCGGCATCACGCGCGGCCTCTCGGCCGACACCGGCAAGGTGAAGCTGCTCGGCGACGTCGACCCCGGCGTGCGCGAGGTCGCCGCCTGGGTGTCGCCCGTGCCCGGCGGGGTCGGCCCGATGACGCGCGTCATGCTGCTCGACAACGTCGTGCAGATGGCAGAGAAGGCGGTCCGCTCGCGCTGAGGCTCAGCGGGGGAGCCCGTACTGGTCGCGCAGCGCGGGGTAGTAGTCGTCCCAGTCGGGCATCGTCTGCCCGCCGAGCGCCGCGACCAGCCGGTCGAGGTACCACTCCCAACCGGCGGCGACGTCGGGCAGCGCGACGAGCGCGACGTCGTGGTGGGTGAAGCGGATGGTCGTGCCCGATCCCGCGTCATGGCCGCCGTCGACGAGCTCGATCTCGAGGCTCCACGAGCCGTGCTCGTCGGAGGTCAGCACCGCGAGGTGCTCGGGCGCCTGGCACTCCAGGATCTCGACGGCGGTCGTCGCCTCGCCATCCTCGGCGGTCATGCTCATGACGACCTCGCCCGAGTCGGGGTCGCCCGCGTAGGTGCCGAACCACATGCCGAGCTCGCGCGACTCGCTCAGGAACGGCCAGACCGCGATCGCGTCGGCCGCGACCCTGCGTTCGAGCGTCAGCTCTGCCGAGTCGCCGTGCTCCGTGACGGTGCCGGTCCGTTCGATCGCCATGTCGCTCCCTCCGATGCGGCTGAGCCTACGCATCCGCCAAGGGGGACCGCCACCGCGATGCGCGCACCGTCGGCGGATGCGTCGCGTCGGCCCGCGTCGGTCAGCACGTGCGGATGGCGTCGACGTAGAGGTCGATGCGCTTGCTGTAGACCTCGGCGTTGCGCTCGATGCCACGTCGCTCGTCGTCGGTCGTCTCGCGCCGCACCTTGCCGGGGACGCCCGCGACGAGCGAGCGCTCGGGAATGACGGTGCCCTCGGTCACGAGGGCGCCGGCCGCGATGATCGAGCCCCTGCCGATCACCGCGCCGTTCATGACCGTCGCGTGCATGCCGATGAGCACGTCGTCCTCGACCGTGCAGCCGTGCACGACGGCGTTGTGGCCGATCGAGACGCGCGCCCCGATCATGAGCGGCGAGCCGTGGTCGACGTGCAGCGAGCACGAGTCCTGCACGTTGCTGTCGTCGCCGATCGTGATCGGCTCCTCCTCGGCGCGCAGGCTCGCGCCGGGCCAGATGCCGACGCGCTCGCCGAGCGAGACGGCGCCCGCGATCACGGCGCCCGGCATGACGAGCGCCGACTTCGGCAGGTGCGGCGTGTGCCCCGGCAGGGGGATGATCGTTGCGCGCTCGTGGACCGTCATGGCGCCAGCGTATCCCCGGCGGATCCCGGCCCGGCGGCGTATGGTCGCGGCATGAGGATCGAATCGCTCGAACCGCACCAGGTGTTCGTCTTCGGGTCGAATGCGAGCGGCCAGCATGGGGCGGGCGCCGCCCGCATGGCGCACGAGCGCTTCGGCGCCGTGTGGGGCGAGGGGCACGGGCTGCACGGCCGGTCGTACGCGATCGACACGATGAGCGGACTCGCCGTCATCGAGCGCGAGGTCGCCGCCTTCCTCGGCTTCGCGGCCGAGCATCCGGAGCTCGAGCTGCTCGTCACCGAGATCGGCTGCGGCATCGCCGGCTACTCGCCCGAGCAGATCGCTCCGCTCTTCCGTGGCGCGCCCGACAACGTGGTGCTGCCCGCCCGGTTCCTGGCGGTGCTCGAGCGCGACTGACGCCTGGCGAGAGCGTGCTCCGCGGCGAGCATGGCGCCGATCTGCACCGCTTCGCAGAAGTACTGATGCACTTCTCGGAGAAGCGGTGTACTAAGAGCAGTGCGGTCCACTCGACCGCCTGACCAGCAGGAGGCACCGTGTCGACAACGACCGAAGCTCCGGATGCCGTAGGCGCCAACGATCCGCCCCCGTCCGACGCCGTCGCGAAGGGTGAGTCGCGCCGCGAGCGCCGTGCTCGCCGCAAGCGCGCGCCGAAGGTGCCCATGACGAAGCTGCGGCGCCGGGAGGCGCTCGCGGGCTACCTGTTCATCTCGCCCTGGATCATCGGCTTCCTGGTCTTCACGCTCGGCGCGATGGTCTACAGCCTCGTCATCTCGTTCAGCTACTACCAGCTGGCCACCGACACCGCGAGGCCCGCGGGCCTCGCGAACTACGAGCGGCTGTTCGAGGACCCGCGGATCGCGACGTCGCTCGGCAACACGCTGTTCTACGCGGTGCTGGCCGTGCCGTTCGAGATCGTGCTGGCGCTCGGCCTCGCGATGCTGCTCAACAGCGTGCGCCGCGGCTCGGGCTTCTTCCGCACCGTGTTCTACCTGCCGAAGATGACGCCGACGGTCGCGACCGCATCGATGTTCCTGCTGCTGCTCAACGGCAACCAGGGCGCCATCAACCGTGGCCTCGCGTCGATCGGCATCCAGGGTCCGCAGTGGCTGCTCGATCCGGACTGGGTGAAGCCGTCGATCGTGCTCATGACCCTCTGGGGGGTGGCCGGCACGATGGTGATCTTCCTCGCCGCGCTCCAGAACGTGCCGACCGAGCTCTACGAGGTCGCCGAGGTCGACGGCGCGGGCCCGGTGCGCCGCTTCTGGAACATCACGCTGCCGATGATCTCGGGCGCGGTGTTCTTCAACGTGCTCGTGCTGACGATCGCCGCCTTCCAAGTCTTCGACCAGGCCTTCCTGCTCTTCCATCGAGATCAGGTGCAAGGAGCGTCGGATGCGTCGCTCTTCTACGCGATCTATCTGTTCCAGCAGGCGTTCCGGCAGTTCGACTTCGGCTTCGCCTCCGCGATGGGATGGCTGCTGTTCCTGATCATCGTGACGATCTCGCTCGTGCAGGTGAAGGTCGGCAACCGGTTCGTCTACTACGAGAGCGAGCGATGATGACCACGCAGACACCGGCGAAGACCGTCCAGGCCGGCGCGGCGATCGCGGCGGTCCCGCCCGAGAAGCGCCGTCGCCGCTGGTTCAGCGACGAGCGCAACCAGGCGCTCACGCCGATGGGCTGGGTCGGCCAGATCGTGCGATGGGTGCTGCTGCTGATCTTCGCCGCGCTCTTCCTCTACCCGCTCGTCTGGCTCATCTCGGCGAGCCTCAAGCCGCGCGGCGAGGTCTTCGACAATCAGTTGATCCCGACCACGATCGTGCCCGAGAACTACGCGGTCGCGTTCGAGCAGATGCCGCTCGCGAACTGGATCTGGAACAGCATCTTCATCGCCGTGCTCGCCGCCGTGCTCGTCGCGCTCGCGAGCTCGCTCGTCGCGTTCGGGTTCGCCTACTACCGGTTCCCGGGCCGCGGCATCCTCTTCGGGATCGTGCTCGCGA
The DNA here is from genome assembly GCF_049844935.1 of Agrococcus sp. DT81.2. Lineage (NCBI taxonomy): Bacteria > Bacillati > Actinomycetota > Actinomycetes > Micrococcales > Microbacteriaceae > Agrococcus > Agrococcus sp. DT81.2. Next base: position 45,077 of record NZ_JBNCLZ010000004.1, on the reverse strand, counting down.
CGATGATGCTGCCGGGCGCCGTCACGCTCGTGCCGCAGTACCTGATCTGGAACCAGCTCGGGTTCGTCGGCACGCACGTGCCGCTGTGGGGTGCGAACCTCTTCGGCTCCGCGTTCTACATCTTCCTCCAGCGGCAGTTCTTCCTCGGCCTGCCGAAGGAGCTGTTCGAGGCGGCCCGGCTCGACGGCGTGAGCGCGTGGGGGCAGTTCTGGCGCATCGCGATGCCGCTGTCGGTGCCGTCGTTCGTCATCATCCTGCTGTTCGAGTTCCAGGCGAGCTGGAACAACCTGCAGGCTGCGCTCATCTACCTCAACACCGGCTCGCAGGAGGGCTACACCGTGCCGCTCGGCATCGCGAGCGCGATGACGAGGTACAGCCCGACAGCCGGCGGCCACGGCGACTACCAGTACGTCATGGTCGCCGCGGTGCTCGTCACCATCCCGATGCTCGTGCTGTTCGCCTTCGGGCAGCGGTCGTTCGTCACCGGCATCGCCACCACGGGCCGGAAGGGCTGAACTTCCGGATCAGGCTGCAGCGCGCATGGAGAAGGGGCGCCCGATCAGATCGGGCGCCCCTTCGTCTTGCCCCGCGGGGCTGGAGGTCACTCGCCTCCGGCGACCTGCTCGTACGCGCGCATCGCGGCGTCCTGGGCCTGCGTGAGCGCCTCTTCAGCGCTCGACTCGCCCAGCACGGCGGAGGTCACCGCGTTCTGCAGCTCCGACTGGATCTGCTGCCCCGCGGGCGACGCGCCGAACGACTCACCCTCGGCCGCGACCTCGTAGTACGTCGCGATGACGTCTTCGAAGCCGGGGAAGCCGGCCGCGTCCGCGAACTGGTCGCGCAGCGTCGTGTCGACCTCGGGCGAGCCGGTGAAGAGCCCGGTGTTGATGCCCTGACGGTCCGGGTTCCCGGCGGTCGTCTCCGCGCGCGCCTCGCCAGCAGCCTGCCACGCGTCGGGCGACGTCAGCGCGACGGTCCACGCGCATGCCGCGGACGGGTTCTTGGCGCTCGTCGGGATGACGAAGGCCTGTCCGCCGGCCGCCGTGATGGGCTCGCCGTCCTGCGTCATGAGCGGCGTCGCAGCGATCTCGATGTCGCCCGCGTATGCCGTCAGCACGTTGGGGTACCACTGGTCCCAGATGGCCGCGCCCACGTAGTCGTTCGAGTACGCGTTGCCGTCGCCGAAGACGTCGAAGGAGTCGAGGAAGCTCTTGACGTTGGCATAGCCGCCCTGCGCGTCGTAGACCTCCTTGAGGAACTCGACCGCCTCCACGTTCTCCGCCCGGTCCAGCGTCGGGGCACCCTCGTCGTCGACGGTGCCGCCGCCGAAGCTCAGCATCCACAGCGCGGCCTTCGCGACGCCCTGGGGATCGAAGCCGAGTCGGGTGGGATTGCTGCCCTCGAGCACCGTCATCCGCTCGATCGCCGACAGCAGCGCCTCGCGGTCGGAGGTGTCGAGCTCGGCGTCGGTCACGCCCGCCTCGTTCATCACGCGCTGGTTCAGCAGGATGGCGGGCGGCTGGTAGAACTGCGGCACCCCCCACACCTGGTCCTGGTACTCGACGTCATCGACGACGTGCTCGTACCAGTAGTCGTCGGGATCGACGTCGCGGGCGGCGAAGCACGCGTCCAGCGGCATGATGAGGCCCTGCGCCGCGTAGGTCGCGACGAACTGGCGGTCCATCTGCACGACGTCGGGCACCTGGCCGCTCGCCGCGAGGGTCGTGAACTTCTGCGCGTCGAACGCCGTCGCGTCCAGCTCGAGCGTGACGCCCGACAGGGTGGACTCCGCGTGATCGAGCCGGGCCTGGCCGACGTCGTCGGCGTTCTCGAAGCCCCATGCCGTCAGCGTGCCCGTCGGCTCCGATTCGAAGTCCGCGGCGCCCGCAGCGCCTCCGCCGCCGCCGCATCCGGTCAGCAGCAAGGCGGCCGCCGCAGCGACCCCGATCCCAACTCTGGCTCGCACGATGTGCCTCCTCGGTGTCAAGGTGCCGACCGCGCATCGCGTCGGCTCTCTGGCCGGAGCGTACCTCGAAGGTGTACCCCCACCTAGAAGCGCTTCTCCAGGTTCGCCCGAACCGTCCGCCGTGCGCTCTACGGTTGGAGGGAGGGCGGATGCGCCCCGGCCCCCGTAGCCCAACCGGCAGAGGCAGCGGACTTAAACTCCGCCCAGTCTGGGTTCGAATCCCAGCGGGGGCACCGCGCGAGGCTCGGTAGAGTCGCCGCATGCGGCCGCCCACAGGACAGCAGTTCACCCTCTCGCACAGCGTCGACGGCAAGCGGCTGCGCGCCACGGTCACCGAGGTCGCCGCCACCCTGCGCGAGCTGACCTTCGACGGCGTCGACCTCGTCGAGCCGTTCCCCGAGCACGCGCGGCCCGCGAAGGGCCAGGGCATCGTGCTCGCCCCGTGGGGCGGCCGGGTCGCCGGCGGCGACTGGCTGCTCGACGGCAAGCCGCAGCGGCTCGCCATCACCGAGCGCGACAAGGGCAACGCGAGCCACGGCCTGCTGCGGTTCTCGCCCTACCGCGTGCTCGACGAGTCGGAGTCGCGCGTGGTGCTCCAGGCGACCATCCACCCGCAGGGCGGCTGGCCCTTCCTGGTCGACACGACCGTCACCTACGAGCTCACCGACGACGGGCTGCAGGTCGCGCACGAGGCGACCAATGTCGGCACCGAGCGTGCCCCGTGGGCGTGCGGCGCGCATCCGTACCTCGCCGTCGGCGACACCGCGCCCGACCGCCTCACGCTCACCGTGCCCGCGACGCGCGTGTTCAACGCCGTCGACCTCATCCCCACCGAGGAAACCCTTGTCGATGCGATGGATGCGTCGGCCCCCGATCTGCGCTCCGGCCGTCGCCTCACCGAGCTCGACGTCGACCACAACTACGGCGGCCTCGACTTCGTCGGGGGAGTGGCGACGACGTCGCTGCTCGACGACGCCGGCCGGGGAGCGGAGCTGTGGCAGGACTCGGCGTACCCGTACGTCGTGGTCTTCACGCCGCGCGACTTCCCGGCGGCCGGCGGGCCGAAGCACGCCGTCGCCGTCGAGCCGATGAGCGCGCCGGCGAACGCGCTGAACTCCGGCCAGGGCCTCGTGTGGCTCGAGCCGGGGGAGTCGTGGCGCGGCCACTGGGGCATCGCACCGGTCGGCTTCTGAAGGCGGCGCAGCGTATGGATGACACGCGACAGGCCGACGCGAGCGCGCCGGCGGGCTACGCGCCCGGCGTGCCTGGGCGCATCGAGGTGCCCGAGGTCTCGCTGACCACGGTGCTGCACGACGCGATCCGCGCGCATCCGCAGCGGCCCGCGCTCGACTTCTACGGCGCGACGACGACGTACGCGCAGCTCGGCGAGCAGGTGAGCGCGGCGGCGGCGGCGCTCGCGGCCGCGGGCGTGGGCGTCGGCGACCGGGTGGCGCTCATCATGCCCTCGTGCCCGCAGGCGGTCGTGGCGTTCTACGCCGTGCTCGAGCTCGGCGGCATCGTCGTCGAGCAGAACCCGCTGTCGACGCCCGCCGAGCTGCAGCGGTCGTTCTCGCATCACAACGCGCGCGTTGCCGTCGTCTGGGACAAGGTGGCCGACACCGTCGCCGGACTGCGGCTCCCGCACGAGGTCGCGCTGCTCACCGTCGACATGAGCCGCGCCCTGCCGCTCGGCAAGCGGCTCGCGATGCGGCTGCCGATCCGGAGGGCGCGCGAGCTGCGCACCGCGATGACCGAGCGCCCGGCGAGCGGCACGTCGTGGGACGACGCCGCCCGGCCGCGCAAGCGCACGGCATCCCCGCCGCGGCACCGCGCGGCACCGACCGATGTCGCCCTGCTGCAGTACACGGGCGGCACGACGGGCGCGCCGAAGGCCGCGATGCTGACGCACCGCAATCTCGTCGCCAACGTCACGCAGAGCCGCGCGTGGGTGCCCGACCTGCGCGACGGACGCGAGGTGCTCTACGGCATCCTCCCGCTCTTCCACGCGTACGGGATGCTGCTGTGCCTGCTCATGTCGGTGCGGCTGGGCGCGTGCCTCGTGCTCTTCCCGCGCTTCGACGTCGACCAGGTGCTCGAGGCGATGGAGCGCCGCCCCGCGACCTTCCTGCCCGGGGTGCCGCCGATCTACGCGCGGCTCGCCGACGCGGCCGAGGAGCGGGGCCTCGACCTCACCTCCATCCGCTTCGCGATCTCCGGCGCGATGCCGCTGCCGGCCGAGCTCGTGGAGCGCTGGGAGCGGCTCACCGGCGGCGTGCTGGTCGAGGGCTACGGCATGACCGAGACGTCGCCGATCGCGCTCGGCAACCCGCTCGCCGGCACCCGCAGACCGGGAAGCGTCGGGCTGCCGTTCCCGTCGACCGAGATCCGCATCGTCGACCCCGAGCAGCCGTCCGTCGACCGGGGGCCGGGCGAGCCGGGCGAGCTGCTCATCCGCGGGCCGCAGGTCTTCCCCGGCTACTGGCAGGAGCCGGAGGAGAGCGCGAGCGTGCTGCTCGACGGCGGCTGGCTGCGCACGGGCGACATCGTCGAGCGCGGCGACGACGGGTTCATCACGATCGTCGACCGCATCAAGGACCTCATCATCTCGGGCGGTTTCAACGTCTACCCCTCCGAGGTGGAGGAGGTGCTGCGATCGCACCCGGGCGTCGCCGACGCGGCCGTCGTCGGGATGCCCGGCAAGGCGGGCAGCGAGGACGTCATGGCGGCCGTCGTGCGCGTCGAGGGCGAGTCGCCGACCGAGGACGAGCTGCGGGCCTTCGTGCGCGAGCGCATCGCGGGCTACAAGGCGCCCCGCCGCATCCGCATCGTCGATGCGCTGCCGCTCTCGCCGGTCGGCAAGGTGCTGCGGCGAGAGGTGCGGGCGCTGCTGTAGGAGGGGTAAGGCCGCTCAGGCGTCGGCGACCGGCTGTCGCAGCAGCGGTTGTGGGAGGCTCGTCGACCGCTTCGCATGCGAAGCGACGCGCGTCGCTCAAGTAGCTCTCGCGGTGCGGGCCGGCCGCTGCACGCCAGCTGGCGCACGCAGCAAGTTCGAGCTAAATTCATCCCGGTCCAAATCCGAGCGCGCACGTCGGCTTTGAAGTCCCCCTTCACGCCGATCCCCGAATTCCGGCTGCCGTGCCGTCCCGGGTACGCTTCTTACGCTGCAGGGATAACGAAGGGCGGCTCGTGGGACTCAGTGCCGGTGATCGCATCAATTACATACGCGAGTGCAGCGCGCTACTCGGCCTTGAAGACTGGGACGCGGTCGACTTGGTGCTCGACCAGCATGGGCTACCCACTGCGGATGACTGGGGTGCGAACGCGTCAAAGAGCTCGTATGTGACGGCGATGATCAGAACCGCTCCTGACCACCTGCTACAGGATCTTCACAGTTACCTCACTCGCACGAGTGGGCAGCTACGGATCGGTGCGAGCCCTTACAAGAGTGACCGGCTCCGAGTATTCATGAGCCATCTAACCGCCCAGCGCGACCTCGTGGGCGACGTCGGACGCATCCTCGAAGGCTTCGGAGTTGACGGCTTCGTAGCTCACGATTCGATAGAGCCGAGCAAAGAGTGGCAAGACGTGATCGAAGCGGGACTTGCCGACTGTGACGCATTGGTGGTGTTCCTCCACGACGGCTTCCTCGAGAGTCGGTGGTGCGATCAAGAGGTGGGGTGGGTGATGGGTCGAGCCCGACCAGTGCTGCCGCTCGCTTTTGATGCGATGCCCCACGGGTTCCTAAGCAAATACCAGGCAAGTAAGTGTGCGGGCATGTCCACCGCGCAGGTTGGGCAGTTGGTGGTCAGGTGGCTGGCGCAGCAGCCCACGTTGCAACCTCGGCTTGCTGTGGGCCTGACCGAACAGTTCGTCGACTCGAGCTCCTGGAATCGGACTAGGGCACTCGCTGCTGTGATGGAGACCGTAACGGGGTTCACCGACGATCAACTCGAGGCGATGACCAAGGCAGCCGAGTCGAACGTCGACGTGCGCGATTGCTTGATCGGTGGCGACCGCGGGCCTGAGTGGGTGGCTAGCTTTATAGCGAAGCACCGGGCCCCCGCGCCATCGCTCCGGGACGGCGCCACTTGGGAGGCGTGAGGCCCGAGTGAGTCTGCTGCGTATCAACACTGTGGGCCCGAGGCGGCGCGTGATTCGCTGGGAATCGGCGAGTACCGCGGAAGCACGAGTACAACCGCGGCCGGAGACCTGCTTGCGCTATTTCCTCTCGCGCGCCTGTCGCAAGTAGCGTATCGGGCGTGAAGAACTGGCGATCGAAATTCCAAGGCGTGCGACGATGGCTCATGCCGACTGTGTTGACGGCACTCGGGCTGTTGACCGGTGGTCTTTCGTGGCTGATGAGGGACAGCGAACCTTGGTGGAGCTCGGCGCTGATCAACGTCAGCGTCGTGTTCTTACTCTTGGTCCCGGGCGAGTACGCGATTCGCCGGATCTGGCGCACCGTGGAGACGATCGAGAAGACGAGCGACTCTGCGCTGGTCACTGCCAACGCTGCGGCAACGACGGCTGAAGATACCGCCCGGTCCCTCGCCGATGTGCGCGAGAAGCTGCTCGCTCGTCAGCACGAAGAGCTCGACGCTGAGCTGGGCGTGTACCGCCGCTTGTTGAAGGAGCCCTCGCATGATGCACTGCAGCAAGCGCTGTTGCACGCCGGCGGCGAAGGTCTGACGTCTGAAGCGGGGGTCCGCGTTGAGATCTGGGAGACTCCACTTCACTATCGCTACCGGATAGTTGATGCCGCGCTCGTCGTCAACATCGAGGAGGACGACGGGCGAGTCCTGTCGACGCATTCGTGGCCACCAGACGTGGAGCCGGACGCATTCTTCCAGGCCCTCGTCGAAGGAGTGAGGGCCGCACAGGCAGATTTGGGCGTAGGGCTGAATGATCCGACCCAGTCGTTGGAGCAGCTGGCTGACATGCTTATTGAGGTGACGCGTTTGCGTTCGCAGGAGCTTCTTGGGCATCGACAGAGTCTTCGCAAGATCATCCAGAGAAGGAATGGGTGGTACTTCACCGAAACGGCCGTGTATCCAGCCGAAAATCTTCACTACGAGATAGCGGTTACGCGCCTCAACGAGATGGACTGGGAGACGCACCTCAGGCATAAGGGTTGGTACGATGCTGAGTACATGCTTCCGTTCGCTCGTCGGCTTTATGGAATCGGTAGAGGTCGTACCGAGGACGAGACGCAGCCCGACGCTTCTTCCTCGACGACTTTGGTCTAGTGGGCGTTCGCGTGATCTCGCTAAGTTGACGCGAGTGCCCCGGCTCGGCTCGCCGCATGTGGCCTCCAACCGGACCACCGTCGATCAACTTCGATCGCAGGCTGTTGCGCGCCGCGGTCACCTGGGTCGCGACGACATCTTGCAAGCTGACGTTCGACAGCATCGATGTGGTGGAGCCGTTGCCGGAACACACGAGTGTCGGCAGGAAGACATCGTGCTGTCGGCGTAGGGCGGCTGCGTCACCTGCGGTGACTGATGCTCGATGGAGAACCACAGCCGCTCGCCCTCCGCGAGCGACGAGGGCGCCGCGAGCTACGGCCAATTGCGCTGCTGCTCTAGCGAGTACTCGACGGGTCGCAGTGGCGTGTGGTGCTCCAGGCGCCTATCCGTCCTCACCGTGGCCCACCGATCCCCGTTGAGACCGTCACTAGCTACGACTTGGCCGCCGACGCGCTGCGGGTCACTCGCAAGGCGACCATCGTCGACACGGGACACGCGGCGCGGGCAATGGGCGCGCGCCCGCATCTCCTCACCTATGGGACCCGCCGACGCGATGAGCCTGTCGGCTTGCCAAGCGTGCGAATCACGGGTCAGCGATTCAACACTTGTCCCATCCGCGCGGACGTCGGGTCCATAGGTGTGTGATCGCGTCATCGCTGTTGACACGAGCGTGGCTCGGCTCCGAGCTCTTCACATGGTTCGTGCCGGTGCGCTGCAAGAGGCGATGTGGGCCACGGGCATCGCGTCGGTCGACTCTACCTAACGGCGACCGGCTGCCGGAGGATCGTGCGCCGCTTCGCCGGCTCGACCCGACGGGCGTCGCTCAGGTAGATCTCGTGATGGCGGCCGGTCATGCGCAGCCCGTGCGCCGGGATGAACTCGTGGTGCATCCGCTCGAGCACCGGCCCCTCGTCGTCGAACGCGCCGACGTGCAGGGTCTGCACGGAGCGTCCCTCCGTGAGCGCCTCGAGCCGCACGTCGACGAGCCGAGCCGGCGCGCGCTTCGCGGCCACTGCCGCCACGGCGGCGTCAAACATCCCAGGGTCGATCCAGTCGGGCACGAGCATGAGCAGCGTCCAGTGCCAGCTCGCCTTGTCGCGGGCCGTCGTGAACGCCTCCATGTCATCCGCCCACCACAGTCCTTCGAGCGGCATCACTCCGTAGTCGCGGCCCTGCTCGCGCTTGCTGGCGAACTTCAGCGCGTACGCGAGCGGGTAGAGGGCCTCGAGCGCCTCCGCGAACGCGGCACCGTTCGGGTCGCCGTGCCCGTCGAGCATCAGGTACTGCAGCTCTGGCACGTCGACGATCCGGAACTCGCCCTGCTTCGCCCGGTACGCATCGAGCGTGCGCTTCAGGTCGAGCTTCTCCGTCATGGCACGCCTCCGCGGCCAGGCTAGACCGATGCATCCGCCCCATGATGGCCATTGACTCGGCGCTGCTGCTGCCGTACCTTCGCAAGGCTGTGCATCCGCACGGCACGCACGTCGAGAGGTGGCGATCGTGAGCGCGAAGCGCGAACGAGCAGAGGTCCGGGTCTACCCCGACCTCCAGCAGCCATGCTCTCCGGCGCCGGCCGCGTAGCCCATCAGCTCCGCGCGTCCCGCGACCGACAGGGTCCGGGACGCCACCTCCTCGAGTGGAGGAGACTGCCCGCATCCTGTGGCAGCTCCCACCGCGCAACCCGCGCATCCCATCGAAGGAAAGGCACCATGGAGACCATCTCCGAGCGGCTGCTGTCGTGGGCGAGCATCCTCGAGGACTCCACCCTCGAGCAGGCTCGCACCGCGTCGCGCATGCCGTTCATCCACCCGCACCTGGCGCTCATGCCCGACGCCCACCTCGGTCGCGGCGCGACCGTCGGCTCGGTCATCCCGACGCTCGGCGCCATCATGCCCGCCGCCGTCGGCGTCGACATCGGCTGCGGCATGATCGCCGTGCGCACGCAGCTGCAGCGCGCCGACCTGATCGGCAGCGAGCACGGCGTCCGCGACCTGGCCGAGCTGCGGCAGCAGATCGAGCGCAGCATCCCGCTCTCGGCTGGGCACGACAACCGCTCGGTGCGGCCCACGGCAGAGCCGCGCGTCGCCGAGCTCGAGCAGCTCGCCGAGCGCGCCGGCTTCGACCCGGCGGGCTACGCGAAGCACTGGCGGCTGCAGCTGGGCTCGCTCGGCAGCGGCAACCACTTCATCGAGATCTCGGTCGACGAGACGGATGCGGTGTGGATGTTCCTGCACTCCGGCTCCCGTGGCGTGGGCAACAAGATCGCGCAGCGCCACATCGCTGTGGCGCAGCGGTTCGCGAAGCAGTCGTGGATCGAGCTGCCCGACCCCGACCTGGCCTACCTGGTGGAGGGGACGCGCGAGTTCGAGCGCTACATCGCCGAGCTGCGCTGGGCGCAGCGGTTCGCACTGCTCAACCGCGAGGAGATGATGGACCGCGTCGCCGACCAGCTCGGCCGCTTCGTCGGGGGCGGCATCGACGAGCTCGAGCGCATCAACTGCCACCACAACTTCACCGAGTCGGAGACGCACTTCGGCAAGCGGGTGTGGGTGTCGCGCAAGGGCGCGATCCAGGCGGACGCCGGCCGGCCCGGGCTCATCCCCGGCTCGATGGGCACCGCCTCGTACGTGGTGGAGGGGCTCGGCAATCCGCTGTCGCTCAACTCGGCGCCGCACGGCGCCGGGCGCAGGCTCTCGCGGAACGCCGCCCGGCGCACCTTCTCACGCGACGAGCTGCGCGAGGCGATGGTGGGCATCGAGTACCGCGACACCGACGCGTTCATCGACGAGATCCCGCAGGCGTACAAGCCGATCGACGAGGTCATGGCCGACGCGGCCGACCTCGTGCGCATCCGCCACACGCTGCGCCAGCTCGTGAACGTGAAGGGCGACTGACCGCGGGTCGTCGCCCGCCCGAGGGGTAGCCGCACGCGGCTATCTCTCGGGCGCGGCGCTACCGCTCGGCGCGGCCCGGCGCCGCTCAGGCGATGGGCCAGGCGAGCAGCTCTGCCGTCAGCTGGTCGAGGTACTCCGGCGGCCCGACCTCGGCGAACCAGAGCCAGAGCTCGGCGGCATGGATCGGCACCCACGCGCTCAGGGCATCCGCATCGGCGCCGTATGGCGTCGCGATCGCCTCGAACGACCGCGGATCCTTCCGCGCCGCGCCCCACGCTGCGCGGGACACCTCTCGCAGCGGGTCGCCGACGTGCGCCTTCTCCCAGTCGAGCACCGCGGTGATCCGGCCGTCGGCGGCGAGCAGGTTGCCGTCGCCCCAGTCGCCGTGGCAGAACACCGGCGGGGAGGCTGGAGGGACGGCGAGCGGCAGCGGCGGCCCGCCGGCGGCGAGGTAGCGATCGATGATGCGCGCGTCGTCCGGAGCGTCGGGCAGCCCCGAAGGAGGCTCCGTCTCGTGCAGCGTCTTGAGCAGCACTGCCGACGCGCGGAGCCCGTCCAGCCGGACCTCGGGAGCGACGTCGTCGAGCCGCTCGCCCGGCATGCGCGTCATGACGATGGAGCCCGGCGTGACCTCGACGAGCCCGGGGACAGGGATCCCGGTGCCGGCGAGGGCGCGCAGCGCGAGCGCCTCGGTGTCGTGGCGGAGGGGATCGCCGAGGCGCTTCTCGACGAGCGCGCGCCCGTCGCGCTCCACCAGCCGCACGTGCCCGACCGCTCCTTGACGCATCCGGCCATCATCGCAAGCCGCGGCCCGTTCGCCGAACGGTCGTCGTGCGCGCGGCTTGCGGGCGGATGCGGTGGGCCCGGTGGGGCTCGAACCCACGACCAGCGGATTAAAAGTCCGATGCTCTACCGACTGAGCTACAGGCCCGCGGTTCCAGGGTAGCCGCGGCGCACGGGGCGTCGGGCGCAGCAGCCGGGGTCAGCCTTCCGGATGATTCGGGATGATCCTCCTACCGTCATGGGCCGGGAGGGGCCAGAGTGATCCCCGGAGAGCGCGCGATCCAGCGCCGCGCGCCCCGCGCATCCGCACCCGCCAGGAAGCCGCATGACGTCTCAGACCCCCGCTCGCACGCAGACGAAGCCCGAGACCCCCGGCGCGCCGGCGGCCGGGCACCTCGAGCACCAGCGCATCCTCAGCACCACCGACCCGGCGATCGGGCTCACCGCCGCCGAGGTCGCCGAGCGCGTCGCCGACGGCCGCGCCAACCGGCTCGCGAACGCCTCGAGCCGCACCCTCCTGTCGATCCTGCGCGTCAACCTCTTCACGCTCTTCAACCTCGTGATCGCGGTGTGCACGGTGGTGCTGCTCGCGCTCGGCCGCTGGCAGGACGCGCTCTTCTCGTTCGCGGCGATCTCGAACGTCATCATCGGCGTCGTGCAGGAGCACAGCGCCAAGCGCAAGCTCGACAGCCTCGCGCTGCTGCACGTGCAGCGCTCGACCGTGCTCCGCGGCGGCGAGCGGCTCGACGTCGCGATGGAGGAGCTCGTGCAGGACGACATCCTGCTGCTGCGCCGCGGCGACCAGGTGCCCGCCGACGGCGTCATCGTCGCGACGGAGGGCGTCGACCTCGACGAGTCGCTGCTGACGGGGGAGTCCGAGGCGCAGCTCAAGCACGTCGGCGACGCCGTGCTGTCGGGATCCGCCGTCTCGGCCGGCTCTGCCTCGGTGCAGCTCACGAGCGTCGGCGGCGACTCGTTCGCCGCGCGCCTGACGGCGGAGGCGCGCCGCTTCTCGCTCGTCCACTCCGAGCTGCGCGCCGCGCTCAACCGGGTGGTGAAGTGGATCTCGATCGCCCTCGTGCCGCTCATCGCGATCGTCCTCAACGGGCAGATGCAGGCGCGCGGCGGCTGGTCGGCCGCCATCGCGAGCGGTGCGTGGCAGGACGCGGTCGTGCTCTCGACCGCCGCGATCTCGGCGTCGGTGCCGCAGGGGCTCATCCTCATGACGTCGATCGCGTTCGCCGTCGCCGCCGTCAAGCTCGCCCGCAATCAGGTGCTCGTGCAGGAGCTCGCCGCCGTCGAGGGGCTCGCGCGCGTCGACGTCATCTGCCTCGACAAGACGGGCACGCTCACCGAGGGCGACGTCGAGCTGCTCGACGTCACGCCCGTCGACGACGGCGAGTGCGCACAGCCCGTGGCGGCGGATGCGCTCCGCGCCGTGCGTGCGCGGCCCGGCGCGGCCGCGTGGCCGTCCGCGCTGGCATGGTTCGGGCACGACGAGGACGCGAACCCCACCGCCCGGGCGATCAAGCCGGCGCTCGCTGCGCCACAGGGCGTGCCCAGCTGCGTGATCGGCTTCTCGTCCGCCCGCCGGATGAGCGCGGTCGCGTTCGCGGAGGGCCCGGCGCGCGGCACGTGGGTGCTCGGCGCGCCGGAGTCGGTGCTCGGCGAGGAGGCGGAGCACGGGCCGGTCGCCCGGCGCGCGCTCGAGATCGCCGCGGCCGGCCGCCGCGCGCTCGTGCTCGCGCACGCCGCGCATCCGATCGACCACGAGCAGGCCGAGCGGCACGAGCTGCCGGAGCTCACGCCCGTCGCCGTGCTCGCGTTCGGCGAGCACGTGCGCGACGACGCCGCCGCGACGCTCGACTACTTCCGCGCGCAGGGCGTCGAGGTGCGGGTGCTCTCGGGCGACCACCCCCGCACGGTGGGCGCGGTCGCGCGGCAGGTCGGCATGCCGCTCGACGGCGACGCCTACGACGCCCGCCACCTGCCGACCGACATCGAGGCGCTCGAGGCCGTGCTCGCCGAGCACCACGTGCTCGCGCGCGTCACGCCCGGCCAGAAGCGCGGCATCGTCGAGGCGCTGCAGGCGATGGGCCGCACGGTCGCGATGACCGGCGACGGCGTCAACGACGCGCTCGCGCTCAAGACCGCCGACCTCGGCATCGCGATGGGGGAGGGGGCGCCGGCGACGAAGGCGGTCGCGCGGCTCGTGCTGCTCGACGGCCGCTTCTCGCACCTGCCGCAAGTGGTGGCGGAGGGGCGCCAGGTGATCGCGAACATCGAGCGCGTCTCCCGCATCTTCCTGACGAAGACCACCTACGCGTTCACGCTCGCGCTGCTGTTCGGCGCCCTGCTCGTGCAATACCCGTTCCTGCCTCGCCAGCTCTCCGCGACCGACGGGCTGACGATCGGCATCCCCGCCTTCTTCCTCGCGCTCATGCCCGCCGCCACCCGCTACGTGCCCGGATTCCTCGGCCGCAGCCTGCGCTTCACGATCCCCTCCGGCGTCACCGTGGCGCTCGCGGTGCTCGCGATCACGCTCATCGGGCGCGGGGCGGATGCCGACGAGCGCCAGGTGCAGACGGCAGCCGTGTTCACGCTCACCGTGTGCGGCCTCTGGGTGCTCGCTATCGCGTGCCGGCCGTTCACGCCGACGCGGGTGCTCATCGTCGCCCTCATGGTGGTCGCTCTCGTCGTCGCGGTGCTCGTGCCGATCGTGCGCGACTTCTTCCAGTTCCAGCTGCCCGACGGCCCGCTGCTGCTCGCCTCCGTCGGCATCGGCCTCGTGGGCAGCGCCCTCATCGAGCTGTGGCACCGGCTCGCGCCGAAGCTGCCGCCGGCGATGGTCGCCGACGCCTGAGCGGAGCTGCATGGGGTGCACCGGGCGCGCTCCACAGCATCGTCGAGGCCCTTCCCCAGCGAGGTGCGCGGTCCTACGCTCGACGCACATCCCGTCGGGAGGAGCGCCATGACCGCCGCAATCCGCCGCTCGATGACCGCCCTCCTGGTCGGCGCAGCGGTCGTCACGCTCGCGGCCGGGTGCGTGCTGCCGATGGCCCCGCCTGCCGCGCCGGTCGCCACTGCCGAGGGCACCGTCGCCCCCACACCGGCGACCGAGCCCGCGGAGAGCGACGCGCCCACCGAGCCGGTGGAGAGCGACGCGCCGAGCGAGACCGCCGGCGCGGCCGAGGGGCCGTACGAGATCACCGCCGAGGGCCAGGACGGCTCGATCTGGAGCTTCGAGGTCACCGACAGCCGGGTCGTGGAGGCCGACTCGAACGGCCAGCCGGCCCAGCCGGGATTCCAGCTCGTCGAGGTGCTCATCGACGGCGAGCTCCTCGAGGGCGAGCCTGACTTCTACCACGCGTTCCACGTCTACGTCGTCGACGACGCGACCGGCGCCGAGCACGGCTTGAGCACGGCGAGCTCGTTCCTCGCCGAGGACGACCTGTTCGTCACCGGCCAGAGCCCGTCGTTCACCGACGGCGTCGGCATCTTCCACGTGCCCGCCTCGATCGGCATCGACCACGTGCGCGTCACGACCGACCAGGGCGGCGTCTGGGACTTCACGCGCTGACCGGCCCGCGCGGCCGCCCCGCGCATCCGGGACAATGGTCGGGATGGCTGAGCACTTCAAGCGCCCCACCCGCTTCTCGAACGACTGGTTCGCCCGCGTCGAGGGGGATGTCGATCCCGCGGTGCGCCTGCAGCTCGCGAGCGAGACGGCGCAGGCGCTGCTCGCCCGCGTGCGCTCCGGCGCCGACCCGGAGGTGGTCGAGCGCATCGTGCGCATCGCGCGCGACGATGGCATCGACACCGTCGCCGAGCTGTGGTCGCACGCGCGGCCGCACTCGCTGCCGGGCGCGCTGTGGCGCGTCAACCTGCTGCACGCGCTCGTGACGCAGCGCGCGGTCGAGTCGGCGCTGCTGTACCAGCAGGGGGCGGATGCGCTGCCGACGGCCGCGCCGGTCGTCGCGGGGGTCGCGGCGCCCGCCACCCCCGAGGAGCTCCGGGCGCTGTCAGAGACGATCCTGCGCGGCGTCTTCTCGGGCGACTTCGCGCTCGCGCTCGAGCGCGCGGCCGCCTTCGCGACCGTCACGGCGGCCGGCGCCGTCGAGGCGGCCCACATCGACGAGTCGACGCATCCGCAGCGTGCGAGCGAGCGGACCCGGCTCGCCGCCTCGCTCACCGACATCGCCGGTGACCTGCGGGTGTGCGCGCGGATGTGGCGCTCCGAGAGCCTCGTCTGACGGCTGCTTGCGGCCACTCGCGAGCGGGGCGGCAAGTAGGCTGAACTTGCCGATTGCGCAAAGTGTCGGCTCGGACAAGGAGACCGACATGGCACGCCGCCCGTTCGCCGCAGCGCTCGTTCTGGGCGCGAGCGCACTCGCCCTCACCGGCTGCATCCCGTTGCCGCCCGCGCTGCCTGCCACGCCGACGGCGGCGGCGCCGAGCGGATCGGCTGGGGTCTCGACGTACACGGTCGACGACAGGCTCGGCGACGTCTGGTCGTTCCGCGTCACCGGCGTCGTCGACAACCCGCCGCTGCGGATGGGCGAGCCGGAGCCGGGCACGCGCTTCATCGCCATCGTGATCGACGGCGAGCACATCGCCGGCAGCTTCGCCTTCAAGGACTGCTTCGACATGTTCATCCAGGGCACCGATGGAGAGCTCTACGACTTCGCCGACACCTTCACGACAGTGACGGCGGAGAACGACATCTACGAGGCCGACACCACGTCGTTCACGGGTGCGCACGCCGTCGTGCAGCTGCCCGAGGACGTCGACCCCGACCTCGTCGTCTTCCGCTCGCACTACGGGCACCCGCAGGTCGCCGACACGGTCATCGACGTGGAGTGAGCCGCGCGGCAGCGCGCGTCGGGTGCCCGGGGGAGAACCCTGGGCGCCCTGCGCATTCCCGCTGTCCCGACGCGTTCGCAGTGAGCGCATCCGGGTGCGTGTCGGGGTGCCGTTCGCTACCCTGGTGGAGCCGGGCCGCGTAACCCCGGGCTCCAATATTCGCCGCTGCGAGCGGCCTTCCGCCGAGAGGCGTTTCGCGGCCCGGCACTGTCGTCCCCGCTCCCGGCGTCCCTGCTCCCGGCGTTCCCGCTCCCGGATCCGGTCGAGCGTCCACGTTCACCCGCTGTTCACCTCCGCGGGGCCTGGCCGCCACCCTCGGTGCCTACCGTGAGATCGGCGTGCGGATGCGCGCCGCCCCAGGGCTCCCGTCCCTGCACCGAAGCACATCCCGAAGGGAACACCGTGAAGTTCACGAAGCTCGGCCGCGCTGCGGTCGTCGCAGCAGCCGGCACCATCCTGCTCAGCTCCTGCGCAGCCAACGAGCCCTCTGGCGCGGCCGATGGCACCGCACCCGCTGGGTCTGGCGCACCCGCGTCCTCGCTCTCCGGTGACCTCGCCGGCGCCGGTGCCTCGTCGATGGGCGCCGCTCAGGAGGCCTGGATCGCCGGCTTCCAGATGGAGAACCCCGACGTCAACGTGACGTACGACCCGGCCGGCTCCGGCGCGGGCCGCGAGCAGTTCATCTCCGGCGGCGTCTCGTTCGCCGGCTCCGACGCCGCGCTCAAGGACGAGGAGCTCGAGGGCACCTTCGCCGCGTGCGTCCCCGACACGCTCCCGGTCGACCTGCCGGTCTACATCTCGCCGATCGCCGTCATCTTCAACGTCGAGGGCGTCGACTCGCTGAACATGGACGCGTCGACGATCGCGAAGATCTTCTCCGGCCAGATCACGAACTGGAACGACCCGGCCATCGCGTCGCAGAACGAGGGCGTCACGCTGCCCGACGCGCCCATCTCGCCCGTGCACCGCTCGGACGACTCGGGCACGACCGAGAACTTCACCGAGTACCTGACCGCGACCGCCGAGTCCGACTGGACCGAGGGCGTGTTCGAGACCTGGCCGTCCGCCGCCTACAGCACCAGCGAGGGCGCACAGGGCACCTCGGGTGTCGTCGATGCTGTCACGAACGGCACCAACACGATCGGCTACGCCGACGCCTCGCGCGCCGGTGACCTCGGCACGGTCGCGCTGAAGGTCGGCGAGGAGTACGTGCCGTTCACCGCTGAGGCCGCAGCGGCCGCCGTCGACGTGTCGCCGCGCGTCGAAGGCCGCCACGAGGGCGACCTCGCCGTCGAGCTCGACCGCACCTCGACCGAGGCCGGCGTCTACCCGCTCGTGCTCATCTCCTACGCGATCGCCTGCACCGACTACACGGACGATGCCCAGGCCGAGCTCGTCAAGGGTTACCTGACGTACGTCGCGTCGGAGGCCGGCCAGCTCGCCGGTCAGGAGAACGCCGGCAACGCCCCGATCTCGGACGCGCTCCGCGGCGAGATCATGGCCGTCGTCGACACCATCCAGTAGTCGACCCTGACAGACTGAAGCATCGCGACTCCATCGTCGCAGCCGTCCGGCCGGGGCGCCCCATCGCCCCGGCCCGACGCGTTCCCCGGTCCCTTCCCGAATCTGCTGGGAGCCCCATGACCACCGCAGCACCGGTCGCTTCGAGAGCCGCGGCTCCGAATCGACCCGCCGACGTCATCTTCAAGGCGATCTCCACGACCGCCGGCGTCCTCATCCTCGTCGCGCTCGCCGGTGTCGCGATCTTCCTCGTCGCGCAGGCCGTGCCCGCGATCATCGGCCCGCTGCCCGAGGACGACAGCTTCCTCGCCTGGGTGTGGCCGCTCACGTTCGGCACGCTCTGGTCGGCGTTCCTCGCGATGGTGATCGCTGTGCCGCTCGCCATCGCGATCGCGCTGTTCATCACGCACTTCGCGCCGCGCCGCCTCGCCCAGGGCCTCGGCTATCTCATCGACCTGCTGGCTGCCATCCCCTCGGTCATCTACGGGCTGTGGGGCATCACGGTGCTCGCCCCGTTCATGCAGCCCGCGTACGCGTGGCTCGCCGACAACCTCGGCTGGCTCCCGCTGTTCACGCCCCCGGCATCCGGCACCGGCCGGACGATCCTCACCGCGGCCATCGTCCTCGCCGTCATGGTGCTGCCGATCATCACGGCGCTGTGCCGCGAGATCTTCCTGCAGACGCCTCGGCTGAACGAGGAGGCGGCGCTCGCGCTCGGCGCGACCCGCTGGGAGATGATCACGATGGCGGTGCTGCCGCACGGCCGCTCCGGCATCATCGCCTCCTCGATCCTCGGCCTCGGCCGCGCGCTCGGCGAGACCATGGCTGTCGCGATGGTGCTCGCCTCCGCGGGCGCCGTCACGTTCGTGCTCGTCGGCTCGCAGAACCCGTCGACGATCGCGGCAAACATCGCGCTGCGCTTCCCCGAGGCGCACGGCATCACCGTCAACATGCTGATCGGCTCCGGCCTCGTGCTGTTCGCGATCACGCTCGTCGTCAACGGCGTCTCGCGGTGGATCATCGCGAAGACGACCGTGGACGGAGGCAGGTAGCTCATGACCGTCACCACCACCGCCCCGGCCCCCGCGCCTCGCCGCGAGGTCGACAACCCGCTGACCGCCGGCCAGCTGCCGAAGTGGGGCCCTTGGGTGCTGCTCGGCGTCGCGCTCGTCATCGGCGCCGCCATCTCCGGGCTCGTCGCCGGTGCGAGCGGCACGTCGTTCAGCATCGTCTCGACCGTCGTGGTCGGCTACGTGCTGTACCTGATCGCGATCACGGTCGTGAGCCAGCTCATCGAGGGCGGTCGCAAGGCCACCGACCGGCTCGTCACGGGCGTCGTGGTGGGCGCCTTCCTGCTCGCGCTCCTGCCGCTCATCTCGCTCATCATCACCGTCGTGTCGAACGGCCTCGCGCGCTTCGACATCGAGTTCTTCACGTACTCGATGCGCAACGTGGTCGGCGAGGGCGGCGGCGTGCTGCACGCGATCGTCGGCACCGTGCTCGTCACGCTGTGGGCGGCGATCATCTCGGTGCCGGTCGGCATCTTCACGGCGATCTACCTGGTCGAGTACGGCCGTGGCAAGCTCTCGAAGGCCATCACGTTCTTCGTCGACGTCATGACGGGCATCCCATCGATCGTCGCCGGCCTGTTCGCGTACGCGCTGTTCGCGCTGTTCGCGGGGGAGGGCGTCCGCAGCGGCTTCGGTGGCGCGGTCGCGCTCAGCCTGCTCATGATCCCCACCGTCGTCCGCTCGACGGAGGAGATGCTGAAGCTCGTCCCGAACGACCTGCGCGAGGCGTCGCTCGCCCTCGGCGTGCCGAAGTGGCTGACGATCGCGAAGGTCGTGCTGCCGACGGCGCTCGCCGGCATCGTCACCGGCGTGACGCTCGCCATCGCCCGCGTCATCGGCGAGACCGCTCCGCTGCTCATCATCGCCGGCTTCACGACGAACATGAACTACAACGTGTTCGACGGCCGCATGATGACGCTCCCGGTGTTCGCCTACAACCAGTACGTCAGCCCCGGCGTGCAGGAGCAGGCCTACTTCGACCGGGCGTGGACCGCCGCGCTCGTGCTCATCCTCATCGTCATGCTGCTCAACATCGGCGCGCGCCTCATCGCGCACTTCTTCGCGCCGAAGTCCGGAAGGTAAGGAACATGTCCAAGCGCATCGAGATCAACGACCTCGACGTCTACTACGGCGACTTCAAAGCCGTCGAAGGGGTCTCGGTCGAGATCGAGCCCCGCAGCGTCACCGCGTTCATCGGGCCGTCGGGCTGCGGCAAGTCCACGGTGCTCCGCACGCTCAACCGGATGCACGAGGTCATCTCGGGCGCGTGGGTCGACGGCGAGGTGCTGCTCGACGGCGCCAACCTGTACGGGCCCGGCGTCGACCCGGTGAACGTGCGCCGCCAGATCGGCATGGTCTTCCAGCGCCCGAACCCGTTCCCGACCATGACGATCCGCGAGAACGTGCTCGCCGGCGTGCTGCTCAACAACCGGCGCATGTCGCGGAGCGACCAGGACGACCTGGTGGAGCGCTCGCTGCGCGGCGCCAACCTGTGGAACGAGGTCAAGGACCGCCTCGCGCTGCCCGGCTCCGGCCTCTCCGGCGGTCAGCAGCAGCGCCTCTGCATCGCCCGCGCCATCGCCGTCAGCCCCGACGTGCTGCTGATGGACGAGCCCTGCTCGGCGCTCGACCCGATCTCGACGCTCGCGATCGAGGACCTCATCGAGGAGCTCAAGCAGGAGTACACGATCGTGATCGTGACCCACAACATGCAGCAGGCGAGCCGCGTGAGCGACAAGACCGCGTTCTTCAACATCGCCGGCACCGGCAAGCCGGGCAAGCTCATCGAGCACGGCGACACGACGAGGATCTTCTCGAACCCGACCGTGCAGGCGACCGAGGACTACGTCTCGGGACGCTTCGGCTGATGCCCCCGTTGGTCGAGTAGGCCGCGAAGCGCCCGTATCCCCTTCCGTTGGTCGAGTAGGACGCGAAGCGCCCGCGTCCGCTTCCGTTGGTCGAGTAGGCCGCGAAGCGCCCGTATCGAGACCCGTCCTAGGCTGGCCGCGTGACGACCCTCCCCGAGTTCCTCGCCCACGTCGCCAGCGGCGTCACGATCACGGCCGGCTCGCCGGAGCACGACTTCATGCACCGGAGGGCGCAGGAGGCGCTGCGGATCGTCGCCGAGCTGAACGGCGGCTACCGCACCCCCGACGAGGTGCGCGCGCTGCTCGGCGAGCTCACCGGCAGGCCCGTGGATGCGTCGGTGACGGTCTTCCCGCCGTTCGGCTCGGAGTTCGGGCTGGGCCTCACCCTCGGCAAGGACGTCTTCATCAACATGGGCTGCCGCTTCCAGGACACCGGCGGCATCACGATCGGCGACGGCTCGCTCATCGGCCACGGCAGCACGCTCACGACGCTGAACCACGGCGTCGACCCCGAGCGGCGCGGCGACATGGAGCCCGCGCCCATCGTGATCGGCCGCAAGGTGTGGCTCGGCGCATCCGTCACCGTCGTGCCGGGCGTGACGATCGGCGACGGCGCGATCGTGGGTGCCGGCGCCGTCGTCACGAAGGACGTGCCCGCGAACGCGATCGTCGCGGGCGTGCCGGCCAGGCTCATCCGCATGACGGGCTTCGAGGCGACGGCCGACTGACGAGCGGACCCCACTTCGGTAGCCGGACCCGCGATCGCGGGTCCGCTCGCCGAACCCGGGTCCGCACGGCGGGCATGGGATGCGTCAGGGCACCGCGGGCGCGTGCGTCTCGAGCGCGACGAGCGCCGGCTCGTCGCCGGCGCTGACGTGCAGCACGGTGAACTCGGCTGTGTGCAGCATCGACGCGCGGTGGGTGCGCTCCGACTCGAGCCCGTTCGCGGCGTGCACGACCGCGGTGACGATCTCGGGGATGATCGGCGCGTGCGAGCACAGCACCGTGCCGCGTCGCTTGCGCACGGCCTTGCCGATGCGCTCCTCGAGGGCCGCCCGCGGGTCGACGGTCGACTCCTGGCTGATGTCGGCGGTCGCCTTCGCCGCCAGCCCGGTGAGCTCGGCGAGCGGTGCGACCGTCTGCCGGCAGCGCACGGCGTCCGACGTGACGATCCGCTGCACGCCGTACGCGGCGATGCCGGGAGCGACCGAGCGCGCCTGCCGCTCGCCTCGCTCGGTCAGCGGCCGGGACGCATCCGGACCCTCCCACGTGAACGCGTTGGCGGCCTTCGCGTGCCGCAGCGCGACGATCGGGAAGGTGCGCGCGTGGCCGGCGGCCAGCCGCTGCTCGAAGCGCTCGATGATGTGCACGTCGTGCTCGTAGGTGCAGCGCGCCTTCGCAGCCTCGATCGGCAGCCACGAGAGCTCGAGGATCTCGTCGTTCGGCGCGAACGGCGCGCGCGCCACCTCGTCCTCGTCGACGAACGCCTGCCAGTAGTAGACGACCTTGTCGCGCCCGTCGGGGAGGCGGTACTCGCTCGTGCCGAGCGGCGCGCCGAGAGCGATGCGCACACCCGTCTCCTCCTCGATCTCGCGCGCCGCGCATGCGGGCAGCGTCTCGCCGGGGTCGAGCTTGCCCTTCGGCAGCGAGTGGTCGCGGTGCTGCGTGCGCTCGACGAGCAGCACGAGCACCTCGCCGTCCACCTCGCGCCACACGAGCGCACCGGCGGCGAGCACGGGCTTCAGCGCCGCCAGGGGCGCGCTCATCGAGCCGCCCTCATCGGTCCGTCTTCATCGGCCCGGCCGCTTCCGTCGCTGGATCTGCAGCATCCGGTCGCGGTGCAAGTCGTCGAGCGGCGTGCCGTCCTCCGCGTAGAAGCGGCGCGTCCAGGTGCCGTCCGACTCCGCCCACCACGACGCCGTCTGCGGCGACATGGCCTTGTCGAAGTGCTGCAGGATGTCGCGCTTGTGCTCGCTCGACGTGAGCTGGATCAGCACCTCGACGCGGCGGTCGAGGTTGCGGTGCATCATGTCGGCCGAGCCGATGAACACCTCCTCGTCGCCGTCGTTCCAGAACGCGAACACGCGCGAGTGCTCGAGGTAGCGGCCGACGATCGAGCGGATGGTGATGCGCTCGCTGAGCCCCGGCACCCCGGGCTTGATCGAGCAGATGCCGCGCACCCAGATGTCGACGTCGACGCCGGCGCGGTTCGCGCGGTAGAGCGCGTCGATGATCTGCTCGTCGACGATGGAGTTGACCTTGATGCGGATGCGTGCGGTCCGGCCGTCGAGCGCCGCGGCCGTCTCGCGCTCGATGCGCTGCAGCAGCCCCTTGCGCAGGTGCCTGGGGGCGACGAGCAGCCGCTGGTACGACTTCTCCCTCGCGTAGCCCGAGAGCTCGTTGAACAGCCGGGTGATGTCGCGCCCGACCTGGTCGTTGTCGGTGAAGAGGCCGAAGTCCTCGTAGATGCGGCTCGTCTTCGGGTTGTAGTTGCCCGTGCCGATGTGGCAGTAGCTGCGCAGCCGGCCGCTCTCGCGCCGCACGATCATCATGAGCTTGCAGTGCGTCTTGAGGCCGACGATGCCGTAGACGACGTGCACGCCTGCGCGCTCGAGCTGGCGCGCCCAGCGGATGTTCGCCTGCTCGTCGAAGCGTGCCTTCACCTCGACGAGGGCGAGCACCTGCTTGCCGGCGGCCGCGGCGCGGATGAGCGCGGCGACCACGGGGGAGTCGCCCGACGTGCGGTACAGCGTCTGCTTGATGGCGAGCACGTCGGGGTCGTCAGCCGCCTGCTCCAGCAGCGCCTGCACGCTCGTCGCGAACGACTCGTACGGGTGATGGACGAGCACGTCCTTGCGCGTGATGGACTGGAAGAAGTCGGTCCGCTCGTCCTGGTCGGTAGGCAGGAAGGCGGCCGCGGTGACGGGCACCCGCTTCGTGTAGCGCAGGTCGGGTCGGTCGAGCCCCGCGAGCTGGAACAGTCCGCTCAGGTCGAGCAGTCCCGGCAGCTTGTAGACCTCGAGGTCGGTGATGCCCAGCTCGTCGACGAGCAGCTCGAAGGTGTCGTCGTCGATGTCCTCGGAGACCTCGAGGCGGATGGGCGGGCCGAACTTGCGGCGCGAGAGCTCGTGCTCGAGCGCCTGGATGAGGTTCTCGGTCTCGTCCTCGTCGATCGTCACGTCCTCGTTGCGCGTGACTCGGAACGCGTGGTGCTCGACGATCTCCATGCCCGAGAACACCTCGTCGAGGTTGTTCGCGATGAGCTCCTCGAGCGGCAGGAACCGCTGCGAGTGGCCCACGCGGGGCAGCTCGACGAAGCGCGGCAGCACGGCGGGCACCTTCAGCCTGGCGAACTGGTCCTCCGGCTCCCCAGGCACGCGCACGCGCACCGCGAGGTTGAGCGACAGGCCCGAGATGTAGGGGAACGGATGCGCAGGGTCGACCGCGAGGGGCATGAGCACGGGGAAGATCTCGGCCTCGAACCGCGCCGACATCGCCTCCTGCTCGGCGTGCGTCAGCTCGTGCCACGTGACTGCGCTGATGCCCGCGGCCTCGAGCTCGGGCTGGAAGGAATCGCGCGCGATGCGCGCGTGGCGCAGCTGCAGGTCGTGGGCGCGCTGCACGATCTGCGCGAGGAGCGCCGCCGGGGCGATGCCCACGTTGGTGGGCACGGCGAGGCCGGTCGCGATGCGGCGCTTGAGGCCGGCTACCCGCACCATGAAGAACTCGTCGAGGTTCGACGCGAAGATCGCCAGGAAGTTGGCGCGCTCGAGCAGCGGCGTGAGCGGGTCCTCGGCCATCTCGAGCACGCGCTCGTTGAACGCGAGCCATGAGAGCTCGCGGTCGAGGAACCGGTCGGCGGGGAGGCCGTCGTCGGTCTCGCCGCCCTGCAGCTCCGCCGACCAGTCGAGCTCGGCGTCATAGTCGTCGAAGTCGGCCGCGTTCGCGTCGTGGAAGCTCTGCTCCTCCTCGAGCGTCCTGGTGGTGCGCTCGACCCTGAGCTCCTCGCCGGGGTGACCTGTGCCTGCCACGATGCCGTCCGTCATGCAGCAATCATGTCAACCATCGCTGGACGGCGCGTGCCTCCATCGCACATCGATCGCCCACTGGCGGAAGCCGGATCGCTCGTAGAGCGCGAGCGCGGGCGCGTTGTCGCCCTCGACGTAGAGGTGCGCGGTCGACGCGCCCAGGGCGCGCATCCGCACGAACGCGGCCGACAGCATCCGCCGTCCGAGGCCCGCGCCCTGGCTCGACGGGGAGACGCCCAGCACGTACAGCTCGGCGATGTCGCCGTCGGCGGGCTTCACCCACGCGAAGCCGTCGAGGCCGCCACCCGACGAACCCGTGCCATCGGCGACCACGAGGTTGGCGTCGTCGTGCCACGGCTCGGCCATGCGCGCGGCAAGGTCGTCCGCCGACATGCGGCCCTGCTCGGGGTGGTCGGCGAACGCGGCGGCGTTGAGGGCGAGCAAGGCGGATGCGTCGGCGGGCTCGAAGGGGCGCACGCCCTCGGGCAGGCGGTCGGGCTCGCTCGGCGCCGGCGGCACTGGGGCGCGCAGCTGCAGCAGCGTGCGCACGCGCTCCATGCCGAGCGACGCGGCGATCGCGCGCGCGGCCGGCAGGTCGCCGTGCGACCAGGCGTCGAAGGCGCCGAGCTCCGCGGCGACGCGGCGAGCGAGCTCGCCGCCGCGGCCCTGCCCGCGAGCGCTCGGCGCGACCGCGAGCTCGACCTCGCGATCGCGATCGCTCACCACGGCGAGCGCGACCGCGTCGCCGATCGTGCGACGCTCGCCGCGCTCGAGCTCGACGAGCGCCTGGTCGTTGAAGGGCGGCACGCCGTCGTGCTCGGCGCACGCGGCGGCGAGCGCGCGGGCGAGGTCGATGGCTGTCTGCTCGGTCATGCGTCCACCAGCTCGAATCGGTAGCCGACGCCCCGCACCGTGCCGATGACGCTCTCGAGGTCGCCGAGCTTCGCGCGCAGGCGCCGCACGTGTACGTCGACGGTGCGCGTGCCGCCGTAGTAGTCGTAGCCCCACACTTCGCTCAGCAGCTGCTCGCGGGTGAAGACGCGCGCCGGGTGCGAGGCGAGGAAGCGCAGCAGCTCGAACTCCTTGTACGTGAGGTCGACGGGGCGGCCGTCGAC
Organism: Agrococcus sp. DT81.2; assembly: GCF_049844935.1. NCBI lineage: Bacteria > Bacillati > Actinomycetota > Actinomycetes > Micrococcales > Microbacteriaceae > Agrococcus > Agrococcus sp. DT81.2. Next base: position 19,723 of record NZ_JBNCLZ010000004.1, on the reverse strand, counting down.
CTTCGCCTGGTAGCTCGCCTCGTCGATCGAGAGCCCGCTCGCCACGATCGGGCCGCTCTCCTTGACGCTCGTGATGGCGAGTCGGATGCGCGCCTCGAGCTCGGCCGGACCGGCCGAGTCGAGCACGATGTCGGTCACGCCCCAGTCGGCGGTGACGGCCGCGAAGCCGCCCTCGGCGAGCACGAGCAGCAGCGGCACGGTGTCGCCCTCGAGGAGCTTGCACAGGTGCTTGGCGGCGGCCAGCTCGGTCGCCCCGTCGACGACGAGCACGTCGGCGTCGGGGGCGTGCGCGACTGCCTCCGCGTTCCCGGGCAGCATGGTGACACGGTGCTCGAGCAGCTCCAGGCCCGGCAGCACACCCCGGTCGCGGCGGGTGAAGATCACGACGTGCGCCATCCAGCCTCCTGCCTGCATCGATCCTAGAGGTCGGCAAGCGGCGGCTCGTGCCATGCCCGGGCTGGGGCCCGATCGCGCCGTCGTGGGGCACGACCAGCCACCCGGTGGGACACGATGAGCCCGGGTGAGACACAATGAAGCCGTGTCGTGGCAATGGGGGAGCGTCTGGCCCGTCTGGGCCCTCGCCCTCGTCGGCGCGGTCCTCGTCGGGGTGCTGCAGCCGTCCGACGGCATCGTGTGGCTGCCGATCGTGCTCGGCGGGTGCACGCTGACGGCCTTCGCGATCCAGCTGGGCGGACCCACCGTGCCGGGTCTCGTCGACCGGCTCGCGGCGGCCGTCGTGGGCTCGGTCGTGATCCTCGCGGTGGCGAGCGCGATCCTCGTGCCGCTGTCGCTGCTGTAGGGCTCCCTGCGCTGCAGCGGAAGTCGGCTACGATCGAGCCATGGCTGGAATCCCCATCGTCGCCCTCGAGATCTTCTATCTGAGCCTGCTCGGCCTCGCGATGCTGGCGATCTTCGGCGTCTCGTTCGTCGTCATCCGCAACCTCTTCAGGGGCCAGCGCTAAGCGATGCTCGAGCTCGATCCCACGCTCCCGGCCGAGCTGGGGCCGCTGCAGTGGCTCATCGGCACGTGGGAGGGCACCGGCGTCCTCTCGTTCCCGGTCGGCGACCGCACGATCGAGCACGAGTTCGCCCAGCGCGTCTCGTTCGCGCACCACGGCCACCCCTACCTCGCCTACGAGGCGTACGCGTGGCAGCTCGATGAGGAGCTGACGCCGCTCGCCGCCGAGACCGGCTTCTGGCGCCTCGCGCGCCCCGCCAACGCGGCCGACGCCGGACCGGGCATGCTGCCGCCCGAGGGTGAGCCGGCCTATCCCGACGCCTCCGCTGTCGAGGCGCTGCGCCGGCCCGACGGCGCCTTCGAGCTGCAGGCCCTCATCGCGCACCCGACCGGCGTCGCGGAGCTCTACCTCGGCACGATCGCCGGCCCGCGCATCGACCTCGCCACCGACGCCGTGCTGCGCGGTGCGAGCGCGAAGGAGCACACGGCATCCACCCGCATGCTCGGGCTCGTCGACCAGCACCTCCTCTGGGCGTGGGACCTCGCGGCGCTCGGGCAGGGGCTCGAGAGCCATGCGTCCGCGCGGCTCGCGCGCGTCGTGCCGAGCGAGGCGAACGAGCAGTGATCGCGCCAGAGCTCGCCCGCCGCATCCCCGACGCCGTGCTGGGCGACGACGGGCTGCCGCTGCACGTCGGCAACCCGATGGCCGAGCAGCGCCGACTGCGCCGCGACGCGCTCGTGCTGCTGCCGCGCGACGTGCTGCGGCTCACCGGCCCCGACCGGCTGCCGTGGCTCGACTCGATCACCTCGCAGGCGGTCGAGCGGCTGCCCGCCGGCGCGTCGACCGAGTCGCTCGTGCTCTCGCCCGAGGGGCGCATCGAGCACGTGCTGCGGCTGCGCGAGACCGGCGACGCGCTGTGGATCATCGTCGACGCGGGCGCGGGCGACGCGCTCGAGACGTGGCTGACGCGGATGCGGTTCTTCAAGGAGGTCGGCATCGAGCGGCCCGAGGTGGTCGTCGTCGGCGCCGCCGGCGAGCCGGCCGGCGAGCTCGCGTGGATCGACGGCTGGCCGGAGGTCGCGCCCGGCGGCGTGCGCTACGGCGAGCCGACGGGGGAGCCGTGGCGTTGGTCGGAGGCGATCCTGACCTCCGCCGAGGCGGAGGCGCTCGACCCGGCGCGCTTCGTCGGCACGCTCGCGGCGGATGCGCTGCGCATCGCCGCGGGTCGCCCGTCGCTCGCCGAGGTCGACGAGCGCACGATCCCGCACGAGCTGGACTGGCTCACGACCGCCGTGCACCTCGCCAAGGGCTGCTACCGCGGCCAGGAGACGGTCGCGAAGGTGCACAACCTCGGCGCCCCGCCGCGCCGGGTCGTGCTCCTGCACCTCGACGGCAGCCAGAACGCGCCCGTCGCGGCCGGCGACCCGGTGCTGCGCGGCGACGCCGAGGTGGGCGCGGTGACGTCCGCCGCGATGCACGACGAGCTCGGGCCGATCGCGCTCGCGGTCGTGAAGCGCGCTACCCCGACCGACCAGGACCTCACGGTGCGCACGGCCGACGGCGTCGCGGTCGCCGCAGGGCAGCAGGTGCTCGTGCCGCCGACCGCCGGCCACGCGCACCGCCCGCCGAGGCTGCCGCGATTGGGCGCCGTGCAGCGCCCGACGGCCCCGCCCGCGTAGCGGCGGCCTCCGCGATCCCGACGCCCTCGCCGCTCCGCCGCAACAGGAGTGGCGGGTTGCTGCTGGAGTGGCGCGCCACGACTGCAAGAGGTCGCCACCCTGCCCGCGCAGCCCGGGCCCTGCGCGTGGCGCGGGAGCCGACCCCTTCCGCTCGCGGCCTCAGCGACATATCGTTGACTATCGTCGAGACGCGATGACGCGACGACGCGAGGAGGACATCATGCATGGATCATTCTCAGGCGGCGGCTTCGCCGGCGGTCCGCGCGGCTACGGCGACGGCCGGCCGGGCTCGAACGTGTGGGAGGCGATGGACCAGCTGCGCTCCGCGTTCGAGCGGCGCGGCGGCCAGCGGATGGGTCGGGGCGACGTGCGCGCCGCCGTGCTCGCGCTGCTCGCGGAGCGGCCGATGCACGGCTACCAGATCATCCAGGAGATCGAGGAGCGCTCCGGCGGCGCCTGGAAGCCGAGCCCCGGCTCGGTCTACCCGACGCTCCAGCTGCTCGCCGACGAAGGGCTCATCACCGCCGAGGAGGCGAACGGCCGCAAGACCTATGCCCTGACCGAGGGCGGCAGGGCGGAGGCGGCTGCGGCCGCGGACCGCCAGGCGCCGTGGCTCGCCTCCAGCGAGCGCGAGGGCGGCTTCTCGGCGCTGCCGAGGGCGGGCATGGAGCTCGCGCAGGCAGCCGCCCAGGTCGGGCGCACGGGCACTCCCGAGCAGGTGCAGCAAGCGGTCACCGTGCTCGACGAGGCGCGCCGTAGGCTCTACTCGATCCTCGCTCAGGACTGACCCGGGTGCCAGCCGCACGTCGGGCGCTAGGAGAGACGATGCCCGACGTCGGCAGCTCACGTGCGCGCTACCGCCGCATCCTGCGCTTCGCGGCGCGCCACCTCGCGGCGATGTGGTGGTTCGAGCTCTTCCTGCCGCGCATCGGGCTCGCGGGGATCGCCGCGCGCACGCGCAGCGCCCGCCTCACCCGACTCGCCCGCCGCTTCCACGCGCTCGCCGTCGACCTCGGCGGACTCATGATCAAGGTCGGGCAGTTCATGTCGTCGCGGCTCGACGTGCTGCCGCCCGAGATCACGCGCGAGCTCGAGGGCCTGCAGGACGAGGCGCCCGCGGTGCCCTTCCCGTTGATCCGCGACCTCGCCGAGCGCGAGCTCGGCATGCCGCTCGCGCGCGCCTACGGCTCGATCGAGCCCTCGCCGGTCGCCGCGGCGTCGCTCGGGCAGGCGCACCGCGCGACGCTCGCCGAGATCGACACCGCCGACACCGGAATCACCGCCGCCGTCGTCAAGGTGCAGCGACCGGGCATCGACGTGATCGTCGACGTCGACCTCGCCGCGCTCCGCCGTGTGGGCGGGTGGCTGCGGCGCGTGCGGATCGTCGCCGACCGCGTCGACGTGCCCGCGCTCATCGAGGAGTTCGCGGTCACGAGCCTGCACGAGATCGACTACCTGCACGAGGCGGCGAACGCCGAGCGCTTCGCCGCCGACTTCGCGGGCGACCCGCGCGTGCGGGTGCCCGAGATCATCTGGGAGCGCACCACGCGCCGCGTGCTGACGCTCTCCGACGTCTCAGCGATCAAGATCACCGACGTCGAGGGCCTCCGCGCGGCCGGCATCGACCCGTCGGCCGTCGCGCACGCGTTCGCCGCCGTCATGTTCGACCAGTTCTTCTCGCACGGCTTCTTCCACGCCGACCCGCACCCCGGCAACCTGTTCGTCACGCCGACGGGTGCGGCGGCGGATGCGTCCGGCCCGGCCTGGCAGCTGACGTTCGTCGACTTCGGGATGATGGGCGAGGTGCCGAGCGGCACGCGCAGGGGACTACGCCGGCTGCTGATCGCCGCCGCCGGGCGCGACGGCAAGGGGCTCGTCGACGCGATCCGCGACGTCGGCGCGCTGCTGCCCACCGCCGACACGGGCGAGCTCGAGCGCGCGATGACGCACGCGTTCGCCCGCTTCGGCGGCATGGGCTTCGCCGAGCTGCGCGACGTCGATCCGCGCGAGTTCCGCGACTTCGCGATCGAGTTCCAGGACCTCATGCGCTCGCTGCCGTTCCAGCTGCCCGAGGACTTCATGCTCATCATCCGCGCGATGGGGCTCACGTCGGGCGTATGCAGCTCGCTCGACCCCGCGTTCAACCTCTGGGACTCGGTCGAGCCCTACGCGGCGCAGCTGCTGCGCGACGAGCGCGGCAGCGTCGTGCAGGGGTTCGCGCAGGAGGCGCTCGCGACGGCCGGTGTGATCGCGCGGCTGCCGCAGCGGTTGGATGCGGTGATCACCAGGGTCGAGGAAGGCAGGGTCGCGATCACCACCCCGCGACTCGAGCGACGGGTCGCGCGGCTCGAGCGCTCCGTCACCCGCCTCGCGTCGGCGATCCTGTTCGCGGGGCTGCTGCTCGCCGGCGCGCTGCTGCGCCCCGACGACGCCGTGCTCGGCGCGGTGCTCATGGCGGCATCGGCCGTGCCGCTCGTGCACGTCGTGGTCGCACCCATCCTCGGCCGCCACGGTCCCGACTGACCGCGCGCCGAGGCATCCGAACCGCGGATCGGCACCTGCTCGCAACTAGGCTGGCGGCATGACCGAGCGCACCCTCATCCTGCTCCGCCACGGCCAGTCGACCTGGAACGAGAAGAACCTGTTCACCGGCTGGGTCGACGTCCGGCTCACGCCCAAGGGCGAGGAGGAGGCGAAGCGCGGCGGCGAGCTGCTGCGCGAGCGCGACCTGCTGCCCGACGTGCTCTACACGTCGCTCCTGACCCGGGCCATCCAGACCGCCAACATCGCGCTCGACGCGGCCGACCGCTCGTGGATCCCGGTGACGCGCTCGTGGCGCCTCAACGAGCGCCACTACGGCGACCTGCAGGGCAAGGACAAGGCCGAGACCCTCGAGCAGTACGGCGAGGACCAGTTCATGCTCTGGCGCCGCTCGTTCGACACCCCGCCGCCGCCCATCGCCGCCGACAACGAGTACTCGCAGGCGGGCGACCCCCGCTACGCCGACATCGACGGCGACGTGCCCGCGACCGAGTGCCTCAAGGACGTCATCGAGCGCTTCCTGCCGTACTGGGAGTCGACGATCACGGACGACCTCGACGCGGGCAAGACCGTGCTCGTGACGGCGCACGGCAACTCGCTGCGCGCGCTCGTCAAGCACCTCGAGAGCATCTCCGACGACGACATCGCGGCCCTCAACATCCCCACCGGCATCCCGCTCGTCTACCGGCTCGGCGACGACAACATGCCGCTGGGCCCGGGGGAGTACCTCGACCCCGAGGCGGCCGCCGCCGGTGCCGCCGCGGTCGCGAGCCAGGGCAGCAAGCACTGAGCAGGGAGCACTGACCCCTCGCGCACGGAGAAGGGCCCCGCGTGGTGCGGGGCCCTTGCTCGTTCCTTCGGCCTAGTCGGAGGTCTCGAGCGGATGCGCCGTCGGGCCGACCGGTGCGCGCACCGGCTCCGGTGCCATCTCGGCGCGAGCGTCGTCGTCGCCGGTCCAGTCGCCGGTCGCGAGGTACTTGACCTTCTTCGCGATGCCGACCGCGTGGTCGGCGAAGCGCTCGTGGTAGCGGCTCGCGAGCGTCGCGTCGACGGTCGTGTGCGCTGCGCCCTCCCACGTGGTGCCGAGCACGTGCGCGAAGACGTCGCGGTGCAGCTGGTCGACCTCGTTGTCGGCGGTCTCGAGCTGGTCGGCGAGCGCGAGGTCCTGCGTCTCGAGCAGGTCGCGGAGCATCTTCGCGATCTCGATGTCGCGGGCACCCATCTCGGCGAACGTCGGCTGCAGCGACTCGGGCACGACCTGCATCGGGAACCGGTAGCGCGCGAGCAGCGCGATGTGGCGCGCGAGGTCGCCCATCCGCTCGAGCGACGCCGAGATGCGGAGCGCCGAGACGACGATCCGCAGGTCGCGCGCGACGGGCGACTGCCGGGCGATGATGTCGATCGCGAGCTCGTCGAGCGAGTTGGCCTTGTCGTCGATGATCGGGTCGGTCGCGATCACGTGCTCCGCGAGCTGCACGTTCGAGTCTCCGAACGCGCGCACGGCCGCCTCGATCGAGACGACGACGTGGTTGGCGATGTCGACGAGGCGATCCTGCACCTCGCTGAGCTCCTGCTGGAATACGTCGCGCATGGCTGCTGCCCCCTTGTGCTGTGCCCCGCTGCTTCGTCGAGCGGGGCACGGTCCTGATGCCCAGTGTCCTTGCCTCAGGTTACCGCCGGGTGTCTGGAGCCTGAACCCGGGACGGCGGGCGCGTCCGGGCCACCGGCTACGATCGTGGGGTGGATGCGTCCTGGTACGTGCTCCTCGCGCTCCTGCTGGGCTTCGCGATCGGGGCGGTCTCGGTGCACCTGCTCGGCGTCGCCGCGCACCGCGGCCGGCAGGTGATGGCCATCTCGAGCGAACCCGTCCCCGACGGCATCGCAGCCATGGTGCACGTGCTCGAGTCGGCGGGCGTCGTGATGGACGGCTCCAACCAGGTGATCCTCTCGTCGCCCGGCGCGATCGCGCTCGACCTCGTCGACGGCCGCGCACTGCGCTCCCACGAGATCCTCGACGCGGTGCGGAGGGTCTGGCGCACGGGCGAGCAGGAGGTGCTCGACCTCGTGCACCGGCGCGGGCGCATCGGCGTCGGCACCGAGCTGCACCTGCGGGTGCGGGTCGCGCCGCTCGGCAACCGCTTCATGCTCGTGCTCGCCGCCGACCAGACCGAGGAGCTGCGGCTCGCGGGCGTGCGCCGCGACTTCGTCGCCAACGTCAGCCACGAGCTCAAGACCCCGATCGGTGCCGTCACCGTGCTGGCGGAGGCGATCGAAGCGGCCGCGGAGGAGCCGGAGCGAGTGCGCGCGTTCGCGCAGCGCATGCAGCTCGAGGCCGACCGCCTCGCTCGCATGACGAAGGCGCTCATCGACCTCTCGCGCATCCAGTCCGACGACCCGCTCGACCACGCCGAGCACGTGCCGATCGCGCGCGTCATCGAGGTCGCCGTCGACCGCAACCGGGTGCTGGCCGAGTCGAAGCGGATGCGCGTCATGCCGCGCGTGCTCGACGAGGTCGACGTGCTGGGCTCCGAGGAGCTCATCACGATGGCCGTCCAGAACCTCATCGCGAACGCGCTGCAGTACTCGCCGGAGGCGACGCACGTGGGCGTGGGCGTGCGCGTCACCGAGGGCGTCGTCGAGATCTCGGTCACCGACAAGGGCGTCGGCATCGCTGCCGAGGACTCCGAGCGCGTGTTCGAGCGCTTCTACCGCGTCGACCCCGCGCGCAGCCGCGTGACGGGAGGCACTGGCCTCGGCCTCAGTATCGTGAAGCACGTCGCCGTCAGCCACGGCGGCGAGGTCACGCTGTGGTCGCGCCCGGGCCAGGGCTCGACCTTCACGCTCCGACTGCCCGTCGACGGCACCACCGCCTACAAGGAGACTGCATGACGCGCATCCTGATCGTCGAGGACGAGACCGCCCTCGCCGAGCCTCTGTCGTACCTGCTCGAGCTGGAGGGCTACGAGACGGCGCACGCCATCGACGGGAACGAAGGGGTGCGGATGTTCGAGCAGGAGGGCGCCGACCTGATCTTGCTCGACCTCATGCTCCCCGGTCGCAGCGGCACCGAGGTGTGCCGCCACATCCGTCAGTCCTCGCGCGTGCCGATCATCATGGTCACCGCGAAGGACAGCGAGGTCGACACGATCGTCGGGCTCGAGCTGGGCGCCGACGACTACGTGACGAAGCCGTACTCGACGCGCGAGCTCATCGCGCGCATCCGCGCCGTGCTGCGCCGCCGCGCGACCGAGGAGGAGGACGACGACGACGCCGTCGTCGAGATCGGCCGCGTGCGCCTCGACGCCGACAGCCACACGGTGACCGTCGCGGGGCACGAGACGGCGATGCCGCTCCGCGAGTTCGAGCTGCTCGAGTACCTCATGCGCAACGCCGGGCGCGTGCTGACGCGCGGGCAGCTGATCGACCGGGTGTGGGGGAGCGACTACTTCGGCGACACGAAGACGCTCGACGTGCACATCAAGCGTCTGCGGGCGAAGATCGAGGAGGACCCCTCGAGCCCGACGCGCGTGGTCACGCTGCGCGGGCTCGGGTACCGCTTCGAGCGCTGAGCGGCGCCCGAGGCTCGCTCGGTCAGCCGGCGGCGGGCTCGACCGGGCCGAGGGTCTCGTAGCCGACGAACTCGGTCGAGATGGCCTGCACGTTCACGCCGGTCGGCTCGGCGCCGTCGGCCTGGAACGACACGTTCTGAAGCGAGCCGAACGTGAGGTCGTCGCCTGACTCGAAGACGAGCTGCTGGTCGGGGAAGCCGTAGGTCGTGACGCCCTCGGGCACGCGGATCTGCTGCGCCTGGTCGTCGTAGCGCACCTCGACGACCGTCGCCTCGCCCGCGTTCGTGAACGTCACCGAGAGGTTGAGCGCGTCGCCCTCGGGCTCGCCGATGAGCGTCGCATTGTGGAACTCGACCGTGCCGGTCTTGCCCGAGACGCCGTCGGACGGGTCGTACTCGATCAGGGTCGCCTGCGGCGTGAAGATGTTGCAACCGGTCGCTGTCAAGGCGACGACGACTGCTGCGGCTGCTGCGGCGACGGTGCGAGGCTGCACGAGAACCCTTTCGACGAAGGCCGACGGTGCTGGAACGGCGCACCGACGGTCGTGTCCACTGTAGTACCGAGGTGCAGGTGGAGGCGGAGGGCCGTGGTGCCCACCGCTCGCCCCGCGCCCGGGCGGGCGACGCGCCGCGGGACCGGCTCTCGGCCCACCGCGGGGCGTGATCCAACCACGCCGGCACGGGCGCTCGCGAGCGACACGCTGTGATAAAATCAAGGTTCTGGCTATGACGAGGAGCATTCGATGAACTTTGAGGTCGGAGAGACGGTCGTCTACCCCCACCACGGTGCCGCGACGATCACCGAGGTCAAGGTCCGCAAGATCAAGGGCGTCGAGACCACCTACCTCAAGCTCAACGTCGCGCAGGGCGGCCTCACGATCGAGGTCCCCGCGCAGAACGTCGACATGGTGGGCGTCCGCGACGTGATCGGCGAGGAGGGCCTCGACCGCGTGTTCGAGGTGCTGCGCGCGGACTTCACCGAGGAGCCCACGAACTGGGCCCGCCGCTACAAGGCGAACGTCGAGAAGCTCGCTTCCGGCGATGTGATCAAGGTGAGCGAGGTCGTGCGCGACCTCTCGCGCCGCGACCAGGACCGCGGCCTGTCCGCCGGCGAGAAGCGCATGCTCGCGAAGGCCCGGCAGATCCTGGTCTCCGAGCTCGCGCTCGCCGAGCACACCGACGAGGACGCCGCATCGGCGCGCCTCGACGAGGCGCTCGCCCCGGCCGTCTGAAGCCGGTCCGCGAGACCCCCGCAGCTGAGGCGCCCGATCCCCAAGGTCGGGCGCCTCTTCGTGTGTCTAGGCTCGTGCTCGTGACCGAGACCGCCATCATCGTCGTCGCCGCGGGCAGCGGCACCCGGCTCGGCCGGGGCGTGCCCAAGGCCTTCGCGACCGTCGCCGGTGCGCCGATCCTCGAGCACGCGCTGCGCGGCCTGGCCGCCGTCGATGCGCGGCTCCTCGTCGTCGTGCCCGCCGGCCTCGAGGCGGATGCGTCGGCGATCGCCGAGCGCGCGGGCGTCGCCGCGCACGTGGTGGTCGGGGGCGCGACGCGCGCCGACTCCGTCGCGGCAGGCCTCGCCGCCGTCGGCGACGCGCGATGGGTGCTCGTGCACGACGCGGCTCGCGCGCTCACGCCGGCCGCGCAGGTCGAGCGCGTCATCGCCGCGCTGCGGGAGGGCGCATCCGCCGTCGTGCCGGTGCTGCCGGTGGTCGACACGGTGCGTTCGGTCGAGGCGGCGCGTCACTCGGAGGGCGATGTGCTCGGCCCCATCGTCGATCGCGCGGCGCTGCGCGCCATGCAGACGCCGCAGGGCTTCGACGCCGCGCTGCTGCGTCGCGCGTACGCCGCGGCGGATGCGATGGGTGCGTCGACCGACGACGCGCAGCTCGTGCAGGCGCTCGGGGAGCCGGTCGCGGCCGTCCGAGGCGACGAGCTCGCGTTCAAGATCACGACCGCCGCCGACGCGGATCGCGCCGAGTCGCTGCTGGGCCCGGCCATCCGGGTCGGGATCGGCGCCGACGTGCACGCGTTCGGCGGCGACGGCCCGCTGCGGCTCGCGGGGCTCGAGTGGGAGGGCCCGGGCCTCGAGGGGCACTCCGACGGCGATGCGGTGTGCCACGCGATCGTCGACGCACTGCTGGGGGCTGCCGGGCTCGGCGACATCGGCTCGCTCGTCGGCGTCGACGACCCGCAGCACGCCGGCGCGCACGGCGAGGTCTTCGTGCGGGCCGCCGTCGCGCGGCTCGCGGAGCACGGGTGGCGGCCGATGAACGTCGCGGTGCAGGTGCTCGGCGTGCGCCCGCGCATCGGCAGCCGACGCGACGAGGCGCAGCGAGCGCTCTCCGCGATGGTCGGCGCGCCCGTCAGTGTCTCGGGCACGACGACCGACGGGCTCGGCGCGATCGGTCGCGGCGAGGGCGTGCAGGCGGTCGCGACCGCGCTCATCCGCCGCTAGCTCAGTCGAGCGTCGCAGCGGCCGATCGGCTGGCGGGTTGCCGGGCGCTTGCGGCGCCCGCAGAGCGCAGGCTCGGACGCGTGAGGAAGAGCCAGTAGGTGCTCAGCGAGGCGGCGGCGAAGGCGGTGAGCACGAGCGTCTGGTCGGTGAGCCCGACCAGGATGGAGAGGTGCAGGCCGACCCCGGCGACGACGGCGAGGACGCGCGCCCGCCGGATCCAGAGCGCGGCGGCGAGGAACAGCTCGGTGGCCACGGTCGCGACGGCGAGCGCCTGGAAGACCCAGAGCGGTGCGTCGAGCCACATCCACTCCTGGAGCGGCTCGCCCGAGAGGAACCGCGGATTGACCTTCGAGAGCCCCGCGAACAGGTAGAGCACGCTGACCTGGGTCATCATCAGCAGCTGCGGCCACCACGGGACGGCGGCGTGCTCCCGTCCCCTCGGCGCCGCGATGCCCCACCGCTGCCCCGCGTGCGCGAACGCCAGGTAGGCGAGCAGCAGCGTGACGAGCAGATGGTGGCTCGAGTAGGTCTGCTGGTCCCACAGCAGGGCACCGGCGAGCAGCGCGCTGCCCGTCGCCGCCGATGCGCGCGCGAAGAGGCCGAGGAGCAGGCACACCGCGGCCAGCAGGCCGACGACCTGGAAGACCTGCACCGCGAGCGGGGTCGGGCCGGGGATGATCGCGAGCACCGGGTACTGCAGCTTGCCCGCGGCGATGCCGGACAGCACCGCCGACGACTCCAGCGCGCACACCGCGAGCGCGAACGCCAGCAGCATCCGGGCCAGGGCGAGGGGTCGTCCGTCGACGCGCGGGTCGAGCAGATCCGTCAGTCGCACGGCACCGCCGCCCGACCGGTGAGGTCCTGCTCGACTACGACGGTCGCGGCTCTCGGCACCTCGGCGCAGAGGTGCGCCGGCACGTGCCGTGTCCAGTCGAGCTCGGGTCGCAGCGCCCGGGGGAGGAGCGCCCCCATGTCGACGTCGATCTCTCGGCCGCCGTCGTCCAGCACCGTGATCGAGCCCTCGCCGTACCCCGAGTACATCTGGAAGCCGAACCGGGCGGGCTTCTCCTGCGTGAGCGCGATCGCGGGAACAGCGATCTGGGCGATGATCACCGCCACCAGGATCCACTGGAGCCGGCGCTGGCGCTCACGCCTGGGAGCCATGCCTCACCCCTTCGTCATGGGGAGGCTAGGGCGGATGGCGCACATTGCGCAAGATTGCGCAGTCGCCACGCCGACTCGCTCCCGCGCTCTAGGTAGCGGCGCCCCTGCCGGTAGCGGGACCCCTTCCACCGATCGGGACCCGGTGCACCGGGTCCCGTTTGGTGGAAGGGGTCCCGCAGAGCACGAAGTCCGCTGGGGAGCGCGCCCAGTAGCCTTGGGGACCGTGACCGTGCGCATCTACGACTCCCGCCAGCAGGCCGTCATCGACCTCGAGCCGCTGCGTGCGGGCGAGGTGTCGATGTACGTCTGCGGCCCGACGGTGCAGTCGTCGCCGCACATCGGCCACGTGCGCAGCGCCGTCGCCTACGACGTGTGGCGCCGCTGGCTCACGCATCGCGGGATGCGCGTCACGTTCGTGCGCAACGTCACCGACATCGACGACAAGGTGCTCGTCAACGCGGTCGACGAGCCGTGGTGGGCGCTCGCGTATCGCGTCGAGCTCGAGTTCACGGCGGCGTACCGGGCCGTCGGCGTGCTCGCGCCGACCTACGAGCCGCGCGCCACCGCATCCGTGCAGGGCATGCACGAGCTGATCCAGCTGCTCATCGACCTCGGGCACGCCTACCCGGCGCTCGACGGCACCGCCGACGTCTACTTCGACGTGCGCTCCTGGCCGCAGTACGGGGCCCTCACCCGGCAGTCGATCGACAAGATGGAGCCGGCGGCCGACGCCGACCCGCGCGGCAAGCGCGACCCGCGCGACTTCGCGCTCTGGAAGGCGTCGAAGGAGGACGAGCCCGAGTCGGCGTCGTGGGCGTCGCCGTGGGGCAACGGCCGGCCCGGCTGGCACATCGAGTGCTCGGCGATGGCGCGCCGCTACCTGGGCGACAGCTTCGACATCCACGGCGGCGGCCTCGACCTGCGGTTCCCGCACCACGAGAACGAGCTCGCCCAGTCGACGGCCGCGGGCCTCGGCTTCGCGCGCGTGTGGAGTCACAACGGCCTCGTCAACGTCGACGGCGAGAAGATGTCGAAGTCGCTCGGCAACTCGATCTTCGCGGCCGACCTGCTCGGCTCCGTGCGGCCGATCGTCGCCCGCTACTTCCTCGTCGCCCCGCACTACCGCTCGACGATCGACCTGCGCACGGCCGACGGCAGCCTCGAGGGCGGCTCGCTCGCCGAGGCGGAGGCCGCGTTCGGCCGCATCGAGTCGATGCTCGAGCGCGCCCGGCGCGTCGGCGAGCTGCCCGAGATCGAGGTGCCGGATGCGTTCGGTGCGGCCATGGACGACGACCTGTCGACGCCGCAGGCGGTCGCCGTGCTGCACGACACCACGCGTGCTGCGAACGCCGCGCTCGACGCCGGCGACGACGCGACGGCGCTCGCTCGGGCCGGCGAGGCGCTCGCGATGCTGCGCGTGCTGGGGCTCGACCCGGCCGATGCGGTGTGGCAGGCTGTACCCTCGGCCGAGAGCCACGCGCTGTCGAACCTCGTCGAGACGCTCCTCGCGGAGCGCCGCGAGGCTCGCGCCAACCGCGACTTCGCGGCATCCGACCGCATCCGCGACACGCTCGCGGCCGCCGGCATCCTCGTCGAGGACGGCAAGCACACGACCACCTGGAGCATCCCATGACGAAGCCGCAGCGATCGCCGCGGAAGAAGGGCCCCTCCAAGGGCACCGGTGGCCTCGGCCGCAGGGCGCTCGAGGGCAAGGGCCCCACTCCCAAGGCGGAGGACCGCTCCTGGCACCCCGCCGGCAAGCGGAAGGCGTCGCGCGAGCGCTTCGAGGCCGCGTCGGCGAAGGGGCGCCCGGCGCAGCAGCAGCCGCCGCGGCACCGGAAGCCGTCGTCGGCGAAGGACGACTCCGAGATGGTGACCGGCCGCAACTCGGTGCTCGAGGCGCTGCGCGCCAAGATCCCGGCGACCTCGCTCATCCTCGCCTCGCGGCTCGAGATGGACGACCGGGTCAAGGAGATCCTCTCGATCGCCACGAAGCGCGGCGTGCCCGTGCTCGAGGTGATGCGGCCCGAGCTCGACCGCCTCTCCGGCCACGACGCCGTGCACCAGGGCGTCGCGCTCAAGGTGCCGCCGTACCAGTACGCGCACCCGATCGACCTGCTCGAGACCGTCATCGACCGCGGCCAGACGCCGCTGTTCGTCGCCCTCGACGGCATCACCGACCCGCGCAACCTGGGTGCGATCATCCGCTCGTCCGCCGCGTTCGGCGCGCAGGGCGTCATCGTGCCGCAGCGTCGCTCGGTCGGCGTGACGGCGAGCGCGTGGAAGACCAGCGCGGGCGCCGCGGCGCGCGTGCCGGTCGCGATGGCCTCCAACCTGACCGCGACGCTCAAGGACCTCAAGTCGCAGGGATGCTTCGTCATCGGCCTCGACGGCGACGGTGACGTGTCGCTCCACGAGCTCGAGCTCGCGGCCGGTCCGCTCGTGATCGTCGTCGGCAGCGAGGGCAAGGGGCTGTCGCGCCTCGTCGCGGAGACCTGCGACGCGATCGTCTCGATCCCCATCGGCGCGGCGACCGAGTCGCTCAACGCCGGCATCGCGGCATCCATCACGCTCTACGAGGTGGCGAAGCTCCGCTCCGCTCGCTGATCGAGTAGCTGCGGCGCGGAGCGTCGCCGCGTATCGAGATCGGGTGGCCCGGCGTCTCGATACGCGCGCCTTCGGCGTGCTACTCGACGAGCGGGAGGGGCGTCAGATCCTGTCGCGCCAGTTCGGGTCGTCGTCGTCGTCATCGAGCGCGATCGCGCCCGTCTCGACCGGCACGATCGGGATCGCCGTCGTGACCGGCACGCCGAGCAGCGCTGCCTCGTCGCGACGGTGCGACAGCTGCGTCTCGATGTAGCTCGCGGCAGCCTCCTCGAGCGGCACCTCGCACTGCAGCTGCTCGGAGAGGTACCAGCGGTGCTCGAGCACCTCGTGGAAGATCTCGGGGCCCTCGAGCTTGCCGCGCAGCTCGATCGGCACGGACTGCACGATGGGCGAGAACACCCGCTCGAGCCACTCGTTCGCCAGCGCCTCGTCGCCCACGTTCGGCCGCAGGTCGTGCTGCATCGCGACGTACTGGTCGAGGTCGTTGAGCATGCGCCGCGCCTGGTTCTCCTCGGCGTCGATGCCGGTGAGGCCCTGCAGACGGCGGTGATGGTGCCCGGGGTCGACGACCTTGGGCTGGATGCGCACGGTCGTGCCGCCGTCGCCGGTGCGGATCGCGAGCTCCTCGATGTCGTAACCGAGGGCGTTGAGGCGCTCGATGCGCGCGCTGATGCGCCATCGCTCGGACACGTCGATGACCTCGTCGCTCGTGAGCTCGTGCCACAGCGAGCGGTACTGCTCGACGATCGACGCGGCCACCGTGACCGGGTCGATCGACTCGTCGAGGCGGTCGCCGGCCGCGAGGTCGAGCAGCTCGCCGGCGATGTTGACGCGCGCGACCTCGAGGTCGTCCTCGCGGCGGCCGGTGGAGAGGCCGTTCGGCTCGATCGTGCCGGTCTCGGCGTCGACGAGGTACGCGGCGAACGCGCCCGCGTCGCGGCGGAAGAGCGTGTTCGAGAGCGACACGTCGCCCCAGTAGAAGCCGACGAGGTGCAGCCGCACCAGCAGTCCGGCGAGCGCGTCGACCAGGCGCTGCGCGGTCTCCGGCTTCATCGATGTCGAGTACAGCGCCCGGTAGGGGAGCGAGAAGCGGAGGTGCCGGGTGACGAGCACCGCGTTCAGCTCCTCGCCGTCGATGCCCGTGCGGCCCGAGATGACCGCGAGCGGCTCGACGCACGGCACGTCGAGGCGCTGCAGCCTCCGGAGCATGCCGTACTCGCGCGAAGCCATCTCCTCGTTCGTCTCCTTGATGGCGACGACGCGGTTGCCCAGCCGGGCGAAGCGCACGAGGTGACGGGAGATGCCCTTCGGCAGCTGCACGACGTCGTCCTCGGTCCACTGCTCGAGCGGCAGCTCCCACGGCAGGTCGAGCAGGGTCGCGTCCATCACCGATGAGGTGATCCGCAGGTCGGAGCGCATGCCGCCATGGTAGGCCGAAGGGCCCCCGCGGTGAGCGGGAGCCCTTCGGATGGTGCTGGTCAGACCCGCAGTCCAGACTCCTTGTCGAACACGTGCAGGTGCGACGGGTCCGGCGTGATGTAGACGGTGTCGCCGAGCGACGCGTGGGTGCGGCCATCGACGCGCGCGACGAGGTCGACGCGCTTGCCCTCGACATCCGCGTGCCCGTAGAGGTAGCCGTCGGCGCCGAGCTCCTCGACGAGGTCGACCATCACCGGCAGGCCGTCGTTGCCCTGTTCCGAGACGGAGATGTCCTCGGGGCGCACGCCGACGACGAGCCCGCCCTTCGCCGCCGCGAGCTGCTCGCGCGGGATGGGGGTGAGGTGGTTGCCGAAGTGCACGCCCTGGTCGCTCGTCGTGAGCTCCATGAGGTTCATCGCGGGGCTGCCGATGAAGCCGGCGACGAACACGTTCGCCGGGTTCGCGTACAGGTCGCGAGGCGTGCCGACCTGCTGCAGGATGCCGTCCTTGAGCACCGCGATGCGGTCGCCCATCGTCAGTGCCTCGGTCTGGTCGTGCGTGACGTAGACCGTCGTGACACCCAGACGACGCTGCAGCGACGCGATCTGCGTGCGCGTCTGCACGCGCAGCTTCGCGTCGAGGTTCGACAGCGGCTCGTCCATGAGGAACACCTGCGGCTGGCGCACGATCGCGCGACCCATCGCGACGCGTTGGCGCTGACCGCCCGAGAGCGCCTTCGGCTTGCGGCCGAGGTAGGGCTCGAGGTCGAGCAGCTTGGCAGCCTCCTCGACGCGCTTCGCGCGCTCCTCCTTGGCGATGCCGGCGATCTTGAGCGCGAAGCCCATGTTCTCGGCGACCGTCATGTGCGGGTAGAGCGCGTAGTTCTGGAACACCATCGCGATGTCGCGGTCCTTCGGCGGCATGTCGGTGACGTCGCGGTCGCCGATCAGGATCTTGCCGCCGTTGACCTCTTCCAGGCCCGCGAGCATCCGGAGGGTGGTGGACTTGCCGCAGCCGGAGGGGCCGACGAGGACGAGGAACTCGCCGTCGGCGATCTCCAGGTCGATCGAGTCGACGGCGGGCTTCGTGCTTCCCGGATACAACCGGGTCGCCTTGTCGAACGTCACAGACGCCATTGTCGTCATTCCTTCCACCGGCAGGTACGTGCCGGACGATCCGTAGTGGTCGGGTGCGGGCAGCGGTGCCCGCGGGAACATCCTGGCACGTCGAGCGCCCGGTACCCTAGGAAGCGGCGTGTGATCTGATCGCGCCCCCCGCTGGGATCCCCGGCCGAGCAGGACAGGAACGCATGAGCGACAAGCTGACCAAGAACGAGCGGCGTGCCCAGGCGCGCGAGCAGGCCCGCGCGATGCAGGAGCAGCGGCGACGCCGCGAGCGCATGCGACGCGGCCTCACGATCGGCGGCATCGTCGTCGCCGCCGTGGCGATCGTCGCGATCGTCGCCGTCGTGATCGTCAACAGCATCCGCCCCGCCGGCCCCGGCCCCGAGAACATGGCGAGCAACGGCATCGTGATCGGCAAGGACTTCGTCGCCGAGCGCACTGCCGCGACCCCCGCCGAGGGCGAGCCGACGCCGACCGCGCCGCGCGAGGACATCATCCAGATCGAGATCTACCAGGACTACATGTGCCCGGTGTGCGGCGACTTCGACGACGCCAACCGCGCCACGCTCGAGCAGCTGCTCTCCAGCGGCGCCGCGACCGTCGAGGTGCACCCGATCTCGATCCTCGACCGCGCCTCGCTCGGCACGAAGTACTCCACGCGCTCCGCCTCGGCGGCCGCGTGCGTCGCTGAGTACGCGCCGGACAGCTTCTGGGCGTTCAACTCGGCCATGTACGACAACCAGCCGTCGGAGCAGAGCGCCGGCCTCACGAACGATGAGATCGTCGGCATCGCCGAGGGCGCGGGCATCGACACGTCGACCGGGCTCGCGGACTGCATCCGCGAGGGCCGCTTCATGAGCTGGGTCGAGGACGCCACGGTGCGCGCGGGCACGCAGCCGCTGCCGGGCACCGACGGCGTGGTCGCCGACCGCACCCCGACGGTGATCGTGAACGGCGAGAAGTACCCGGGCGCGCCCGCGGATGCGGCCGGCTTCCAGGCGTTCGTCACCGCGACCGCCGGTCAGCTGACCGGTGAGTCGGAGACGCCGGCGCCGAGCGAGGAGCCCGCTCCGACCGAGACGACCGCGCCCTGATGCGCGAGCGCGCCTGGCCGGCAGGGCTTGCGGTCACCGCGATCGCCCTGCTGGCCGGGTGCGCCAGCACACCGCCCGCGCCGATCACGACGATCGGCGAGCTGGGCGCCGCCTACCTCGAGGCCGGCGGCGAGTGCGCCGACCTCGTGGAGCAGTATCGAGCGGCCGACTCCGACCCGGTCGTGGCCGCGTGCGGCACCGACACCGAGCTGATCCTCGCGGCGAGCGCCGATGAGGCACAGGGCATCGCGACCGAGCGGCAGCTGCAGGAGCAGACCGTGCTCGTCTCGGACCGCTGGGTGATCCGCGACCCCGCGCTCGAGTCGATCCAGCAGGAGCTCGGCGGGCAGATCGTCACGCTCTCGCCCGCCGACGGTCCCGCGAACATGGCCGACGCCATCACGTTCGACGAGGGCGGCGTCGTCGAGGCCGAGCCCGTGCCCGCCGACGGCGAGCCGGAGGCGCCGGAGCCCGCGACCGGCATCCACGACATCCTCGTCGTCATCGACCCGGAGTGCGAGTACTGCGACCGGATGCTCGCGGCCAACGGAGAGCAGCTCGAGCGGCTCGCCGACGAGGGCGCGGCGCGCGTCGCCTACCTGCCGGTGTCGCTCGGCGACGAGATCGGCAACGGGTACGCGTCGACGCTGGGCGCCAACGCGCTCGCGTGCGTGGCCGACAGCGAGCCGGAGGCGTACCGGCCGTTCCAGAGTGCGCTCGTCGCCCACCTGCAGGAGCAGCGCTTCGACGCCGCGGCAGTCTCGGCGCTCGCCGCCGAGCACGACGCCGAGATCGACGAGTGCGTGCAGTCGGCGCAGTTCGCGTGGTGGGTGCGGCAGGCGACCGTGCGGGCCATCGAGCAGCCGCTGCAGGGCGTCGAGCCGCTGCGGGGCGTGCCGACGATCGTCGTCGACGGCGTCACGTTCGCGGGCGATGTGAGCGACGCGGATGCGCTGGCGGCGTTCATCGCGCAGCAGGTGCCGGTCTCGGGCTGAGCCGGTCCGCGCGGCGGAGTCGACGCCGGGGACGGACGGCCCGGTTTCGACACGCTCAGCGCGCTTGGCTTCAGGGGGTTAGTGCAACGCCTGGTTGAGGGGTGGTGGTTGCGTTGGC
>NZ_JBNCLZ010000003.1:112471-478721 GCF_049844935.1 Agrococcus sp. DT81.2 | reverse complement strand
CTGCCCCGAGAACCCCGGACGAGCCAACGCAACCACCACCCCTCAACCAGGCGTTGCACTAACCCCCTGAAGCCAAGCGCGCTGAGCGTGTCGAAACCGAGCACGTCAGCGGACCGGTTTCGACACGCGCAGCCGCCTTCGGCGACGGCGGGGCTCAACCAGCGGATGGCGGGCTACTCCGGCTCGTTGCCGGAGCCGCTGCCGAGCATGAAGGGGGTCGTCACCCCCTCGTACATCACGTGCGTCATGAGGCCCTCGACGGCGTGCGGCAGCGTGTGGCAGTGGTCCATCCAGATGCCGGGGTTGTCGGCGACGAAGGCGACCTCGAACGTCTCGCCGTGACCGACGTCGAGCGAGTCGACCCACCACGGGCTGCCGGTCGCCGGCGCGCCGTCGCGCGACAGCACGACGACGTGGTGGCCGTGCAGGTGCATCGGGTGCACCTCGCCGCTGCCATTGGTGATGCGCATCGTCACGACGTCGCCCTCGGCGACGTGGTACGCCGGCACGTCGCCACCCATCCGCCCGTTGATGGTCCACCAGACGCCGGGCCGGCCGTTCAGGAAACCGGGCAGCCGGCCGATGTCGTACGCGAACGCGCGGTCAGGCTGCGCCGGGTCGAAGCCGAGCGGCGCGGCCGAGCCGTAGCCCAGCGGGTCGAGCACCTCCGCGGGGGCTGTGCCGACGGGTGCGTCTGCGGCAGAACGTCCCGGGCCGAGCGCGAGCGAGACGCCGGGCGCCTGCACGCGCGCGCCCTCCGCGGGCACCCGCACCTCGAGGTCCACGCGCCCACCCGCCGTGACCGCCACCTTCCGGTCGGTGACCTCGGTCGGCCCGTGCACGTCGGTGCCGTCGATCGAGAGCAGCCGGAAGGCGGCGCCGGTGACCCAGACGACCGTCGGCGCGCTGTCGGTGTTCACGACCCGCACCCGCGCGAGCGTGCCGGCGGGCGCGTCGACCGCGATGTCGCCGGAGGTGCCGTCGATCGTCCGTGATGTGCCGGGATAGGTGTGGAAGAGCGCGACGGCGTCGATGTCGTGCTCGACGGGCTCCCCCGGCTCGATCACGAGCGCCCCGAAGAGGCCGCCGAGCACCTGCGCGTGCGAGACCTGGTGCGCGTGGTACCAGTAGCTGCCCGCGTCCTCGGCGACGAAGCGGTAGGTGAAGGCGCCGCCGGGCGGCACGGCGTCCTGGGTCACGCCCGCGACGCCATCCATCGCGGCCGGCACGTCGACGCCGTGCCAGTGCAGCGTCGTGCCGTCGGGCACCGACTCGTTGCGCAGCACGACCTCGACGAGCTCGCCCTGGCGCGCGCGGATCGCAGGTCCCGGCGTCGTCCCGTTGAGCGTGAACGCGTCGACCTGCTCGCCGTCGGGCAGCGTCACCCGCTCGGCGCGGGCGACGAGCTCGACGCGCACATCCGCTGCGCGCCCGGGGTCGGCGATGAGCGTCGTCACGTCGACGGCGGATGCGGCGTCGGGCCCGTGGCCGTGCCCGCCCGTCGGGCCGACGACCACGGGTCCGCCGCCCGGGTCGGCGACGCCCATCGCCATCGCCGAGTAGACGTCGGGGCGCAGGCTCGACCACCAGGCGGCTCCGACCGCGACGACGAGCGTCGCGGCGACGAGCAGCCCGATCAGTCGCGCGAGGCGCCGGAGGCGCTTCGGAGGTGGGCTGTCAGGCGACACCGACGGAGGACCGGGACGCCGGGACCTGCCGGTCCGTGCGGCCCGCCCGCATCCCCGCCCAGAGCGCCGTCCCGAACAGGGCGAGCGCGTTCACGCCGTGCAGGAACGCGAGCGCGGTCAGCTCGTGGCCGAGGATGCCGAGCGTGACCTGGAGCGCGACGAGCACGAGCACGATCACGGCGCGCATGACGCCGCCCGGGATCTTCGCGAGGAACGCGACGACGAGCAGCAGGAGCGCGACCACGGGGATCGCGTACATGCCGTTCATGGCGTGGATCATGAGGCCGAGCGCCTCCGGGAACGGCGGCGGGCCCTCGGACGCGAAGTCGATGGTGCCGCCCTGGGCGAGGTACTGGGCGATGCCGGCGGACGCCCACGCGTGGGAGGCCGCCTGCAGCATGACGAGGCCGCAGATGATGAAGGCGAGAATTCGGTAGGTGGTGCGCACTGGGACTCCTCCACTGGAATCGAGGCATGCGATCCCGAACCCGGGCGCGGCAGGTCGTGCCTCGCCGTTCGGGCGGGCTGGCACAGGCTGCCAGCGGGCGCGCGCGAATTCGCGGACATCGTTATTGAACGATCCGCCGGTCTTGCTGTCAAGTCCCTATGGACGACCTTGAGGCTGTCTAGAGCGCGGGCTGCGCAGCGAGGGTCTCGAGCGCGCGGACGCGCCGCTGGGTGGCCTGTCGACGGGCGGACCGCACCGCGAGATGTGCGGCGAGCAGCGCACCGGCGAGCCAGAGCACGAGCATCGCCACCGCACCGCCCGCGCCGCCGCTACCGGCCGCGACCAGGTGCAGCGCATCCACCGCGGGGGTCATGGGCAAGGCCTGCGCGACCACCTCGAAGCCCGGGCCGAGCACGTCGCGCGGCACGATGCCGCCCGCCGCGACCGCCTGCAGGCCGAGCAGCACGACCGACGCGATCCCGCCCGCCGCGCCCCACCAGGCGACGAAGGCGACGTGCAGCAGCGTCGCGACGCCGGCGAAGAGGAGCGCCACCGCGAGCGTCACGGGCAGCGAGGCCCAGGCGACGCCGCCGATGGCGTGCACGACGACCGTCGCGAGCAGCGCCTGCGCGATGACGACCCAGGACGAGCGGATGAGCATCGTCATGAGCACGCGGCCGTCCGACTCCGCCGAGGCCGCGATGCGGCGCGCCGTCCGAGCGAGCACGAGCACGAGCGCGAGGGCCCCGAGCCACAGGCCGATCGGCACCGCGAGCGCCGCGACGCGAGCCTCGCCGCTCGGCAGCGCGTTGCGCTCCTCGAGGTCGAAGCCGACCGGGTTGGTCGCGACGTCGGAGAGGTTCTCGAGCTCGTCGTCGGAGAGCTGCGGCATCGCCGCGATGCCCTGCCGGAGCCCATCGCCCAGCTCGGCGGCGCCGTCGCCCAGCTGCGTCGCGCCGGACTGCGCAGAGCGCGCCCCGGCGGCGAGCTGCACCGCGCCGGACTCGAGCTCGCCGAGGCCGTCGGCGAGCTCTCTCGTGCCGTCCGCCAGCTGTCGCGCACCGGTGACGGACGCGCCGAAGCCCGCGTCGAGCTGCGCTGCACCGTCGGCGAGCTGGGAGGCGCCGTCGCGGACCGCCGGTCCTGCCGCGATGAGCGCCGACGCGCCCGAGGAGAGCTGCGACAGCGGCGCGGTGGCCTCGCCGAGCCCGGCGGTGAGCTGGCCGCCGATGTCCTGCTGGCTGAGCTGCCCGAGCCCGCCGGCCAGCTGCCGAGCCGTCTCGAGCGCCGCCGGGTCGGTCGGGTCGGCCTCGAGCAGCTGCACGAGCTGCGCGGCGGCGCCCGCCGAGGCGTCGAGCGACGACTCGAGCTCGCCGATCCCTCCCGCATCCGCTGCGCCCGCGAGCCCGGTCCCGAGCTGCGCGACCGCTTGCTGGACGCCGCCCGCGAAGCGGTCGACGCCCGCGGTGTACCCATCGATGCCGGCGCTGAGGTCCCGGCTGCCGTCGGCGAGCTGCGCGATGCCGCCTGCCGCGGTGCCGAGCCCGTCGGCGAGCTGGTCGCCCCCGCTCGCGAGCTGCGCGGCCCCGTCCTCCGCGGTGCCGGCGCCGTCGGCGAGCTGGTCGATGCCGCCGCCGAGCTCGCCGAGGCCGGTCGCGAGCTCGGTGCCGCCCGAGCCGAGCGCAGTCGCTCCGTCGGCGGCGGTGCCCAGCTGCTCCGCGAGCGTGCCGAAGCCGCCGTAGAGGCCGGAGATGAAACCGGTGGTGACGAGGTCGCCGAAGGAGGCGACGATCGACTCGCCCGTCTCGGTCGCGAGGCTCGTCGCGAGCCCGTTGCGTGCCGCGTCGGTGACGATCTCGATGCCCGCCTGCTGCGGGTCGTCGCCCTGCAGGCTCGTCACGCGCGCCGAGAAGTCCTCGGGGATCGTCACGACCGCGTGCACCGTGCCGTCGGCCAGGGCCGCCGCCGCGTCCTCCTCGTTCAGGATGCGGAAGTCGAAGCCGTCGGCGTCGTCGGCCACCAGGTCGGTCACCACCTGGCGACCGGCGAACATCGTCGACTCCGTGCCATCGTCCGCGGTGGTCGTGAGGACACGGTCGAGGTTCACGACCGCGGCGGGCACGTCGCGCTCGCCGTCGGCCGCGGGCCCCATCGACCAGGCGGCGAAGGCCGCGATCGCGAAGGGGGTTGCTGCGGCCGCCGTCAGCGCGACGGCCTTCCTGAAGCCGGTTGCGGCGCTCATCGGTCTGCTCCGGAGGTCGTGAGCGCCTCGGTGGGCGCGTCGTCGGTGGGCGTCTGGTGCACCGCGTCGGTGGGCGCGAGCTCGATGGCCGCGCGGCCGTGCGCCTCGGGCGACGGCTCGCTCGTGACGATGGTCACGTCCCGGCCCGCCAGCCGGGCGGCGACCCGCGCGGATCCCGCAGGCGCTCCGGCGGCGGCATCGATCCAGAGCACACTCGGGCCGCGCTCCGTGGCGATCGCGAGCAGCAGGGCCGCCCGCTCGAGCGGAGCGAGCCGCGCGAGCGGGGCATCGGGGTCGATCGCGGCGCCGAGGCCCTCTCCCGCGCGGTCGACGAGCGCACGCGCGCGCCGGTCGAGCGCCGGGCCGAGAGCGAACGGCGAGCGCAGCGCGAGCGCCGCGCGAGCAGCGTCGCGCGCCGACCCGCGGCCGTCGTCGCCGATGAGGTCGAGGTCGACGAGGCCGATCCGCGAGCGCAGCGTGCCGACGTCGCCGGGCAGCGCCGCGCCGCCCACGTGCGCGCCGCCGCGCGCCGGCACGTCGCCGAGCAGCGCGTGCACGAGCCGCTGTCGGTCGCCGAAGGGCGCGTCGAGCCGCACGACCGCGCCCCGCGGCGCGGTGACGGTCCAGGTCGCGCGGCCGGGCTCGCCGTGGTCGATCTCGGGGCGCAGCGCGTCGAGCGCGAGGTGCCCGCCCGCATCCGCGGCCCAGGCGAGCGCGGCGCGGTGGCGCCCCAGGCTCTCGCCCTCGACGTCCATGTCGGGCATCGCGCGGTCGAGCCAGCGGGGCAGCCACCACGCGCGCTCCCCCAGCAGCGTCATGACGGCGGGGATGAGCGTCATGCGCACGAGGAACGCGTCGACGGCGACGCCGACGGCGAGGCCGAGCGCGATCGCCTTGATCATCGCCATGCCCTCGGGCACGAACGCGAAGAAGACGAAGAACATGATGAGGGCCGCGGCCGTGACGACGCGGGCGTTGGCCGCGAAGCCGTGCCGGACCGCGCTCACGGCGCTGTCCCTGCTCGCATCGGGGCCGTGCGCGTACGCCTCGCGCATCCCCGAGACGAGGAACACCTGGTAGTCCATCGCGAGGCCGAACAGCACCGCCATCAGGAGCACCGGCATGAACGAGAGGATCGGGCCGGGCTCGGCGTGCAGCAGCTCGGCGCCCCAGCCCCACTGCATCACCGCGACCACCGTGCCGAACGCGGCGAGCACCGACAGCACGAAGCCGATCGCGGCGGTGACGGGCACGAGGATCGAGCGGAACACGAGCAGCAGCAGCACGACCGCGAGCGTCACGACGACGATGCCGAACGGCAGCAGCGCATCCTGCAGCCGCTGCGACACGTCGATCTGCACCGCCGTCGCACCGGTGACGAAGATCGGGGTGCGGTGCGCCGCCTCGATCTCGGGGGCCGCCGCTCGGATGGCCCGCACGAGCTCGGCGGTCGCGTGGTCGGTCGGGCCGGTCTCGGCGATCACCTGGATGATCGCCGTGTCGGCCGTCTCATCCGGGAAGGCGCTGCCGATGCGGTCGACGCCCGGGATCTGCTCGAGGTCGGCCGAGATGTCGTCCAGGACACCGAGGATGTCGGTGACCTGCGTGATGTCGGCCATCACGATGAGCGGGCCGGTCGTGCCGTCGCCGAAGCCCTCCTGCAGCAGGTCGTAGGCGATGCGCTGCGTGCTGCCGCGGGCCTCGCGGCCGTTGTCCGGCAGCGCGAGCTCGAGGCTCGCGGCGGGGACGGCGGCGACGCCGACGACGGCGAGCACGCCGACGATGGCGAGCACGGGCCGCTTCGTGATGCCGGTGACCCACCGCATCCCGAGCGTGGGTGCCGTGTCGACGTCGCGCTCCGCGAGCCGGGCGGCGCGGCTGCCGGGCTTCGGGCGCAGCCGCTCGCCGAGCAGCGCCATGATCGCGGGCAGCAGCGTCGCTGCCGCGGCGACCGCGATGGCGACGGACGCGGCCGCGCCGATGCCCATCACCGAGAGGAACGGGATGCCGACGATGAGCAGTCCGACGAGCGCGATGACCACCGTGAGGCCGGCGAAGAGCACGGCCGTGCCCGCCGTGCCGACGGCGAGCGAGCCGGACTCGACGACGCCCATGCCGCGCGCGAGCTGCGTGCGGTGCTTCGAGAGGATGAAGAGCGCGTAGTCGATGCCGACCGCGAGGCCGATCATGAGCGCCATGAGCGGCGCGGAGTTCGACACCGTCACGAGCGCGGACGCGCCGAGCACCCCGCCCATCGTGATGCCGACGCCGACGAGCGCCGTCACGAGGGGCAGGCCGGCGGCGAGGAACGACCAGAAGGTGACGAAGAGCACGACGCCCGCGAAGACGACGCCGAGGCCCTCCACCCAGGACACGGGCACGCTCGTCGCCTGGAACGCCTGGCCGCCGAACTCGACCGCCAGCCCGTCGGCGCGCGCGGCATCCGCGGTCGCCACGAGGTCGTCGAGGCCGGCCGGGGTGACGCCCGAGCCCTGCGGCTCGAACTGGACCTGCGTGTAGGCGAAGCGGCCGTTCTCGGAGATCTGCTGGGAGGCGAACTCGCTCCACGGCTCGAGCACGCTCGCGACGTCGTCGATCGCGTCGATCTCGGTCGCCTGCCGCTCGATGGCCTCGCGGTGCTCCTCGATCGCCTCGCCCTCGGGCGCCTGGTAGACGACCTGCACGCTCGAGCCCGCGACCTGCGGAAAGACGCTGCCGAGGCGGTCAAGGGCCTCCTGCGACTCGGTGCCGGGGATCGCGAACGACTCCTGCATGTCGGGGCCGAGCGCGAGGGCGCCGCCGAGCACGCCGCCGAGGATCGCCGCCCAGGCGACGATGACGAGCCAAGCTCGGCGCATGGAGGCGGCGCCGACGCGGGAGAGCCAGGTGGCCATCAGGCGACCGTCCCGGCAGCGCGCACGTCGGCGGGCATGCACAGCTCGAGGAGGGTGTCGATGAAGATCTCGCGCATCTCGGCCGGGTCGGGGTGCTCGTGCGTCGCGTCGAGCGAGTCGCCGAGGATGAAGGCGACGCCCGCGAGCCCGATCGAGAGCCGCGTCAGCACGCGCGTCGACGGGGCCTCGAGCACGAGGGTGCGGGCGATCGCGTCGACGATGTCGTTGCCGCGCTGGATGACGGGCACCTCCTGCAGCGCGCCGCGCTGGCTGATGAAGATCGAGACGGCGGCGCTGTGCTGCATGAGCGCGTCGACGAAGCCGGTCACGAGCGCCGGCGCGGCGGCGACCTTGTCGTCGCGCAGCTCGGGCAGCGACTCGACGAGCGCCGAGAGGGCGTCGAGCGCCGGTGCCATCGCGGCCTCGAGCAGCGCCTCCTTCGAGTCGAAGTGGTACAGCACCGACGACTTCGAGGTGCCCACGTCGTCGGCGATCTGCTGGATGGAGGAGCCGAGATAGCCGTACCTGGCGAAGCGCTCGAGCGCGGCCTGGACGAGGGTGTCGCGAGTGGTCACGGTCGACGAGCATACTGACCGATCGGTCAGAAGTCGACCGATCGGTCAGGATGCCGGCATGCAGGCGACGGCGCTAGGTTGGGCGCCATGATGCGCAAATACCTGTTCAACGCCGGCGTGCTCGGCTCGCTCGCAGGCGGGCTCGGCGTGCTGAAGGCCACCCGGCAGGGACCGAAGGACTGGCGCCTGGCGCTGCTCTGGGCCAGCTGGGGCATCGGCGTGGCGCTCGCCATCGGCGCGGTCGCCCAGCGCGAGGAGGGCATCCGCCAGGAGGAGCTCGAGCGCGAGCTCAAGAAGGCAGCGAAGGGCCGCTGAGCCCCTCATGAGCGATCGCGTGGTCGTCATCGGCGACGCCCTCGTCGACGAGGTCGACGGTGCGTCGATCGTGGGCGGCGCGGCCCTCAACGTCGCGGTCGGCCTCGCCCGACTCGGCGTGCCCGCGCGGCTGATCGCGATGGTCGGCGATGACGCCGCCGGTGCCGTCGTGCGCGAGCACTGCGCCGCGCACGGCGTCGAGCTCGTCGCCACGCCGGCGCCGCACGGCACCGCCGTCGCGACCGCCGTCCGCCACGGCGGCACCATGCGGTACGAGTTCAACGACGCGGGTCTCCGGCGCTTCGTCGACCTCGACGGGCTCCACGGCGAGCTGGCGGCGGCGCCGCTCGTGGTCGTCTCCTGCCTCGCGCTCGAGCACGAGGCGCAGATCGCGCCGCTCCTCGAGCTGCGGGACGCGCGCGACCGGCTGCTCATCGACCCCAACGCGCGACCGGCGTACCTGCGCGACCCGGGCGCGACCTCGCGCTTCGCCGCGGGGCTCGACGCGCTCGCCGCGCGGGCGCTGCTCGTGAAGCTCAGCGACGAGGACGTCGAGCTCGTCTACGGCACCGACGCCCACGAGGCGGCGGCGCGACTCGTCGCCGCCGGCGCGCGCGCGGTCGCGATCACGCGCGGTGCCGACGGCGCGACGATCCTCAGCGACGACGGCCGGGTCGACGCATCCGTGCCGCACCTCGACGCCGCCGTCGTCGACACCATCGGCGCGGGCGACAGCGTGCTCGCGTCGCTTACGGCGTCGGTGCTCGCGGGTGACCATGCGGGCGGATGGGCGGTCCCCCTCGAGCGGGCGATGGCCGTGGGCGCGGCCACGACGCGCGCCGCGGGCGGGCTGCTGCAGCTGCCGGCCTGACCGGCGCCGCGCGAAAGCGGTCCACCTGGGGCGGAGTGGCCGCGCGGCCGCGCCTAGCATGGTCGAATGGCACTCAAGTCCCTCGACCAGTCCTCGAAGCTCAAGCACGTCCTCTACGAGATCCGCGGCCCGGTGGCCGCCGAGGCAGCGCGGCTCGAGGCCGAGGGGCACCGCATCCTCAAGCTCAACATCGGCAATCCCGCGCCGTTCGGGTTCGAGACGCCCGACACGATCCTGCAGGACATCATCGCCAACCTGCCGCTCGCGGAGGGCTACTCCGACTCGAAGGGCATCCTGTCGGCGCGGCGCGCGGTCGTGACGCGCTACGAGGACGTCGAGGGCTTCCCGCGGCTGACGGTCGACGACGTGTTCCTCGGCAACGGCGTCTCCGAGCTCATCACGATGACGATGCAGGCGCTGCTCGACGCGGGCGACGAGGTGCTGATCCCCGCGCCCGACTACCCCCTGTGGACGGCCATGACGTCGCTCGGCGGAGGCACGCCGATCCACTACCTGTGCGATGAGGACGCCGGCTGGGCTCCCGACCTGGCCGACATCGAGGCGAAGATCACGCCGCGCACGAAGGCCATCGTCGTCATCAACCCGAACAACCCGACGGGCGCGGTCTACTCGCGCGAGGTGCTGCAGGGCATCGCCGAGCTCGCGCGCAAGCACTCGCTGCTGATCCTCGCGGACGAGATCTACGACCGCATCCTCTACGACGACGCCCAGCACGTGCCGATCGCGACGCTCGCGCCGGACCTGCTCGTGCTGACGTACAACGGGCTGTCGAAGACGTACCGCGCGGCCGGCTTCCGCGCCGGCTGGGTCGCGATCACCGGCCCCAAGGAGCACGCGAAGGGCTTCCTCGAAGGGCTCACGCTGCTCGCCTCCACCCGCTTGTGCCCCAACGTGCCCGCGCAGTACGGCATCCAGGTCGCGCTCGGCGGCCACCAGTCGATCGAGGACCTCATCCTGCCCGGCGGCCGACTGCTCGAGCAGCGCGACGCCGCGGTGCAGGGACTGAACCGCATCCCCGGCGTGAGCGTCGTGACGCCGAAGGGGGCGCTCTACGCGTTCCCGCGGCTCGACCCGGAGGTGCACGAGATCCACGACGACGCGCTGTTCGCGCTCGACCTGCTGCGGCAGGAGAAGATCCTCGTCACGCACGGCACGGGCTTCAACTGGCCCACGAACGACCACTTCAGGATCGTCACACTGCCTTGGAAGCGCGACCTCGAGGACGCCGTCGACCGCATCGGAAACTTCCTCAGCGCCTACCGCCAGTAGCGGCACGCGCGTCGATTATGACGCCGCGTTTGTACCCCACTATTGTTCGATCGTGGAATCATCACCGTCGCAGCGCGACGTCTACACGGACGAACAGATCACCCGCATCCTGCTGGAGCTCGCCGCCATGGCGACGGACCACGAGAGCCTGCGCGCGTGGGGCACGACGCCCGGCGTGCAGCTCGAGCGGCTCGTCGCGATCGAGGCGCTCACCTACGTGCGGCTCGCCGGTCGCGACGAGCAGGGCCAGCCGATCGTGCTGATGCTGCTCGACGGCGAGTGGGAGCGGATCTTCTGACCCGCGGCCAGTTGCTCCGCGTCGCGTTGCCATGACGCTGCGATCGCGCCTCGACGGGCTGTCCCGCGAGAGCATCGCGCGCTGCAGGTCCGGCCGGCACTCGGTGTCGCAGCAGCGCTCACCGCCGTGCTGCTCGCGCCGAACCTCTGGCGCGCTCTCACCTCATCCGGTGCAACCGCGGGCGCCATTCGCAGCCACCCTCGCCGCGCGGAGCGAGCACGCCCCCGACCTCGTTAGACCCGGGCTCATGCGCATGCGGGAGCGTGTCCTGGTGCTGACCAGGGGGCATCGGGAAGGTTGGTCGTGCGCCACTCCCGCCACCGGTGGCGAGGGCGAGCGCACCGCGCCACGGGAGCATCTGGGGCGGGCACATGCGAGTGACGGGAGCGAAGTGATGGAGAACCGATCGGAAGACCTGCCGGCGGAGCAGCCGGTGGGCGAGCTCGAGGAGGTGGCCCGCTTCCACGGCGCGATGCCGACCGGCGTCACGGTCTCGCACCTGGGGCGGATCTTCGTCAACTACCCGAAGTGGGGCGATGACGTCGCTTTCACGGTGGCCGAGATTCGCGACGGCGTCGCGGTGGCATATCCGAACGAGGCCACCAATCGCACCGATCCCGACGACCTGGCGAACACCCTGGTCTCGGTGCAGAGCGTGGTGGTGGATCCTGCCGACCGACTGTGGATCCTGGACACCGGAAGCCCACTGTTCAAGCCCACGACCTACGGCGGGCCCAAGCTCGTCTGCGTCGACCTCAACAGCGACACGGTGGTCAGCACGATCCTGTTTCCCCAGGACGTCGCGCTGCCCACCAGCTACCTGAACGACGTGCGCTTCGACCTGCGCCGCGGTGCCGAGGGCGTCGCCTACCTCACGGACTCCTCCGACCAGGGACCCAACGGGCTGGTCGTGGTGGACCTGGCCAGCGGTCAGAGCTGGCGGCGGCTGCACGAGCACCCCTCGACGAAGGCCGAGCGGCTCACGGACTTCGTGCCTGTCGTCGAGGGCCGTCCGGTCGTCGACCGCCAGCAGGACGGAACCGTGGCGCCGGCGATCGCGATGGGCTCGGACGGAATCGCGATCGGCGCCGACGGTAGTCGCCTCTACTACTGCCCGCTGGCGTCCCGCCGGCTCTACAGTGTGGCCACCGACGCGCTGGTGGATCGAGCCCTCGGGGACGAGGCGGTTGCCGCGACCGTGAACGATGAGGGCGACAAGGGCGGGGCCGGCGACGGCCTGGAGTCCGACGCACAGGGCAACCTGTACGCGACGAACTACGAGCGCAACGCGGTGCTGCGCCGCAGAGCCGACACCCCCGGGGCATGGGACACCGTGATCTCAGATCCCCGGCTGCTGTGGCCCGACACACTGTCGGTCGCGGCCGACGGCTACCTCTACATCACCGCGAACCAACTTCACCGCCAGGCCGACTACCGGCAGGGACGGGACGAACGGGTCAAGCCCTACACTCTCTTCCGCACCTACATCGACGCTCAGCCCGTCCTGCTGCGCTGACCATCACGGTTCGCATCGCGACCGTCATTGCTTGGACGCGTTGGTGGACACGCTGCACGACGGAGGCCCGGTCAGGATCGCTCCTGACCGGGCCTTGCTCGTACACCCCCCCCCCCGGGACTCGAACCCGGAACCAATTGATCTCGTCAGAACCCTAGCCGCGAAGTCACCGAGTCGTATCCGAGCCGACGACTGAAGGTCATCGGCTCGCTCTGGCCCGGGACGTCCCCCGGCGCCCCCCGAGTTTTCTGGACTCCCTCGTGGACGCGAACGAGCAGGCATGAGCTCGGCGACGTGCAGATCCACGGCAAGGCCAACGGCACCGGCGAGCCTCGCGAAGGAGCACGCAGGGCTGACCCGGGCGACCACCGCCGAGCGCCTCGAGGACGTCCTCGTCGCCGTGCTCGGTGATGAGGCGCTGCTGCACAACGACCTCCGGCTCTCCAGCTTTCGCCCGAAGCAGAAGATGCGGCGCCGCGCGTACAACGGCAGCATGGTCGAGTTCCTGGCGAAGCTGGACGCCCTGCTGGTGGTGCGCGACCAGCTCGGCAGGTGGCCGTTCCGATCCGACTCCCACCCGGAGCTCAAGAGGCTCGCGCACTTCAAGATGCACCTGCCCCGACACAAGCACCCCGACATCCACGCGGCGATCCAGGAGCGAGACGAGGAGCTCTGGGCGTGGGTCTGTGGGCGTCGCGAGCAGAGAGCCGTCTAGCGTCCGGGGCGGCGCTGCTAGACGGGTCGAGCAGTCGGAACCCGGCGAACGACTGCTCGACTCGAGCGCACCGCCCGCCGCTAACCCGAGTCTCGTGCCACCTTTTCGACGCAACCGGTCACGCACCGCAGCTCGAGCGGCCAACCGAGTCTGCGCAATAGGCGCGACGATTCTGGGCAAGGGCCGAGACCGACAGATCGCACAGCAACCGCCACGGGCACGGAACTGACCCGAGCGAGGGAAGCACGGCGGCGCAGGATCACCCCTCGGTGGCGCTGGGAACATGCGAACGGGGCAGCCTGCCGTGGATCACGTGGCCGCGAACGGCTTCGCGCTCCATGAGCGGGCACGCCACCCGAGACCCGGGCGGGTCGTCACCACCCGGTGTAGCCCTCGGCCAGGAACATGCGCCCAGCCTCCGAGTCGACGAGCGACGACAACTCACCGATCTGCCGCCGACGGTCGAAGGCCGTCGCGTCCGGGGCGACATGGAGCATGCTCGTCATCCACCAGGAGAAGTGCTGCGCCTTCCAGATCCGCTCGGAAGCGACCTGCGGGTACGCGAGCATCGGCCGTTCGTCCCGCTCGAGCAGGAGCGCCCGGAGCGCTCGCTCGAGCACGAGCACGTCGGCGACAGCGAGATTGAGCCCCTTGGCTCCGGTGGGCGGCACGGTGTGTGCGGCATCGCCCACGAGCGCCGCACGGCCCCGGAGCAGCCGGCCCGCGACGAAGCTGCGGAAGCGCAGCACGTCGCGCTGGAAGATGGGCCCCTCGACCAGGTCGGTGCCGGGGACCCGTCGCTGCAGCTCGTCCCAGATCTGCGCCTCCGAGAGGGACCCGGGGTCGACGTCCGGGTCGCACTGGAAGTACATCCGCTGCACGGTGTCGCTGCGGCGGCTCACGAGCGCGAACCCGTCATCGGAGCTCGAGTAGATGAGCTCCTCGGCGCTCGGCGGCGCCTCGCACAGGATCCCGAACCACGCGAACGGGTACTCGCGGAAGTACCCCTCTCGGGACGATCCCGCGACCGTCGCCCTCGTGATCCCGCGCGAGCCGTCGGCACCGACGACGAACTCCGCAGCCACCTCGAATCGCTGCCCCTCGGCATCCGTCGCCACGATCCGGGGCTCGTCCGATTCGACGCCGTCGATGCGCTCGACCGTCGCGCCGAAGCGGAGATCCTGCCCCGCCGCGAGCCGCGCGCCGACCAGGTCGCGCAGCACCTCGTGCTGCGGGTAGAGCCACACGCTGCGGCCGGTGAGGCCCCGCAGATCGATCCTGTGCCCGACGCCCTCGAAGCGGAGCTCGACGCCGTCGTGGCGCTGCCCCACGCTCTCGACCCGCGACCCGCCGATCTCGCGGAGGATGTCGACGGTGCCGTGCTCGAGGATGCCCGCCCGGATGGTCTGCTCGATCTCGTCGCGGGATCGCCGGTCGAGCACGATCGATGCGATGCCCGCTTCCGCGAGGCGATGGGACAGCAGGAGGCCTGCCGGACCCGCTCCGATGATCGCGACTCGTGTCCGGTGCTCTTGGCTCATCTCGTCCTCCTCGACGACGGCCGGGCAGGGGCCCGCTCGGGCCGTTCGCCATCGCGCCCTCCTTCCGCCACGCTACCCATGCGCCAAGAGCGGGAGACCTCACCGATGTGGATGTCCGCATCAGACATGCTTATGCCGATCTTCTACAGAAGTCCCTAGGCTGATCGGACCACCCTTCTGCCACGACGACGGAGAGCGAGCGACGATGCTTCTCGAACGGGACCTGATCCAGTCCACCGGCTTCCGCAACGTGCGGGAGGGCGGTCGCATCATCGGCTTCCAGCTCCGCGTGCGGATGCCCTCCTACCGGGGCATGGCCGCGTCGCTCATCGACGGGATCGGCGTGACCGTCGACGGCCGCAGCTTCGCGCCCGACGAGCCCCGCTGGACCTTCGCCGGCCGCAGCTTCCGGCTCGAGGAGCTGTGGCAGAGCGACGACGTGCGCTGGCCGCTCGAGGAGGCCGCGACGGTGACGGTGCCGCTCGAGGGCGGGCTCACGGAGGGCGTCCACGACGTGGCGATCGAGCTGCGCCTGCGGATGTCGTACATCCCCATCGAGCACCAGCCGACCGTCGTGCGTGCCGCGCGGCACGTCACCCTCAGCTCGGACCTCGACGGCGGGCCCTTCCGCTACGGCGTCTCGCTCTACAGCTACATGGGCGACTACGGCACCGTCCTCGACCTCGAGACTGCGCTCGCGGCGGTCGCCGACGTCGGCGCGACCGGCGTCGAGATCCTCGGGGAGGCCCACATCCCCGGCTACCCATCGCCGAGCACCGAGTGGATCGACGGCTGGTGCGCGCGGCTCGACCGGTACTCGCTCGAGCCGACCAACTACGGCTCGTGGATCGACACGCGCCTCCACTCGAGCGGCTCGGCGGCCCGCGACATGACGCCGCAAGAGGGAGCAGCCGCGCTGCAGCGCGACCTCCGGCTCGCGAAGCAGCTCGGCTTCCGCTTCGTGCGGCCGAAGATCGGCGTCGTCTCGAGCGACCTCGTGCCCCACCCCATCTGGACCGAGGCAGTCGAGCGCAGCCTCGAGCTCGCGGCCGAGCTCGACGTCGTGATCTGCCCGGAGATCCACTCCCCCACGCCGATCCGCCATCCCGTCGTCGAGGACTACGTCGCCCTCATCGAGCGGACCGGCACGAAGCACTTCGGGCTGCTGCTCGACACGGGCATCTTCCAGGACCGACCGATCCCGCTGCGGGAGGGCGAGTCGCGCGAGCACCGCCCCGCCTTCCTCGACGGCATCGGCGTCGACCCCGCGGACATCGCGTCGATCGCGGAGCACGTCGTGTTCATCCAGGCGAAGTTCCACGACATCGACGACTCGCTCGAGGACCAGCAGATCCCGTGGGAGCCGGTGCTGACGGCGCTCAAGGATGCCGGCTACCGCGGCTACCTATCGAGCGAGTACGAGGGCGAGCGCACGCCGTGGCGCTCGCTCGAGCAGGTCCGCCGGCAGCACGCGCTCCTGCGCCGCATCGCATCACGACTCTGAAGGAGAGCCATCATGCCCAACGGACTCATCCAGCAGGACAGCCTCCGGGAGCATCCCGACGGCCTCGCCCTGTCGCTGCAGCTGCCCTGGTACCGCAGCCTCTGGCTGTCGTCGGTCTCCAGCATCGCGCTGACGATCGACGGCGAGCCGGTGGATCCGGCCGACCTCGAGCTCGAGCACGACGGCGCGCGCTTCGCGCTCGACGAGCTGCCGCAGCAGAGCGAGCGGCTGTGGCAGCTGCAGCAGCATCCGCTGCTGATCGCCCGATGCGCTCGGCCCGTCAGGCTCGGGGAGCGCCACGCCGTGACGATCCACGGTGAGCTGCGTCTGCCGTACATGCAGATCGCACCCGGAGAAGGCGGCGGTCCCGGCATCTACGTGCCGAACGTCGTCCACCAGGAGCTCGACCTCGTCGTCACCGACCGCGACGCCCCGGCTCCTGTGCTCGTGAACGAGGAGGCACCACCGCCCGCCGCCGTCGACGAGGACCCCTTCCGGCTCGGCCTCACGCTGTACTCCGCGAGCGCCGAGTTCCGCGCGGGCTGGTACTCGCTCGACGGCCTGCTCGACCGAGT
This sequence comes from Agrococcus sp. DT81.2, assembly GCF_049844935.1. Lineage (NCBI taxonomy): Bacteria > Bacillati > Actinomycetota > Actinomycetes > Micrococcales > Microbacteriaceae > Agrococcus > Agrococcus sp. DT81.2. The sequence continues at coordinate 462,249 of NZ_JBNCLZ010000003.1, read as the reverse complement.
CGCGGAGCTGGGGATCGGACCCGGCATCGAGATCGTCGCGTCGCAGATGCTGCCGGCATACCCGCTCGTCACCGAGGACTTCGAGCGCACCTGGCGAGCCGCGTTCGACCGCCACGGGTTCGATGCCAGCTCCTTCGGCGCGAACCTCGACATGGGCCGACGCCGAGACCGCGACATGACGCCCGACGAGGAGCTCGAGTTCAGCGAGACGCTGCTGCGCGGGGCGCACCGCCTGGGATTCCCGCTGGTGCGCATCCAGAGCGCCAAGCCGCAGCTGCTCCGCCGACTGCTGCCGCTCGCCGAGGAGCTCGAGCTGCGGCTCGCCTACGAGATCCACGCACCCATGGGCCCGAATGCACCGCAGATCATGCAGGTGCGGGACACCTACGCGGAGCTCGACTCGCCGCTGCTGGGCTTCGTCGCCGACTTCTCCTCCACGATGCGCGCGATGTCGCCGACGCTCCTGCGCGCGGTCGCGCGAGCGGGCCTCGACTCGGAGGCGCTCGAGCGGCTGCAGTCGGTCTGGGCGACAGACGCGACGATGCGCGAGCGGCAGGACGAGTTCATCGGCTACCTCCGCGCCCGAGACTTCGATCCGGGCAGGCTCGGCTCGTTCGCACACCTCGCGTTCAACATGCACGGGCACGTCGACCCGCGCGAATGGGCGGACATCATGCCGCAGATCCAGCACGTCCACGCGAAGTTCTACGACATCGACGACGACGGTCAGGAGCCCGCGATCGACTACCCGGAGCTGGTGCGAGTCTTCGTCGAGGGCGGGTACCGCGGCTACTGGTCGAGCGAGTGGGAGGGGCACGCCTTCGCGGAGCTCGGCGAGGTCGACCCGCTCCTGCTGGTCCGCCGCCAGCACGACCTGATCCGGGCGAGCATGCGGGCGGTCACGGCGCGCTGATCGAGAGCGGATCGACCGCCGCGCCGACCATGCGGCCGGCCTCGGCCAGCAGCGCGCGCATCCAGGCGTGCTCCGGGTCGGCCTCGTGCACGGGGTGCCACCACAGCGCGTTGACGAGCGGTGTGGCGTCGAACGGCAGCGGCACGGTCCGGACGCCGCCGAGCGCCAGGGCGACGGGCGCGAGCGCTGCCTGGATCATGCCGATCCGTCGTGACCCGGCGATGAAGTGCGGCATGGCGAGGAAGCTCTCGACGATGACGTCGACCTTCGGCTCGACGCCGAGCTGCTGCAGCTGCCTCGCTGCCGACGTGAAGGCCGACCGGGACTGGTACGTCATCACCCATGGCTCCTGCCCGAGCTCCTCGAGCGTCGGGTTCGCGCCGATCGGGTGATCCTCGGCGACGATCGCGAGCCAGCTGTCACGCCAGAGGTCGACGTACGGGAGGTCCGACAGGTGGCCGTGCGGGATGATCATGGCGTCCACCGAGCGCAACCGGTTCGACGCATCCTCCACGATCGTCGGGTTGTGGAGGACGAAGCGGAAGCGCACGTTCGGCGCCCGCTCGGCCGCGAGCCGGGCCGCCGTCGCCCCGATGGTGACGAATCCGTAGTCGGAGCCGTAGATCGAGAACTCGCGCGTCGATTCGCTCGGCTCCCAGGTCGCCTGGCTCTCGAAGACGCGCCGAGCGGCCTCGAGCGCTGTGGAGGTGTGCTCCGACAACCGGGTCGCGAAGGGCGTCAGCTCGTAGGTGTTGCCGCGGCGGGCGAGGATCTGATCGCCGAAGTGCGTCCGGAGGCGCCCGAGCGAGGCGCTCAGGGCCGGCTGGCTCAAGTGGAGCCGCTCTGCCGCCCGCGTCACGCTCCGTTCGGTGAGCAGCGCGTCGAGCGAGACGAGCAGGTTCAGATCGAGCCGCGACAGCAGCAGGTGGTCGGTCACCACGTCGTGCACCTCCGGAGGGGATGGGCCGGCCCGCTCCGGCACGGCCATGGTATCTCCCGGACGGATGCGCGGGGCGCAACGATCCGCGCCATCGATGCGCGAACGCCGCGGGCTTATGCGATGCATCCATACAGCCAATGTGTCTTTCCGACAAAAGCGATCGATACTGGAGGCACAGCGATGGGGCTCGACGCAGAAGCCCCCGACAACGGAGTCAGAAGGGCTGGACATGACACAGCACCCCCGCGCACACCGGATCCGTCTCGGACTGCTCGCAGTCCCAGCGGCCGGGGCGCTCATCCTCGGAGGCTGCAGCGCGACCCCGAGCACCGGGGAGACCGAGGGCGCGAGCCAGTCGTTCTCCTTCACGTTCGCAACCTCCAACAACCTCGAGAGCCCGTACCAGACGCTCGCGGACGCCTACATGGAGGCGAACGAGGGTGTGACGATCGAGACCAACCCGACGCCCAACGACCGCTACGGCGACACCATCCGCACGCAGCTCCAGGCGGGCAACGCCTCCGACGTCGTGCAGACCACGCCCGGCAGCGGCGACGCCCGCGGCCTCATCCCCCTCGCAGAGGCCGGGTTCCTCGCGCCCCTCGGAGAGACGGCCGCCGGGCTCGTCCCGGTCGGCAGCGAGCCGATCTTCCAGATCGACGGCGAGACGTACGGCCAGGCGATCGACTTCACGGTCGTCGGGATGATCGCGAGCATGGGCACCGCGGGCCAGTCGGGCATCACCGAGTTCCCGACAGCCTTCGACGAGTTCCTGGCCGCGTGCGAGAGCCTGGCCGGCGAGGGCAAGTCGATGATCGCGTTCGCGGGTGCCGCACCCCCCAACGTCGGTCTCACGATCCAGGCGCTCTCCGCCACGCGCGTGTTCGCCGAGACCCCCGACTGGAACGCGCAGCGGGAGGCCGGCGAGGTGACGTTCGCCGACAGCGAGGAGTGGAGGAACACCCTCCAGACGTTCGTGGACCTCAACGAGCGCGGGTGCTTCCAGCCCGGCGCCGAGGGCGCCGGCTTCGACGCCATCACGAACGGCCTGTCGCAGGGCACGTCGATTGGCAGCTTCGCGCCGTCGGGCGCTGCGGTCGAGATCTCCCGCGCCGCTCCCCCGGAGGCCGAGATCGTCGTGCAGCCGTTCCCGGCGGCCGACGGTGGCGACCCGTACGTGATCGCGAGCTCGAACTACACGATCTCGCTCAACGCGCAGGCGGAGAATGCGGAGGCCGCTACCGCCTTCATCGAGTGGCTCGCGACGCCCGAGGCTCAGCAGATCTACTTCGAGGCATCGGGCGAGCTGCCCTCGGCCGGCTATGAGGAGCTCGATCTCGAGGAGACGATCTACGCGCCGGTCGTCGACCTCATCGAGTCGGAGAGCTACACGCCGCTCCCCGGCAACGTGTGGCCGAACCCTGCCGTGATGGACGCGATGCAGGTGGGCGGCCAGGGCCTGCTGACCGGCCAGGCGACCATCGACCAGGTGCTCGCATCCTTGGATGCGGCCTGGGGCGAGTGACGAGCGGCGGCATGGGGGCGTCCGCCCCCATGCCGTCCGTCCACGACGACGAGGAGACCACGTGAGCGCGACGACGACATCCAAGACGGAGGCGGTGCTGCTCCCGGCGGACGGCGGCCGGCGGCCGGTGCCGCGGCCACGACGCAAGGGGCTGCTGCAGTTCGGTCACTGGTGGTGGGCGCTGCCCGGCATCCTCATGGTGCTCGCCATCCACTACGTGGCCACCGCTGCCGGCGGGGTGTTCGCCTTCACGAACTGGTCGGGCATCGGCGAGTTCGACTGGGTCGGCCTCGAGAACTTCGAGGCGATCTTCACGGACCCGAGCAAGCTGCTCGCGCTCTGGAACACACTCTTCCTCGCCTTCGCCTCGGTCCTGCTGGCCAATGTCGCCGGTCTCGTCATCGCGGTCAACCTGAACCGGGTCCTCAAGTCGCGCTACGTGCTCAGGACGCTCTTCTTCATGCCGGTCGTGCTGAGCCCGCTTGCAACGGCCTACATCTGGAAGTTCATCTTCGAGTTCAACGGCCCGCTCAACGTGCTGCTCCGCGGCATCGGCCTGGGCGACCTGACGCGGCCGTGGCTCGCCGACCCGCAGCTCGCGATCTGGGCGATCCTGCTGGTGGTCGTCTGGCAGAACATCGGATTCGCGATGGTCATCTACATGGCCGGTCTCGCCGGGGTGCCGCAGGAGATCGAGGAGGCCTCCGCGATCGACGGCGCGAACCTCATGCAGCGCTTCTGGCACGTGACGCTGCCCTCCATCCGTCCGGCGATCGCGATCTCGACGACGCTCGGCATCGTCAACGGGCTGCGCATCTTCGATCAGATCATGGCGCTCACCGGAGGCGGCCCGGCGAACGCGACGTCGACGCTCGCGACCGAGGTCTACAAGCAGGCGTTCTCGCTCGGCAGCTTCGGCTACGGCGCAGCCCTCGCCCTCATCCTGACGCTCATCATCCTGGTCTTCGCGGTCATCCAGCAGCGAGTCAGCCAGGGCCGACCGGAGGCGCGCTGACATGTTCCGCTACACCAAGGGTTCCCTCGCCCGCGAGATCCTCTTCTGGATCATCGCCGTCATCTACCTCGCACCCTTCTACCTGCTCATCACCATCGCCCTCAAGGGCGACCAGGAGGTGTTCGCGACGCCCGCGCTGCAGCCGCCCACCGCGCCGACCCTCGACAACTTCGGCCGGGTGCTCACCGCGACCGGTCAGAGCAACGTGATCCAGGGGCTCGTCAACAGCGTCTTGATCACCGCCGGAAGCATCGCGGTCATGATTCTGTTGGGCTCGGTCACGGGATACGTCATCGCGCGGTCGACCCGACGCTGGAGCCGCGGGGTCTACTACCTCTTCCTCATCGCGATCGTCCTTCCCGCGCAGCTCGGCACGGTGCCGCTCTACATCGGCGCCCGTGCGCTCGGGCTCACCGGTTCGGTGTGGGGCATGATCATCCTCTTCTCGGGGATGCTGCTGCCGCTCGCGATCTTCATCTACGCGGGGTTCTTCCGCGGGCTCGGCACGGACTTCGAGGAGGCCGCCGCGATCGACGGCGCGAGCCGGACGCAGATCTTCTTCCGCATCGTGCTGCCGCTCATGGCGCCGGCCACGGGCACGGTCGCGATCCTGGCGGGCCTCATCGTCTGGAACGACTTCTTCACGTCGCTCATCTTCCTCGGGGGCTCGGACGCCCAGACACTGCCGGTGGCGATGTACTACTACATCGGCTCGCTGGTCTCGCAGTGGAACCAGATCTTCGCGATCGTCATCATCTCGATGATCCCGATCCTGGCGTTCTACCTGTTCGCGCAGAAGCGCTTCATCCAGGGCTTCGCCGGCGGGCTGAAGGGCTGACGCGTGGCCGACAACCGGGCGGCGTTCGAGGCGTTCGTCGACCTCTTCTACGCGCAGAAGCGCGTGGCGGATGCCTTCGGGCAGCTCGTCTCGGACGACTACACCCAGCACAACCCCACCATCCCCGACGGGCCCGCCGCGGCGATCGAGCTGCTCACGCCGAAGTTCGACGGCTCCCCGGACGCCACCTTCGAGGTGCAGCGGATGCTCGTGGACGGCGACCTCGCGGTCGTGCACGTCAGGGCATCCCGACCGGGCGCTCCGGACGCCGCCGTCGCGGACTTCTACCGATTCGACGACGGCCGGATCGTCGAGCACTGGGACGTGCTGCAGCAGGTCCCAGCGCATGCCGTCCACGACCACCCGATGTTCTGAACCCAGGAGAATCACCGTGTACGAGCTCGCACCCAACATCGAACTGCTCTTCACCGAGGCCGGCGACTACCACGACCGCGTGCGCGCCGCCGCCGCGGCCGGCTTCACCGCCGTCGAGATGTGGGGACCGACGGGCGTGGACGCGCCCTCGACGCCGAAGGACCTCTCCGCGCTCAAGGCCGCGCTCGAAGAGACGGGCACGAAGCTCACCGCGCAGCTCGCGGAGCCGCGGACGCAGTTCATGATCCCGCCGTGGGACCACTCCGAGTTCTACCGCAAGCTCGACGAGGGGGTCTCGATCGCGCAGGAGCTCGGCTGCCCTCGCATGGTGGTCGGCAGCGGCACCGGCTTCGGCGGCTGGAAGCGCCAGGTGCAGCTCGACAAGCTCGTGGAGATCTACCAGAAGGCGGTCGCGCAGATCGACGGCTCCGGCATCACGCTCGTGCTCGAGCCGGTCAACGTCCGGGTCGACCACCCCGGCTCGCTCCTCGACCGCACGGCGGAAGGCGTGTACGTCGCCCGCGGAGTCGACTCGCCCTTCTTCGGCGTGCTGTACGACATCTACCACTCGGCCGTGGAGGGCGAGGACATGGCCGCAGAGCTTGCGAGCGCGGGCTCGCTCATCAAGTACGTGCAGCTGGCCGATGCGCCGGGGCGCGGCGAGCCGGGCAGCGGCTCGCTCGACTGGGCCGAGCGACTGGGCCTCCTCCGCTCCGCCGGATACGACGGCCCGATCGGGCTCGAGTACTACCCCACGCAGGAGTCCGCGGCGTCCGTCGCCCTCATCCGCGAGCTGGCGGCCTCGGCATGAGCCGCTACCCGGACTCCGTCGACGTGGCGATCGTCGGCAGCGGGCCGGCAGGTGCGACCTACGCCCGGATCCTGACCGAGGAGGCCCCGGGCGTCACCGTCGCCATGTTCGAGGTGGGGCCCACGGTCTCGGATCCGCCCGGCGCGCATGTGCGGAACATCGACGACGCCGAAGCGCGCGCCGAGGCGCAGCGCCGGTCCGAGGGCCCGGGCGCGGGGGCGGCCACCGTCAGCTCGCCCGGCGCCGTGAAGTCCGGCGAGCGGCGCGCTCGCGCCGGCACCTACCTCCTGCCCGACGGCTTCCAGGCCGACGGCGAGGACGGCATGCCCGTCGCGGCGTTCTCGAGCAATGTCGGCGGCATGGCCGCCCACTGGACGGGCGCATGCCCGCGCCCCCTCGGCAGCGAGCGGATCCCGTTCCTCCCCGATCTGGACGAGCTGCTCGACGAGGGCGACCGCCTGCTGGGCGTGACGACGGATGCCTTCGACGCTGCGCCGTTCACGGCGCTCGTGCGCGAGCGACTCGCGGCCGCGGTCGATGAGGGCCGCGTGGACGAGACGCGTGTGCAGCGCATGCCCCTCGCGGTGCATCGACGTGACGACGGTCGGCTCGTGTGGTCGGGCTCCGACGTGGTGCTCGGCGACGTCACTCGAGGCAACCCGAGCTTCTCGCTGTTCGACGAGTCGCTCGTGATGCGCGTGCTGATCGAGGACGGCCGAGCGGTCGGCGTCGCGGTGCGCGACCTCCGCTCCGGCGAGACGCACGAGGTGCGCGCCAGGCGCGTCGTCGTCGCAGCCGATGCGCTCCGCACGCCGCAGGTGCTGTGGGCGTCGGGCGTCCGTCCGGCCGCGCTCGGCCGTATGCTCAACGACCAGACGCAGGTCGTCTACGGGGCCCGGCTGCGCGACGTCGAGCCGCCCGCCGAGGACCAGCTCCCCGCGTCCGGCGCGCTCAGCGAGCAGAGCGGCGTCAGCTGGGTGCCGTTCACCGACGCCTTGCCGTTCCACGGCCAGGTCATGCAGCTCGATGCCTCGCCGGTGCCCCTCGCCGACGACGATCCGGTGGTCCCGGGATCGATCGTGGGACTCGGGCTCTTCTGCGCGAAGGACCTGCAGTGGGACGACCGCGTCGAGTTCTCCGACACGGAGCGCGACTCCTACGGCATGCCGGCGATGCGGCTGCACTACACGCTCACCGATCGCGATCGTGCAGTGCTCGACCGCGCACAGGAGGAGATCGTCGCGATGGCACGGGCCGTCGGCGAGCCCATCGGCGATCGACCCTTCACGATGCCGCTCGGCGCCTCGCTGCACTACCAGGGCACGACCCGGATGGGTGAGGCCGACGACGGCCTCAGCGTCTGCAGCCCCGACAGCGAGGTGTGGGGCGTCCGCGGACTCTCCGTGGCCGGCAACGGCCTCATCCCGACGGCGACCGCCTGCAACCCGACGCTCACGTCCGTCGCGCTCGCGGTCCGAGGAGCGCGCCGTCTCGCTCGCGAGCTTGCTTATGTCGAAAACAGACATTACGATGTAGGAACGAAGCAAAAAGAGTCAAGGAGGACTCCGTGATCGCCGATCGCATCATCGAGCAGGGAACGCTCTCCACCGACGGCAAGCGTGCCGCGGTCGAGGTGCGCCTGCCCTGGTATCGCGCCCTGCCCGCCTCCTGCATCGGCGGCGCGAGCCTCGCGGTCGACGGCGTCGAGGCCCCTGCCGAGTCGCTCCGCTGGGAGATGAACGGCCGTAGCTTCACGCTCGACGGGCTCGTCGCGAACACCGAGGAGTGGTGGTTCCCGACCGACTCAGTGGTGCTGTCAGGCGACATCCCCGTCGACGCCGACGGGGAGCACGAGGTCACGGTGGGCCTGACGCTCTACATCCCCTACATCGTCATCGGCGCCGACGAAGTGCTCCACATCGAGGAGCAGGACGCCAAGACCATGACCGCACGGAAGGCGGTGGCAGCATGACCGGACTCGGCTCGCCCATCCAGGGCGTCACCCTCTACAGCTTCACCCGCGCCTTCCACGGACGCGAGTACGACCTCGAGGGCCTCATCCGCAAGGTCGCCGCAGACGGATACGGTCCGGGCCTCGAGATCATCGGGTTCTCGAGCTTCCGCGGCTTCCCCGCCATCGACGACTCGTTCGCCGGCTGGTTCCGCGACCTGGTCGCCGAGACCGGCCTGGTCACCACGTCGCTCGCGGTGAACGCCGACATCGGCCTGCACCGCGACCGACTCCTGACGCAGGAGGAGCTGCTCGAGTACATGCGCCGGCAGATCGTCGCCGCCGCGAAGCTCGGCTTCCCGATCGCCCGCGTGCAGATCTCGATCACGCCCGACTCGATGGAGGCGCTCGCGCCGATCGCCGAGGAGCACGGCGTGGCGCTCGCGCTCGAGGTGCACGCCGACCAGTACGCCTCGCACCCGCGCATCCTCGCGCTGCGCGACCGCTTCGACAAGGTCGGCTCTCCCTTCCTCGGCTTCACGATGGACTGGGGTGCGACGGTGACGGGATTCGCGCCGTCGCTGCTCGAGGCGTACCGGCGCCGCGGCGCGAGCGAGGAGCTCCTGCAGCAGGTCGTCGAGCTCTGGGACGGCTTCTACCAGCAGGGTCCGCCAGCCGACCAGGCCGACCACGGTCAGCGCTTCGGCCGGTTCATCGGCCTCGCGGCCCAGCACGGGCGTCCCGACCTCGGCATCGACTTCGGCATCAACGGCACCGGGCTCTTCGGCCCCGCGCGGGTCGACGACTGGCTGGAGATCCTTCCCTGGGTCAAGCACGTGCACGGGAAGTTCTTCGGCATCGACGAGCACGGCGAGGAGCCCTCGGTGCCCGTTCGCGACCTCATCCGGCTGCTCGTCGAGAACGGCTACTCGGGTGCGGTCTCCAGCGAGTACGAGGGGTGGCACTGGAACTCCTGGCAGAGCCCCTTCGACATCATCGCCGCCGAGCAGGCGGTCCAGCGCTCGGCCGCCGAGGCGTCCGGCTCCCGCATGATCACGGACGCCGCGGAGGCTCGCGCGGCGCTCGCCAGTCACCTTCCCCAGGCCATCGGCCGCTGAGAGGATCACCATGACCACCGACGGCATCGCCGGCACGGGCATCAAGCTCGGCACCACCCTGTATTCCATGACCAGCGAGTTCGCCGCCGGTCTGTACACCCCCGAGACGCTGATCCGGGCCGTGCACGACGAGGGCATCGGCCCCGGCATCGAGTTCAACATCGCGCAGCTGCTGCGCACCTATCCGGACGTCGACGACGACTTCGTCAAGCTCTGGTTCGACTCCATCGAGCGCTACGGCCTGGAGCCGAGCGCCGTGGGCACGAACCTCGACATGGGGCGCCGCAAGGACCGCGACATGACCCCCGACGAGGAGCACGAGTTCCTCGCCCGGCAGCTCAAGACCGCGCACACGCTCGGCTTCAAGCGCATCGTCATCCGCTCCCACGGCAAGGAGCTGCTGCGCAGCCTCCTCCCCCTCGCCGAGAAGTACGACCAGACGCTCGGCTACGAGATCCACGCGCCCTCGGGTCCGAACGATCCCCACGTGCTGCAGATCCGGGAGATGTACGACGAGCTGCAGTCGGAGCGCCTCGGCTTCACCGCCGACTTCTCGTCGACGATGCACAGCCTCTCCCCCACGCTGCTGCGCACGCTGCGTCAGATGGGCATGGACGAGCGGCACTTCTCGGTCATGGACGAGATCTGGCATGAGCCCACGCCGATGCACGTGCGCAACCAGCGGTTCGAGGACTACCTCACCGGCGAGGGCGTGGACTTCCTGCGCTTCGGCCCCTTCACGCGGCTCGCCTTCAACATGCACGGACTCGTGCCGCCGGAGGAGTGGCTCGACATCATGCCGCAGATCTTCCACGTGCACGCGAAGTTCTACGACATCGGGCCGGACGGCGAGGAGCCCGCGATGGACATCCCGCGGATCGTGCGCCAGTTCGTGGAGGGCGGCTACCAGGGCTACCTCTCGAGCGAGTGGGAGGGCCACGCGTTCTCCGATCTCGGCGAGGCCGACCCGATCGACCTGGTCAAGAAGCAGCACGCGCTGATGCGCCGCGCCATCGAGGACACGGTCGCGCAGCGCCAGTCCGCCTGAGCTCCACGGCACCGACCGACCGCAAGGAAGTGACATGACCGACATCGTCGACGCGTCCATCTCGGAGCTGGCAGCCGAGGTCGCGCGCCTGCGCGAGCAGGTGGCAGACGCTCAGCGCCTCGCCCAGCGAGCAGAGGACCGCGGGCAGGTGGAGAACCTCTTCAACCGCTACATGTACCTGCACAACGCCTTCCAGGACGAGCAGATCATCCCGCTCTGGGTGCGGGAGGGCACGGAGGGCATCCGCGCGCGCTACACCAACGCGGGGCAGTACACCACCTGGCAGAGCGTCACGCGGTACCACCGCGATCGTCCCGCGCCGGTGGGCAAGCTCATCCTCCACGCCACGACCACCCCTGTGATCGAGGTCGCCGGCGACGGGCAGACGGCCAAGGGGGTCTGGCTGATGGCGGGCACCGAGTCCGGGTTGACCGACCCCCGGGTGGCCGAGGCGTTCCCCGACATGTACTCCCCCGAGGAGCTGCTCGGCAAGAAGGTCTGGGCGCACTGGGTGTGGTGCAAGTACGCCATCGACTTCCTCAAGCAGGACGGCGAGTGGAAGCTCTGGAAGTTCCGCTGCTATGAGCTCGCGCGCGCGCCGTTCGAGGAGAACTGGGTCAGCTTCGGCCTGAAGAACCAGGGCGCGTTCGACCTCGACCTCATGTACTTCGGCGACGACGGCAAGCCGGTCTTCATGCCTCCGGCCGACGAGCCGGTGCCGGCGACCAACCACCCCTACAGCCCCGAGACCGTGCAGAGGCTCGAGCCCACGCCGCCCGAGGCGCACGAGCACTTCACCGACACTTTCGCCTAGGAGGCGCAACCATGGCCACGCACAACTCCCTCTTCTCCGAGCAGGACGTCCGCCGCACCGACGACGGGTTGGCCGTCTCAGTGCAGCTGCCCTGGTACCGCAGCCTCTGGCTGTCCGCTGTCGACGGCGTCGCGGCTTCCGTGAACGGCGTCCCGGTCCCGGCCGAGGACCTCCGGTTCGCGCTCGGCGGCCGCGAGTACCGGGTGGAGGAGCTGCCCGAGCAGTCCGACACGCTCTGGTTCGTCGCCGACCGGCCCGACGTGCTCATCCGACTCGACGACGCGCCGAAGGCCGGCGAGCGCGTCACCGTCGAGGTCGTGCTGACCATGCGGCTGCTCTACATGCAGATCATGCCGGGCGCGGACGGCGGCCCGGGCCGCTACGTCACCAACCGCGTGCCGGTCGAGCGGGAGCTGGTGCTGGCATGACGCTGCGGGTGGCCATGATCGGCTACGGCTTCATGGGCGCCGCGCACTCGGTCGGGTGGCGGCAGGCGCCGCACGTGTTCTCGCTGCCCGACGAGGTCGAGATGGCCGTCGTCGTAGGGCGCAACGCCGAGGCGGTCGCGGACGCCGCGTCTCGCTGGGGCTGGCAGGAGTCGGCGACCGATTGGCGCGAGGTCATCGCGCGCGACGACATCGACATCGTCGACATCGTGACGCCCGGCGACTCGCACGCCGAGATCGCGATCGCCGCGCTCGAGGCCGGCAAGCACGTGCTGTGCGAGAAGCCGCTCGCCAACACGGTGGAAGAGGCCGAGGCGATGGCGGATGCAGCGTCCCGCGCGGCTGCCCGCGGTGTGCGGTCGATGGTGGGCTTCACCTATCGCCGGGTCCCAGCGGTCACCTTCCTGCGCGACCTCATCGCGCAGGGCGCGGTCGGCAGGATCGCGCAGGTGCGCGCCGCGTACCGACAGGACTGGCTCGTCGACCCAGAGATGCCGTTGGCATGGCGGCTCCAGAAGGAGCACGCGGGATCGGGCGCGCTCGGAGACATCGGCGCGCACATCATCGACATGACCCAGTTCGTCACGGGCCTGGAGGTGACCGCCGTCTCGGGCGTCATCGACACGATCGTCAAGCAGCGTCCCCTGCAGGGGTCGGGCTCGGGCCTGTCGGGCACGGCCACGGAGGGCCTCGGCGATGTGACCGTCGATGACATCGCGCTGTTCTCGGGGCGGCTGTCGACCGGCGCGCTCGTGTCCTTCGAGGCGTCGCGCTTCGCCACCGGACGCAAGAACGACCTCTCGATCGAGGTCTCCGGCGACAAGGGCGCGCTGCGCTTCGACCTGGAGGACCTCAACACGCTGTGGTTCTACGACCGCACGGCACCGGAGACGACGCAGGGCTTCACGCGGATCCTGGTGACCGAGCCGCAGCATCCGTACGTGTCGGCCTGGTGGCCCGCCGGCCACATGCTGGGCTACGAGCACGGGTTCAGCCACCAGGTCGTCGACCTCGTGACCGCCATCGCCGAGGGCGCCGCCACCCATCCCTCGTTCGCCGAGGGGCTGTCGGTGCAGCGCGTGCTCGCGGCCGTCGAGGAGAGCTCGGCCAACGCTTCCGCGTGGGTCACCGTCAATGCCGACGTCACGGCGAAGGGATAGAGATGCCGCGTCCGACCACCCTGTTCACCGGCCAGTGGGCCGACCTGCCGTTCGAGGACGTCGCTCGCCTTGCCGGCGAGTGGGGCTACGACGGCCTCGAGATCGCGTGCTGGGGAGACCACATCGACGTCTCGCGATGGGACGACGAGGAGTACGTCCGGTCGCGCCGCGAGATCCTCGAGCGCAACGGGCTCGAGGTGTGGACGATCGCGAACCATCTCGCCGGTCAGGCGGTGTGCGACGACCCGATCGACGTGCGCCACCGCGACATCCTGAGCGACCGCGTATGGGGCGACGGAGACGCGGAGGGCGTCCGGCAGCGTGCCGCGGAGGAGATGAAGATGACCGCCCGCTTCGCCGCGAAGCTCGGCGTGCAGACGGTCACCGGCTTCACGGGCTCGTCGATCTGGAAGGCGGTCGCCATGTTCCCGCCGGCCTCGGACGAGTTCATCGCGGCGGGCTACCAGGACTTCGCCGACCGGTGGAACCCGATCCTCGACGTCTTCGAGGAGGTCGGGGTCCGCTTCGCGCTCGAGGTGCATCCGTCCGAGATCGCCTACGACTACTGGACCACCAAGGCGACGCTCGACGCGATCGGCCACCGGAAGAGCTTCGGGATCAACTTCGATCCCTCGCACTTCATGTGGCAGCAGCTCGACCCGGTCGCGTTCGTGCTCGACTTCGCCGATGCCATCTTCCATGTGCACGTGAAGGAGTCGATCACCAACCTCGACGGTCGCAACGGGGTGCTCGGCTCGCACCTGCCGTGGGCGAATCCGCGCCGCGGCTGGACCTTCGTGTCGACCGCCCATGGCGAGGTGCCGTGGGAGCCGCTGTTCCGCGCGCTCAACGCGATCGGCTACGACGGACCGACCTCGGTCGAGTGGGAGGACGCCGGCATGGACCGCCTGCAGGGCGCGCCCGAGGCGCTCGAGTTCGTGCGCAGGCTCAACGCGATCACCCCGCCGGCAGCGGCCTTCGACGCCGCCTTCTCGACGAAGACCGAGTGACAGCGCGCATGGGCAATCCGCTCAACGTGCTCATCCTGTCGGGCCACATGACCCGTGAGCACGACAACGAGTTCCGCAGCTTCCGCCAGCACAACCAGTGGTTGACGACGCTGCTCGAGGACACCGGCCGATTCCGGGTGCGGATCGTGGAAGACCCTCGCGGGCTGGGCGCCGACATCATCGACAGGTACGACGTCGTCATCGTCGTCTTCGAGGGTCGTGACGGCTACCACGAGCGGGCAGTCGGCTTCGGAGCCGAGACGGATGCCGCGCTGCTGAGGTTCGTCCACGATGACGGCAAGGGCATCGTGTGGTTCCACGGATCGGCCGCGCAGGAGGACGACTGGGGCTACCCCGACGAGTACAACATCATGCGTGGGTCACGCCTCACCGTCGCGGGCGGCCTGCGCCCCCGGCCCTGGGGTGAGGCGCAGCTCGACACCGCCGAACCGCGGCATGCGATCACCGACGGCATCAGCGCCCGGTGGACCGTCACCGGCGACGACATCCTCACGGGCGTCGAGATCCTCGACGGCGCGCGCGTGCTGCTCACCACCTTCGACGACCTCGAGTCGTACGAGACGGCGCCCATCTGGCCGATGCACCACTACCCGGTGGCGATCCCGCCGGACGGCGTCGCCGCATTGCCGGGCATGAACACCCACCAGCCGATCGCGTGGATCAACGAGTACGGCGAGGGCCGCTCCTTCACGATCACCATCGGGCACGACATCGACACGTTCCGTCGGGTCGAGTTCATCCGAATGTTCCCGCGGGGCGTCGAGTGGGCGGCGACCGGTGAGGTCACGCTGCAGGGCCCCGACCGCCGGGGCGAGCGTCGGTTCCTCCCCTGGCCGTACTACAACGGCGAAGGCTGAGACCGCGTTCAAGCCAGCGCGGTCCGCGCCAGGGCGAGGTGCGCGCGCGTCGCGTCGGTCGGGTCGGCGTCGAGCCACTCGTGGCCGCCCCACTCGCTCGTCAGCGTGCCCGTGAAGCCGCTGCGCCACAGGGCCGCTCCGATGTGGCTGATCGGGCGCGAGATGCGACCATCGGTGTCGTCGAGGTCCCAGAACTTGAGGTGCACGCCGGCGGTGAGCGGCAGGAGCTGCTCGATGTCCGCGACGTCGGACCGACCGAACCGCACGAGGAGGTTCATGAACAGCGTGCGCACCGCGGGCGGAACACGTCCCTCTCGGAGCGTCGCGATCACCGCTCCATGCGTGGCGGGGGCCCGCCACTCCCCCTCGAGGCGCTGCAGCAGCTCCTCCGCCACGCCACCGCGACGCAGCGCTTCGAGGTAGGAGGGAGGGAGCGAGGGCATCAGCATGCTGATGTCGATGAGGATGCGGATGCGGGGGTCATCGAGGCCCCGCAGCAGGTCGAGATTCTCCGCGTTCGCCGGTACGTCGAGCGTCTGCTGACCTTGGATCTCCTCGAAGAGGACGACGTCGAGGTCCTCGAGGACGGGCTGGACGAGACGCAGCAGCCCTGGTCCCGCCTGTCCGAACGGAACGCGCACGCCGCGCGCGCCGAGGCGCGCGGCCGCGCGGAGCTGCGGCACGAGGAAGGCGAGCCGCTCCTCGTCCATGCGGCGACGCGCGGGCAGCGCCCAGTCGTCGAGGCTCGCGCCGACGATGGTGACGGTGCCCCCGACCGCCGCGAGGCGGTCGCTCAGGCGGTCGACCTCTGCGTCCGAGGGTTCAGGGAACGTGCGCCACACCTGGCCGGCCTCGATCTCGATCGTCCGCGCGACTCCCGCCTCGACGATCCCGACCGCGATCTCGTCGGCCGGCCGCTCGGCGCGGACGACCTCGGGCGTCCAGTTGAACGCGCTCGCGGAGAGCGTCCATGCGTCGCCGACCTCGTGCATCGGGTTGTCGCCCGGACGGGACCGGAGGGCCGTGACGGCGCTCGGGCGCTCTGGAGCCGCGCTGCTTGCGCCGTCACGGACGATCAGCGCCCGCTCGGCGCGGAAGGGCAGCGCCAAGGGCCCCGCTGGTCCGGCTTCCAGATAGGGCACGAGCAGTGTGAAGGACACCGAGACGTCATGGGCGCCGGGACGCAGCACGCGGCTGCCGCGCAGCTCGAGCCGGTCCTGGATGTTCCACCACCCCGTCGAATCCGCGAGCTGGGAGGCCTGCACTGCACGACCCTCGATCACCGGCGACACGCTCGTGGGATCGCCGTCGATGGTGACCGTCAGGTCCGCCACGCTCGCGAGCGGCATCGATCGGATCCACGGCAGGCTGACGAGCAGCGCGAAGCCGTGGCCCGCGGAGACGAGCGCGTCGTCGAGCAGCAGAGGCAGCGTCATTGGGTTCACTCCGTCGTGTCCGAGCTCCTCGTCGAAGCTTCGAACAGAAACCTACACGCTTCTGTCAGTTCTGGTCAGAAGTGACGACGCCCCGCCTTACGCGACAGCGCCGCCCGCACCGTGGATCGCGCCGATCGTGGGGCGGCCGTCACCGAACCAGCGGGGGAACGCGACGTCGAAGAGCTGTTCTCGGACCATCTCGAGGCCGCCGCGCAGCGGCTCCCGCACATCGTCGACGGACTGGGCGATGGTCAGGTCGCGAGTCGCGAGCGGGAGCGACAGCTCGTAGACCCGGTGCCGCACCTCCGCGAGCAGCAGCTCCCCCGCGCCGGCGACCGCGCCGCCGATCACGATCACCGCGGGATTGAACATGTTGACGAGGGCCGCGATCGACTCCCCGACGACACGCGCCGAGCGCTGCACGAGTCGGATGGCGAGCGGATCGCCGTCCTCGGCGGCGACCGAGATGCGCTGGGGCGTCAGCGGCTCCCCGGCGGCGACCGTGCTCGCAAGCGCACCCGCACCGCCGGCGTCGACCTCGGCGAGCGCATCGCGGACGAGCGCCCAGCCACCGGCGACCGCCTCCAGGCAGCCCACCTTGCCGCAGCGGCACAGCGCATCCGAGTCGCGCACCCGCACGTGACCGATGTCCCCCGCGGCGCCGTTCGCGCCGCGATGGATGCGCCCCTGTGAGAGGAGGCCGGCGCCGATGCCGGAGCCGATCTTGCAGTAGATGAGGTCGAGGCGATCGTCATGGCGGCGCGCCCGCTCGCCCAGGGCGAGCAGGTTCACGTCGTTGTCGACCCACACAGGGGCGTCGTATCGCTGCTCGAAGCGGCTTCGCACGTCGAACCCGTTCCAGCCCGGCATGATGGGCGGGGCGACAGGGCGGCCGCTCTCGAAGTCGACCGGGCCGGGGACGCCGACGCCGACGCCCCAGACCGGCGCATCCGGGGTGCGCGCCAGCAGGTCGTCGATCATGCCGAGCGCCGCGTCGAGCGTCTCGGCGGGTCCGCGCGTGATGTCCCACCGGGCATGCACATGGTCGATCAGGTCGCCGTCGAGGAGCGCGACGCCGACGTGGATGTGCAGCGCGCCCAGCGCGCACACGACGATCCGGCCCGCGTCCCCTCGGAAGCGCAGCGTGCGCGGGGCGCGACCACCCGATGACGGCCCGAGATCGGCGTCAGCGAGATATCCCATCTCGATCGCGCGGTCGACTCGCTGCGTCACGACACCGCGTCCGAGCCCCGTCACGCGGCTGATCTCGGGACGCGTCGCCGCTTCGCCGGTGCGCACCATGTTGACGATGCGAAGCATGCTCGTCATCTCGTCGCTCTGCGCGGCGAAGCGCAGCATTGACTGTGTGGCCATGGTCGATTCTCGCATGAACGACGGCCGGATCGGCGCGGATGACGGCTCCTATAGCGCGAGCGCTCCACACTTCGGTACTGTTCCTGCGAAAGTGACGGGAGCGCGCATGACATACGGTGTCGGCATCCTCGGCGCGGGGCCCGGCGTCGCGGCCCTGCATGTGCCCACGCTGGCGCGCCTGGCGGATTCGTTCCGCGTCGTGCACATCGCAGACGCTGGCAGCGGCCGCGCCGGCGCGATCGCGGCACGCATCTCGGCCCGCTCCTCGACGGGCGCGGATGCCCTCCTGGGCGACCCGGAGGTGACCGTCGTCGCGATCTGCAGCCCGCCGAGCGAGCATGCCGCGCAGATCCTCGCGGCGGTCGCGGCCGGGAAGCGCGCGATCTTCTGCGAGAAGCCGCTCGCCACGACGGTCGCCGATGCCGAGGCCGCGGTCGAGGCGTGTCGCCAAGCCGGCGTCCCGCTCGTCGTGGGCACGAACCACTACTTCGATCCGGCTTGGGGAAGGGCCAAGCACCACCTCACCGCCTCCGGCAATCCCGTGCTCTCGATCTCGGTGACGCTGTCGCTGCCGCCCAACACGCGGTACCACGACGTGGTCGCGGAGCTGCCGACGGAGAGCGCGGCGCGCAGGCTCCCCGACCTCGAGCAGCCCGGCGTCGCGGCAGCCGTGGTGCGTCAGCTCCTCACGGGTCTCGCCATCCACGACCTGCCCCTCGTGCGAGACCTCGCGCCCCGACTCGACCGTGTCGTGTTCGTGCGAGCGGTGCCGCCGATCGGCTTCGCGGTGGGCTTCGTCGCGAGCGGCATCCCCGTCCAGCTGACCACCGCGATGCACGCGAGCGGTGCCGACGCGCTGTGGCGCGTGACTATCGCGACGGCTCGA
Organism: Agrococcus sp. DT81.2; assembly: GCF_049844935.1. Classification (NCBI taxonomy): domain Bacteria; kingdom Bacillati; phylum Actinomycetota; class Actinomycetes; order Micrococcales; family Microbacteriaceae; genus Agrococcus; species Agrococcus sp. DT81.2. The sequence continues at coordinate 443,711 of NZ_JBNCLZ010000003.1, read as the reverse complement.
GACCGTCTCGACGTCACCTTCCCGCCCGCCTTCGTGCACGCCGGGAGCGCGCGCGTGCACGTCCGCTCCGCCGATGGACGGGCGATCGACTATGCGCACGACGCCCGGGACGGCTACGTCGCGGAGTGGAGTGCGCTCGCAGAGCTGCTCGACGAAGGACTGCCCGTCGAGTACGACGAGCTGCTCGACGACGCGCGCTACGGTCTTCGGCTCGCCGACGACGCCGCCGCCCTCATCGGAGCGCGAGCATGACGCGCGTCCCCGTCCGCACGCGCCCCGAGGCGTACCGTGTCGCGATCGCCGAGCTCCCGGCGCGAGCGGCGGCCACCGACTCCTCCGCCGCTGTGGCGGCGATCTCGGGTGAGGGAGAGTGGTGGCGCGAGGCCAGTGAGGCCTTGACGAGAGGCGCGTCGGCGGTCGTGGTGGCGCGCCCCGGCCGAGCTCCGACCGAGGCGCTCGCGGCACTCGCCGCGCAGGCGCGCGACACGCCCGTGGTCCTCGAGCGCCCCCTGCTGCGCGCCGACGCGGCGGAGGCCCTGACCCGGGTGCTCGCGGCTGAGCATCCGGCGACCGCCCTGACGATCGAGTGCCACGCGCGCTCCGGCAGCCTCACCGACGCGCTCCGCGACGCGATCGGCTGGGCCCGAGTGCTGGCAGGAGGGCCGCTCGAGCCCGGTCCCCGCGCCACCACGACTGCGGGCGCTCTGGCCCTCCTCGGTTCCGCGAGCGGGACGCCGGTGTCGGTCGTCGCGGCAGCGCAACCGGGAGCGCCAGCGCTCGGACGCATCCGCGTCACCGCCCTGGCAGAGACCCGGATCGCCATCGACCAGGACGGCGGAGAGCTCGTGCTCACGACGACGGATGCCGCGGCACGCCGGGTGCTGCCCGCGCGGTTCGAGCGGCCCGAGCGGCTCGCCCTGCGCCGCGCGATCGACGCGTCGAGCGCGGGTGAGAGCCCCGCCGACCTCGCGGACCTTCGTCACGATGCCGCGCTCGCGGACCTTGTGCTCTCGTCACCCGCATAAACGCGAGTGATCCAGAAGATAGGGAAGATGGCGTTCCCTGATACACGACGTTCCGGCGAGAGTGGTCGAGGGGATCACCCCGAGGCTCACCGAAAGGGATCAACGATGATCAAGCTGCTGTCGCATCTGTCGTATGTGGCCATCACATCACCGGATGTCGAGGCATCCGTCGACTTCTACGTCACGCAGGTCGGCCTCACGGTCGTCGACCGCGTCGATGGCGCCGTCTACCTCCGCTGCTGGGGCGACTACTACGCGTACTCGGTCGTGGTCGTGCCGGGCGATGAGCCGGGCCTCGTCACCGCCGCATGGCGGACTTCGAGCCCGGAGGCGCTCGAGGAGGCGGCAAAGCGCGTCGAGGCGGCGGGCGTCCAGGGCGAATGGATCGACGTCCACAAGATCGGCCGCGCATACCGGTTCACCGGTCCGTGGGGCCACACGCTGACCCTGCACTGGGACGTGACGCGGCACCACGACACCGAGGGCGAGGCAGCGTCGATCTATCCGGACCGCCCGTCGCGCCGCAGCAAGGTCGCCGGCGCCCCCCGTCAGCTCGACCACGTCACCATCGCGACGAGCGACGTCGATGCATTCGTCAAGTGGTACGTCGATGTCCTCGGCTTCCGCTTCATGGCCCGGACGCAGCTCGACGAGGCTCCGATCTCGGTGTTCTCGGTGCTCACCACGAACGAGAAGTCCCACGACCTCGGCGTCGTGCTCGACGGCTCGACTCGCGCTGGCCGCGTGAACCACTACGCCTTCTGGGTCGACACTCGCGAAGAGCTGCTCATCGCAGCCGACATCCTTGGCGAGAACGGCTACCCGATCGAGTACGGCCCGTCGATCCACGGCATCGGCGAGCAGAACTTCCTCTACTACCGCGAGCCGTCGAGCCTGCGCATCGAGCTCAACACGGGCGGCTACCGCAACTACGTGCCCGACTGGGAGGCGAACACCTGGACGCCGTCGCAGGGCTCGAACAACTTCTACCGCAACAGCGTCATGCCGATGTCGATGACGGAGTCGTTCCCGCCCGCCGACGGTCCGAGCGCGACCGAGGAGGGCGTGCCGGACGAGATCAAGGACGCGCTCCTCAACCCCTACCGCGAGCACGGCCGAGGCTGAGCACGGAATGACGATCAGCGACCGCCTCGACGCCCCCTTCGCCCTCGCGCGCATGCGCGAGGGAGAAGGGGTCGTGCTCGCGCTCGTCGCGGGCGACCGGATCCGGTCCCTCGCCGGCGAGGTCGACGAGCTCAACGCCTTCCTCGCCGAGCCGGACTGGCGCCGGCTGGCGGCCCTGGCCGACGCGCCCGGCGACTGGTCCCCGCTGGCCGACGCCGTCCTGACCGCACCGGTCGTCCCCCGACAGGTGCTGCAGACCGGCGCGAACTACCGCGAGCACGTCATCGAGCTCGTGGTGGCGGGGCTGACGCAGGATCCGACGCGGGACCCCGACGAGGCGCGCGCGTTCGCCGCACGCATGATGGACGACCGAGCGGCCAACGGCGAGCCCTACTTCTTCATCGGGCTCCCGGCGTGCGTCGTCGGCGACGACGTGCCGCTCCGCCTGCCGGCGAGCAGCGACGTCCACGACTGGGAGCTCGAGCTCGCCGTCGTGATCGGTCGCGAGGCGTTCCGGGTCGATCGCGAGCACGCGCTCGAGCACGTCGCGGGCTACACGATCGTCAACGACATCACCACGCGCGACCTCGTGTTCCGCAAGGACATGAAGGAGATCGGCACGGACTGGTACCGCGCCAAGAACTCGCCGGGCTTCCTCCCCACCGGGCCGTTCCTCGTGCCCGCCCAGTTCGTCGACCCGGCCGACGCCAGGGTGCGGCTGGAGCTGAACGGCGAGACGATGCAGGACGCGTCCACCAGCGACCTGCTGTTCGACGTGGCGGCGCTCATCTCGGCCGCGTCGCAGACGCATCCGCTGCTCCCCGGTGACCTCCTCCTGACCGGCAGCCCCGCCGGCAACGGCCAGCACTGGGGACGGTTCCTGCAGGACGGCGACGTCATGCACGGCACGATCGAGGGACTCGGCACGCAGGTCGTCCGCTGCATCGGAGAGGACCGGCGATGAACGAGCACCCCTCGGAGCACCCGCAGGACCTCGACCGCAGCGACCCGGAGGCAGAGATCGCCGCCCGGGCTCTCGCGTACCGCAACTGGGGCCGCTGGGGCGACGACGACGTGCTCGGGACGCTCAACCACATCGACCCTGCGGCTCGCGTGCGGGCGGCTGCCCTGGTCAGGGAGGGCAGGGTCGTGTCGCTCGCGCAGTCGTTCGACACGAACGGCCCGCAGCGCGGCTGGCGGCGGCGGACCAACCCCGTCCACACGATGACCGACACGGGCACGGACGCGGAGCGTGGCTCCCAGGGCTTCCCCCACGGGATGGGCGGTGCCGACGACGTGATCGCCATGCCCCTGCAGTGCTCGACGCAGTGGGACGGGCTCGGCCACATCTTCGACCACGGCATGGCCTGGAACGGTCGTCGGGCAGGCGACGTGGTGACGAGCGACGGCGATCTCGTGACCGGCATCGAGCATGCACGCGACGCGATCGTCTCGCGGGGGGTGCTGCTCGACGTGGGCCGCCTCCTCGAGCCGGCCACCGGAGAGCTCCCTGACGGGTTCGCGATCACTGCTGCCCACCTCGACGCGTGCATCGAGGCACAAGGGTCGTCCAGCGCCGTCGGCCGTGGCGACATCGTGCTCGTGCGCACCGGCCAGCTCGCGCGGACGCGTCGCGAGGGCTGGGGCGAGTACGCGGGGGGCGCGGCGCCCGGCCTCTCCCTCACGACGGCCGGCTGGCTGCACCGCACCGAGATCGCAGCGATCGCGACCGACACCTGGGGCTTCGAGGTGCGTCCGAACGAGTTCGACGTCCCGGCCTTCCAGCCGCTGCATCAGGTGGTCATCCCGAACATCGGCCTGACCATCGGTGAGATGTGGGACCTCGACGAGCTCGGCGACGCGTGCGCCGCGTCGGGGCGCTTCGACTTCCTGCTCTCCGCTCCCCCGCTCCCCATCACGAACGCGGTGGGATCGCCCATCAACCCCGTCGCCGTCCTCTGACGGCGACGCAGAACAAGGAGGTTCTGACATGACAGCAGTGCAGCGCGTCGCGATCGCCGGCGCCGGCGTCACCGGCCTCGCCGCCGCCATCCGCCTCGCCCGAGCGGGCGTCCGAGTGGACGTGCTCGAGGCGAAGCCCGAGCTCGGCACCCAGGGCTCCGGCATCTCGCTGCAGGGCAACGCCCTGCGGGTGTTCGGCGACCTGGGCGCGTGGGAGGAGATCCGCGACGCCGGCTACCCGTTCGAGGGCCTGACGATCCGCGCGCCGGGACCCGACGCACCGGTCGTCGCGGCGCTGCCCGACGTGAAGATGGGCGGGCCCGACTACCCGGCGGCGATGGGCATGCCTCGCCCCGCCCTCGCGCGCATCCTGCTCGAGCACGCGCAGCGTGCCGGCGCGACCGTGCGGTTCGGCGTGAAGGTCGTCGGCGTCGAGCAGGACGAGCACGAGGTCCGCGTCCTGCTGGACGACGGGTCGGTCGAGGCCTTCGACCTGCTGATCGGCGCCGACGGGCTGCACTCGAAGGTCCGCGATGCGATCGGCATCGACACCCGCCCTGAGCCGATCGGCATGGGCATCTGGCGGGCGTTCGTGTCGCGCCCGGCCGAGGTCGAGCGCAGCGAGCTCTACTACGGCGGACCCGTCTACATCGCCGGCTACACGCCCACGAGCGAGGACACGATGTACGCGTTCCTCGTCGAGCGCGCGCAGGACCGGTTCGACGTCCCCGAGGACGAGGCCCGCTCGATCATGGTCGAGGAGTCGCGCGCCTACGGCGGGCCGTGGGAGCACATCCGCCGCGACCTGGAGGCTGGCGCCCCCGTCAACTACACGTGGTTCACGCACCACCTGATCCCGGGCTCCTGGAACCGCGGCCGGGCGGTCGTGATCGGCGACGCCGCGCACTCCTGCCCGCCGACGATCGCGCAGGGCGCGGCGCAGGGTCTCGAGGATGCGCTCGTGCTCACCGACCTCCTGCTGACGAGGGATGCCGTGGACGGCGAGCTCTGGGAGGCGTTCCACGCGCGCCGCGTCCCGCGCGCGAAAGCGGTCGTCGACGCGTCCGTGCAGCTGGCGCGCTGGCAGATCGATGGCGTGCGAGACGCCGACGCCGGAGGCCTCATCTTCGGTGTCGCGCAGCAGATGGCGCTCCCGGCATGATCGCCGACGTGCACGCGCACCTGCTGCTGCCGGTGCTGCAGGTCGAGGTCGAGCGCCGCGCGCCGGAGGCCGCCAAGGCGGCCGCCGAGCTCGAGCTGCGGCGCAACGGGCCGGCGAGCATCGCGGCGTCGGGCCGCATGATCGGCGAGCGCATCGTCCGCCTGACCGACGTGCGCGCCCGGCTCGCCGCGATGGACGAGCAGGGGGTCGACATGCAGTGGGTCAGCCCGTCGCCCAATCACTTCGCGCCGTGGGCGCCGGAGGGCCTCGCCGTCTGGCTCGCCTGCGAGGCGAACCGGATGGTCGCGGAGCACGTGGGCCACGCGCCCGACCGGCTCGTCGGGCTGGGCATCGTGCCGCTCCAGCACCCCGAGCGGATCGTCGAGTGCCTCGACGACGCCGTCCTGGGACGGGGGCTGGCCGGTGTGGAGATCTCGTCCTCGGCCGGCGACGTCGAGCTGTCGGATCCGCGGCTCGAACCGTTCTGGGCCCGCGCGGCGGAGCTGCGCGCCGTCGTCCTCCTGCATCCGTTCGGCTGCAGCCTCGACGAGCGGCTCGATCGCTTCTACCTGTCGAACACCGTCGGGCAGCCCGTCGAGAACGCCGTGGCGCTGTCGCACCTCATCTTCGCCGGGGTCCTCGACCGGCACCCCGACCTCCGGATCGTCGCGGTGCACGGCGGCGGCTACCTGCCGACCGCCATCGGCCGCTCGGACCGGGCGTGGTCGGTGCGGCCGGAGGCTCGCGGGTGCGAGCATCCGCCCTCGACCTACCTGCGTCGGCTGTGGTTCGACACCGTCGTCCATGACGCCGCGGCGCTGCGGGCGCTCGTGGCGGTCGCGGGCCCGGACCGCGTCGTCCTGGGCAGCGACTATCCGTTCGACATGGGCGAGGACGACCCGGTGGGCTTCGTCCGCGGCGCAGGCCTCGACGACGACGTCACCGCGGCCGTGCTCGGCGGCAACGCGGCGTCGTTGCTGAGCACGAGGGTGCGCGCGTGAGGATCGCGCGGTGGGAGCGCTCCGGCTCCGTCGAGGAGGGGTTCGTCACGGGCGACGCGGTCGTCGCGTTCCCCGACGCGCTGGGCGTGCGCGATGTGCTCTCCGGCGGCCTCCCGCTCGCTCGATCGCTGCACGACCGCATCGGCGCGCTTCCCTCCACACCCCTCGCAGCGGTCCGCCTGCTCGCGCCCCTGGAGCCCGCATCCATCCGCGACTTCGTCGCCTTCGAGGAGCATGTCGAGGGCGTCAGCGCGAGCGTCGACGGCAAGAGCGAGGTCGTGCCCGAGTGGTACGACGCACCGACCTTCTACTTCACGAACCCCCATACGGTCCTCGGTCCTGGCGCGGTGCTGGCCCCTCCGGTCACCGAGCGTCTCGACTTCGAGCTGGAGATCGCAGCGGTCGTGGGCGGCGAGGGCGGCGCGAACCTCGACGCCGCGGCAGCTCGAGACGTCATCTTCGGCTACACCGTCATGAACGACTGGTCGGCGCGAGACCTCCAGTCCCGGGAGATGCGCGTGCGCCTCGGGCCCGCGAAGGGCAAGGACTTCGGCACCGCGCTCGGACCGTGGATCGTGACCGCGGATGAGCTCGAGCGGCATCTCGACGCGGACGGCTTCCTCGCGGTCCGTGCCGAGGTGCGCGTGAACGGCGAGCTGGTCGGCGAGGACCTCGTGTCGAACATGGGCTGGCCCTTCCCCGAGCTCGTCGCCTACGCCTCGAGCAACTCGCGCGTGGTCGCGGGCGACGTGCTCGGGTCCGGGACCGTCGGCAATGGCGGGTGCCTCGCGGAGCTCTGGGGCCGTCGCGGCCGCCAGGATCCCCGGCCGCTCCGCGAGGGCGATGAGGTGCGCATGCTCGTCGAAGGCATCGGGGAGCTCGTCGGCACCGTCGGCGCAGCGGTCGAGGTGCAGGCGCCGCCCCGCGCGCGACCGCGCCCCCGCAACCGTCGCTGAATCTTCTGTCGGTTTCGAGCAGAAGATGCTACAGTCGGAGCTGACGTCGGGGCTGATCGCAGCCCGTCCCGCAGCGCATGGCCGCGCCTCGGGCACATCCCGTCGCGTCGACGGCCCGATCGATCGGGCACCGCGCATGCACCTCTCCCCCCTCCGGCTCCGCCTCCTCGTCGCGTCCCTGCTCATCGTCTCGGTGCTCGGCGCCCTCGACCACACGATCGTGTCCACCTCCCTCGCGACGATCGCCGGCTCGCTCGGCGCGCTCGAGCACATGAGCTGGATCGTCGTCGCCTACACCCTCGCGAGCACCGTCCTGCAGCCGGTCGTCGGCCGACTGGCGGATCACGTCGGCCCCCGAGCCGTCTTCCTCTCGGCGGTCGCGGCGTTCCTGCTCGCCTCGCTCGTGTGCGGGCTGGCTCCGACGATGCCGGCGCTCATCGCCGCGCGCGTCGTGCAGGGCATCAGCGCCGGCGCCGTCCAGCTGATGTCGCAGACCATCATCGCGCTCGTCACCACCCCGCGAGAGCGCCCCAAGCTCACCGCAATCATCGGAGCGGCCTTCCCGGTCGCGATCCTGGTCGGGCCGGTGCTCGGCGGGCTGATCGTCGACCTGCTCAGCTGGCAGTGGGTCTTCTGGGTGAACCTGCCCTTCGGACTCGTCGCGCTCGGCATCGCGGCGATCGCGATCCCGAAGCTCGAGCGGATGCCCTCCCGAGGATTCGACCCGCTCGGCTCCCTGACGCTCACCGCGGGGCTCGTCGCGCTCGTGCTCGGCGTCACCTGGATCGGCGAGCAGGCGCTCCTGGCGCAGGCCGTCGCGGCGCTCATCCTCGGCGCGGTCGGCCTCGTCGCGTTCGGACTCATCGAGCTGCGCGTCCCGTCGCCCATCGTCCCGCTGCGGCTCCTCGCCGACCGCACCATCGCCGCGGGACTGGCGCTCACCGCCATCATCGGCATCGGCCTCTTCTCCGTCACCGCGTACCTCCCCACCTACTTCCAGATGGCCTACCGCGTGAGCGCCACCGCGTCCGGGCTCGTCCCCATCGCGACGGTGTTCGGCATGCTCGCGAGCAACCTCGTCACCGGCTGGCTCGTCAGCAGGAGCGGCCACTACCGCGCCTACTGCATCGTCGGCACCGCGCTCGGCGCGCTCGGGCTCGGGGTCATGGCCGCGCTCCCCCACGACCTGCCGCTGTGGGCTCCCATGGTCGTCATGGCGGTCGTCGGGATCGGCACCGGCGCCTTCATGAACCTCATCATCGCGGTCGTGCAGTCCGCCGTCCCGCGCGCCGAGACGAGCGGCATCACCGCGACGATCAACCTCGTGCGGCAGATCGGCGCGACCGTCGCGACCGCCGTGATCGGCGGCGCACTGGCGAGCGGCGTCGCGGCGCGGCTGCCATCGACCATCGACTCCTCCGCGCTGACGCCGCAGCATGTGCAGGGCGCCGGCGAGGCGACGCAAGCGCTGGTCGCGGCGTCGTACAGCGGCGCCATGGTGCCGATCTTCACCGCGCTCGCCATCGTGTACGGCGTCGGCATCGTCGCCGCCCTCCTGCTGCCGGCGCGCCGGCTGCGCGACGACACCGGCCCGCTCACCGTCGCGACCCCGTCCCCGAGCAACGCCTGATCGAAGGAGATCCATGCGCACGCACACCATCGCCATCGTCGGCAGCGGCCCCATCGGCGCCGCCTACGCGCGCACCCTCGTCGAGGGCTCGCCCGACGTCCGCATCGTGATGCTCGAGGCAGGGCCGCAGCTCACCGACGTGCCGGGCGCGAGCGTTCGGAACATCGAGGATCCTGAGCAGAAGGCGGAGGCGCGCCTTCGATCGCAGGGCCCCCAGGCCGGTGCCCTGCGATCGTCGCTCGGCATCCCCGAGGGCGCGGTCGTGGAGGGCATGTTCACCGCCCGCCAGGGGACGCACCTGCTCGACTTCGGCGGTCAGGGCTCGGCCCACGCGCCGACCTTCCCCGCGGCCGCCGCCGCCACGAACGTCGGAGGGCAGGGAGCGCACTGGACGTGCGCCATCCCCCGCCCGCACGGGAGCGAGCGGCTCTCGTTCGTCGAGGACGCGGAGTGGGAGGACCTGGTCGGCAGCGCCGAAGGGCTCCTGCACGCGCAGAGCGCAGCCTTCGCGGACTCCGCGGTCGGCGACGCGATCCGCTCGCTGCTGGCCGAGGAGTTCGAGAGCGAGCTGCCCGCCGGTCGGGGTCCCGGCACGCTGCCGGTCGCAGGAGATCCGCAACCGGACGGCTCCATGCGGTGGGCGGGCGCGGATGTCGTGCTCGGCCCGCTCATCGAGGCCGGCTCGCCCGCGTCGCAGCGCTTCGAGCTGCGCGACCTCACCCTCGTGCGCGGCCTCCGCCACGATGCGGGGGTCGTCACCGGCGTGGAGATCGAGGACCTGCGCACGCGCGAACGCCACGTGCTCGACGCCGACGCCGTGATCGTGGCAGCCGACGCCTTCCGCACGCCGCAGCTGCTGTGGGCGTCCGGCATCCGTCCTGCCGCCCTCGGGCGCTACCTCACGGAGCATCCCGTCGTCATCTCGACCGTCGCGCTCGACGGCGAGCGGATGTCCCGCCACGCCACCGAGTCCGATCTCGATGCGGAGCTCTCGCGCCGGGCGGCACATGCGGCCGACCCTGTGGCCGCCGTGCACCGCATCCCGTTCTCGGAGCCGGAGCACCCCTTCTCGCTGCAGGTGATGTACGCGGAGTCGACGCCGTTCCCGATGCCGGCGGGCGCCCCGCACGCGGACAACCGCTGGGGTTACGTCAACATGGGCTACGGGATGCGCAAGCACCCCCGCGTCGAGGACGGCGTCACGTTCGACGACGAGGAGCTCGACTACCGCGGGCTGCCGAACTTCACGATCGAGTACGCCCTCACGGACATCGAGGAGGCGGAGATCGCGGCGGGCACCGAGCACCTGCGCCGCGCGGCAGGAGCGCTGGGGTGGTTCGTCGCCGAGCCGCGACTGCTGCCGCCGGGATCGAGCCTGCACTACCAGGGCACCACGCGCATCGGCGATACCGACGACGGCACCTGCGTCGCCGATCCGTGGTCGCGCGTCTGGGGCTTCGAGAACCTGCTCGTCGGCGGCAACGGCACCATCCCGACCGCCACCACCATGAACCCGACGCTCATGAGCGTCGCGATCGCCGTCCGCGGCGCTCGCGCGCTGCTCGAGCGACTGAGCCGCTGAACCAGCACGAGGAGACACCCATGACCGATGCACTGCGACCGAGCCCCGAGGACCGCTTCTCCTTCGGCTTGTGGACGATGGGCTATGACGGCACCGATCCGTTCGGAGGTCCTACCCGCTCGAAGCTGGACGTCGTCGAGGTCGTCGAGCAGCTCGCCGCGCGAGGCGCGTACGGCCTGACGTTCCACGACGACGACCTGTTCGCGTTCGGCAGCTCGGACGGTGAGCGACAGGGCCAGATCGACCGGCTCCGCGGAGCGCTGGCGAGCACCGGGGTGGTGGTGCCGATGGTGACGACCAACCTGTTCTCGGCACCGGTCTTCAAGGACGGCGGCTTCACCTCGAACGACCGCGCCGTGCGGCGCTTCGCGCTCCGCAAGGTGCTGCGCAACATCGACCTCGCGGCGGAGCTCGGCGCCGAGACGTTCGTCATGTGGGGCGGCAGGGAGGGCGCGGAGTACGACAGCGCCAAGGATGTGCGGGTCGCGATCGCGCGCTACCGGGAAGCGGTCGACCTCCTCACCGAGCACGTGCGGGCGCAGGGCTACGGGCTCCGGTTCGCCCTCGAGCCCAAGCCGAACGAGCCGCGCGGCGACATCCTCCTGCCCACGGTCGGCCACGCGCTGGCGTTCATCGAGACGCTCGCGCATCCCGAGCTCGTGGGCGTGAACCCGGAGGTCGGGCACGAGCAGATGGCCGGGCTCAACTTCACCGCCGGCGTCGCGCAGGCGCTGGAGGCCGGCAAGCTGTTCCACATCGACCTCAACGGTCAGCGAGGCATCAAGTACGACCAGGACCTCGTCTTCGGTCATGGCGATCTGCACTCGGCGTTCGCGCTCGTCGACCTCCTCGAGTTCGGCGGCGCCGACGGGGGCGCGGCGTACACCGGCCCCCGGCACTTCGACTACAAGCCCAGCCGCACGGAGGACAGCGAGGGCGTCTGGGCCTCGGTGGACGCGAACATGCGGATGTACCTGCTGCTCAAGGAGCGCGCCGCTGCCTTCAGGGCCGACCCGGAGGTGCAGGAGGCGATGGCGGCAGCGCGCCAGCCAGAGCTCGCTCAGCCGACGGTCGGCGCGGACGAGTCGATCGACGATCTGCTCGCGGATCGCAGCGCCTTCGAGGACTTCGACGCCGCCGCCTACTTCGACGGCCGCGGCTTCGGCTTCGTACGGCTCCAGCAGCTGGCGGCGGAGCACCTCCTCGGCGCTCGCTGACCGATGACGCTGGTCGCCGGCGTCGACTCGTCGACGCAGAGCTGCAAGGTCGTCGTGCGCGACCTCGAGACCGGGCGCGTCGTGCGATCGGGCCGAGCGCCCCATCCCCCCGACACCGAGGTGGATCCGGAGCGGTGGTGGGAGGCGCTCTGCCTCGCGCTGGCGGACGCCGGCGGCCTCGCCGACGTCGCCGCGATCTCCGTCGCGGCACAGCAGCACGGCATGGTGGCGCTCGACGCCGATGGCCGGGTGGTGCGGCCCGCGCTGCTCTGGAACGACACGCGCTCGGCGCAGTCGGCCCAGTCGCTGATCGCGGAGCTCGGTGCGGAAGAGCTCGCCGCCCGCACCGGCAGCGTGCCGGTCGCCTCGTTCACCTCGACGAAGCTGCGCTGGTTGCGCGACGCGGAGCCGCACAGCGCCGCTCGCGTCGCCGCGGTCGCGCTGCCGCACGACTGGCTGACCTGGCGGCTCCTCGGCCACGGCCCCCGCGGCGAGAGCCCGCTGGGTCCCGACCTGCATGCGCTCACCACCGATCGCTCCGACGCCAGCGGCACGGGCTACTGGTCACCGGGAGCCGAGGACTGGGACCGTGAGCTGCTCGGCATCGCACTCGGCCACGGTGCCGCGCTCCCACGCGTCGTGGCGCCATCCGGTTCACCGGGCCGAGTCGTGACGCAGCCGTCGGTCGCCGGGGGTGCGCTGCTCGGCGCCGGAGCGGGCGACAACGCCGGTGCCGCGCTGGGGCTCGCGACGCAGCCAGGAGACATCGTCATGTCACTCGGCACGAGCGGCACGGCGTTCGCCGTCGCGGAGGCGCTCGAGCCCGACCCCAACGGCACCGTCGCCGGCTTCGCGGACGCGACCGGCCGGTTCCTCCCGCTCGTCGCCACCCTGAACGCCGCACGCGTCCTCGATGCGGTGGCTGCCCTGCTCGGCGTCGACCACGCGCAGCTCGGCGTGCTCGCGATGACGGCCGCACCCGGTGCCGGTGGGCTCGTGCTGCAGCCGTACTTCGAGGGTGAGCGGACGCCGAACCTGCCGGACGCGACGGCAACCCTGTTCGGCATGACGCTGGCGTCGACGACCCGGGCGAACGTCGCTCGCGCGGCCGTCGAGGGGATGCTCTGCGGCCTCGCCGAAGGCGTCGACGCGATCGTGGCGCGCGGATCCGGGCGCGACCGCCTGCTGCTGATCGGCGGCGCCGCGCAGGGCTCGCCCGTGGCGCGGATCGCCAGTCAGGTGCTGGGCCTGCCGGTCGACGTGCCTGCGACGGCCGAGTACGTCGCGCTCGGCGCAGCCGTGCAGGCCGCCTGGGCGCTCACCGGGGAGCGGCCCGCCTGGCCGGTCGCGCTGAGCACGCAGGTCGACGAGGTCCCTCAGCCCTCGATCCGAGCGCAGTACCGCGCGCGGCGCTGAACGCCGCGTCTCGCGGTTGCGAGATATACCCCTGGGGGGTATGTTCTTCACGCGCGCTCCGCAGTCTGCCGCAGGGCTCGGCGCGTAGACCCCGGACCCGCGCAGCGCGCCGCGCTGAGGAGGAGACCCATGACCTCGACGAGGCAGACCGCACGCCCCCTGGTGCCGCTGCTCGTGATCGCGACAGCGCAGCTGATGCTCGTGCTCGACGACTCGATCGTGAACATCGCGCTGCCGACCATCCAGGAGGAGCTCGCGGTCCGACCGGTGCACCTCCCCTGGATCGTCAACGCCTACATCCTGTCGTTCGGGGCGCTCCTGCTCCTCGGCGGAAGGATCGGCGACCTCTGGGGCCGCAAGCGCACGCTGCAGCTCGGCGTCCTGGTCTTCATCGCCGCGTCGTTCGCGGGCGGCCTCGGGCAGAGCACGGAGATGCTCATCGGCGCGCGTGCCGTCCAAGGCATCGGCGCGGCGATGGCCGCGCCGAACGCGCTCGCGCTCATCGCGACCACCTTCGACGAGCGGCAGCTGCGGGACCGAGCGCTCTCGCTCTACGGCGCGATGTCCGGGCTCGGGATCGTCGTGGGCCTCCTGCTCGGCGGAGTGCTCACGGACACCCTCGGCTGGAGGTGGGTGTTCTTCATCAACATCCCGATCGGGCTGCTCGTGCTGCTCGGCAGCCGCACGCTCGTGGCCGGCGACCGCCACACCGGCCGGCTGGGAGCGCTCGGCGCAACGCTCGGCACGGCCGGCATGGTGTCGCTCGTCTACGCCGTCACCCGCTTCGGCGAGCAGGGGTTCGCCGACCCCGCGGCCTACGCACTCGCCGCAGCGGCCGTCGCGCTGCTCTTCGTGTTCGTGCTCACACAGCGGGGCAGCCGCGACCCGCTCGTGCCCCTGAGCCTCTTCCGTGACCGAAGTCGTTCGGGCGCGTACGTCACCATGCTGGGGCTCGCGATCGGCCCCATGGGCTCGTTCTACGTCATCACGCTCTACATGCAGCAGGTACGCGGGTACAGCCCGCTGCTGACCGGCTTGTCGTGGCTGCCCTTCGCGGTCGGCATCGTCATCGGCGCCGCGATCGCCCCGCAGCTGCTGCTGAAGGTCGCACCCCGGCTTGTCGCCGCGCTCGGTGCGCTGCTCAGTGCCGCGGGCGCGTTCTGGTTCTCCTTCATCACCGCCGACACCGGCTACTGGCTGCACCTCGCGCCCGCGATGCTCATCGTCGCGCTCGGCTTCGGTCTGGGAGTCATCGCCCTGACGCAAGCCGCGGTCTACCGCGTCGATCCCGACAAGGCGGGCATCGCCTCGGCGCTGCTGAACTCCGCCCAGCAGATCGGCGTCGCCCTGGGGCTCGCGATCCTCGCCGGCGTCGCCGCAGCCGTCACGGCTGGCCCCGCGACAACTGACCTGCCGGCGCCCGAGGCGCTCACCGCCGGGTACAGCAGCGCATTGCTGGTCGGAGCGGGCATCCTGCTCGCCACCGCGCTGCTGGCCTCCCTGACGCTTGCGGAGCGGTCATCCGCGAGCCGGGACGGATCGTCGACGACGACCACGTCGGCCGTGTCACCGAGCAACTAGGCGAGCCGAGGCAAGAGGCGGCACCTGGTGCTTCATTCGAGCAGCGGGGCCGCCGGCTCGGACGCCGCGGCATGCGAAGGCTACGGGGACGTCCTGACGATCACCGCGAACGCCGACATCGCGCTCCGCGAGGGCCGCATCGCGCAGCAGGAGCACGACGGCTGGTACCGGCTCGCGACGAGAGTGCTCTACCGAGTGCCGCACGGCGAGAGCGATGCCGTGCGGGACGCCATCGCGGCACTGCGGGACTCCGCACGGCCGGTCGCGTCCGGCGCCGGCTACTCCACCGGCATCGGCTCCGACGCCTGGAACGAAGCAGACAGCCTGCTCGGGGCGGCTTGCGAGGATTCGGGCACCGGGCTCGCGATCGAGGCATTCACGGGCGGTTGAGACCACGTCGGTCCGCCGCACGACGAAGGCCCGGTCGGGATCGCTCCTGACCGGGCCTTGCTCGTACACCCCCCGGGACTCGAACCCGGAACCAATTGATTAAGAGTCAACTGCTCTGCCAATTGAGCTAGAGGTGCGCGGTGTCTCCACCGAGGATCAAGCGTAGCACGACCACCGGGCCGGTGCCCACCCCGCCCTCGGCGCTGGTTGGATGGAGGGGATGACGCACCTCGAACCCGGCATGCCCGCCCCCGACTTCACCCTGCACGACCAGCACGGCGACCGCGTGTCCCTCGCGTCGCTGCGTGGACAGCGGGTGATCGTCTACTTCTACCCCGAGGCGCTCACCTCCGCCTGCAAGCAGCAGGCATGCGACTTCCGCGACGCCCTCCCCGATCTCGGCCGCCACGGCTACGCGGTGCTCGGGATCTCTCGCGACAGCGTCGAGAAGCTCGCCCGCGCGAGCGAGCTCGACGCGCTCCCCTTCCCGCTGCTGAGCGACGCCGACCTGAGCGTGCACCGCGCATGGGGCACCTTCGGCGAGAAGAACAGCTACGGCCGCATCGTCGAGGGCGTGCGTCGCTCGACGTTCGTGCTCGACGAGGACGGCGTGATCACGCACGCGTTCTACAACACGCGGGCGAAGGGCCACCTCGAGATGCTCGACAAGCGGCTCGCCTTCAGCGCCTGACGGGGCTCGCGAGGCAGCTCAGCAGCTCAGTCGCGGCGCAGCCACTCGGTGACGCTGCGGCGCAGCACCAGGACGAACCCCGTGATCGACAGCGCTGCGAGCAGGAGCGCGAGCGGCACCGGTCCCTCGCCGCCGTCGAACGTGCCGAAGGCCACGCCGAGCTGCAGCACCTGCCAGACGACCGCGGCGCTTCGCGACCAGGCTCGCCCATCGAGCATGGCCCGTCCGGCGGCGAGCAGGAAGGCGGCAGCGCCCGCCGTGAGCACCGCGAGGAACAGGCCGCCGCCGATGTGCTCGACCGGATCGCCGAGGGCTGCGACGGCCAGCCAGATGGCGAGCGCGAGCATGCCGAGCGCCTCCAGGAGCAGGATCGCAGCCGCCCACGTCGCCGTCCTCGGACGCCCCTTCGAGACTTCGCTCACGGAATCAACCCTTGCCTCTCTGGGGGCGCTGTGAAACCATAGGACGTCGGGCGGCGATGCTGCAGCGCCCGAAGACTTCCGCGCCGCGACTGCTTCGCGATGCGCGACCTCCCCCTCCAATGTACAAGGAGCACATGTATGGATTGGCGTGATGACGCTGCCTGCCTCACGGTGGACCCCGAGCTGTTCTTCCCGGTGGGCAACACCGGGCCGGCGCTCGAGCAGATCGAGAAGGCGAAGGCTGTCTGTGCGACGTGCCCGGTGACCGAGATGTGCCTGCAGTACGCACTCGAGACCAGCCAGGACTCGGGCGTGTGGGGCGGCCTCTCCGAGGACGAGCGCCGCGCGCTCAAGCGTCGGGCCGCTCGCGCTCGCCGCGCGGGCTGACACAGCACGAACAACAGCAGCGGGGTCGCCGGAAGGCGGCCCCGCTGCTTTGTGCGTGGCGCGAAGCGCTCAGACCTCGTCGTCCTCGCGGATGTACGAGATCGGCACCTTCACGGTGACCTCGGTGCCCTCGACCGCGCGAGCGCCCCAGTCGATCGAGCCCGAGAGCTCGCCGGTGACGAGCGTCTTCACGATCTGCGTGCCGAGGCCCGAGCCGACCCTCCCGGGCGGCAGTCCCGCGCCGTTGTCGCACACCTGCACCGTGAGCCATCCGTCGTCGCGGTTGGCGGTGATCCGCACGAGGCCGTCCTGCCGGCCGACGAGACCGTGCTCGACCGCGTTCGTGACGAGCTCCGTGAGCGCGAGCGCGAGCGGCGTCGCGTAGCCGCTCGGCAGCACGCCGAACGAGCCGACCCGCTCCGTGCGCACCTTCGCACCGTGGATCGACGCGAGCTCGCTCGTGAGCTTCATCGAGCGGTCGAACACCGCGTCGAAGTCGACCGACTGGCTGAGGCCCTCGGAGAGGGTGTCGTGGACGACCGCGATCGACGACACTCGGCGCTCCGCATCCTGCAGCGCCGTGCGCGCCTCGACGCTCTTCGTGCGGCGCGACTGGATGCGCAGCAGCGCCGCCACGGTCTGCAGGTTGTTCTTGACGCGATGGTGGATCTCGCGGATCGTCGCGTCCTTCGTGATGAGCGTCTGCTCCTGCATGCGCATGTCGGTGACGTCGCGTACGAGCACGATGGCGCCGAGCCGCGTCGCTCCCCTGCGCAGCGGCACGGCCCGCAGCGAGAGCGTGACCAGCCGCGTCTCGATGTCGGTGCGCCATGGCGCGCGGCCCGTGACCACGAGCGGCAGCGCCTCGTCGACCTCGTGCGAGTCATCGATGAGCTCGGTGGTGATCTCGGCGAGCGACTCGCCCTCGAGCTCGCCGCGGAAGCCCAGCCGGGTGAAGGCAGACAGCGCGTTGGGGCTCGCGAACGTGACGGTGCCCGCCTGGTCGAGCCGGATCAGTCCGTCGGATGCGCGGGCGGCGCCGCGACGCGGACCGCTCGGGGCTGCCTGGTCCGGGAAGTCGCCGTCGGCGATCATGCGGAAGAGCTCGGACGCGCACTCGCGGAAGGTGCGCTCCTGACGGCCCGCGCTGCGGGTGTCGGCGTGGTTCGCGTGGCGGGTGATGACGGCGACGGGGCGCTGCACGAGCGCCGTCGACGGCTCCGCCTCGCGACGGCGCACCGGGAACGCCTTCACCTTCGCATCGGTCTCGACGCCCCACTCGGGCGAGTCGGCATCGAGCGAGACGCCCTCCTCGTAGGCCCGGCCCACCTGCTCGCGCCACGAGTTGCGCACCGGCTGTCCGACGATGTCGCGGTAGAACAGCGTCGCAGCTCCGGCGGGACGGGCGTGCTGGACCGCGATGTAGCCGTCATCGTCGCCGGTCGGCAGCCACAGCACGATGTCGCCGATCGCGAGGTCGGCGAGCAGCTGGAAGTCGGCTACGAGGCGATGCAGCCATTGGACGTCGTACTCGCTCACTTGACCGTAGCGCTCGGCGATCGACGTCAGGCTCGTCACCCGGTCAGCCTAGCGCGGCGCGATCAGCGCAGCGCCGCGCGCCAGGACCGGCGCGGACGCTCCGCCGCTCGCAGCGCGGCCCGGCTGAGGGGTGCCTGCTGCGGGACGAGCGCAAGGGCCAGCTCCTGCACGCGGCGCCGCAGCCGCGACCTCCCTGCCACGTCGACGAGCGGCCTGCCCTCGAGCAGCGCCGCGTCGGCCGCCCGGCCGTCGAAGGGCCAGCACGCCTCGGGCGTCACCTGCGCCAGCCGGCGCAGCGTCTCGAGCACCGCCCGCTCGGGTGCGACTCCGGTCGCGCCGGGCCGCACCTTGTTGACGACCACCCGGAGCCGCGCCTGCGGCGCGACCTCGCTCAGCTCGGGCAGTGCGCGCACGAGGCGTGCGACCCCGACGGGGTCGCCGCCCGCCACGACCACGACCTCGTCGGCGGCCTCGAGCGAGGCGATCGTCGCCGCGTGACGACGCGGCGCGAAGAGGTCGCTCGAGATCTCCTCGTCGCGCTCGAGGCTCGACGCCACGTCGACGACCGTCGCATCGGCCCAGTCCCGGCAGCGCGCCAGCACCTCGGTCACGCGATCGGCGCCGAGCTCCGGCCAGCGGCTCGCTCGCCCGATCCCCGTGAGCACGCGCACGACGCCGCCCATCGTCGGCAGCGTCTGCGCGATCCGGTCGAGCTCGTCGACGGTGAGGCTGCCGGCGCGTGCGAGTCGAGCAGCCGCCGCGAAGCCGGGCGACTCGTCGAGCAGGCCGAGCGCGGGAGCGATCGCCGCGCTCGTCGTGTCGGCGTCGACGAGCGCGACCCGCTGGTCGAGCAGCGCGAGCTCCGCGGCGAGCGCGATCGCCGCGGTCGTGCGCCCGGGCGCCCCCGCCGGTCCCCAGACGACGACGATCCTCCCGCGTGGACGCTCTGGCGGCGCCTCCCCGGCGGCGGGTGTGACGGCGGCCTCGACGGCGCCGAACCCATCCGACCACGAGACCGCCTCGAGCCCGAGGGTCCGCGCCCGCGCGCGCTCGGCGTCGTCGTCGGCGAGCGCGACGAGCCTGAGGCCCCGCTCGTCGCACGTGTCGACGAGCTGCCGGCTCGCGTGCCTCGCGTCGGCGACGACGAGCACGAGGTCGATGCGCGGCTCCGCATCGGCGCCGCGAGCGGTGAGCCGCTCGACGAGATCGGCCGCGGTCGCGGCGCGCACGGCGACGCGATGGCCGTGGCGCGCCGCCTCCCGCACGATCGCGTCCTCGCGCTCGAGCGGGGCGGAGACGGCGATGCCGATCACGGCGCCGCCCCGACCGGCAGCGCGAGCGGCACGACGCTCAGCGCGTGCTCGTTCGACACGGCCTCGAGCAGCAGCGGCACCTGGTCGCGGGGCACCAGCAGCTCGAGCTGCACGGCGGCGGTCGCCAGGATGCCCTCGTCCTCGACCACGCCGGCCACGATCGCGTCGGCGACGAGCACCGCGGGCACGCCGAAGCCGTCGTCGGTCGGCGGCGCGGTCCAGACGTCGACGGATGCGCCCCGCTCGACGGACCGCGGCAGGCCGCCGTCGACGCCGATCACCATCGCGGCGCGCTCCGCGCTCGCCGCGTCGCCGACAGCGCGGAGCGGCAGCACCTCGCCCTCCCCCACCGTCGCTGCGACGACGAGCCCGAGCGGCTCTGCCGCGCCGGCGAGATAGCGGTCGCCGCTCTGCGGCAGCCGCAGGTCGATCTGCTCGACGTCGCCGGCGGCGATCGTCTCGCCCGGCAGCAGCGTGCGCGTCGCTGCCCACGCGACCTCGGTGCGCGCGGAATGCTGGACGACGAGCCACACTCCTGCGAGGGACGCGAGCACGAGCACGACCCCGATCGCGAGCCTCGGGTCCATCCAGGTGCGGCGCGCTGCCATGGGGCCTCCCTCGTCGGAGGACCACGGTGGCAGGTCGCAGCGGCCGGTCGCTGCAGTTCTCCACAGGCTCGGCTCGCGTTCCGCGCGACTGGCTCACAATGGGCGCATGGAGCCCGAAGCGCGTCGATTCCTCGCGGTCGCGGATGTCGCCGACCTGCTCGGCACCACGCCGGCCGCGGTCGCCGAGCTGCTCGAGGCCGGGGAGCTGCGCGGGCTGCGGGTGCGCGGCGCATGGCGCGTCGCCGACGAGGAGGTGCAGGCGTGGATCGATCGCCAGCTCGAGCTCGAGCGCCGACGTGGCCTGTGGCGCCAGGCGCAGGACCCGAGCATCGCCGACCTGTTCGGCGAGCGCTGATCAGGGCACGCGCACCCAGTCGAACGACGAGAACGGCATGATGCGCCACGCGCGCACCGTGCCGAGCCGCGGCGGCTGCCCCGGCTCGTGCTCGGCGAGGTCGAGATGGTCGCGGCCGACGCGGTCGATCGTGCCGGCGGCAGGCAAGGCGCCCTCGAGGATCACCGAGACCCGTCGACGCGCGAGGTCCCGCAGCGCGTACGCGAAGCTGAGCCGCGCCTGCAGGTCTCCCACCGCGGCCGCGCGGAGCGAGGCCGCGGCGCCATCGCCGTCGAGTTCGATGCTCGCGATCGCGTGCAGGGGCACGAGGGCACCCGTCCCGGCAGGCGCGCCCTCGAGCACGATGCCGTTCAGCCAGTCCCTGCCGAGCGCCATCCGCCGGATCCGCAGCCGGCCCCCGGACCGCAGCGTGACATCGAGCTGGCGCGGTGCGGCCGCGATGCGGTCGCGCAGCTCGAGCCTGCCGATGCGGAAGCGCTCCTCCTCCGCATCGAGGTCGCGGCGCTCGGCTCCCTGCTCGGCCTCGAGCTGGCTCTCGAGGTCGTCGAACAGGTCGTCGAAGCGCACAATCGCGAATCTATTCGTGCGGCAGCGGCGCGCGTCCCGGGTTGTCCACAGCTCGCAAGTGCCCCATCCCCTCACCTTCGCGGATGGGTCTATGTTCTCCCGCACACGGCGGAGCCGACCCGGGGCCGCCGTCCGGTGGGGACCGGATGCGAGGGGGCCGCGCGGTGACCAGACGACGGATGACGACGGTCGACGCGGAGGAGTTCTTCGACTTCCAGCCGTGCTCCTCGGCGGGGCTGCCCGACCCCGTCTCGCTGCTCGAGAACCTTGCCACGAGCGTGATCGAGATCCTGCTCGGGGTGCGCGATGTGCAGCAGATCGCGCGCTGGGTCACCGAGCCCATCTACGACATGCTCGCGCGGCACGCGCTCTCGGCCCGGCGGACCCGATCGGGGCTGCGCGACCGCTCCGTCCCGAACTTCGCGATCAGCAGCGTGCGTGCGTGTCACACCGCCGACGGCGTCGTGGAGGGCGCGGTGGTGGTGCGGGCGGCCGGCCGCTCGCGGGCCGTCGCGATCCGGCTCGAGGGCCTCGACGACCACTGGCGCGCGACCGCGATCGCCGTGCTGTGACGGCCGCTACGGCGTGCCGTCTCCCGGCGAGCCCGGCTCAGCGCGCTGGGTCTGCTGCGCCTCCCGCGCGGCGAGCTCTGCCTCGATGCGCTCCTTCACCTCGGCGCGGTCGTTGATGCGCCGCACGCGCCGGTTGAAGTCCCACAGCAGCAGGATGACCGCGATGGCGATGAGCGCGGTCACGGCGAAGCCGATCACGCCGGGCGTGACCTGGTTGGGGTCGAACGGCAGCGGCTGCGCGGTCAGGATGTGCATCAGTCCTCCTCCACGCCTGCGAACAGGTCGTCCTCTGGCACCTCGTGCGTCGCTCGCGAGCGCACGAGCTCGTAGTCGTCGGTCGCCCAGGTGCCGAGCAGCAGCTCGTGCGGCCAGAAGAAGAAGCGTGAGTCGGGTTCGACCTGGCTCGCGTGCGCACGCAGCGCGGCATCGCGGGCCTCCAGGTGGGCGCCGATGTCGACGCGCGTCGTCATGGTCTCGCCGCGCTCACCCAAGCGCTCGGCCCACTCGCGCATGAACGGCAGCCGATCGTCGTCGGGCGTCTGCGCCTCGACGGCCGCGAGCAGCGCGCGCAGCCTCGCGCCGCTCATGCTCCGGTCGAAGTACACCTTCTCGACGTCCCACGGCTCGCCGAGCTCCGGCAGCCCGGCCGCCGCGTGCTCGACCGCCCACATCGTCACCTCGTGGCAGCGGATGTGGTCGGGATGCGGGTAGCCGCCGGTCTCGTCGTACGTCACGACGACCTGCGGGCGCAGTCGCCGGATGAGCCGCACGAGCGGACGACCGGAGACCTCGATCGGGATGGTCGCGAAGGAGAGCTCCCGCAGCGGCTCGCCCTCGTCGGGCAGCCCCGAGTCGACATAGCCGAGCCAGACGTGGTCGATGCCGAGCGCGGCCCGCGCCTGCTCCATCTCGACGCGGCGGAGCGCCGTCATGTCGCGCGCCGCGCGGTGCTTGGGCTCGAAGCCCTGGTTGAGCACACTGCCGCTCTCACCGCCGGTGCAGGAGACGACGGTCACCTGCGCGCCCTCGGCCGCGTAGCGGGCGAGCGTTCCAGCGCCCTTGCTCGACTCGTCGTCAGGATGCGCATGCACCGCGAGCAGGCGTCGCACGGCCTCTCCTCCCCTGCCAGCGAGGCCGCGCCGGGCGGCGCGACGAGTAGACTTGGCAGGTCTCCATCCTCCCACGACAGGCCCTGATGACCGACCTCGATGCGCGCTACGGTCGCTCGCGCGTCCGCACGCGGCGCGAGCGGGCGCTCGGCTGGAGCGTCGGCCTCGGCATCCTGCTGTTCGTGGTCGCGTGGGTGTGGTGGGTCGGCACCGATCCGGCGTCGACGCAGCTGCAGTCGCGCACCATCGCCTTCCAGATCGAGGACGAGTCGACCGCGGTCGTCGCCTTCGACGTCTCCGTCGACGCCAACACTCCCGTGCGCTGCGCCGTCGAGGCGCTCAACGGTGCGCACGGGATCGTCGGGTGGGTCGAGGTCGACCTGCCGCCCGCCGATGCGCACACCACCGCCCACCGCGTGGAGCTGCGCACGAGCGAGGCAGCCGTGAACGGATTGGTCTCGGAGTGCTGGGTGCCATAAGATGCCATGTGAACCGGCCCACACGGGGCCGGTTCTCTGCATATCAGGAGACCAGATGAACGGCACCACGGAGACCTGGCTGTCGCAGGAGGCGTACGACCGCCTGCAGGGCGAGCTCGAGCACCTCCAGGGCCCTGTGCGGGCCGAGATCGCGAAGCGCATCGAAGAGGCTCGCGACGAGGGCGACCTCAAGGAGAACGGCGGCTACCACGCGGCCAAGGACGACCAGGCCCAGATCGAGGCCCGGATCTCGCAGATCACGCAGCTGCTGCGCACCGCCAAGGTGGGCGACGCCCCGCAGGCGACCGGCATCGTCGAGCCCGGCACCGTCGTCACGGCGACGATCGCGGGCGACGAGACGACGTTCCTCGTCGGCAACCGCGAGATCGCCGAGGCCGGCGACGACCTCGACGTCTACAGCGAGGCCAGCCCGCTCGGCTCGGCCATCATGGGCCTGAAGATCGGCGAGCAGACGTCGTACCAGACCCCCACCGGCGTCACGATCGAGGTCGAGATCAAGGACGTCCAGACGTACCGCGGATAGCCGCGCGCGAACGGAGGGCCCCGCGTCGATCGCGGGGCCCTTCCTCGTTCCGGCTACCGCACCTGCGGCTCGTAGCCCGCGCGCCGCAGCGCTGCGAGCACGCGCTGCGCGTGCTCCGGTCCCCTGGTGGTGACCGAGATGTCGAGCGAGACGTCGGTGATCGAGGTCCACGCGTCGTGCTGCGTGTGCAGCACCTCCACCACGTTCGCCTGCTCGTCGGAGACGATCTGCGCGATGATGGCGAGCTGTCCCGGCCGGTCGGGCAGCGCGAGCCGCACCTTGAGGTAGCGCTCCGAGGCCGCGAGGCCGCGCGCGATGACGCGCTCCATGAACAGGGGGTCGATGTTGCCGCCCGACAGCACGGCGACGGTCGGTCCGTCGGATGCGACGAGGCCGGTCATGATCGCGGCCGTCGTGACGGCGCCGGACGGTTCGACGACGAGCTTCGCCCGCTCGAGCAGCACGATCATCGCCCGGGCGATGTCGTCGTCCGAGACGGTGACGATCTCGTCCACGGCGTCGCGGACGATCGCGAACGGCAGCGTGCCAGGCCGCGCGACGGCGATGCCGTCGGCGATCGTCGGGCGGGTGATGATCGTGGTCGGCTCCCCTGCCGCGAGCGAGTCGACGAACGACGCTGCGCGCTCCGCCTGCACGCCGATGATCCGCACCCGCCGGCCGTCGCGCGCCGCGCGCTGCCGCACCGCCGATGCGACGCCGGCCGCGAGCCCACCGCCGCCCAGGGGCACGACGATGGTGGCGACATCCGGCACCTGGTCGAGGATCTCGAGCCCGACCGTGCCCTGGCCGGCGATGATGTCGGGGTGATCGTAGGGCGGCACGAACGTCGCCCCCGTGCGCTCGACGTGCTCGACCGCAGCGGCGAGCGCCGACTGGAAGTCCATGCCGCGCAGCTCGACGGCGGCGCCGTAGTCGCGGGTCGCCTGCAGCTTCGGGAGCGCGACGCCGAGCGGCATGAAGATGGTCGAGCGGATGCCGAGCTCGGTCGCCGAGAACGCGACGCCCTGCGCGTGGTTGCCGGCCGAGGCCGCGACGACGCCGCGCGCCCGTTGCGCGTCGTCGAGCCGCGACAGCATGTTGTAGGCGCCGCGGATCTTGTAGGCGCCGGTGCGCTGCAGGTTCTCGCACTTGAGCAGCACCTCGGCGCCCAGCATGCCGCTGAGGTAGCGCGAGCGCTCCATCGGCGTCTCCTGCACGATCCCGCGGAGCCGCTCGCGCGCATCCTCGAACTCGGCGAGCGTCGGGCCGGGGATCGCGTCGGCCGCCGCGACGGCGGGCTCGGGCAGCGTTCGGTCGTTCATCGGTCGACATCCTCGATGGTCGGGCGCGGGTTCGTGCGCCACGAGCCCGACGACACGGTCTTGATGAAGCTGTTGAGGAACGCGACGACCGGCACGGCGAAGAAGGCGCCCGCGATGCCAGCGATCGTCGAGCCGGCACCCACGGCGAGCACGACGGCGAGGGGGTGCACCTTGACCGCGGTGCCCATGATGAGCGGCTGCAGCACGTGGCCCTCGATCTGCTGCACGAGCAGCACGATGCCGAGCATGATGACCGCCGGCCAGAAGCCGAACGACACCATGACGACGAGCACGGCGATCGAGCCCGTCACGACCGCGCCGATGATGGGGATGAAGGAGCCGAGGAAGACGAGGATCGCGATCGGCACGACGAGCGGCATGCCGCCCTCGAAGAACAGCCCGAGGATGAAGGCGCCGAGCCCGATGCCGACGGCGTCGATGAAGGCCACCAGCACCTGCACGCGGACGAAGCTGCCGAGGGTCACCCAGCCGGTGCGGCCGGCGCCGTCGGTCGCCGCGCGCGCCCGCGCCGGCAGCACGCCGACGATCCAGCGCCAGATGCCGCGGCCGTCGGCGAGCGTGAAGATGAGCGCGAAGAGGGTGAGCAGCGCGCCCGCGAGGAAGTGGCCGACCGAGGAGCCGAGCGACAGCGCGCTCGACAGCACCGACGACAGGTCCTCACGGAGGTTGGCGACGAGGTCCTGCACCGTGTCCTGCAGGTCGGCCTGGTCGATGCCGAACGGCAGCGAGACGATCCACTCCTGCGTATCGCCCCAGAACTCGACCGCGCGCTGCTGCAGGGCCGGGTACTCCTCCCGGATCTGCGAGATCGCGAGCCAGCCGAGGCCCGAGACGATCACGAGGAGCCCGATGATCGCGACCGCGACGGCGATCCCGCGCGGCCACCGGGCGCGCACCAGCGCGTCGACGACCGGCAGCAGCAGCGCCGTGAGCAGGGCAGCGACGAGCACGGGGATGACCACGATGCGGAACTGCACGACGAGCCAGACCACGATCGCGGCCGCCGCGGCGAGGGCGACGAAGCGCCATGCCCAAGCACCGGCGATCTGCATGCCCCGCGGCACCGCCGTGTCGTCGACGACCGCGGGTGGGCGGGGCGCCGCGCTGGCGGGCCGTCGGAGCATCATTGTGCGATCCTACGGCGCACGGCTGTGTCGGCCGCGGCATGCGTCTGCGGTGGTTGCTAGCCTCCGACGCGTGACCGCGACCACCAGGATCTCCGCCGCGCAGGCTCGCCGCATCGCGATCGCCGCCGGCGGCCTCGACGGGGCCGTGCCGGGCAAGCGCGGCCGCACCGGCATCCGCACGCTCGAGCGGTCGATCGAGCGGCTCCGCCTGCTGCAGCTCGACTCGGTCAACGTGTTCGAGCGCAGCCACTACCTGCCGCTGCTGTCGCGCATCGGCGCGTACGACCGCGCCGCGCTCGACCGGCTGCTGCACCACGACCATCCGCGGCGTCCGCGCATGGGTGGCTACACCGAGTACGTCGCGCACGAGGCGGCGGTGATCCCGGTCGCCGACTGGCCCCTCTGGGCTTGGAAGCGCCGCGAGCCGCTGCGCGGGGGCGGCGATCGCTGGGCGGCGGAGCACGCGTCGATCGTCGACGGCGTGCTCGCGGAGTTCGCCGAGCGCGGCCCGATGCGCCCGAGCGACATGGAGCATCCCGCGCACGAGCGGCTGCCGGGCGGCTGGTGGAACAAGTCGGATGCCTACTGGGCGACGGCGGTGCTGTTCCAGCGCGGCGAGCTCGTGACCGTCGGGCGCACGAGGTTCGAGCGGCAGTATGCGGTCGCCGAGCAGGCGCTGCCGGAGGCCGCGCTGGCGCCGCTGGAGCGGGCGGAGGCGCAGCGCACGCTGGTCGCGCGCGCGGCGCAGGCACACGGCATCGCGACGCTCGACGACCTCGCCGACTACCACCGGCTCTCGATCAAGGATGCGCGGGCCGCGGTCGACGAGCTCGTCGCCGACGGCTCCCTCGAGCGCGTCGACGTCGAGGGCTGGGGTCGCCCCGCCTGGCTGTGGGCCGACGCTCGGCGCCCGCGGCGCGTGCGCGCGACGGCGCTGCTGTCGCCCTTCGACCCGCTCGTGTGGCACCGACCGCGCGCGGAGCGGCTGTTCGGCTTCGCGTACCGCATCAGCATCTACACGCCCGCGGCGCAGCGCACCCACGGCTACTACGTGCTGCCCGTGCTCGTCGACGACGAGCTCGTCGGCCGCGTCGACCTGAAGAGCGATCGGCGAGCCGGCATCCTGCGCGTGCAGCACGCGACGATCGAGCCGGGGCGGGAGCAGCGAGCCGGTGAGCTCGCGGCACGGTTGGTGCCGGCGCTCGAGGAGGCGGCAGTGTGGCAGGGGCTCGACCGGGTGGAGGTGGCGGGGCCGGGGACGTGGGCGGCGGCAGTGGAGGGGGCGCTGCGCTCGGCAGCACGACCGGCTGGTTGAGCCGCGCCGCTGCCGCCCCGCCCGCTGGTTGAGCCGCGCCGCCGCCGCCGCTCCCGCTGGTTGAGCCGCGCCGCCGCCGCAGGCGGCATGCGCGTGTCGAAACCGGACCGCCCGGGTCGACAGGTTTCGACACGCTCAGCGCGCTGCGCGCGCGGAGCGGCTCAACCAACGGAAGGGGCGGAGCGGGTGGCCGCACCAGCCGCTGGAGCGGCTCGCCACCGACGGAGGAGGGGATCCGTCGCGCGGAGCGGCTCAACCGACGGAAGGAGTCCTCCGAGGCTCAGAACTGGATGCGGGGCGGCTCGGCGACCGCTCCCGTCTGATCCACCTCGAAGAACTGGCGCGGGACTGCGGCGGAGCCCTTCCACAGCGACGTCGGGAAGCGGCGGCCCTTCGCGTTGAGCTCGCGGGCGCCGGTGTTGTAATCGCGACGGCGGGCCTGGGCCTCGTCGTCGAGCGCGGCGAGCGCGGTGCGCGCCTCTGCTGCCTCGGAGCCGAGCGGATGCGTCGCTGCGGCCTGGACGAGCGGGCGCAGGATCCGCTGCAGCTCCGCCTCCGCCTCCGCCTTCGAGCCCGGCAGCGCCGCGGCCTCGAGCGCCGCGAACGACCGCTCGGCCTGCTGCCGCTGCGCCTCGGGTGCGGCCGCGAGCAGCGGGGCGGCGACCGAGCGGCGCCGCTCGAGCGTCGCCGCGAGCGCCTCCCAGCGCTCGTCGACGCTCGCGCTGAGGCGACGCATCGACACGAGCGCGGTGACCGTCCAGATCGCACCGATCAGCGCGAGGACGACCAGTGCACCGACCACGATCCAGATGACGAGCTGCGGCGAATCCATGCCTTCCACTGTAGGCGGCTCCGTCGCTGGCCTGCTCCGTCGCTGGCCTGCTCAGTGCCCCAGGACCCTCCTGGTCCAGCTGCTCGCGAAGGTGCGATCGGGGTCGAGCTCGTCGCGCGCGGCGAGGAAGGCGGCGAAGCCTGGGAAGCGCTCGGCGAGCTCTGGGGCGCGGAGCGAATGCAGCTTGCCCCAGTGCGGCCGGCCGTCGTGCGCGAGCAGGATCGGCTCGACGATGTCGAACAGCGGCCGCGGATCCTCGCGCCACCATCGGTGCGCGGCGATGTAGCCGGTCGCGCGCCCGTGCGCGGTGGACAGGTGCGCGTCATCCGCAGCGCTCGCGCGGGCCTCGAACGGGAACGTGAGCACGAGGTCCGCTCTCCGCAGCGCCCGATCGATCTCGCGCAGCGCCTCGGGGACCGCGGCGACTGGCATCCCGTACTCCAGCTCGCGGAACCGCACGGCGCGAGGCGACGCGAACACCCGGTGGCTGGGCTCCGTGAAGCTGCCCCTGGGCATCAAGCGCGCCGAGAGCTCGTTGACGGCCGGCGCGAGCGCGGGCGCGAGCGCGGCGGCGGTCAGCACCGCCCGGTGCCCGGAGTCGGTGAGCACGCGCTCGTCGACGAAGCGCCCGATCGTCGAGCGCGGGCGCAGCGGCCCCGCGACCCGGGTGTTCGACTTCGTCGCCGCCAGCCGCGTGGCCGCGAACCAGTGCAGCTCGAAGTGGTCGGTGCGCTCGTTGAGGCCCATCCAGTCGTCGAGCACGGCGTCGAGGCGCATCGTCGCCTCGACCGCCTCGAGCGCGAAGGCGGGCACGCACTGCAGCGTCACGTCGACGAGCACGCCGAGCGCGCCGAGCCCGAGCCGCACCGCCGGGAGCAGCTCCGGCCGCTCCGTCTCGCTCACGCGCAGCAGCTCGCCCCGCCCGGTCACGAGCGTCGCGGCCACCACGGTCGCGCCGATCGAGGGGAAGCGCAGGCCGGTGCCGTGGGTGCCGGTCGAGATGGCGCCCGCGAGCGTCTGCCGATCGATGTCGCCGAGGCACTCCATCGCGAGCCCGCTCGGCGCGAGCAGCGCCGGCACCTCGTGCAGCTTCGTGCCGGCGAGCAGCGTCGCGCGGCCTCGCGCCTGGTCGACGTGCAGCAGCCCGGCGAGGCCATCGAGGGTGAGCTGCGCGTCGTCCGGCCTCGCGGCGCCCGAGAAGGAGTGGCCGCTGCCGACCGGCCGAACGGAGCCGCCCCGCTCCCGCACGCGCTCCACGACGCGGCGCACGTCCTCGACCGTGACGGGAGCGTGCACCTCGCGGGGGTCGGCCGACTGCGACCTCGCCCAGTTCCTCCACGTCACGCGTCGCTCCTCAGCTCACAGCAGCTTCCTGCCCTCGCCACGATACGTGGGGATGATGTCGACGACCTGGTCGCCCGAGACGACGTGCAGCGCCTCGGTGCGCTCGCACGGCTCGCCGGCCTTCGCGTGCCGCAGCCACACGCGGTCGCCGAGCGCGAGCCGGTCGGCCGCGGCCCCGAGCACGGGCGTCTGCACCTCGCCGGCCCCCTCCTGCGGATCGATCCTCAGCCCCTCCGGCCAGGCCACGACCGGCTGGCGATCCGGTCCGTGCGGACCGGACGCGATCCATCCGCCGCCGAGCAGGGTCACGCAGCCGCGGCCGGGTCGGCGGACGACCGGCAGCGCGAACGCGAGCGCGGGCGCGGGCGAGAAGCGGCGGTAGCCGTCGAACAGGTGCGGACCGAAGAGGCCGCTGCCGGCGCCGATCTCGGTGACCGCGGGATCGGCGGCGGTGAGCTCGATGGAGCCAGTGCCGCCGCCGTTCACGAACTCGAGCGGCACGACGCGACGCACCGCCTCGACCGCGCTCGCGCGCCGTTCGCGCAGCTCCGCCACGGACATCCGCTGCATGACCCGCAGCATCATCGGCGGCGCGAGCCCGCGGCGCCGCGCGTCCTGCACGCCCGCGACCTGCGCCTCGTAGGCCATGAGCCCCACGAGGGTGAAGCCGCGCCGCGCGACGACCGCCTCCGCGAGCGCTCCGATGCTCGCGGGGTCGCGCACAGGCGAGCGGCGGACGCCGGCGCGGACGGGACCGAGCGCGAACGAGGCGTCGAGCTCGAGC
Source organism: Agrococcus sp. DT81.2 (assembly GCF_049844935.1). Taxonomy (NCBI): domain Bacteria; kingdom Bacillati; phylum Actinomycetota; class Actinomycetes; order Micrococcales; family Microbacteriaceae; genus Agrococcus; species Agrococcus sp. DT81.2. The sequence continues at coordinate 413,333 of NZ_JBNCLZ010000003.1, read as the reverse complement.
GCGATCCGCATAGGCGGATGCCCCGGCGCGGCCGCGTCGATCACGTCGAGGTGCTCGAGGCTGTCCACCATGAACGTCACGCGCTCGAGCGCGCGCTCGTCGGCCGCGAGCGCACGCAGCGCGGCGCGATCGACCGTCGGGTAGCCGACGAGCACGTCGTCGACGGTCGCCGACAGCCAGAGCCCCTCCGGCAGCGTCGCCGCGAGCACGCCGCGGAAGCCCGGCTGCCGCAGCACCGCCTCGAGCACCCCGCGGCTGCGGACCGACTTCGTGGCGATGCGCAGCGGCGTGCCGGCGGCGCGCGCCACCATGGAGCGCGCGTTGTGCGCGAGCGCCTCGAGCGACAGCGCCGCGAACGGGGCGTCGAGCCCCGCGGTGGCGGCGTCCATGCGCTGCCAGTGCCCGTCCGGCCGCCACGGCGCCGCGCCGTCGAGCCGGAGCATCAGGCTGCCGCGACCGTGGCTGCGGCGAGCACGGGCACAGCGGCATCGATCGCGCGGTAGGACGCGGCGGTGTCGCGCGTGCGCAGCCAGCAGTACGTGATGCCGTCGGTCGCGTGCAGGAAGAGCGTGGCCACGTCGCGGGCGGCCGAGCCGCCCGTCGTGCCGAAGCGCTCTCGCAGCAGCTCCACGCCGCCGACGACGACCTCGAGGTAGCGCTCCTGCACCTGGGCGGGCAACTGCGCGAGCGCCGGCGTGCGGCTGCAGTAGGCCATGATCTCCATGACCGCGAGCTCGTACTCCGGGTGCTCCAGGAACCGTTCGAACCAGAGCAGCAGCAGGGCGCGCACCGCTTCCTCGGGGCTCACATCGTCGGGCAGCACCTCCGCGAGGTCGTCCTCAGGCAGCACCGCGATGTAGGCGTACGCCTCCCCGATCATCTCGTCGCGGGAGTCGAAGACGTAGTGGAAGGTCGCGAGCGGCACTCCCGCCTCGGCGACGATCGCACGCACGGTGGCGCCGTGGATGCCTTCCCGTGCGATGACCCGCAGGCCAGCCTCGATGAGCTGCCCGCGACGCTCGAGTGCCGACATCCGTGCCACGTGGTCTCCCCGTCTCGATCGATCTTGGACGATCGTCCACGTGCACCATACGACAGCGCCGCGCCCTCGAGCAGAGGGCGCGGCACTGTGGTGCTGCAGCGAAGGAGGACTACGCCTCGACCTTGGGCTTCGGGCGCGACGCGAACGTCTCGAACGCGAGTCGCGGGTCCTCGCGCTGCGACAGCTCGACGATGTCGCGGCCGAGCCAGAAGTTGTTCCACCAGTCGCCGAAGACGCGCAGCTTGCGCTCCCACATCGGCATCGCCATGCCGTGGTAGCCGCGGTGCGCGAGCCAGGCGAGCGGGCCCTTGATCGCGATCTTGCCGCTCTGGAAGACGCCGTTGCCGATGCCGAGGCCGGCTACCGCGCCGAGGTTGTCGTGGATGTACTCGCGCGGCGCCTCGCCGCGGAGCACCGCGACGATGTTCTTCGCGAGCAGCTTGGCCTGACGCACGGCGTGCTGCGCGTTCGGCACGCAGAAGCCGCCGGGGCCGGGGGTCTTCGACTTGTCGGGCACGGCCGAGACGTCGCCCGCGGTCCACGCATCCGGCACCACGACACCGTCGGGGCCGGCGACCTGCAGGGTCGCGAGCGCGGTGATGCGGCCGCGCTCGTCGAGCGGCAGGTCGGTCTGGCGCACGACGGGGTTCGCCATCACGCCGGCCGTCCAGATGATGAGGTCGGACGCGAAGCGCTCGCCCGTCGAGAGCTCGCAGACGCCGTCGAGGGCGCTCTGCAGCTGCGTCTCGAGGTGCACGTCGACGCCGCGCTTGCGCATGTCGTCGACCACCCAGTCGGCGGTCTTCGCGCTGACCTCGGGCATGATGCGGCCCATCGCCTCGACCAGGTGGAACCGCACCTCGTCGAAGCTGATCTCGGGGAACCGCGAGAGCAGGTGGGTCGCGAAGTCGCGGAGCTCGGCGATCGTCTCGATGCCGGCGAAGCCGCCGCCCACGACGACGACCGTCAGCAGGCGGTCGCGCTCGGGGCCGACGGGCAGGGCAGCGGCACGGGCGAAGTTGCCGATCAGGCGGTCGCGCACGGCGGCGGCCTCCTCGATCGTCTTCATGCCGATGGCCTCGTCGGCGACGCCCGCGATCGGGAACGTGCGCGAGACGGAGCCGGCGGTCATGACGAGCACGTCGTACTCGAGCGTCGACGGCTCGCCGAGCTCGGGCTGGATGGTGGCGACCTTGCTGGCGTGGTCCACGTAGGTGACCTTGGCCTGCACGACGCGGGTGCGCGCCAGGTGGCGGCGCAGCGAGACGACCGCGTGGCGGGGCTCGATCGAGCCGGCGGCCACCTCCGGCAGGAAGGGCAGGTAGGTCATGTAGGGCAGCGGGTCGACGATGGTGATCTCGGCCTCCGCTGCACCGAGCTGACGCTCGAGGCCGCGGGCGGTGTAGAGGCCGGCATAGCCGCCGCCGACGATGAGGATCTTGGTCAAAGCACGCTTCTTCCCCGTTATCAGATGTGGATGTGCGTCAAGTCTATCGCGGCCCCGAGTCGGCCTTGGGATCGGCGGCGCCGCGGGCCTCCGCAGGGCACACGCACGTCTCGGGCGACCAGTCCGCGAGCGCGAGCGCTGCGTCGCCGATCGGGTTGACGCCCGGGCCGGCGGCGAGCGAGTGCGCGATGACGGCATGCAGGCACTTCACGCGGGTCGGCATACCGCCTGCGCTGATGCCGGCGATCTCCTCGACGTGACCGTGCTGCTCGCGGTCGGCGAGGTACGCCGCGTGCGCCGCAGCATACGCCTCGGCCGTCGCGGGGTCGTCGAGCCGCTCCTGCAGCGCCGCCATCGTGCCGTCGGCCTCGAGCCGCGACGCCGCTGCCGTGGCTGCCGGATGCGTGAGGTAGTAGAAGGTGGGGAACGGCGTGCCGTCCGGCAGCCTCGGGCTCGTGACGACGACGGTCGGCGCGCCGCACGCGCACCGCGCGCCGACGCCGAGCACGCCGCGCATGGTGCGGCCGAGCTGCAGCGCCATGATCTCCAGGTCGCGGTCGGTGGCGGGGTCGATCATGGGTCGCATCGCTGAGTCATCCATCACCGCGTCATCCGTCACTGCGGCTCCGGCGGGACGCCCATGAACGAGGAAGGGCTCTCGTCGGTGAGTCCCGCGATGAGGAACGAGGTGGCGGCGGCGGAGGCCCAGTCGCGCGAGGGCTCCTCGAGCGTCGCGGAGGGCACGTCGGCGGCCGCGGTCTCGAGCGCGGAGCGGTCGTCGAGCACGACGAAGCTCGTCTCGCCCGGGTAGACGAAGAACAGCCGGTCGCGCGCCTGCGCCTCGATGTAGGCGGGGTCGTCCCAGCGCGCCTGATCCGTCTGCAGCGCCTCGACGTTCGCCTGCTGCGCGGCGACCTGCGCCTCCATCGCCGCGATGTCGCGGCGCTGCTCGAGCAGCAGCCCGATCGTGGGCGCGAGCACCACGAATCCGGCCAGCACGAGGCCGACGACCACGAGCAGCAGCCACGACACGCGCAGCTGACCGGTGGCGGAACGGGAGGAGGGCACCGACCGAGGATATCGGCGGGTGCCCTCCTGCATCGTCAGAACCGCGGTCAGCCCTCGAAGCGCGGGAACGCGGCGGCGCCGGCGTACTCGGCGGCCTCGCCCAGGTCCTCCTCGATGCGCAGCAGCTGGTTGTACTTCGCGACGCGCTCGCTGCGGGCGGGCGCGCCGGTCTTGATCTGGCCGGCGTTCACGGCGACCGCGATGTCGGCGATCGTGGTGTCCTCGGTCTCGCCGGAGCGGTGCGATAGCACCGACGAGTAGCCGGCCTGCGTCGCGATGCGGATCGCGTCGAAGGTCTCGGAGAGCGTGCCGATCTGGTTCACCTTCACGAGCAGCGCGTTCGCGGCGCCGCGCTCGATGCCCTCGATGAGGCGCTCGGGGTTGGTGACGAACAGGTCGTCGCCGACGATCTGCACGCGGTCGTCGAGGCGCTCGGTGAGCGCGGCCCAGCCCTCCCAGTCCTCCTCGTTCATCGGGTCCTCGATCGAGACGAGCGGGTAGCTGTCGACGAGCTCGGTGAAGTAGTCGGTCATGTCGGCGCTCGAGCGCTCCTGGCCCTCGAAGCGGTACACGCCGTTCTCGAAGAACTCGGAGGCGGCGACGTCGAGGCCGAGCGCGATGTCGCTGCCGGGCGTGAAGCCGGCCTTCTCGATCGCCTGCACGAGCAGGTCGAGCGCGAGGCGGTTGCTCGCGAGGTCGGGGGCGAACCCACCCTCGTCGCCGAGCCCGGTCGAGAGGCCCTGCTCCTTGAGGATGCTCTTCAGCGCGTGGTACGTCTCCGCACCCCAGCGCAGGCCCTCTCGGAAGGTCTCGGCGCCGATCGGCAGCACCATGAACTCCTGGATGTCGACGCCCGTGTCGGCGTGCGCGCCGCCGTTGATGACGTTCATCATCGGCACCGGCAGCAGGAAGGCGTTCGGGCCGCCCAGGTAGCGGAACAGCGGCAGCTTCGCCGAGTCCGCGGCCGCCTTGGCGACGGCGAGCGAGACGCCCAGGATCGCGTTCGCGCCCAGGTTCTTCTTGTTGTCGCTGCCGTCGAGCTCGACGAGCGTGGAGTCGACGATGCGCTGGTCGTCGGCGGAGAGGCCCTCGATGGCCTCCGCGATCTCCTCGTTCACGGCGTCGACGGCCTGCTCGACGCCCTTGCCGAGGTAGCGGGCGCTGTCGCCGTCGCGCAGCTCGAAGGCCTCGAAGGCGCCGGTCGATGCGCCGCTCGGCACGGCGGCACGGCCCACGGAGCCGTCGGAGAGCAGCACCTCGACCTCGACGGTCGGGTTGCCGCGGGAGTCGAGGATCTCGCGTGCCTGCAGGGTGTCGATGAGTGCCACGGGTGCTCCTTGTTTCGCAGTGGACGGCGGTCGCAGTGGATGGCCGTGTCGAGCCTAGCCCGCCTCGCCAGCGCGTCAGGAGATGGGCTTCACGTCCAGCGTCGCGGCCGCGTCGCCGGGGCGCACGAAGGCGAAGTGGGTGGCCCCGTTTGCGGCCAGCTGCTCGAGCAGGCCGGTCACGTTCTTCGTGCGGCGCTGCATGCGCACGGTCTGGCCGGCCGCGACGAGGTCGCGCTTGATCGCCAGCGCGGCGGCGGGCTCGACCGCCTTGTCGACCAGCAGCGCGATCGCCTCGCGCGCGCCGTCCTCCGGCAGCACGACGAGGTCGACGAGCCGCTCGAAGCCGAGCGAGATGCCCACGGCGGGCAGCTCCTGGCCCAGGAAGCGACCGATCATGCCGTCGTAGCGGCCGCCGCCGCCGATCGAGTAGGGCAGCTCGGGGTGCGCGATCTCGAAGATCGGGCCCGTGTAGTAGCCCATGCCGCGCACGAGGGTGGGGTCGAAGTCGAGGCGGATGCCGACGCTCGCGCCGAGCAGCTCGCGCACCCCGTCGAGCACGGTGGCGTCGAACCCCTCGAGCTCCTCCCCCGACTGGATCGCGTCGAGCGTCGCGAGCAGCCGCTCGCCGTCCACGCCGCGCGCGCCCAGCTCCTCGGCGACGCCCTCCCTGCCGATCTTGTCGAGCTTGTCGACCGTGACGAGCGCGCCCTCGCGCAGCTCCTCCGCGACGCCGGCGTGCTCGAGCGCCGCCGCGAGGATGCGCCGGTCGTTGATGCGGATGAACGCGTCGGGGATGCCGAGCCGCGTCAGCGCATCCGCCGTCGCGGCGAGCAGCTCGAGCTCCGCGGCGATGCCCGCCTCGCCGGCGATATCGATGTCGCACTGCATGAACTGGCGGTAGCGGCCGCGCTGGGGGCGCTCGGCGCGCCACACCGGCGCGATCTGGATGGCGCGGAACACGGGCGGGAGCGCCGCGCGGTTCGAGGCGATGAAGCGCGCGAGCGGCACGGTGAGGTCGAAGCGCAGGCCGAGGTCGGCGAGGGCGAGCGGCGCCTCGGCGGCGCGCAGGTCATCGACGGTGAGCCCGCGCCGCATGACCGCGAATGCGAGCTTCTCGTTGTCGCCGCCCAGGCCCGCGTGCAGGCGATCGGCGTCCTCGACGACGGGGGTCTCGATCTCCTCGAAGCCATGGTCCTCGTAGGCGTCCCTGATGACGCGGAGCACGCGCTCGCGGCGCCGCTTCTCGACGGGCAGGAAGTCGCGCATGCCGCGCGCCGGGTGCACCTGGGTTGCCATGGCGACCATTCTCCCGCACGCGCTGCACCCGGCCCGCCGCAGGGCATCCGTGGCCGCTCTCCGCGTGCCATCATGGCGCCATGCGCCGGCGCTGGCCCTTCCACGACCGCGCGATCCCGGTGGTCGCGTGGCGGGTCGTCATCGTCCTCACGGCGGTGTTCGCCGAGGCGTGGAACATCGTGAACATGGTGCGCTCGGGTGAGCCGCCGACCGAGCACTTCGCCTACTTCACGATCCAGGCGAACATCATGGTGATCGTCCTCTACCTCTGGATGCTGGGCACGCGCGAGGAGCATCGGCCGCTCTGGTTCGACCACCTGCGCGGCGCCATCACCGCATACGCCGTGCTCGCCGGCCTCGTCTACGCGATCCTGCTCGCGAAGCCCGACGAGGTGTGGTCGTGGACGATCGAGTACACGAACGCGGCGCAGCACCGCTTCATCCCGTGGATGGTCGGGCTCGACTGGCTGCTCGTGCCGACGTTCCGGCGCATCCGCCTCCGCCGGGCCGCCTGGTGGATGGCGTACCCGGTCGCCTTCCTGATCGCCGCGTGGCTGCGGGGCGGACTCATCGACGGGTGGTTCCCGTACCCGTTCCTCGACCCCGGCGTGCACGGCGGATGGACGGGCCTCATCGTGCCGACGGGGCAAGTGCTGCTCGCCTTCATGATCGGCATCTTCATCGTCGCCGGTGTCGGGCGGCTGCGCTACCGCGAATCGGCCGCCTCGGCGAGCCTCGCGTCGAGGCCGTCGAGCACGAGCTCGAGGCCGTACGCGAACTCGTCGCCGTAGTCGTACGAGCGCCCGACGATGACCTGCTCGATGAAGGCCGCCATGCGCGGGAAGGCGTCGGCCGGTACCGCCATCTCCTCGGCGAGGTCGTCGACGCCGCCGCCCGGCTCGAACGGCAGGCTCTGCTCGGTGAGCACGAAGCCGTAGACGTACGCATCGAGCACCGAGAACGCGTGCGCAGCCAGCTGCACGGGGAAGCCGCCGCGGTGGAGGCAGTCGAGGACTGCCTCGAGATGGCCCAGCAGCACGAGCCCCGGCGTGCGGCGCGACTCGACGATCGCCGGTCCCCACGGGTGCTCGCGCATGACGTCGCGCAGCGAGTGGCACCGGATGCGGATGCCGTCGCGCCATGCCGCGTCGACCGGCGGGCGCGCGACCTGCGCCATGAGCCAGTCGCCCAGCGCGTCGAGCAGCGCGTCCTTGCTCGCCACGTGGTGGTAGAGCGACATCGCCTCGACGCCGAGCTCGCGCCCGACGCGCCGCATGCTCACGCCGTGGAGCCCCTCACGGTCGGCGACCGCCGCGGCCGCCTCCACCACGCGCTCTGCCGTCAGGCCGGGGCGAGCCACGGGTCTCGTCCTCGTCGACTCCGCCATCCGCGCCTCCCGATCCCTTGTGCACTTACGAGTGTAAGGGTACGCTCGCGGCAACACAGGCTTACGGATGTAAGGAGCAGGGATGCGCGCAGTCGTCGTCGAGCGGTACGGACCGCCGAGCGTGGCACGGGTCACGGAGGTCGCCGATCCGGTGGCCCGCAAGGGCGAGGTGGTGGTGCGCGTCGCCGCGGCCGCCGTCAACTCCGGCGATGCACGCATGCGCGCGGCGCGGTTCCCCCGCGGCTTCGGGCTGCCCGGCCGCCTCGGCATCGGCCTCCGGGGACCGCGCCGGCGCGTGCTGGGCGTCGCCCTGTCGGGCACGGTGGAGTCGCTCGGCGACGGCGTCACGTCGCTCGCCGTGGGCGACGAGGTCGCGGGCACGACCGGCGCGCGGCTCGGCGCGCACGCCGAGCTCGTCGCCGTGCGCGCCGACCGGCTCGTGCCGAAGCCGGGCGGCATCTCGTTCGATGCCGCGGCCGCCGTGCTGTTCGGCGGCTGCACCGCGATGCACTTCCTCGAGGACGTCGCGCACGTGCGCGAGGGCCAGTCGGTGCTGGTCGTCGGCGCCTCGGGCGCGGTGGGCTCGAGCCTCGTGCAGGTGGCGAAGCTCGCCGGCGCTCGCGTGACGGCGGTCACGAGCGGCCGCAACGCCGAGCTCGCGCGTCGGCTGGGAGCCGACGCGGTCATCGACTACACCGAGACGCCCGTCGAGCGCATCCCCGAGCGCTTCGACATCGTGCTCGACACCGTCGGCGCGCTCTCGACGCGCGCCGGCCGGGCGCTGCTGGCCGACGGCGGCATGCTCGTGCTCGTGCTCGCGACGCTCGGGCAGACCCTCGCGGCTCGAGGGCAAGTGAGGGCGGGCGTCTCCGGCTCGCGCCCCGAGCACATGACGCGGCTCCTCGAGCTCGTCGCGAGCGGCGAGCTCGACCCGGTCATCCAGGAGTCGATGCCGATGGACGAGATCCAGCGGGCCTACGAGATCGCCGACTCGGGCAGGAAGGTCGGCAGCGTCGTCATCCGGCCGTAGCCTCCTGCTCGCGCAGCTGCAGCTCGAGCGCGCGCGTCGCTGCCCGGAGGGCGCGCTCGGCGTCGAGCCCGCGGTCGCTCGCGGTGCGCACCATGCCGAGCAGGGCGGCGCCGAGCGCCTGCTCGTCGGCAGGATCCGCTGCGTCGACGGCCGCGGCCGGCAGCTCGAGCCCTGCCCGTCGGGCGCGGCTCATCGTCTTCTCGGCGCGCGCGAGGGCGGGCAGGCCGGCCGGGATGCCGTCGAGCGCGCTCGACCGCTCCGGCTTCTCGGCGCGCTTGATGGCATCCCAGTTCGCCACGACGTCCGCGACGCCGTCGACGGCGACGTCATCGAAGACGTGCGGGTGGCGGCGGCGCAGCTTCGCGATCAGCGTGCGAGCGACGTCGTCGACGTCGAAGCGGCCCTCGGCGCGCGCGATGTCGGCGTGGAAGACGACCTGCAGCAGCACGTCGCCGAGCTCCTCCCGCAGGTGGGCGTCGTCGCCGCGCCCATCCTCCCTGACCTCGACGGCCTCCGCGAGCTCGTGCGCCTCCTCGATGACGTACGGCACGAGCGAGGCGTGCGTCTGCTCGGCGTCCCAGGGACAGCCGCCCGGGCCGCGCAGCCGCGCCATCACGGCGACGAGCTCGTCGAGGGCGCTCACCGCGACGACCTGGCCTCGGCATCCTCGGCCGCCGGCTCCTTCGGCGGCGGGAAGATGGCGTCGAGCAGCGCATCGACCCACGCGATCAGCTCGGCGTCCGGCAGCGGCTCGGCTTGCGTGCCTGCCAGGCGACCGCCGCCGGCGGTGGGGATGGGCACGACGACGGTCTTGGCCTGCGCGTTGAGCTTCGACTCCGGATACATGCGCCGGAGCCGCAGCTGCACCGACTCGGCGAGGTCGGCGGGGCCGACGCGCAGGTTCGGGCCGACGGTGATGACCTCGGAGAGCTGCGCGCGCTGCGCCTTCCGCCGCAGGCGCGCCATGGCGACGAGCGCCGTCACCTGCGCCGGCGGCTCGCCGTAGCGGTCGCGCAGCTCCTCCACGACGTGGTCGATGGCCTCATCGTCGCGCGACGACGCGGCCGCCGAGAGCTTCTGGTACGCCTCGAGGCGCAGCCGCTCGGCGTCGACGTACTCCTCGGGGATCACCGCGTCGACCGGCAGCTCGAGCCGCAGCTCGCGCGGCCCCTCGTCCTCCTCGCCGCGGAAGACCGCGACGGCCTCCCCCACCATCCGCAGGTACAGGTCGAAGCCGACGCCGGCGATGTGACCGGACTGCTCGCCGCCCAGCAGGTTGCCGGCGCCGCGGATCTCGAGGTCCTTGAGCGCGACCTGCATGCCGGCGCCGAGCTCGTTGTGCACGGCGATCGTCTCGAGCCGGTCGTGGGCGGTCTCCGAGAGCGGCTTGTCGGCGTCGTAGAGGAAGTACGCGTAGGCGCGCTCACGCCCGCGACCGACGCGCCCGCGCAGCTGGTGCAGCTGGCTGAGGCCGTAGCGCTCGGCGTGGTCGACGATGAGCGTGTTGGCGTTCGGGATGTCGAGGCCGGTCTCGACGATCGTCGTGGAGACGAGCACGTCGTACTGCTTCTCCCAGAAGTCGACGATGACGCGCTCGAGCGCGGTCTCGGGCATCTTGCCGTGGGCGACGCCGATGCGGGCCTCCGGCACGAGCTCGCGCAGCTGCGCCGCGACCCGGTTGATCGACGAGACGCGGTTGTGCACGAAGAACACCTGGCCCTCGCGCAGCAGCTCGCGGCGGATCGCGGCCGCGACCTGCTGCTCGTTGTAGGCGCCGACGAACGTGAGCACGGGGTGGCGGGCCTCGGGCGGCGTCGCGAGCGTCGACATCTCGCGGATGCCCGTGACCGCCATCTCGAGCGTGCGAGGGATCGGCGTCGCCGACATCGAGAGCACGTCGACGTTGGCCTTCATGGCCTTGAGCCGCTCCTTGTGCTCGACGCCGAAGCGCTGCTCCTCGTCGATGACGACGAGGCCGAGCTCCTTGAACTGCACGCCCTCCGAGAGGATGCGGTGGGTGCCGATCACGACGTCGACGGTGCCGTCGGCGATGCCGGCGATCGTCTCCCGCACCTCCTTGTCGCTCTGGAACCGGCTGAGCGCACGCACCTGCACCGGGAAGCCCGCGAAGCGTGCGGCGAACGTCTCGAAGTGCTGCCGCACGAGCAGGGTCGTCGGCACGAGCACCGCCACCTGCGTGCCGTCCTGCACGGCCTTGAACGCGGCGCGCACGGCGACCTCGGTCTTGCCGTAGCCCACGTCGCCCGAGAGCAGCCGGTCCATCGGCACCGAGCGCTCCATGTCGCGCTTGACCTCTTCGATCGTGGTCAGCTGGTCGGGCGTCTCCGCGTACGGGAACGCATCCTCGAGCTCGCGCTGCCACGGCGAATCGGGGCCGAACGCGCGTCCCTTCGACGCCATCCGCTTCGAGTAGAGCTGCACGAGCTCGACCGCGATGTCGCGCACGGCCCTGCGCGCCTTCGCCTTCGACTGCTGCCAGTCGCTGCCGCCCATCTTCGACAGCTGCGGCGCCTCGCCGCCGACGTAGCGGTTGAGCTGGTCGAGCTGGTCGGTGGGCACCGAGAGCCGATCGCCAGGATGGCCGCGCTTCGACGGCGCGTACTCGATCACGAGGTATTCGCGGGTCGTCTTCACCGGGTTGCGGCCACCGGTCGAGACGGTGCGCTGCGTGAGCTCGACGAAGCGGCCGACGCCGTGCGTCTCGTGCACGACGTAGTCGCCGGCCTTGAGCTGCAGCGGGTCGACGACGGATCGGCGCCGACCGGCCAGCTTGTGCGGCTGCCGCGCGTCGACGCCAACGGCGCGGCCGAAGAACTCGGCCTCGCTCAGCAGCTCGATGCGGTCGTCGGGCAGCGAGAAGCCGTGCTCGATCGAGGCCTGCGTGACGTGCACGACGCCCGGCTCGAGCTGGGCGGGCAGCGACTCGACGACGCGCGCGGCGACCTCGTGCTCGCCGAGCACCTGCGCCGCGCGCTCGACGAGCCCGTGGCCCGCCGCGGTGACGACGACGCGCCACCCGTCGCGAGCACGCTCGCGCAAGTGGTCGACCGCGCCGTCGGCGCGACCCGTGAAGCTCGGCACCGGCAGCGCGTCGATGCCCGTGACGGAGTCGTCGGCCTGCAGCGTCGAGTACGTCCACCACGGCGCGCGCACCTGGTCGCGCAGCTCGTCGAGGCTCAGGAAGCCGCTGCTGAGGTCGACGGGCGCGTCGCCGCCGGCGGTCGCGGCGCTCCATGCCGCCTGCAGGAACTCCTGGTTCGTCTCGTTCAGGCTCGCGACGCGGTCGCGGATGCGCTCGGGCCCGAGCACGATGACGCCCGCGTCGGGCAGGTAGTGGGTGATGGGCACGAGACGCGGCAGCAGCGCTGGGGCGAGCGACTCCATCCCCTCGACCGGGATGCCCTGGGCGATCTTCTCGAGCATCTGCTGGATGCCGGGGAACTCGGGGGCGAGCTGGCGTGCCCGCGCGCGCACCGCATCCGTGAGCAGCATCTCGCGGCTCGGCGGCAGCACGACGCGCTCGATGGGCTCGGCGTCGGAGCGCTGGTCGGCGACGTGGAAGCGCCGCATCTGCTCGACCTCGTCGCCGAACAGCTCGATGCGCACCGGGTAGTCGTCGGCGGGCGCGAAGACGTCGACGATGCCGCCGCGCACGGCGAACTCGCCGCGCCGGGTGACCATGTCGACGCGCGTGTACGCGAGGTCGACGAGCTGCCGCGAGAGGGCGGCGAGGTCGACGCCGCGGGCGCCCGCGACGAGCTCGACGGGCGCGATGGAGAGCAGGTTGTCGGCGACGGGCTGCAGGGCGGCGCGCACCGAGGCGATGACGATCGTGGGCGTACCCGGTCGGCGCTCGGCGAGCGCCCGCAGCGTGGCGCCGCGGCGACCCACGGTCTCGGCGGAGGGGCTCAGCCGCTCGTGCGGCAGCGTCTCCCAGGCGGGGAGCTCGAGCACCTGGGCCTCGGGCAGCCAGGCGCCGATGTCGTCGCGCACCGCCTCCGCCTCGCGGCGGGTGGCCGTGATCACGAGCAGCGGGCGATCGTGGCCGCTTGCGATCGACGCGACGACCGGCGCGCGCATCGCCTCGATGCCGGAGAGCGCGCCACCGCGGCTCGCCTCGGCGACGGCGCCGAGGGCGCCGCGCTCCAGCAGCTCGAGCAGGGGCTGCAGGCTCACTGCGCCATGACGACGGCGCCGGCGCCGTCGAACACCTCGAGGCTGTAGGCGCCGTCGGGGACGACAGGGGGCATGACGCCGGCGAAGACGGGCGGGGCCTCCGCTGGCGTGTTCTCCCCGCGCACGAGCTCGACATCCTGGCCGTACCAGTGCATGACCGCCCGCTCGGCGCCGGCGGGCGCGATCACGAGCGCTCCGCGCGAGGCCTCGGGACCGCCGAGGCACAGCAGCGGGCCCGTGCCGAGGCAGGAGGCGAACATGCGGCCGTCGGGATCCTCGAGGATGAGGTCGGTGAGGCCCGACTCGTCGCCGCCGTCCCACCAGAGGATGGAGCCGTCGTCGAGGCTCGCCGAGAGCGTGTAGCCGTTCGGGCCGTCGGGCGCGGCGGACTGCTCGGGCTCGGCGCCGGCGCAGCCTGCGAGCGCGAGGCTCACCGTGACGACGGCTGCGACACGCATGGCGGTTCGACGCACGAGACGCACTTCCCTTCCGATCGGCACTCCATGCTAGCGGCGGGTCCTGAGGGGTCAGGACGGCGCGTGGATGCGCTGCTGCGCCTCCGCGAACCCCTCCGCGATGATGCGCTCGACCGCATCGGCGCCCAGCTGCACGAGCAGCTCGGCCTCCTCCTGCTCGGCCTTCGCGAAGGGCTTCAGGACGAACTCGGCCGCGTCCTGGCGGCCGGGCGGGCGGCCGATGCCGAGCCGGACGCGCAGCACGTCGCCGCCGCGGGCCGCGATGATGTCGCGCATCCCGTTGTGGCCGCCGTGTCCGCCGCCCTGCTTGAGGCGCACGGTCCCGAGCGGCAGGTCGAGCTCGTCATGCAGCACGATGACGTGCTCCGGGTCGATCCCGTAGAAGTCCATGAGCTGCGCGACCGGGCCGCCGGAGCGATTCATCCAGCTGGTCGGGAACGCCGTGACCACCTTCGGTCCGCCGACCACGCGCGACTCGGCCACGAGCGCCTGCGCGCGACCGTGCCGCTTGGGCGTCGCGCCGGCGCGGCGCTCCACCTCGGCGAGCGCGCGGCGGCCGATGTTGTGACGCGTGCGCTCGTAGTCGGGCCCGGGATTCCCGAGCCCGACCACGAGCCACGTCTCAGCCATGCCGGCGAGGCTGCCGGAGACCCGCTACGCCGAAGCCGAGTCGTCCGAGGCCTCGCCGCTCGCGCCGGTGCCGGTCGCGCCCTCGTCCTCGTCCTGCGGAGCGGCCGGCACCATGATGCCGATGATGAGCGCCTCGGGGTCGGTGAGCAGCGTCGCGCCCGCGGGCAGGTCGATGCCGCCGGCGAGGATGTGCGAGCCCTCCTCGAGGCCCTCGATCGAGACGACGAGGTTGTTCGGGATCTGCATCGCGTCGACCTCGATCGAGATGCTCGTGAGCTCGAGGTTCGTGATGGTGCCGGGTGCGGACTCGCCCTCGACGTGGATCGGCACGTCGACGACGACCTTCTCGCCACGCGTGACGATGACGAGGTCGAGGTGCTCGATGGCCTGCGCGCCCTGCAGGACGGGGTTGCGCTGGATGTCCTTCACGAGCGCGAGCTGCGACTTGCCCTCGATCTCGAGGTCGAAGATCGCGTTCGAGCGGCGGACGGTCATGAAGACGTCGTGCGCGTTGAGCGTGAGGTGCTGGGGCTCGGTGCCGTGGCCGTACAGGACCGCGGGGATCTTGCCGACGGCGCGCAGCTTGCGGGCCGCGCCCTTGCCGAAGGCCGTGCGGATCTCGGTGACCAGCTTGCTGGCGTCAGTCATGGAAGTGCTCCTAGTGGGCCGCAGCCCGTCGATGGTCGACTCGAACGCGCGAAGCGTGAGGACTGGGTCCGCTGCTGCCACTGCGTCGATCACGGATGCGTCCGCACCCCTCGCCGAAGTTCAGCCTCAGACTCTATCAGTTGCCGTCGACCCGCAGTTCGGACCCGGTCCTCGCGGCGGCCCCGGGCTCCGGTACCGAGTTGCGGATGCACGCGGCACCGACTCGCAGATCGGTACCGGTCGCTCGCGGCCGCCGCGGACTCCCGTACCGACGTGCGGATGCACGGGGCACCGACCCGCAGATCGGTACCGGTCCCCCGGCGGCGTGCCCGGAACGACGGAAGCGGAGGCCCCGCCGGAGCCTCCGCTTCTGCCGTCCGCCTCAGGTCAGCCGAACATGCCGCCGACGAGGTAGATGGCGAAGGAGATCGCGAAGCCGATGATCGCCATCAGGCCCTGCGCGACCGTCCACGTCTTGAGGGTCGTCTTGACGTCGAGCCCGAAGAACTTGCTGACGAGCCAGAAGCCGGAGTCGTTCACGTGGCTGAAGCCGACCGAGCCGGCTGCGGTCGCGAGCACGATCGCGGCGGTCTCGACGGGGTTGAAGCCGCCGTCGATCACGACGCCCGCCATGAGCGACGCCGCGGTCGTCAGCGCGACGGTCGCGGAGCCCTGCGCGATGCGCACGATGAGCGAGATGAGGAAGGCCGCGACGATCACCGGCATGCCGACCGAGTTGAGCGACTCGGCGATCGCGTCGCCGATGCCGGTGACGCGCAGCACGCCGCCGAACATGCCGCCGGCGCCCGTGACGAGCACGACGGATGCGATCGGGCCGAGTGCGCTGTCGGCGATCTTGTCGAGCAGCGAGCCCTTCTTGCCCATGCCCCATCCGAGCAGCCAGAACGACACCAGCACGGTGATGAGCAGCGCGATGGGGGTCTCGCCGAGGGTGCGCAGCAGCGCGATGACCGGCTCGGCCTTGAACGCATCCGGGTCCGCGGTCGTGGCCGCGTACATGTTGAGGCCCGTGTTGAGCAGGATCAGGACGAGGGGCAGCACGAGCAGGACGATGATCTTGCCGAACGACGGGTTCGACTCCATCTCGTCGTGGTCCTCGCGCGAGCCGTCGAGGATCGAGGGCACGTCGACGTGGTACTTGCGGCCCACCCAGCCGCCGAAGAGCACGCCCACGAGGTACCAGACGGGCAGCGCGACGACGAGGCCGAGGATCAGCACGAGGCCCACGTCGGCGCCGAGGATGGCGGATGCGCTCACGGGTCCCGGGTGCGGCGGCACGAAGATGTGCATCGCGCTGAACGCGAGGGCGGCCGGGAACGCGACCGAGAGCAGCGAGCCGCCGAGCCTGCGGGAGACGGCGTAGATGATCGGCAGCATGACGACGAGGCCGGCGTCGAAGAAGATCGGGAAGCCCATCAGCAGGCTCGCGACGCCGACGGCCATGCCGGCGCGCTGCTCGCCGAAGCGCGCGATGAGCCGGTCGGTGAGCACGCGAGCTCCGCCGGACGTCTCGATCATGCGCCCGAGCATCGCGCCGAGCGCGACGAGCAGCATCACGCTGCCGAGCGTCGGGTTGAAGCCGAACTGGATGGCCGCGATCAGGCGGTCGAACGGGATGCCGGCGGCGACGGCCGTCAGCAGGCTCGTGATCATCAGCGCCAGGAAGGCGTGGATCTTGAAGGTCATGATGAGCACCAGCAGCAGCGCGATGGACGCCGCTGCCAGCAGCAGGAGCCCTCCGGTGCCGAGGTCCCAGTTGAGGACGAGGTCTTCCATCGGTCTGACTCCTAGCGTGCTGGTGTGGTGCGGGAGGGTGCCGCCGCCCTGGGGCGGCGCGGGATCAGGAGGACGGGACCTGGATCGCGCCGGTGATGGTCGTGCCGGCGTCGTGCTGCACGACCCGGCCGGCGGCGCGAGCGGTCAGGATGCGGGTGACCTCGTCGACGATGGCGGCGGGCGTCTGCTCGACCGAGATGGCGATGCCGTGCTCCCACTCGGCGAGCGGCTCGAGGGTCTCCATCTGGCTATCGAGGAGCGTGCTCGGCATGTACTCGTGGTCGCGGTGCGCCAGGCGGTCCGCCAGCAGCCCCTTGCCGCCAACGAGGTGCACGAAGACGAGCGATGGGTCGCTCGAGCGCAGCAGCTCGCGGTACCAGCGCTTGAGCGCGGAGCACGCGACGATGGTCACGCGCCCGTTCGCCGTGCCCTGCGCGATCGTGTCGCCGATCGTCTTGAGCCACGGCACGCGGTCCTCGTCGGTGAGGGGCGTGCCGCTGCGCATCTTCTCCTTGTTCGCCGGCGGATGCAGGTCGTCGCCGTCGATGAAGTCGATGTTGAGCCGCTGCGCGAGCGCAGCGCCGATCGTGGACTTCCCTGAGCCCTGCACCCCCATGATGATCATCGACGGGTACCGCGTCTCGCTCATGGCCTCACTCCTTCGTCGCCCTCGGCCGCGTCGAACGTCAGCAGCACCTTCGAGGATACGGATGCGTCGCGCGCGACCTCGAGGGCGCGCAGGCCTTCGGCGATCGGCAGCTCGTCGCTGATGACCGCGCCGGCGTCGAGCGAGCCGTCCGCGAGCGCGTCGAGCACGTCGTCGAGCTCGTCATTGAAGCGGAAGGAGCCGACCAGGGTGAGCTCGCGCGTGATGGCGCTCGCCATCGGCACGGCGATGTCGCCGGCCCGCTGCAGGCCGAGCATGACGACCGTGCCGCCGCGGCGGGCGCCGCTGATCGCGGCGCCGAGCCCAGGCACGGTGCCCGACGACTCGATGACCACGTCGGCGTGCACGGCCGCGATGGCATCGGCATCCATCGCGTCGAGCGCGCGGGCGCCCAGCCGCTCCGCGAGCGCGCGCGGGTGCTCGTGCAGGTCGGTCGCGACGATCTCAGCGGCGCCGTGGTGCCGCGCGACGGCGATCGCGAGCGCGCCGATCGGGCCCGCGCCGATCACGAGCACGCGCGCGCCCGCGATGTCGCCCGCTTGACCGACGCCGTGCCACGCCACCGCGGCCGGCTCGGCGAGCGCGGCGAGGCGGAGGTCGAGGCCCTCCGGCAGGGCGCGCAGCATCCGGGCGGGCAGCGCGACGCGACGCGCGAAGGCACCGGCGGTGTGCGGCAGCCGGGCCGCCGAGCCCAGGTACGTGCCGGCCGGGCTCAGGTTGGGCCGGTCGGCGGGGAACGGGGCGGAGCCGTCGTCGATGGGCGTCGCGGGGTGCACGGCCACGGGCGTGCCGGCCGCGGGACCGGTGCCGTCGGCGGCGGCCGCGAGCACCGTGCCGACCACCTCGTGGCCGAGCACCATCGGCTCGCGCAGGATCGACTGCCCCGCCGCGCCGTGCAGCCAGTAGTGCAGGTCGGAGCCGCAGATGCCGCCGTAGGCGATCTCGACCACCGCCTCCGACGGCCCCGGCTGCGGCTCGGGCAGGGCCTCGACGCGCACGTCCTCCTTGGCGTGGGCCACGAGGCCCAGGTTCTCGGTCATCTCCTGCTCCGATGCTCAGACGACGGCCGTCATGCCGCCATCGACGTAGATGGTCTGGCCGTTCACGAACGCGCTCGCGTCGCTCGAGAGGAACACGAGCGTGCCGACGAGGTCCTCGACCCTCCCCCAGCGGCCGGCGGGCGTGCGCTGCGCGACCCATGCCGAGAACTCCGGGTCGTCGACGAGCTTCTGCGTGAGCTCGGTCGCGAAATAGCCCGGTGCGAGTGCGTTCACGCTGATGCCGTGGGGCGCGAGGTCGGCGCACAGGCCCTTCGTCAGCATGACGATCGCGCCCTTGGTAGCGCTGTACGGGGCGATCGAGGGTCGGGCGAGCTGCGACTGCACGCTCCCGATCGAGACGATGCGGCCGGAGCCGCGCTCGATCATGCCGCGCGCGACGCGGCGGGAGAGCAGGAACGCGCTCGTCAGGTTCGTGGCCACCAGCTCGTGCCAGTCCGCGTCGGTGAACTCCGCGATCGGGTTGCGGCGCTGGATGCCGGCGTTGTTCACGAGGATGTCCGGGGTGCCGAGCCGCGCCTCGACGTCGGCGATCCCGGCGTCGACCGCCGACGCATCCGTCACGTCGAAGATCGCGACGTGCGCCTCGCGGCCGGTGGACGCGGCGATCTCGCCCGCCGCCCGCTCGGCCTTCGCGCGGTCACGGCCGTGCACGACGACCGTGGCGCCCGCCTCGGCGAGCCCCTGCGCGAGCGCTCGGCCGATGCCCTGGCTCGAGCCGGTGATGAGGGCGGAGCGACCGGTGAGGTCGAAGAGCGCGGTGCCCCTGGGAACGAATCCGTCGGCCATCAGTAGAACTCCTTCGTCGACATGACGTTCTGCAGCGGCTCGCCGTCGAGCAGCCTTGTGGCGTTGGCGGCGAACAGCTCGGCGATGCGGCGCGGCTCCTGCACCGACAGCGCGGCGGTGTGCGGGCTCAGCAGCACGCTCGGGTGCTCCCACAGCCGCGACTCGGAGGGCAGCGGCTCGACCGCCGTGACGTCGAGCGCCGCGAAGCCGACCCGGCCCGCGTCGAGGGCGTCGAGCAGCGCGTCCTCGTCGACGACGGTCCCGCGGCCGACGTTGACGAAGATCGTGTCGTCGCGCACGCCGCCGAGGACGTCGGCACCGATGAGCCCGGTCGTGTGCGCGGTGCCGGGCAGGGTCGCCACGATCGCGTCCACCTGCCCGGCGGCCTCGGCCAGCTCGTCGATCGGCACGAGGCGGTCGACGTGCTCGACCGGCTCGCCCGAGCGGGTGGTGCCCCAGACCGTCGCGCCGAGTGCGGCGAACCGCTCGGCGACGACCTTGCCGATGCCGCCCAGCCCGACGACGAGCACCGTCATCTCGCTCACGTGCCGCATGATGCGGCGGCCGTCGCCCCACGTGCGGCTCGCCTGGTCCGCCTCCAGCTGGCGCAGGCCCTTCGCACCCGCGAGCACCCCGAAGACGGCCCACTCGGCGAGCGTCGTCGCGTGCATGCCGGCGCTCGTCGTGACGGTGACCCGCTCCAGCTCCTCCTCGGTCAGCTCTGCGGCGCGCACCTGACCGCCGCCGCCTGCCGCCGTGGTGTGCACCCATCGCAGGTCCGGGTTCGCGCGCACCGCGCGGGCGAGCGCGGGCGGCGAGACATCCGGGACGCCGAAGATCGCATCCGCCCCGTCGAGCATCGCCTCGAAGGCGGCCTGCTGCTCGGGGGTGCGCTCCCAGTCGGGATCGCCCTCCCAGTCGCCGGTCCAGCGCCACGGGCGAGTGAGCGACGAATCGCGCAACAGCTCCACGCGCGGTTCGAGCTCACGGATGCGGTCGGCGTTGGCGTCGTCGATGGTCACGGCGACGGCGACCTTCAGGGTGGACTCGGGCATGACTGGTCTCCTTCGTTGCAAGGCTATCGAGGCGGGGCGGGATGACGGCGGCCGGATCAGCGCAGCGGCGTCTCGAGCCGCGCGTCGCCGACGACGACCGCGACGGTCGAGCCCGCGGCGGCCTCGTGGTTCGACAGCGGCGCGCCCGCCATGATGATGTCGCCGGGACCGAGCCGCACCCACCGTGCGACGTAGGCGAGCGACTCGCGCACCGGCACGGGCATGGCCTGGGCGCTCGAGTCGCGCACGACGCGGCCGTCGATCTCGAGCGTGAGCGGCAGAGCGTCGATCGACGCGTCGGTGTCGATCCAGGGGCCGAGCGGGGTCGAGCCCTCGCCGCCCTTCGACTCGAAGTTGCGCACGTCGAGCTCTGCCCGGTCGGGGTAGGAGATGTCGTTGACGGCCGTGACGCCGAGCACGAACTCGTGGGCGTTGGCCTCCGTGACGGCCGTCGTGGCGGGATCGCCCGTGTCACGGCCGACGACGACGGCGATCTCCGCCTCGACGACGACGCGACCGGCATCCCGCCGCACGCGCACGGCCTCGCCGTGACCGACGACGGTGCGCGGGCTCTTGAGCCACGCCTGCACGGGCAGCGGGTGGTCGGAGGCGCCGCGATTCTGCGCGATGCCCACGAGCACGGTGGGCACCGCCGGCGGCAGCAGCCGCGCGTCGCGGGACGGGATGCGGGCGCCCGCGTCGGCCGGGTCACGACCGTCCGCGAGCGCCGCGTACGGGTCCTCGACGGGCGTCCAGCCGTCGCCGTCGACGCGCGCGTGCAGCACGCGGTCGCCGACGGCGATGCGGGAGATGCGCATCAGCGCGAGAGCGGCGCGACGGCGAGGTCCGCGTCGCGATCGTGCCCCTCGTCGGTCGACACGTTCACGGCGTCGTCGAGGCGCAGGAGGTCGCGGCCCCGCGTCTCGGGCACGAGGAACGTCGACGCCGTCGTGATGAGTGCGAGGGCTGCCATGTAGATGGCGGGCAGCAGCCAGTCGCCGTCGGAGACGGCCAGCAGGTAGGCGCCCAGCACGCCGGCGAGGCCGCCGGCGAGCACCGCGGAGATCTCGCGCGCCATCGCGACGCCGAGGTAGCGGTGGCGGTTGCCGAACAGCTCCGGGAGCATGGCGCACTGCGGGCCGAGCATCGTGTTGACGGCGATGCCGATGCCGAGCGCGATGACGATCACGACCGTCACGGGGTCGCCCTGCGACAGCAGCCACCAGGCGGGGAACGCGTAGACCAGCATGAAGACCGCGCCGGCACGGTAGATGATGCGGCGGCCGAACCGGTCGGAGAGGTGGCCCGTCAGCGGCAGCACGAGCATCGCGATGAGCGAGCCGATCGTGACGCCCCAGGTCGCGACGCCTCGGTCGACCGGGTTGGCGAGGAAGTTGCCGGCGACGAAGGCGAGCGCGAGGGTCTGGAACATGTAGGAGCCGCCGTTCTCGGCCATCCGCAGCCCAACGCCGACCGTGACGCCGGCGAGGCCCTTCGTGAAGATCTCGCGGATCGGTCGGCTCGCGACCTGCTCGTGCTTCTCGAGCTCGACGAACGTCGGCGTCTCCTTGAGCCGCAGGCGGATGAAGAGCGCGAGCAGGATCAGCACGAACGAGGCGAGGAACGGGATGCGCCAGGCCCACCCGAAGAAGACCTCGTCCGGCAGGAGCGCCATGAGCGAGAAGACGAGCGCCGCGAGCAGCGTGCCGAGCTGGATGCCGATGAAGGGCAGCGCCGAGAAGAACCCGCGCCGCTGCACCGGCGAGTACTCGGCCATGAGCACCGTCGCGCCGGCCTGCTCGGCGCCCGCGCCGAAGCCCTGCGCGAGGCGGAGCACCGTCAGCAGGATGGGAGCCCAGATGCCGATCTGGTCGAAGGTGGGCAGGAGGCCGATGAGGGTCGTCGCACCGCCCATGAGCAGGATCGTGACCACGAGCACCCACTTGCGCCCGAGGCGGTCGCCGAGCGTGCCGAAGAAGAGCCCGCCGAGCGGGCGGGCCAGGAAGCCGACGCCGAACGAGGCGAGCGAGGCGACCACTGCGAACTCCGGCGGCAGGTTCGAGAAGAACAGCTGCCCGAAGACCAGCGCCGAGAAGAGTCCGTAGAGGGCGAAGTCGAAGTACTCGAGCGCACTCCCCACGCTCGAGGCGAGCGTCGCCCGGCGCAGGTTGGCTGCGTACTCCGGGTCGTCGGTGTGCGCGGGGTGCTGCTGCGCGGTGGTCTCGGTCACGGTCCATCTCCTTCGACAGTCGTGCAAACGGCGTCGTTGCTGGAGCGACCGTACCACTGGGCTGAACGCTGTACAACCCCTTGGACGCGTGGCACGAGCGGTGTCAGGAGCGCGGGCCGACCAGCGGGTTGGTGAGCGCTCGAGCGACGTCCTGCAGCGCGGCACCGACCTCGGCGACGCGGGCGGCGTCGGCGTGCTCGGCGGGCAGCGCCGCGCCCATCGCCAGCGCCGGATCGGCCGGTGCCCACGGCTCGAGCGCCACCGCGACGCCCGTGATGCCGCCGAAGGAGCCGCCGCGGTCGACCGCGAAGCCGCGTGCCCGCACGCCTTGCAGCTGGGGCAGCAGCTCGTCGACCGACGTGATGCTGCCTGGCGTCAGCGCCGTGAACGGCTCGGTCGGCTCGAGCAGCGCGCGCACCTCGTCGTCGTCGAGCCTGGCGAGCAGGGCGAGGCCCGTCGCGCTGAGCGCCGCCGGCAGTCGCGACCCGAGCGGCGTCCCGAGCCGGTAGGGCGAGCGGCCCTCGTGCCGGGCGAGGTAGAGCGCATCGACGCCGTCGAGCATCGCGATCTGTACGACCTCGCGGTGCAGCACCGGCGAGGCGGCGACCGCCCGGTAGAACTCCCGCACCTGGTTGAACTGCTGCGCGAACGCGCCGCCCAGCTCCGCCGTGCGGCGGCCCAACCGGTAGCCGTTCGCCGCGC
Organism: Agrococcus sp. DT81.2; assembly: GCF_049844935.1. NCBI lineage: Bacteria > Bacillati > Actinomycetota > Actinomycetes > Micrococcales > Microbacteriaceae > Agrococcus > Agrococcus sp. DT81.2. Next base: position 390,486 of record NZ_JBNCLZ010000003.1, on the reverse strand, counting down.
GCTCGATCATGCCGCCTTCCTCGAGCGCCGCGCAGAGGTTCGCGGTCGACGACTTCGCGAGGCCCAGCGCCCGCGCCATGTCGCTGAGCGTCATCGGCACGCCCTCGGCGTCGGCGAGCGACGTCAGGATGCGCAGCGCACGCGACACGGCCGGTGCCGGGTCGCGATCGGTCCGGTCGGTCCCGCGCTGCGTCGTCGAGGGCTCGAGGGCGTCGTGCTGCGTCATGGTCCGCTCCTTCGCGGGTCGTGGTGCCGGTCGTGTGCCGCCCACCCTAGACGGCGATCCACGTGGTCGTACGGCGTTCGACATGCTGGCCTTCGAGGCGCGGCGGCCGTAGCCTGGCGACATGAGCAGCGCATCCATCGCCCGCGGCGACACGATCGGGGTGATCGGGCTCGGCGCGATGGGCGAGCCGATGGTGCGGCGGCTGCTCGCGGCAGGGCAGCCGGTCGTCGTCACGGGCCGCTCGGCGCGACCCGCGCTCGTCGCGGCGGGAGCGGTCTGGGCCGAGTCGCCGCGCGAGCTCGCCGCGCGTGCCGGCGCCGTGCTGTCGATGCTGCCCGACCTTCCCGAGCTCGAGCACGCGCTCGACGGACCCGAGGGGATGCTCGCCGGCCTCGGCGGCACCGAGCTGCTGCTGCTCGTCGGTTCGACGTCGTCGGCAACCGGCGTGCGCGCGCTCGCCGACCGGCTCGCCGCGGCGACCGACGGGCGCGTGCACGTCGCGGACTGCCCCGTCTCTGGCGGCGTCGACGGCGCTGAGGCCGGCTCGCTCTCGATCATGCTCGGTGGCGATGCGGTCGATGCCGCTCGCGCGGCGACCCTGCTCGCGCCGTGCGGCCGCGCCGTGCACCTTGGGCCGCTCGGTGCGGGCGAGGTCGCGAAGGCCTGCAACCAGCTCGTCGTCGCGGCGACGATCACGGCGCTCGGGGAGGCGACGGTGCTCGCCGAGCGGTCGGGGCTCGACCTCGAGGCGATGTGGACGCTGCTCAGCGGCGGCTATGCGGGCTCGAACCTGCTCGAGAGCCGCCGCGACAAACTCGTGCGCGGTGACGACTCCCCCTCAGGCATCGCCCGCTACATGATCAAGGACCTGGGCTTCGCCGCCGACGTCGCCGTCGCGACGGGCACCGACCCCGCGCTGCTGCCGACGCTGCGCGCATTCTTCGACGAGATCGTCGAGCGAGGTCACGGCGAGCGCGACATCACGGTCAGCCGCCGCGTGATCGCCGAGCGATCGGCGACGCGCTAGGCCGACTCCCGCAGGCGCGGCCCCAGCTCGTCCTGGAAGAAGCCGAAGAACGCGTCCGGGTCCGGTCCGCCGTCCATGAGCGCGAGGTGGTCGAAGCCGGCCTCCCGGAACTCGCGGAACGCCTCCACGTGCACCTCCACGTCGGGGCCGCACGCGAACGCATCCTCCATGTCCTCGACCCGGATCGCCTGCGTCGCCTGGTCGAACGCGGCCGGGTCGGGCAGCTCGGCGAGCACCTTCCAGCCGAGCGGGCCGAAGCGGAACCGCGCGTGCGCGGCCTCGGCACCGGCGCGCACGTCGGGCGCGAACGCGGTCGGCACCTCGCCGTAGCGTGGACCGTCACCGCCGGCGGCCGTCCACGCCTCGATGAGCGACGCATCCGGGTCCGTCGCGAACACGCCGTCGCCGAGCTCGGCCGCGAGCCTCGCGGCCTGCGGCCCGCCCGCGGCCACGACGATCTCGGGCAGCGTCTCCGGCAGGTCGTAGACGCGCGCGTCCTGCAGCGTGAGGAAGTCCCCGCGGTAGGAGTGCGTGCCACCGCTCCACAGGAGCCGGATGATCTCGAGCGCCTCGCGCAGCCGCTGGTGCCGGTCGCCCACCTCCGGCCAGCCCTGGCCCACGATGCGCTCGCTGAGCCGCTCCCCTGCGCCGACGCCGAGCGTGAAGCGCCCGTCGGAGATGATCTGCAGCGTCGCCGCTGCCTGGGCGATGATCGCCGGGTGGTAGCGGATCGACGGGCACGTCACGCCCGTCGCGAGCCGCAGCGTCTCGGTCTTCGCGGCGATCGCCGAGAGGATCGCCCAGGCGAACGACGAGTGCTGGTGCTCCGGCAGCCAGGGATGGAAGTGGTCGCTGATCTCGACGAAGTCGAAGCCGGCGCGCTCGGCCTCGACGGCCCGCCGGATCAGCTCCTTGGGCGCGACGTCCTCGGCGAAGAGCTTGTACCCGATCTGCATGGCGACGACCGTAGGAGCCCCACCTGGATGCCGGGTGGGGGTCGCGGGTCACGCCCCGGTCGTCGCCGTCCTGATCCGGTAGACGCTCGTGGTCGCCGCCATCCACAGCCAGCCGTCGTCGCCGAAGCACAGGTTCGCGACGGTCTCCGGCACCGGCACGTGCGCGATCCGCTCCCCCGCGGGCGTCAGCACGTGCACGCCGTCGGCGCTCGACGACCAGATCCGGCCCTCCGCATCGACGGCGATGCCGTCGGGCGTGCCGGCGTCCATCGCGAACAGCCGGCGCCCGTCGACCGCGGCCGTGTCGGCGCCCTCGCCCGCGAGCCGGTAGGCGCGGATGGTGTTCGCCTCGGCGGTCTCGTCCTCCCCCGCCGACTCGGTGACGTAGAGCGTCGCGAGGTCGGGGCTGAACGCGATGCCGTTCGGGCGCGCCATGTCGGTGATCACCGCGCGGAGCCCCGCGTCCGCGCTCCAGCGGAACACGAAGCATCCGCCGTACTCGCGGGAGCCTGGGTGGCCCTCCTCGGGCTTCTCGATGCCGTACGGCGGGTCGGTGAACCACACGGAACCGTCAGGGTGCACGGCGACGTCGTTCGGCGAGTTGAGCCGCGCCCCCTCGAAGCGGTCGACGAGCACGGTGACGTCGCCGTCGACCTCGAGCTCGATCGCGCGCCGACCGTGCGAGCACTGCACGACGCCGCCGAGTCCATGGGCGCGGCCGTTCGTGAACTCCACGCCCGTGCGGTGCTCGCGCATCCGCTTGCCCTCGTCGACCTCGAGGATGCGGTCGCCGTGGATGTCGCTCCAGCGCAGCGCGCGCCGGTCGGGCATCCACAGCGGCCCCTCGCTCCAGGAGGCGCCGGTCGCCATCCGCTCGAGCTCGGCGCCGGGCGCGAGCACCGCGGGTCTTTCACCTTCATGCGTCTGCATGACCGCGATGGAAGCACGCCCGCCTCGCGTTCGCCTGAGACGACGGAGGCCGTGCGCACCGAGTGGTGCGCACGGCCTCGTCGCCCCGGGTGTCGCGTCCCGGGGAGTCAGCTCACCAGTTGTGCATCGACCCGTCGAGCAGGCGAGCCACGGGCAGGTAGGCGGGCGCGTAGGCGTGGGCCGCTCCCACCTCGTCGTCGTACTCGACGCCGAGGCCGAACGCCTCGCCCGGCTTGAGCATGCCGTCCTCGAACGCGTAGTCGGTGCGGAACACCTCGTGCGTGGCGGCGGAGTGCTTCATGTACTCCTGGATGCCGAAGTTCGGGATGGCGATGCCGAGGTGGATGGCGGCGGCGAGGCCGACCGGCGAGACGTCGGTCGGGCCGTGCACGCCGGACTTGATCTGGTAGACCGAGGCGTAGTCGAAGATGCGGCGGAGCGCCGTGATGCCGCCCGCGTGCGTGACGGGGCTGCGCACGTAGTCGATCAGCTGCTCCTCGATCAGCTCCTTGTAGTCCCAGATGGTGTTGAAGATCTCGCCGATCGCGAGCGGCGTCGTCGTGTGCTCGCGCACGAGGCGCAGCGCCGCCTGGTTCTCGGCGGGCGTGACGTCCTCGAGCCAGAACAGGTCGTACGGCTCGAGCAGCTTGCCGACCTTCGCGGCCTCGATGGGCGTCAGGCGGTGGTGGGCGTCGTGCAGCAGCGGCAGCTCGGGTCCGAACTCGTTGCGGACGGCCTCGAACACGGTGGGGATGTGACGGATGTACGCGCGCGTGTCCCACGACTCCTCGACGGGGCGCTCGCCCGGACGTGCGGGCTCGTGGTCGTAGCGGGTCGTGACGGCCATGCCGCCGACCTGCGCGTTCGCGCTCGACGCCACGCCGTAGACGCTCGGGAGGCCGGGCACGCCCGTCTGCACGCGGATGGCACGGTAGCCCTCCTCCTGGTGCTGGCGGATGTTGTCGAACAGCTCGGGCAGCTCGGCGCCCGAGGCGTGGCCGTAGACGAGCAGGCCCTCGCGGCTGCGGCCGCCGAGCAGCTGGTACAGCGGCATCTTGGCGACCTTGGCCTTGATGTCCCAGAGCGCGGTGTCGACGGCGGCGATCGCGGCCATCGTGACGGGGCCGCGTCGCCAGTACGCGCCGCGGTAGAGGTACTGCCAGGTGTCCTCGATGCGGTGCGCATCGAGCCCGATGAGCAGCGGCACCACGTGGTCCTCGAGGTACGAGGCGACCGAGAGCTCGCGCCCGTTCACGGTCGCGTCCCCGAGGCCGGTGTAGCCGTCGTCGGTCGTGATGCGGAGGGTGACGAAGTTGCGGCCTGGGCTCGAGACCAGGACCTCGGCGGATTCGATCTTCATGGTCAGGACTCCTTGCTCGGGGGGTTGGGGGTGTCGGAGCTGGCGACGAACGCCGCGGTGGAGAGGCCGGGCTGGATCGCGGCGTCGCTGTCGGCGCGACGCTGCTCGATCTCGGCGACGATCTGGCGGTGGCGGGCATCGGTCAGCGGGTAGAAGAGCATGACGACGGCGGCGAGCACGCACGCGAGCGCGGGCAGCGCGCCGACCGCGAACCGGATGCCGAGCTCGGCGCCCTCGCTCTGCACGGTCTCGCCGGCGACGTAGCCGCCGATCGCGAGCGCGTAGGCCGCGAGCGCACCGCCGACGGCCTGGCCGGTCTTGCGCGTGAAGGAGAAGAGCGCGTAGATGATGCCCTCGGCCCGGATGCCGGTCTTCCACTCGCCGTACTCGACGGTGTCGGCCTCGAGCGCCCAGACGAGCATGCTGTTGAAGGCGACGCCGATGGTCGCGAGCGCGAGCCCGGCGAACCCGAGCCAGCCCATCTCGGCGGGGGCGAGGAAGGCCGCGAGCCCGCCGAGCGCGACGATGGCGGTCGCGATCAGGTAGGCGTTGCGCTTGCCGATGCGGCGCACGATGGCCGGCAGCGCGGCGCCGACGGCGAGCGTGCCGACGATCTGGATGGCCGAGACGGCCGCGTAGAGCTCGATAGCGCCGAGCACGTCGCGCAGGTAGTAGAGCTGCGCGGTGGTCATCGCGAGCATGCCGGTGAGGAACAGGAACGACGACGCGCAGAGCATCGCGAGCGGCCGGTTGCTGCGCAGGATCGCGAGGCTCTGCCGCATAGAGACGCTCTTCACATCCCGGCGCACGCGCTCCTTGGCGGTGAAGAACGTGAACATGTAGAGCACGAAGCCGACCACGACGAAGCCGAGCGTCATGAAGGTGAAGATGCTCTGCAGGTCGTTCTCGGGCTTGATGAGCGGTGCGATGACGATGCCGAGGAAGGCGCCGACGATGATCGCGCCGATGGTGCGGGCGCTCGAGAGCTTCGCGCGATCGGAGGCGTTCTGCGTCATCGCGCCGGCGAGCGAGCCGTACGGGATGTTCACCAGGCTGTAGGCGAGGCCGAGCGCCGCGTACGTCAGGTAGGCGTACAGCAGCATGCCGCTCTCGCCGATCTGCGGGACGTTGAACGTGAGGAAGCTCAGCACGAGCAGCGGGATCGACCCGAAGAGGATGAAGGGCCGGAACTTGCCGAAGCGCTTCGAGTACGTGCGATCCACGACCCGGCCCGCGAAGACGTCCGCGAAGGCGTCGAAGATGCGGACGACCAGCAGGAGGGTGCCCGCGGCAGCCGCGCCGATGCCGGCCACGTCGGTGTAGTAGACGAGCAGGAACATCGTCGCGGTCGTGAACGCGAGGTTGTTGGCCGCATCGCCCGCGCCGTATCCGATGATGGCGAGTGGCCGCAGCCGAGGCTGCGCGGCCGTGGTGGTCGACGACTCCGTCGTGGTCATGATTCGTTCCCTTCGCGCCGTTGCGAACGCGTCATCGCGTGGAGTGGGTGCTCCGCTTCGGCTCGAAGAACCGACCCTCCAAGTGTGCCACCGCAACGCCGTTTTGGCAAGCGGTTGCCATCACGAATCTCAAGCGGCCGCGAGTGCCGCCCGGTGCGCCGCGGCGAGGACCGTCGGATCGACGGCCAAGCCGGGGTCGACGACGTCGAGCAGGGCTCGGATCGGGTCATCGGCGCCTCGGGCAGCGGCGAGCTCGGCGGCCGCGGCGTCGGCGGGCGCGGAATCCGTCAGCACGAGCCCCAGCCATGCGACGAGCGCCCGCAGCGACGCGTCTCCGGACCTGCCGGCGGCGCGCTCGGCGAGCAGCACGGGCGCGATGCGCACCCGCAGCTTGGCCACGCCCTCCATGCCGATCTGCGCGAGGCGGTGCTCGATGCGGGCGTTGTCGAAGCGGTCGAGCAGCGCCGCCCGGTAGGCCTCGAGGTCGAGTCCTTCCGGGAGGTGGCGGACCGCCTCGTCCCAGAACCCGGTGACGGCGTCGCGCAGCTCCGGGTCGGCGACCGCCGCGGCGACGGTGGCGTAGCCGCGAGCGAGCCCCTCGTACGCGAGCAGGCTGTGCGCGCCGTTGAGCAGCCACAGCTTGCGCCGCTCGAAGGGCTCGATGTCGTCGACCAGCCGGGCGCCGGCGGTCTCCCACGCGGGGCGGCCGCCGGGGAACGACCCCTGCAGCACCCAATCCCGGAACGGCTCCGTCACGACCGGCGACGCGTCGGCGAAGCCGGTGAGCTGCAGGGCGGTCTCGGCGTCCTCCGGGGTCGACCGCGGCGTGATGCGGTCGACCGAGGTCGACACGAACGCGATCTCCTCGCGGATCCATGCGGCGGTCTCGGTCAGGCCGGCGAGGTCTGCGAGCGCGGCCGTGCCACTCGCGACGAGCGGACCGTTGTCGGGCATGTTGTCGCACGGCACGATCGCAAGCGGTCCGGCGCCGGCGGCGCGGCGGGCGTCGAGTCCCGCGACCAGCCTGCCGAGCGTCGTCGAGGGCGCTCCCCCGTCGCGAAGGGCCTCGATGTCGGCCGCGACGAGCGCGTCGTCGACGTCGGGCGAGCCGTCGGCGCGCAGGCGGTAGCCGGGCTCGGTGATCGTGATGGTGACGATCGCGGTCGCGGGCGCCGACAGCAGCGCAATGAGCCGGCCGACGTCGTCGCCCGAGACGGCCTCGACGATGCTCGGCACGAGCTCGACGCGGTCGCCCTCGCCGTCGCGGACGATGAGCGTGTAGAGCCCATCCTGCGGCTGCAGCTCCTCGGCGGCGGCGGGGCTGCGACCCGTGAAGGCGGCGATGCCCCACTCGGCGGCATCATCGGCGTTGGCGGTGTACCAGGCCTGGTGGGCACGGTGGAAGGCGCCGAGTCCGAGGTGCACGATGCGCACGGGCGGCGCCTGGACGGCGACGCCCTGCTCGGCGAGCACGGAGCGCGAGAGACGATCGGTCACAGCTTGAAGACCCTTCTCGGGAGCCCGTCGACGAGGTCGACGACGATCCGCGCCGCGGTCGCGCGGTCGATTCGCCCCTCGACCACGAGCCGCGCGAGGAACGCGGCGTCGAGCCGTCGCGACATGTCGTGCCTGGCGGGGATGGAGAGGAAGGCGCGCGTGTCGTCGATGAAGCCGGAGCCGCGGGTGAACCCCGCCGTCTCGGTGACGGCCGCGCGGAACCGCAGCACGGCATCCGGTGCGTCCAGGAACCACCATGGCGCGCCGATGTACACCGACGGGTAGAAGCCCGCGAGCGGCGCGATCTCGCGCGAGTACACGGTCTCGTCGATCGTGAACAGCACGAGGTGGAACGACGGATCGTTGCCGTAGCGCTCGAGCAGGGGGCGCAGGTTCTCGACGTACTCCACCGCGACCGGGATGTCGTGGCCCGTGTCGGGGCCGTAGGTGCGGAACGTCGACGTCGAGTGGTTGCGCGCGACGCCGGGGTGCACCGTCATGACGAGGCCATCGGCGACGCTCATGCGCGCCGACTCGAGCAGCATGTGGCCGAGCAGCTCGCGCGCGTCGCCGGCGCTGATCTCGCCGGCGACCGCCTGGCGCAGCAGCTCGGCCGCTCGCTCCTCGCCGAGGTCGACGGTGTACGGCTCGAGCACGCCGAAGTCGGCCGAGACGGCGCCGTGCTCGACGAAGTGCCGGCGGCGGCGCTCGAGCGAGTCGATGTAGCCGCGGTAGTCGTCGGGCTCGTGCCCGCCCCAGGCCGCGAGCGCCCGCACCTTCTCGGCGAAGCCGGGGGCGAGCGGGTTGATGTAGGCGTCGGGACGGAAGGTCGGCAGCACGCGCCCCGTGAAGGTCTCGTCCTCGGCGAGCGCTCGGTGCGCGGCGAGGTCGTCGAGCGGATCGTCGGTCGTGGCGAGCACGTCGATGCCGAACCGCTCGAACAGCGCGCGCGGCCGGAAGGCGTCGGTCTCGAGCGCCGCCTGGATGCGGTCGAAGAGCGCGTCCGCGTTCTCGGGCGATGGCTGCTCGTCGATCTCGAAGAGCGTGGCGAAGGTGTGCTGCAGCCAGTACCCGGACGCGGTGCCCGCGTACAGGTGCCAGTGCGCGCAGAACGTGCGCCACACATCGCGCGGTTCGGCGACCGGGCGGCCGTCGGCGGCCGGGATGCCGAGCTCGGCGAGGTCGACGCCAGCAGCGTGCATGAGCCGCGTGACGTAGTGGTCGAAGCGGATGAACAGCTGCGCCGGGTCGGGGAACGGCTCGTCCTCGAGCAGCAGCCGCGGGTCGACGTGGCCGTGCGGCGAGATGATCGGCAGCTCCGCGACGAGGGCGTAGAGCTCACGAGCGACGTCGCGGGTCGCGGGATCGGCCGGCAGGAGCCGGTCAGGGTCGAGTTGCAGCGTCGTTGGCACGAGTGCAGTGAACCGCAGCGCCGCTGTTTTGTCAACCGGTTGCCAACCCCCGGCGGCGCTGGCAGACTGCCGGAGGCAGCGTCGCACCGCGGCGGCGCGCAACCCACTTCGGAGGTACACGTGGCAGTGATCGGCGTCCAGGCGATGATGCTCAAGGGCAGCGTCGAGGAGCACGGAGCATTCGAGACGATGCGCAGGGTGCGCGAGATCGGCTACCGCGCCGTCGAGATCTCGCAGATCCCGATGACGGCGGAGAACGTCGCGGAGCTCGCGCGGGCGCGCGACGAGCTGGGGATCGACATCGCCTCCATCTCGGCGGGTCTCGAGCCCAGCCCGGGCGGCAACGACGCCCTCACCTCCGACTTCGACAAGATCGTCGCGGATGCGACGGCGCTCGGCGCGACGATGGTGCGGATCGGCATGCTGCCGTTCGACGCCATGGCGAGCCTCGACAAGGTGCTCGCCTTCTGCGACGCGACCGAGGCGATGGCTCAGCGGCTCGCCGAGCACGGCATCGGCTTGTACTACCACAACCACCACATCGAGTTCGCGAAGTACGACGGGCGCTTCCTGCTCGACATCATCGCCGACCGAGCGCCGTCGGTCGGGCTCGAGCTCGACGCGCACTGGCTGCAGCGCGGCGGTGTCGACCCGCAGCGCACGATCGAGCGGTTCGCCGGCCGCGTGGCGATGATCCACCTCAAGGACTACCGCATCGGGCAGCTGCCCGACTCGGCCTTCGCCGCGCTCGGCGAGGGCGACTTCGCGGGCTTCATGGCAGCCTTCACCGGGGTGGTGCAGTTCGCCGAGGTGGGCGAGGGCAACCTCGACTGGCGCGGGATCATCCCGGCGAGCATCGAGGCGGGAGCGAAGTACCTGCTGGTGGAGCAGGACGACCTGTACGGCCGCGACGTCTTCGACTGCCTGCAGACCTCGCACGACAACCTGGTCGCGCTGGGCTTCGGCGACCTCTTCTAGCGCTTTCGGCCCCGTCCGCCGGTTGAGCCGCTCCGCGCCACCTTCCGCGGGTTGAGCCGCTCCGCGCCACCTTCCGCGGGTTGAGCCGCTCCGCGCCGAAGGCGCTGAGCGTGTCGAAACCAGCCCGACCGCTGCTCGGCCTCGACACGCTCAGCGCGCTGCGCGCGCGGAGCGGCTCGACCAACGGGAGGGGCGGAGCGATCCACCGCCACGTTCCGCGGGTTGAGCCGCTCCGCGCCGAAGGCGCAGAGCGTGTCGAAACCAGCCCGACCGCAGCGGGGCCTCGACACGCTCAGCGCGCTGCGCGCGCGGAGCGGCTCGACCAACGGGAGCGCGCGCGGACCGGCTCGACCAGCGGGTGGCAGCGCGGAGCAGCGGACCCACCCCGCCGGTTGAGCCGCTCCGCGCCGAAGGCGCTGAGCGTGTCGAAACCAGCCCACCGCGGCCGGACCTCGAGCCGCGGGAAGGGCGGCGCGGCTCGGTCTCGACACGCTCAGCGCGCTGCGCGCGCGGACCGGCTCGACCAGCGGGAAGGGCAGCGGGGCTAGGGCTCGACCAGCGGGGCGGAGGGGCTAGGCGCGAGCCCGTCCCGAGGAGCCGCGGATGATGAGCTGCGACACGGGCGGCTCGACGCGAACGGGCTCCTCCTCGCCGCGCAGCATGTCGAGCAGTCGGCGCACGGCCAGGTCGCCGAGGTTCATGAGCGGCATCCGCACCGTCGTGAGCGGCGGTGAGGTGAAGTCCGCGCCGAAGATGTCGTCGAAGCCGACGATGCTCATCTCGGCCGGCAGCTCGAGCCCCTGCTGCCCGGCGGCGCGCACGAGCCCGATGGCCATCACGTCGTTGTAGGCCACGACGGCAGTGGCGCCCATCGCCACGAGCCGAGGCAGCGCCTCCGCCCCCATCTCCAGCGTCGGCACGTTCGGTCCGACGACCTCGATCTCGACACCCCGTCGCGCCGCCACCTGCCGGATGACGGCTTCGCGGTGCCGGCTCATCCAGGACGTCTGCGGCCCCGACAGGTACACGATGCGCTCGTGGCCGAGCAGGTGGAGGTGCGCGACCGCCTCGTCGATGCCTGGCTCGACGTCGCCGATGACCGCCTCGACCCCCTCGACCGCGCGGTTGATGAGCACGAGCGGCCGTTCTTCGGCGAGCTGCAGGATGCGCTCGTCGTCGAGGCGGCTGGCCGCCAGCACCATGCCGTCGACGCTCGGGACGATGCGGTCGATCGCGGTCGCCTCGAGATCACCGCTCTCCTGCGACTCGGCGAGCACGAGCGTGTAGCCGTGCTCCGCGGCCGCCCGCTCAGCACCGCGGACGATGCCGGCGATCATGGGGTTGGTGATGTCGGAGAGGATGAGGCCCAGCGTGTTGGTCCTGCCGGTCGGCAGGGCGCGCGCCATCGGGTTCAGCCGATACCGCAGCTCGCGGGCCGCGGCGTGCACCTTCGCCTCGGTCTTCTCGTTGATGCGCCCCGGCGAGTTCAGTGCTCGCGAGACGGTCGACGGATTGACGCCTGCGAGCTTCGCGACGTCGTAGATGGTCGGCGCGGAGTGCGGCGCCCGCCGTCGCGGGCTCTCAGCAGCTGCCATCCCAGGATCCTCCCCTGCCCGTCGGGGCGGTCGAGAGACCCATCCTAGGCATCTCGAGCACCGGCGGTCTCCGGCTCGCGCGCCGCCGCCTCCGCGTCGAGCAGCGCACGCCGCTCACGACGCCGCACCGCCTGACGGTCCGGATCCGGCACCGGCGAGGCGAGCAGCAGCCGCTTCGTGTACGGATGCACCGGGTGGCGGGTGACCTGCTCGGCCTCGCCCTGCTCGACGATGTCGCCGCGGAACAGCACCGCGACATCGTGGCTGATGTGGCGCACGACGTCGAGGTCGTGGGAGATGAACAGGTACGAGACCCCGGTCTCGCGCTGGATCTCGAGGAAGAGATCGAGCACGCGAGCCTGCGTCGACAGGTCGAGCGCGCTCACCGGCTCGTCGCAGACGATGAGCTTCGGGCTGAGCGCGAGCGCCCGCGCGATCGCGACGCGCTGCCGCTGGCCGCCGGAGAACTCGCGCGGCAAGCGATGGATGGCGTCGCTCGGCAGCCCGACCTGGTCGAGCAGCTCGGCGATGCGCGCCTTCGCAGCCGCGCCCGAGATGCCCTGCACGACGAGCGGCTCGGCAAGGATCGCGCCGATCTCCATCGAGGGGTTCAGCGACGTGTACGGGTCCTGGAAGACGACCTGCATGTCGCGGCTGAGGCGCTTGCGCTGCGCTCGACGCAAGTGGGTCGCATCCTTGCCGTCGAACGTGATCTTTCCGCCGGTGACGGGCGCGAGGCCGAGCAGGGCGCGACCGATGGTCGTCTTCCCCGAGCCCGACTCCCCCACCAGGCCGAGCGTCTTGCCGGGCTCGATCGAGAGCGAGACCTCCTTGAGCACCCGGATGGGCGCGGCCCGGAAGCCTCTGCCCGGGTACTCGACGACCAGTCGGTCGACCTCGAGCAGCTGCGTGGCGGTCATCGGTCCTGCCCCTCTCGGCCGCGGCCGGCATCCGTCAGCATGGTCATCGGCTCCTTGCCCTCGAGCATCGCGCTCAGCAGCATCTGCGTGTACGGGTGCTGCGGGCTGCCGAGGATCTGGCGCACGTCGCCGGACTCGACCACGCGGCCGGACTGCATCACGATGACGCGGTCCGCGATGTCGGCGACGACGCCGAAGTTGTGGGTCACGAGCAGGATGCCCATGCCGATCCGCTGCTGCAGCCCTCTGAGCAGCTCGAGCACCTCGGCCTGCACCGTGACGTCGAGCGCGGTGGTCGGCTCGTCGGCGATGATCAGGTCGGGCTCGCAGCTGATCGCGCCGGCGATCAGCACGCGCTGCGCCATGCCGCCGGAGATCTCGTGCGGGTGCAGGTCGTACGTCCGCTCGGGGTTCACGATGCCGACCAGTCCGAGCAGCTCGATGGCCCTCGCCTTCGCCGCCGGCTTCGACAGCCCCATGACCTTGCGCAGCGGGCGCGCGAGCTGGTGCCCGATCGAGAAGTTGGGGTCGAGGTTCGACATCGGCTCCTGCGGGATGTAGGCGATGCGCTTGCCTCGCAGCGGCGCGAGGCGCCGCTGGTCGACCTTCGTCTCGCCCGGCGCGACCGTGTACTTGCCGTCGAACTGGATCGATCCGGCGACGATCTCGGCGTTGTCGGGCAGCAGGCCGAGGATCGAGAAGGCGGTCTGCGACTTGCCCGAGCCCGACTCGCCCACGATGCCGAGCACCTCGCCGCGGTCGACATGGAACGAGACGTCGTCGACGACGCGCTTCGTCGAGCCGTCCGGCTGCGGGTAGCCGACGGCGAGTCCGTTGACCCGCACGAGGTGGTGCTCCGTCCCCTCGTCGACGGCGGCGACGCCCTTGGCGCGTCCCGCCCGCTGGATGGGCGTCATCGCCGTGATCGCGCCAGTGGCGATGTCGGCGACCCGGCGCTTGCGCTGCACCTTCTGCTGGTCCTCAAGGGCGTCGCGGAGCGCGTTGGCGAGCAGCACGAGCGCGCCGATCGTGAGGCCGATGAGGATGACCGGCGGCCAGATGAGGCCCGGCGCGGCGTAGATGTTGCGGAAGCCCTCGTTGACCATCGAGCCCCAGGTCGCCTCGGTCGGGTCGCCGAGGCCGAGGAACTGCAGCCCCGCCTGGATGGCGATCGCGACGCCGACCACGACGGCGGTCTGGATGATGATCGGTGCGCGCACGACGGAGAAGATGTGGCGGCCGATGATGCTCGCGTCCGAGAGGCCCGCGACCCGCGCGGCGTCGACGTAGAGCTCGTTGCGCACGGACTGCACCGCGCTGCGGGTGAGCCGGAAGTAGCCCGGGCTCAGCAGCACGCCGAAGATGGCCATCGAGATCCACACCGACGGGCCGAGGGCGGCGCGCACCGCGAGCAGCACGATGATGCCCGGCAGGCTCATGAGCATGTTCGCGAGCCAGCTCGAGAGGGAGTCGAACCAGCCGCCGTAGTAGCCGGCGAGCAGGCCGGACGGCAGGCCGATCGCGATCGCGACGACGGCGCACAGGAGGCCCGAGAGCACGGTCAGCTGGGTGCCGAACAGCAGGCGGCTGAGCACGTCGCGACCCGCGGAGTCGGTGCCGAGCAGGTGCTCGGGCGACGGCGGCGCGAGCGGCACGAGGATGTCGGCGAAGTTCTGGTCGTACGGAGCGATCAGCGGGCCGATCGCGGCGGTGAGCAGCAGCAGCGCGAGCAGCACCATCGAGAAGAGACCGAGCGGGTTGCGCAACAGCCTGCGGACGGTGTGCGGGCGGACGACGGCGCCGCTCTGGCCCGCGGGGGCCTGCGGGGCCACGGCAGCGATGCTCTCGCTCATGCGACACGCACCTTCGGGTTGAGCCAGCCGTTCAGGAGATCGACCAGCAGGTTGACGATGACGACGATGAGGACCGTGTAGAGCACGACGCCCATGACGACCGGGACGTCGCCGAGCTGGGTGGCGCTCACGGCCAGGTTCCCGATCCCGGGGATGGCGAAGATCTTCTCGATGATGACGAGGCCGCCGAGCATGCCGATGAACTGCAGGCTGAGCACCGTGAGGCCCGCGGGGCTCGCGCCGCGCAGGACGTGCTTGAGGAGGATCTCCCGCTCGCCGATGCCGCGGCTGCGCAGCGTGCGCACGTAGTCGCGCTCGTACTGCTTGATGACCGCGCTGCGGATCTGCTGGGCGCTCGAGGTGACGGCGTTGATGACGATCGCCGTGACGGGCAGGAGCAGCGAGAGCACCCACGCAGATGGCGGCGCATTCGGCGTGATCGTGCTCACCGCGGGCACCCACTTGAGCTGGATGGCGAAGACGAGCACGAGCAGGATCGCGAGCACGAAGCCCGGGATGGCATCGCCGATGACGGCGGTGACCTGCAGCGCCTTGTCGAGCCAGCCGCGCTTGACTGCGGCAGTGACACCGATGATGAGCGCGAAGAGCGCGGTGAGGATGATCGCGACGACCATCACGGTGAGGGTGACGGGCAGTCGCGTGGCGACGGCCTGCGTGACGGTCTCGGCGCCGAACCACGAGCGGCCGAGGCTGCCGCTGAGGGCGCCGCCCGCCCAGGCGAGGTAGCGCTGCCAGAGCGGCTGGTCGAGGCCGAGCTCCTGCTGCTTGAGCAGCACCTGCTCCTCGGTGGCCATCTCTCCCAGGATGTTCCGCGCGATGTTGGTGCCGGAGGCGAACATGAGCGCGTAGGTGAGCGCGCTGATGACGACGAGCAGGAGGATGCCGGATCCGAGTCGTCGGAGGGCGAAGGCGAGCATGTCGACTCCCTTGTCGATGCTGGAAGTGTGGGTGCGGAGGGCGGGTCGCCCCGCCCTCCGCGGCGGCCTACTGGGCCGGGGTGAAGTTGTAGATGGACGGGACGGCCATCTGGACCTGCGGCTCGACCGTGACCGACGCATCCGTGTAGAACAGCTGGTCGGGGCGGTACAGCGGGGCGAACCACGCCTGGTCGACCACGTAGCGGTTGACCTCGACGGCGGCCGCGTCGAGCTCCTCCTCGGTCGAGGCGGCCTGCACGGCGTCGATCAGCGGCTGGAGCTCGGGCGTCGTGCTGTCGAAGGAGTTGTAGAGCGCGTCCGTCGACACGATCTGGTTGATCGCGACCCACGCCTCGCCCTGGAAGAGGAAGAAGAAGGCCGACGGGAAGCTGCCGCCCGCGATCTCCGTCACGAGATCCTGGTCGGGCACCGGCACGGCCTGCAGGGTGATGCCGACCTCCGAGAGCTGCTGGCCGATCGTGGCGAAGAAGGTCTCGAAGGCGCCGACGCTCGGCGCCGTCATCGTGAAGCCGTCGGCGTAGCCGGCCTCGGCGAGCAGCTCGCGCGCACGCTCGGGATCGTACGGGTAGGCGTCCTCGAGCGCTGCGTCGAAGGCACCGGACTCGGGGCCGAACGGCTGGGCCGTGGGCGTGCCGTAGCCGAGCTGCAGCGCCTGGAGGAGGGCCTCGCGGTCGAGCGCGTGGTTGATCGCCTGGCGCACGCGCACGTCGGCGAGCTCGGGCACGACGGCGCCGTCACGGTCGAGCAGCAGCAGGCCGGCCCAGTCGGTCGGGTAGGCGACCTGCGTGAGCCCTGCGCCGTCGACCTGTGCGGTGGAGCGCGCGTCGATCAGCGCGGCGTTGATCTGGCCGGAGACCAGGGCGTTCGCACGTGCGGCGTTGTCGACCAGGAACTTGAACGTGATGCCCGCGAACTTCTGGAGCTCCGGGTTCCAGTAGTCCTCGCGCGCGGTGAAGACGTACTGCGAGCCCGCGACCGTCGAGGCGGTGTCCATCACGTACGGCCCGGTGCCGACCGGCGCGGCGCCGATCTCCTCGCCGTCGAGCGCGGCCGGGCTGCCCATCAGGCCGGCGGCCTGGCTCAGGAAGTAGGTGAAGGCAGGGTCGGGCTCCGAGAGGGTGATCTCGACCGTGTCGGCGTCGACCGCCGTCGCGGTCTCGAGGCTCGCGAGCTGCGCCGCCTGCCGCCCGTTCTCCGCCTTGAAGTGCTCGAAGTTCGCGACCACGGCCTCCGCATCGAACGCCTCGCCGTCGCTGAAGGTGACGTCGGTGCGCAGCTCGAGCGTGAGCTGCGTGTTCGTGTCGTCGTACGTCCACTCGGTGGCGAGCATCGGCGAGAGCGTGCCGTCGGGCTCGCGCAGCAGCAGCGAGTCGTAGGCGACCTGGTAGGGCTGCAGCAGGTGGCCGACGTGCGCCTGGGCCGGGTCCCAGTCGGTGACGTCGGCGACGGCACCGATCGTCAGGGTCTGCGTGGGCGCCGCCGCGCCCGGGTCGCCGCCGGTCGCGCCGGGCGCGGGTGCGGGGCCGCCAGCGGCGCAGCCGCTGAGCGCCAGGCCAGCGGCGGTGAGGACCGCCACGGCCGTGATGGGTGAACGAAACTTCATTGTCTGCTCCTGTGGTGACTCGTCGTCGAGTGCTGGGTGGTGCTGGGTGGTGCTGGTCGTGCTGGGTGGTGCTGGAGTGCTGGGTGCGGTTCGACTGCCCGCGGCTCGCGCCGCCGTCGTCCGCGCATCATGGGTGGATGCGCGGGCTCAGCCGCGGCAGGCGGGCAGCCGGCCCTCGAAAGGACGTGACGTGCCTGCCGCGGCTCGGTCTCAGGATCGGACCGGGAACTTGCCCTCCTCGGCGATGCGGGCGTTGAGCTCGGCGAGGTACTCGTCCTCGTCGAAGTCGAGCGGCACCTCCCTGCCCGTCCAGCTGGAGAGGTGGATGGCGTTGGCGAGCCGGACCCCGTTGATGCCCTCGGCACCGGGCGCGAGCAGGTCGCCGCCCGTGAGCACGCTCTGGGCGAAGTCCTCGAGCACGCCGGCGTGCTGCTGGCCCCATGGCGAGTCGAACTCGATGACCTCGGTCGTGTACAGCTCGGTCGCGTCGAAGTCGCCCATGAACATGCGCATGACGTCGTCCATGCTCATCTCGGCGCTCAGCTCGCGCTCGGGCCGCTTGAGCCGGGTGACGGTGGCCGTCTTCGAGTTCTCGACGACGATCTTGCCCTTGTCGCCGAGGATCTCGAAGCGGTCGGTGCCGGTGATGTCGTGCGTCGCCGTGACGAACACGCCGGTCGCGCCGTTGCCGTAGTCGACGACCGCGGTCACCTCGTCCTCCACGGCGATGTCGCGGCGGAAGCCGTAGGCCACCTTCGCGTAGACCGACTTCGGCACGCCGCAGATCCACTGCCAGAGGTCGAGCTGGTGCGGTGCCTGGTTGACGAGCACGCCGCCGCCCTCGCCGCCCCAGGTGGCGCGCCAGTCGCTCTGGTCGTAGTAGCCCTGCGGCCGCCACCAGGTGGTGATGATCCAGTTGGTGCGGCGGATGTCGCCGATCTCGCCGCCGTCGACGATCTCCTTCAGCCGCTTGTAGAGCGGGTTGTTGCGCTGGTTGAACATGATGCCGAACGTCAGCTCGGGCTTCGACGCGGCGAGCGCGTTGAGCTCCGCGACCTGCTTCGTGTAGACGCCCGCGGGCTTCTCGACCAGCGCGTGGATGCCCGCCTCGAGCGCGGCGATGCCCATCTCGGGGTGCAGGAAGTGCGGCACGGTCGTGACGATCGCGTCGACGTCGCCGCTCGTGAGCACGGTGTCGAGGCTCTCGTGCAGCGCGACCCCGGGATAGAGCTCGGCGGCCTTCGCGCGTCGCGCCTCGTCGTGATCGGCGATCGCGCCGATCTCCATGCTGGGAACCATGCCGTCGGCGATGAACTTCGCGTACATCGACCCCTGGGCGCCGAACCCGATGATGCCGATCCTGACCTTGTCGCTCATGCTGCGTCCTTTCGCGCGGATGCCTGCGGCCGGTCGGGGAACGACCGGTCATACACCGCAGTGATGGTGGTGAGGGCGTCCAGGCCGGCGTCGGCCCCGATCCAGAACGGCTCGTCGTCGCCGAGGCGGGCGTGGAAGTCGTCGACGAGCAGCTCGTGCGAGACGCCCCAGTACGTGCGCCCGCCGCCCGCTGCCTCGCGCTCGCGCACCGTCTCGACCCGGCCGTCGGCGTGCGCGACGGTGAGGTCGCCGCGGATCGTCAGCGTCGCGGTCTCGGTGACGATCTCGATCGTGACCGGCGAGTTGGCGGCGTGGGCGAGGGTCGCGAAGAGCACGCTCCGCGCGCCGCTCGAGTGCCGCAGCACCAGCTCGGCGGTGTCCTCGACGTCGATGACGTCGCCCAGCGCCCGCGTCGAGGCGCTGCCGGCGGCCTCGACGACCGGCCCGAGCAGCCACTGGAGCAGGTCGAGCGTGTGGATGCCCTGGTTCATGAGCAGACCGCCGCCGCCGCCGGCCCAGGTGCCGCGCCACGGGCGGCTCTCGTAGTACTCGGGCAGCCGGTGCCACAGCACGGTGGCCGCGGCGCCGCGGACCGCGCCTAGCTCGCCGGAGTCGAGCAGCGCCCTCGCGGCCTGCACTGACGCGTTGTAGCGGTTCTGGAAGCAGACGCCGAGCCGACCGCTGCTGGCCCGCGCGGCCACGGCGATCTCCCGGCCCGCGGCGGGCGAGTCGGCGAGCGGCTTCTCGATGAGCACGCTCACCCCCGCCCCGAGCGCCGCGATCGCGACCGGCGCGTGCTGGTCGTGCGGCGTGCACACGTGCACGACGTCGGGGCGCGTGGAGGCGATGAGCTGCTCGACGGTCTCGAACCCGGGCACGTGCCAGCGGCCGGCCGTCTCGTCGCGGCGTCGCGCGTCGACGTCGGCGACCCCGACGAGCTCCGAGCCCTCGCGGGCGGCGATGGCCTCGAGGTGCACGATCGAGATGTCGCCGCAGCCGACGACCGCCGCTCGCACCACACCGGTCATCGCGTCTCGATCTCCAGCTCGCGCAGGATCGCGGCGAGCGCTCGCGCTGCCTCGCCGAACGCGGCCGGACCCGAGAAGCCGCCGAGCGCGTGCCCCTCCGCGAGGTGCGGCTCGAGCGAGACGACGCCCGCGTAGCCGGCGTCGCGGAGGGCTCGCACGGTGTCGGCGACCTGGCCCTGGCCGCGCCCGGCCGGCACGACCTCACCCGTCTCGGCGAGCGCATCCTTCACCTGCAGGTACTCGACGTAGGGGGCGAGCTTCGCCCAGCCCTCGTCGTGGGGGTGCTCGATGCCGACCTGCACGAAGTTCGCGCTGTCCCACGCGAGCCGCAGCGCGGGCGAGCCGACGGACTCGACGAGGTCGAGGACGCGGTCGGGGGTGTCGCCGTAGATGTCCTTCTCGTTCTCGTGCAGCAGCACGACGCCGGCCGACTCGGCCTCTGCCGCGAGCAGCGACATCGCACCGATGACCGCGTCGCGCGTGCTGTCGACGCTGACGCCCTCGGCGCGGAAGAAGGAGAAGACGCGGATGCGGTCGGTGCCGAGGGCGCGCGCGACGCGGATGATGCGGCGCAGGCGCTCGACCTCGAGCTGCGGGTCGAGCGCGATGTCGACCTTGCCGATCGGTGACGCGACCGCGCTGACGCCCATGCTCGCGCCCTGCAGGATCGCAGCGAGCTCGTCGAGCTGCGCGTCGTCGAGGTCGACGACGTTGACGCCCCAGGCGCTGCGGACCTCGATGTGCTCGGCGCCGAGCGCCTTGAGCACCGCGATCTGGACGCGAGGGTCCGGATCGATCTCGTCGCCGAAGCCCGAGAGGGTCCATGGCCGGCTCGTCGTCATTGTCTCGCCTCCGAGAGTGTCCGCATCGTCGTGGAGCGCCGCCCGAGGGCGACTGCGACCACTGTAGGTCGCGTCCGACCATTTGTGCAAGCGGTTGCCAACTATCCGTGCCACTCACTTTTGAGTACGTCAGCGATCGCACCACGGATCGCTTGACGACCTGTCAAGCCTACGATGGCAACCGGTTGATGAACCCGCGGCGAGGTGGGACGATGGGGGCTCGACGACGAACCGGGCAAGGAGCCACGATGGCCG
This sequence comes from Agrococcus sp. DT81.2, assembly GCF_049844935.1. NCBI lineage: Bacteria > Bacillati > Actinomycetota > Actinomycetes > Micrococcales > Microbacteriaceae > Agrococcus > Agrococcus sp. DT81.2. The sequence goes on along the minus strand of NZ_JBNCLZ010000003.1, from coordinate 370,211 downwards.
ATCTCACGGCAGCACCCTTCCACCTCGACGCCGAGGGCGTCGCCTGGGTCGAGGAGACGATCGCGTCGATGAGCGACGAGGAGCGCGTCGGCCAGCTCTTCATCAACCTCAACACGCGCTTCGACGAGGACTACCTCGACCGCGTCGTCGGCACCTACGGCGTCGGGGGCATCCGCTACATGGGCTCCGACTCGACGACCGTGCAGGAGCACATCCGCTACGCGCAGTCGGTCGCGAAGGTGCCGCTGCTCGTCGCCTCCAACCCCGAGATGGGCGGCTTCGGCTCGATCGACGACGGCACGCTCGTCGCCACGCACCTCGCTGCGGGCAGCCACCCCGACGCATCCATCGCCCGGGACCTCGGCAGCGTCGCCGGCCGTGAGACGGCGGCGCTCGGGTGCAACTGGGCGTTCGCGCCGATCGTCGACATCCACCGCAACTGGCGCAACACCGTCGTGAGCACGCGGTCGTTCGGCAACACCGCCGACGTCGTGATCGAGCGCGCCAAGGCCTACTTCGACGGACTGAGCGAGCACGGCTCCGCCTCGGCGATGAAGCACTTCCCCGGCGACGGCATCGACGAGCGCGATCAGCACGTCGTGACGAGCTACAACACCCTCGGTTGGGACGACTGGTGGGCGAGCGACGGCCGCGTCTACCGCGAGATGATCGACCACGGCGTGCAGTCGATCATGGTCGGCCACATCGGTGCCCCCGAGCTCTCGCGCCACCTGCGCCCTGGCATCGCCGACCGCGACATCCTGCCCGCGACGATCGCGCCGGAGCTGCTGCAGGACCTGCTGCGCGGCGAGCTGGGCTTCAACGGCCTGATCCTGACGGATGCGTCGATGATGGTCGGCCTGACGCAGGCGCTGCCGCGGCGCGAGGTCATCGCGGCCACGATCAACGCCGGCTGCGACATGATCCTGTTCTTCCGCGAGGCCGAGGAGGACCTCGCGATCGCGCTCGAGGCGGTGCGGACCGGCGCGATCAGTGCCTCGCGACTGCACGAGGCGCTGCAGCGCATCCTCGGGCTCAAGGCGTCGCTCGGGCTGCACCGCACGCCCCGCGAGGAGCTCGTGCCGCCGCCCGCCGCGCTCGAGGTCATCGGCAGCGACGCGCACCACCGCATCGCCGCCGACATCGCCGACAAGGTCGTCACACTCGTGAAGGACACCGAGGGCAACCTGCCGCTGCGCCCAGAGACGCACCCGCGCATCCGCCTCTACGGCGTCTCCGGGGGCGCGGACTTCACGGGCGTCGCACACGGCTTCGTCGACCTCGCTCGCGAGGAGCTCGAGGAGGCAGGCTTCGAGGTGCACGTCTTCCGCGACGCCGCGCAGCGCGCGGCCGACGGCGAGGAGGGCGTCGCCTTCCACACGGTGATGGCGGATGAGGCGAACAGCGGCTACGCCGAGCGCTACGACGCTGCGATCATCGTCGCGAACGTCGCCGGCTTCGCGCAGGAGGCATCGGTGCGGGTGCGCTGGTCGTCGCCGATGGCGGCCGAGATCCCCTGGTACGTCACCGAGGTGCCGACCGTGCTCCTCTCGCTCTGCCAGCCGAACCACCTCGTCGACATGCCGATGGTGAAGACCGTCGTGCACGCCCACATGCCGAGCCGGGAAGCGATCCACGCGGCCGTCCGGAAGATCACCGGCGAGAGCGAGTTCCAGGGCACGTTCAACGAGAACGTGTGGTGCGAGGGCATCTGGGGCACCCGGCTCTGAGCGCACACCGCACCGCTGCCGCGACGCATCCGTCGCTCGGTAGCCTTGGCATCACCCCGACCCGTCCAGGAGGACCTCTGTGACCACAGCCAACATCGCCGTCGTCGGCCTCGCCGTGATGGGTTCGAACCTCGCACGCAACCTCGCCAGCCGCGAGGGCAACACCGTCGCGGTGTACAACCGCACGACGCAGAAGACGGATGACCTGATCGCCGCGCACCCGGAAGCGGGCTTCGTGAAGGCCGCGACGATGCAGGAGCTCGCCGACTCGCTGCAGAAGCCGCGCACCGCGATCATCATGGTGAAGGCCGGCCGGCCGACCGACGCGGTCATCGACGAGCTCGTCTCGGTGTTCGAGCCGGGCGACATCATCGTCGACGGCGGCAACGCGCTCTTCACCGACACCATCCGGCGTGAGGCGGCCGTGCGCGAGACCGGCATCCACTTCGTCGGCTGCGGCATCTCCGGCGGCGAGGAGGGCGCCCTCAACGGCCCCTCGCTCATGCCCGGCGGCACCGCGGAGTCGTACGCGACGCTCGGGCCCATCCTCACCGGCATCGCGGCGGTCGCCGAGGGCGAGCCGTGCGTCACCCACGTCGGCACCGATGGCGCCGGCCACTTCGTGAAGATGGTGCACAACGGCATCGAGTACGCCGACATGCAGCTCATCGCCGAGGCCTACGACCTCATCCGCCGCGGCACCGGCAAGTCGCCCGCGGAGATCGCCGACGTCTTCGACGAGTGGAACCGCGGCGAGCTCGAGTCGTACCTCATCGAGATCACCGCGGAGGTGCTGCGGCAGGTCGACGCCGCGACGGGCCAGCCGCTCGTCGACGTCATCCTCGACGCCGCGGGCGCGAAGGGCACGGGCGCGTGGACCGTGCAGACGGCGCTCGATCTGGGCGTGCCGGTCTCCGGCATCGCGGAGGCCGTCTTCGCCCGCTCGCTGTCGTCGAGGCTCGCGCAGCGGGCGGCGGCAACCGACCTGCCGGGCCCGTCGTCGCCGTGGCAGGTCGACGACGCGGATGCGTTCATCGAGGACGTCCGCCAGGCGCTGTTCGCGTCGAAGATCGTCGCGTACTCGCAGGGCTTCGACGAGATCGTCGCGGCCGCCGAGGAGCACGGCTGGGACATCAAGAAGGGCGAGGTCGCGCGCATCTGGCGCGCCGGCTGCATCATCCGCGCCCGCTTCCTCAACGACATCACCGACGCCTACGCCGCCGACCCCGACCTGCCCGCGCTCATCGTCGCACCGTACTTCCGCGAGGCCATGGCGACGACGCAGGAGGCGTGGCGCCGAGTGGTCGTCGCGGCCGCGCAGGCGGGCATCCCCTCCCCCGCGTTCTCGTCGAGCCTCGCCTACTACGACGGCCTGCGGGCCGACCGGCTGCCCGCCGCGCTCGTGCAGGGCCAGCGCGACTTCTTCGGCGCGCACACGTACCGGCGCGTCGACCGCGAGGGCACGTTCCACACGCAGTGGTCGGGCGACCGCAGCGAGATCGAGGCCGTCGACACGCACTAACCCCAGGCACGCAGAGGGCCGCTCCCGACGGGAGCGGCCCTCGCACGTCAGCAGTCCCGTCACTGGCTGGCTAAGCGCACGCTCTTCCGACGGCTTCGCCAACTTCTGAAGTCTCCGTCGGCCCGACCCCAGAGGAAAAGCGCGCACACAAGCAGGTCGCCGAACGCACGAAGCAAATACCTGTGTTCGTCGACGGGTCGAATCCAACGGCGCCCTTCGGCTGACCGCAGCAGGACGTAGTTGGCGATGGCGTTCGCGGGCTGGCAGGACACCCGAACTCTCAACTCGCGGCCCGGCGGCACCATCATCGGTTGACCTGTTTCGCTCAGCCATTGGGAGGCGTAGCCGCCCCGACGGTCGACGCAGAAGAACATCGGAGCTCGCACAGGTCGAGGCCCCTGATTCTTCACATGTACGTGGAGCACGTCGCGGCTTGCGCCGCTTGGGAGCACGACCCGCGAGGTGTTCTGCCATGTGACCAGCTCGTCCACGTCACGTCGCCGCGACAGCGCGCGCTCGCGAAAGTAGAGGAATACGCCGAGCAACAGCGCACCAGAAGTGCCGAACGCGCCGACCCAGTCGGCAACAGAGCCCCAGTTCATGTCGCCAAGGTAAACCGAGCCGCTGACGCTGCCATCAGCAGACGATTCTCGCTGCCCGGCGAATGTGGCTCTCAGCGAGGCGGGATGAAGGTTGCGGTCACTATTGGCCATTCACTTGAGCTAACGGCGGGCGTCATGGTTTCGGCAAGCAGCAGTGGCGTCTTCCGAGCGGAACGGGCTATCGCACCGGCGGTGGTAACCGCGACCTATGCGGGCCGCGCGTACTCCAGCTCGGGGCGTCCTCGCGCGCCGTAGCGCGGATGGCGCTCGACGTCCCCCGCGGCCGCGAGGTGCTCCAGGTACCTGCGCGCGGTCACGCGGGAGAGCCCGAGCGCCTCGGCGACCTCCGCGGCCGAGCGCGCCTCGCCGTCTGCGAGGAGCGCCGCGACCGCGTCGAGCGTGTCGGCGGACAGCCCCTTCGCGAGACCCGGTGCGTTGGTCGTGCGCAGCGCGGCGATCGCCCGATCGACCTCCTGCTGCGTGATGCGGCCGGTGCCGTCGACGCGCTCGCGGTAGTCCCGGTAGCGCTCGAGCCGCTCCGCGAGCGCGACGAACGCGAATGGCTTGATGAGGTACTGCACGACCCCGACGGCGATGGCATCGCGCACCGTCTCGAGGCCGCGCTCCGCGGTGACCGCGATCACGTCGACGAGGTGCCCCTCGGCGCGCATGCGGCGGCACACGTCGAGGCCGTGCCCGTCCGGCAGCTGCATGTCCAGCAGCACGAGCTGCATCGGCGCGCCCTTCGCGGCCGCCTCGCGCATCGCCTGCAGCGCGGCCGCAGCGGAGTGCGCGACCGCCGCGACCTCGAAGCCCTGGCAGCGCCGCACGTAGGCGACGTGCGCGGCGGCCGTGCCCCGCTCGTCCTCGACGATGAGCACCCGGATCACCGCTCCTCCTCCGGCCGTGGAACCAGCACGGTGACCACGGCGCCCGCGTCCGCCTCGCCGGCGCGGATCTCGACCGTGCCGCCGAGCCGCTCGACGGTCTCGCGGACGATGCTGAGCCCGAAGCCGCGCCCATGCGGACCCGCCGGCTTCGTCGACCAGCCGGGCACGAACGCGCGCTCGCGCTGCGCCGCCCCGAGCCCCGCGCCGCTGTCGCTCACCTGCAGCACGATCGAGCCCTCGTCCTCGTCGAGGTAGACCTCCACCCACGCCTGCCCCGCGCCCGGCGTCCGCGCGGCGCGCTCCGCGGCGGCGTCGATCGCGTTGTCCACGAGGTTGCCGAGCACGCTCACGAAGTCGACCGGGTCGATCCCGTGCGTGCCGGGCGCCAGGTGCGTCTCGACGTGCATCTCGACGCCCCGCTCGTGCGCCTGCGCGGCCTTGCCGAGCAGGAGCGCCGCGATCACCGGCTCCTCGTCGTCGCCGACCACGCGGTCGGCGAGGCGCTGGCCGAGGTCGCGGCCCGCGGTCGCGACCTCGAGCGCGCGACGCGGCTCGTCGAGCTCGATCAGGGTCGCCACGGTGTGCATGCGATTGCCGAACTCGTGGGTCTGCGCGCGCAGGGCGCTCGCGAGGGTGCGCACCGCGTCGAGCTCGCCCGTCATGCGCTGCAGCTCCGTGCGGTCCCGGATCGTCAGGGTCGTCGTGCCCGGCCTCGCGGTCGGGTGGCGCGCCACGACGAGCCAGCGGCCGCCCACGCGCACCTGCCCGCCCTCACCCTCGAGCAGCGCGCGCACGTCGTGGGGCAGCTGCGCGTCAGTGGGGATCGGCGGCACGCGCTCACCGAGGCCGAGCAGCGCGCGAGCGCGGTCGTTGACGAGCACGACGGCGCCCTCCTCGATGAGCACGAGGCCGTCGTCGACCGAGTGCAGCGCGGCCTCGTGCGCGGCGAAGAGCCGCGCGAGCTCCTCGGGACCGTGCCCGCCGGTCGCGCGGTCGAGCCGTCGGGCGAGCAGCCACGCGGCGAGCGCGGCCACCGCGAGCGTCGCCGCCAGCATGCCGGCGACCGCGAGCAGCCGGGCGACGACGAGCGAGCCGACCCGCTCGATCGTCACGCCCGCTGCGACCAGCCCGATCACCCGGTCGCCCTCGAGCACGGGCGTGACCGCTCGGACCGACGGCCCGAGCGTGCCCTCGAACACCTCGGTGAACGTCGCGCCCTCGAGCGCCGGAGCAGTCGTGCCCAGGAACTCGCGGCCGATCTGCGCCGGGTCGGGGTGCGTGTACCGCGTGCCGTCGGGGTGCATGACGGTGACGAAGTCCAGCCGCGTCGCCGCCCGGACGTCCTCGACGTAGCCCTGCATGGCATCCGTCGCGCCACCGACCGCCGCCTCGCGGTCGGCCGGGTACGCCGCGAACGCGGCGGCGGCAGCCTGCCGCACCGTCGGCGTCGCGGCCATCGCGAGCGCGAGCTCCTGGCTCGCGACCGCCGCCTCGCGCTCGCGCTCGCGCTGCGCGTCGACGGCGAGCAGCCCGAAGGCGACGACCGCGGCGAGCACAAGGATGCCGGCCATCTGGGTGAACACGCGCGTCGCGATGCTCGCCGAGCGCCACCACCCTCGCATCCCCTGCCTCCCCCGTTCGCGCTGTGAACACTATGCACGCAACGGGCCGCCCCGCCCGAACGGGACCCAGTCTGACTGCTCGGAGGCGTCGCGCAGGTGCGATGCCCGATGCGAGGAGCACAGCATGGCGACGAAGCCCGGCACCGCGGACGACCGCACCCTCGGAGCACGGCTCCGCAGGCTCGACAAGACCCATTGGCTCTACATCTCGGTGATCGTCGCCGTGATGCTCGGCGTGATCGTGGGCCTCGTCTCCCCCGAGACCGGCACGGCGCTCGCGCCGATCGGCAAGGGCTTCGTCGCCCTCATCAAGATGATGATCGCGCCGGTCATCTTCTGCACGATCGTCGTCGGCATCGGCTCGATCGCGAAGGCCGCGACGGTCGGCAAGGTCGGCGGGCTCGCGCTCATCTACTTCCTGGCGATGTCGACGTTCGCGCTCGCGATCGGCCTCGTGGTGGGCAACTTCGTGCACCCCGGCGAGGGCCTGAACATCGCGGGGGCCACCTACGAGACCGAGGCTGAGGCGGAGACCACCACCGACTTCCTCCTCGGCATCATCCCCACGACGCTCTTCTCCCCGCTCACGGGCGAGTCGGTGCTCCAGACGCTCTTCGTCGCGCTCCTCATCGGGTTCGCGGTGCAGGCGATGGGTGAGCGCGGTGCGCCGATCCTCACCGTCGTGAAGCACCTGCAGGCGCTCGTCTTCCGGGTGCTGACGATGATCCTGTGGGTCGCGCCGATCGGGGCGTTCGGCGCGATCGCGGGTGTCGTCGGCTCGACCGGGTGGGGCGCCGTCGTGGCGCTCGCGACGCTCATGGTCGGCTTCTACGCCACGTGCGTGCTCTTCATCGTCGTCGTGCTCGGCACGCTGCTGCGGGCGGTCACCGGCGTGAACATCTTCCGCCTGATGCGGTACCTCGGCCGCGAGTACCTGCTCATCGTGGGCACCTCGTCGTCGGAGTCGGCGCTGCCGCGCCTGATCGCGAAGATGGAGCATGCGGGCGTCTCGAAGCCCGTCGTCGGCATCACGGTCCCGACCGGCTACTCGTTCAACCTGGACGGCACGGCGATCTACCTGACCATGGCGTCACTGTTCATCTCCACGGCGATGGGCATGCCGATGTCGATCCCCGAGCAGATCGGCCTGCTCGTCTTCATGATCATCGCCTCGAAGGGCGCCGCCGGTGTCACGGGCGCGGGCCTCGCGACCCTCGCGGGCGGCCTGCAGACGTACCGCCCCGACCTCGTCGACGGCGTCGGCGTCATCGTCGGCATCGACCGGTTCATGTCCGAGGCGCGCGCTCTCACGAACTTCACCGGCAACGCCGTCGCGACGCTGCTCATCGGCACCTGGACGAAGCAGATCGACATGGAACAGGTGCGAGCGGTGCTCGCCGGGGACCGGCCCTTCGACGAGCGCACGATGCTCGCCGACGAGCACGACGCGCTCCCGAGCGCCGCGCCCGACGACCTGCGCGAGCTCGAGCCCGCGCGCCGCTGACGGCGACCCGCACCGCCGACGGCCGGTGCCCGCGAGGAGTGGGTGCCGGCCGTCAGCGGCGCAGCTTCGACCGGGCGGCGAGCCCGAGCGCGAGCCAGGCGGCCGCCGCGAGCACGCCCTGCCACGGCAGCGTCAGCACCACCAGGAGGCAGGCCGCCGCGCCCACCCACGGGAGCCAGGCGGGCAGCCACATGCGCACGCGGCCGTGGCGGCGCATCCGGATCGCCGAGACGTGCGCGACCGCGTAGTACGTGAGCACGCACGTCGACGAGAACGCGACGAGGCTGCCTGCGGGCAGGAGGAGGGCCGCGGCGATCGCCGCGACCGCCGTGGCCGCCTCCGCGACGACCGGGGTGCGCGTGCGGGCGGCGATGGTCGAGAGCGGGCCGGGTAGATCGCGTTCGCGCGCCATCGCGAGGCCCGTGCGGCTGAGCCCCGCGAGGATGCCCATGAGCGAGCCGAGGCACGCGAGGGCCCCGGCGCCGAGCACGACCGCGTGCAGCGCCGGATCCCCGACCAGGTCGGCGAGCGGCGTCGCCGACGACGGCAGGTCCCGACCCAGGCGGGCCGACGTCGCCCAGCCCACGGCCGCGTACAGCGCGAGCACGACGCCGAGCCCCAGCACGATCGCGATCGGCAGCGTGCGGCGCGGCTCGCGCACCTCCTCGCCGAGGGTCGCCATGCGCGCATAGCCGGCGAACGCGAAGAACAGCATGCCGGCAGCGGTGAGCACGGGCACGGCGCGGGCGGCGGGCGCCGCGGCGGTCGACGGTGTGAGCGTCGTGTCGCCGCCCGTCGCCGCCCAGCCGAGGGCGACGAGCACGACGACGAGCACGACGGCGACGATGCCGCTCGAGACCCACGCGGTGACGCGCACGCCGAGCATGTTGAGCGCGGCGAGCACGGCGATCGCCGCCGCCCCTACCCACGCCGCGTGCTCGGGCCAGAGGTGCTGCCCCGCGATCACCGCGATCGCCGCGGCCGAGGCGGTCTTGCCGGTGAGGAACATCCAGCCTGCCGTGAACCCGACCCGCTCCCCCGCCTCCGCGCGGCCGTACGCGTAGGCGCCGCCGGAGACCGGATGCTCCATCGCGAGCTGCGCGGTCGAGAGCGCGTTGAGCACGGCGATGGCCCCCGCGATCGCGACGGCCGCAGGCAGCCACGGGCCGGCGATCGCCGCGGCGGGCGCCCAGACGAAGAAGAGGCCGGCGCCGATCATCGCGCCGAGGCCGATCGCGATCGCGCCCGGCACACCGATGCGCCGCTCCAGCCGAGTCATGCCCTCGACCCTAGGCGGGCCGAGTGAACGGCCGGTGCCTCAGCGGCGCTCGAGCTCGACCAGCACCTCAGCGTGCGCGGTGTGCGGGAACATGTCGAAGACCCGGCCGCGAACGGGTTGCAGGCTCGGCATCGCGGCGAGGTCGCGAGCGAGGCTCGCGGGGTTGCAGCTCGAGTAGACGACCCGGCGCACGGCGCTGCGCTCGAGCCGCGCGGCGAGCTCGCCGATGCCGCGCCGCGGCGGGTTGACGACCACGAGCTCCGGCGCTCCAGCGCCCTCGAGATCGACGCCGGTCGCGTCGCCGACCGTGAACGAGGCATCCGCACCCAGCTCGGCGGCCGTCTCGCGAGCGGCGTCGATCGCCTCCGCCGTCACCTCGACGCCGGCGACGCACCGGCCGGGCCGGGCGGCGTGCAGCGCGAAGCCGCCGACGCCGCAGTAGAGGTCGAGCACGCTCGCCGGGTCGGTCTCGTCGATCCACGCGGTCGCCTGCCGGTAGAGCGCGGCCGCCACAGCGGTGTTCGTCTGGAAGAAGCTGCGCGGCCGCAGCCGCAGCGCGATGCCGTTGACGCGCATCCGCAGCACCCCCGCGCCGGCGAGCAGCAGCTCCTCGTCGCCCTCGAGCACCGCCTTGTGCTCGGGCTGCAGGTTGGCCGAGACGCTCACGAGCGGCAGGGCGTCGAGCAGCCCGAGGTGCTTGCGGATGCGCGGGAGCGCCTCGCTCGAGCGCAGCACGATGCGCAGCGCGAGCTCCCGGTCGGGCGACGCGGTGAGGATGAGGTGCTTCAGCTCGCCGCGCCGGCTCGGCACGTCGTACGGCGTGAGGCGCGCCGCCCGCACGAGCTCCTCGAGCACGGGCATGGCGTCGACGAGCGGCTGCTCGTGCAGCGGGCACGCCTGCAGGTCGATGCCGGTGCCGTCGGCGGCGAGGATGCCGAGCGTCGGCGCGTCGACAATGCCCGCGACGGCCATCTTGGCCTTGTTGCGGAATCCGCCGACGGCGCTCGGGTGCGGCGCATCCCACGCCATCGGCGGCAGCAGCGCCTCGATCCCGGCCTGCTGGTCGGCGAGCTGGATGTCGTAGGGCGTGGCGAGCAGGGTGCACGAGCGGCAGCGCCAGGCGTCGAAGTATGCACAGTCGAGCGCGACGCTCGTCGTCATCGCGTCATCAGCGCTCGTCGGGTGCTCCGCCGCCCTCGATCGGGGCAGGCCCTCCCGCGTCCTCGATCTGCTCGGCGAGGAAGGCGTCGAGGATCTCGCTCCTGAGCGCGTCGACCCGGTCGCGGAGCCGCTTGAGGTCCGCCTTGGGGCTGCCCGGGCCCAGCAGCTCGAGCGCGTGCTCGAGTCCGGTCAGCGAGACCGCCCACTTGTCGGCGCGCACGCGCTCCGCGTGGTCGTCCGCGCTGCGGCGCAGGTACTCGACCTGCTCGCGCATCGCCTTGAGGCTCTGCCGCATCGCGTCGGAGCTCGGGCCGGTGGCGCGGACGAGCCGCTGCACCTCCTGCTGGATCTTGGCCGCGACGTCCGGGTTCTTGCTCAGCCAGGCCCAGACGACGGGTCCGTACTTCGGCGCGTTGGCGCCGATGAACCTCAGCGCGGGAATGAGCCAAGTGGGAATCGCCATGTGCACCTCCGATCGATCGACTCTACCGGTCGGCTACTCGGGGCGCGCGGACTTCACTCGCGGGGGCGGTCAGCCAGCAGCACGGTGTCGCGCACCGCGACGGCGCTCCGGTCCGTCGGCCCGTGCCCGTCCTCCGCAGGAAGCGGGTCGCGCAGCAGCACGGCCTGCACGCGCGCGCGGCGGGCGCGCGACCGCGCGGCTCCGACGCCGCCCATCAGCCAGGCGGCGGCGACGAGGGCGAGCCCCGGCAGCGAGAGCGCCCGGAGCGGCAGGAGATGCTCGACCGCCGCGCTCGACGCGATCCCCGCCATGAACAGCGGCGACCAGCCGTAGGAGGCGACCACCCAGCCGATGACCCCCGTGATCACCGAGGCGCGCTCGAGCGGACCTGCGTCGAGCAGCACGGCATCGACATGCTCGAGCCGCACGCGCTGGCCGCGCTCGAGCGCGCGCACGGTGCGACCGTCGCGGATGGCAGCCCACAGCAGCAGAGCGCCGTGCGCGGCGAACGCGATCGCGACCGGGATGGCGATCACGAGCGCGCCGCTGGCGATCAAGCCGTCGATGGCCTGCTCGCCAGGCTCGTCCCAGGTGCGGCGGTCGGCGAACCGGCCGGGTTGCCGCATGAGCACCCCGCCCAGGAAGACGTAGACGCCGATCTGGCACACGATGGCCGAGATCTCGAGGACGCGGAACCGCCGCTGCTCGTGGGCGCGCGGCACGGGCCGCACGGGAGGCGCCCAGCGCGCGCTCGCGACGCTGAGCCGCTCCTCCCATCGCTGCCTGCCGCGGCCGCGGCCACGACTCCACCGGACGATCACGATGCCGCCGGCGAGCAGCACGGCGGCCACCACCGGCACCAGGATCCGGGCGAGCAGCGCCTCGCGATCGTCAGCAGCGAGCAGCACCCCGATCGGGAGGCAGATGCCGCCGACGATGATGCCGGCGATGCCGGCGGGCATGAGCGCCGGGTGCGGACCGGTCTCCAGCGGTCTGCGCTCGCTGTCGGGGGGCGTCGTGCCCTCCGCCGCGCGCAGCGCATCCCGGAGGAGCAGCGCGCGGTCGGCGGCGATCCGGAGCGGCTCGCCCAGCGCGCACACCAGTACGAGGATGCCCAGGCTCACCACCGAGCCGCGCGCCAGCAGGTCGAAGTCATTGCTGCCGACCACCTCTTCGACCACGATCCAGAGCAGCGTGCCGCCGAGCAGGACGATGGCGGCGGCGTAGCCGGCCGACGCGGTGACGGCACGCGCGCCCTGCACGAGGGCTCGCACGACGCTCATGGGGCTCGGGGTGACCGGCCCTCCGGTTGCGCTGCGCGAGCCGCGGCCCCCGGACCCGCCGTCGGTCGGCCTCGTCGGGTCCGCCCGATGCCAGGTCATGCAGCGGTGACGGAGACGGTCAGGCCGCGCCGTCGAACAGGCTCGTGACGGAGCCGTCCTCGAACACCTCGGTGATCGCGCGCGCGAGCAGCGGCGCGATCGACAGCACGTGCAGCTTCTCGAAGCGCTGCCCGTCGGTGAGCGGCAGGGTGTCGGTGACGACGACCTTGTCGATGAAGTCGGAGTTGAGGATCTGCGGCGCCGGCGTCGAGAAGATCGCGTGGGTGGCGGCGACGACCACGCTCGTGGCGCCCGCCTTCTTCAGGGCCTCGGCCGCCTTCACGATCGTGCGCCCGGTGTCGATCATGTCGTCGACGAGCAGGCAGACGCGCCCTTCGACGGCGCCGACGATCTCGTGCACCGAGACCTGGTTCGGCACCAGCGGGTCGCGGCGCTTGTGGATGATCGCGAGCGGCGCGCCGAGCTTGTCGCTCCAGACGTCGGCGACGCGCACGCGGCCCATGTCGGGCGAGACGACCGTGACGGTGTCGGGATCGAGGGTGGCGCGGAAGTGCTCGAGCAGCACGGGCATCGCGAACAGGTGGTCGAAGGGCCCGTCGAAGAAGCCCTGGATCTGCGACGCGTGGATGTCGATCGACATGATGCGGTCGGCGCCGGCGGTCTTGAAGAGGTCGGCGATCAGCCGCGCCGAGATCGGCTCGCGCCCGCGGCCCTTCTTGTCCTGCCGGGAGTACGGGTAGTACGGCATGACGACGGTGATGCGCTTCGCGGACGCGCGCTTGAGCGCATCCACCATGATGAGCTGCTCCATGATCCACTCGTTCACATGCGCGCCGTACGACTGCATGATGAACGCGTCGGAGCCGCGCACGGAGCCCTCGTAGCGCGCGTAGATCTCGCCGTTCGCGAAGGTGCGGCTGTCCACGTCCATCAGGTCGGCGCCCATCTCGGCGGCCACCGACCTCGCCAGCTCAGGGTGCGACCTGCCCGTCGCCAGCACGAGGTGCTTGCGGTTCTTCGCGACGATCGATCCCACTCGGGTGCCTCCTAGGCGTTCGGTGCTTGCTCGTCAGCCGCCGCTGCCGCGTCGGCTGCACTCGTCCCGGGGCGATTCGTCGCGACCCAGCCCGTCATGTTGCGCTGCGGGGCGACCGTGATCGCCAGCGCTCCCGGCTCGACGTCCTTGCGGACGACCGTGCCTGCACCAGTGTAAGCGCCGTCGCCGATCGTCACCGGGGCGACGAACACGTTGTGGCTGCCGGTGCGCACGTGCGAGCCGACCGTCGTGCGGTGCTTGTGCTGCCCGTCGTAGTTCGCGGTGATGGTGCCGGCGCCGATGTTCGATCCCTCGCCCACGACGGTGTCGCCGATGTACGACAGGTGCGGCACCTTGCTGCCGGCCCCGATCTGCGTGTTCTTCGTCTCGACGAACGTGCCGATCTTGCCGTCCTCGCCGACGACCGAGTTCGGGCGCAGGTAGGCCCAGGGGCCGACGGATGCGCGGGCACCGATGACCGAGAGGGTCGCGTCCGTGCGCTTGACGACTGCATCCTCCCCCACCTCCGTGTCGACGAGGGTCGTGTCCGGGCCGATGGTGGCGCCGGCAGCGATCGCGGTCGCGCCGTGCAGCTGCGTGCCGGGCAGGATCGTGACGTCCTCCGCGAGCGAGACGTCGACGTCGATCCACGTCGACGCGGGGTCGGTGACCGTGACGCCCGCCGCCTGCCAGCGGCGGATGATGCGGTCGTTGAGCTCGTGCGCTGCGGCGGCGAGCTGGATGCGGTCGTTGATGCCCCAGATCGCCCACGTGTCGGCGGCGGGGACGGCCTGGATCCGGCCGCCGGTCGACTGGATGCGCACCGCAGCGTCGGTCAGGTACATCTCGCCCTGCGCGTTGTCGCGGTCGATGCCGCGGAGCGCGTCGCGCAGCGCGGCGGCGTCGAAGACGTAGATGCCGCCGTTGACCTCGTCGATCGCGCGCTCGGCCTCGCTCGCGTCCTTCTGCTCGACGATGCGCACGAACGAGCCTGCCTCGTCGCGCACGATGCGGCCGAGTCCGCTCGGGTCGCCGAGGTGGGCGGACAGCAGCGTCATCTGGTTGCCCTCGCGCTCGTGCCGCTCGATGAGCGCTCGTAGCGTGTCGGCGTCGATGAGCGGCACGTCGCCGGAGAGCACGACGACGTGACCGTCGAAGTCGGCGATCGCCTCGAGCCCCTGCTCGACGGCGCGACCGGTGCCGGGCACGTCGTCCTGGTCGGCGATGCGCACGTGCGGAGCGAACTCCAGCACGGCCTCGGCCATCCGGTCGCGCTCGTGCCGGACGACCGCGACGATCGCCTCGGGGTGCAGCTCGCCCGCCGTGCGCAGCACGTGCGCGATCAGCGGCTTGCCGGCGAGCGGGTGCAGCGGCTTGGGGGTGCGGCTCTTCATGCGCGTGCCTGCGCCTGCGGCGAGCACGATGACGGCGATCGAGGGCACGGGGTCTCCCATCGGATGTGCGGTGGTGCGAGTTCAGGCTATCGGCGTCGGGCGCACGCTCCGCGCGATGGGCGGCAGTACCCTGATGGCTGCGATCCGCCATGGTGTAACGGCAGCACAGCGGCCTTTGGAGCCGTTTGTCCAGGTTCGAATCCTGGTGGCGGAGCAGACGACGACGATTCGTCGTCTGCGACGTCGCCAGTCGCGAGCGCAGCGAGCGAGGGCGGAGCGAACGACGACGATTCGTCACGATCTGGCACACTCAGCGTGTGCAAGAGCAGAACTTTTCCGGGTCGGCATCTGACCTGATCCCGAGATCTGCTGCTCGCGAACTGATCGCCGCGACTCGTAGCTTCGCGCTCCCCCATCAGGCCGTGCTGCACGTGGTGCTCGTCGCCGCGGTCGCCGCCCTGGTCGGCTTCTGGGGGCTGGACCAGGCGAACATCGGTCCCGATGAGCTGATCTATCAGGACGCGGGGCTCAGGTACGTGCTCGGCGACACGACGCCGAACCCCGAGCACCCGCCGGTGGCGAAGTACCTGCTCGGCGTCTGGCAGCTCGTCTTCGGCGCCGGCGTGACGAGCGCGCGCGTGCTCATGGGCGTCGTGCTGGTCGCGACCACGCTCGTCGCGTTCTGCTGGGCCCGAGCGGCCTTCGGCGCGACGGCGGGCGTCGTCGGAGCCATCATGCTCGCCACCACGCATCGCGTCAGCGGCGCGGACTTCATCGACCGGCAGGTGCTGCTCGACCCGTTCAGCGTGCTGTTCGGTCTCAGCGGGCTCGCGCTGCTGTGGCACTGGGAGCGGCAACGGCGGATGGCCGGCGCCCTGGCTGCCGGCGCGCTCCTCGCGCTCGGCATGCTGTCGAAGGCCTCGGCCGCGACGCTGCTGATCGCCGCCCTCGCGTGCGTGCCCTGGCGCGAGCTGGGGCGGCGCGAGGTCTGGGGAGCGATGGTCGCGTTCGCGGCAGCGGGCATCGGGACGTGCTTGCTCGCGTACGCCCCGCTGGGCGGGCTGACCGCTGTGCAAGCGATGCTCGAGTTCCAGGGAGCGCATGCGAGCGCCGGTCATCCGATCGTCGTCGCCGGCGAGACGTTCCTGCACGCCCCCTGGTACGCGCTCGTGTGGTTCGCGGGCGAGGTGGTCGGCTGGCTGGCGCTCGCGGCAGTCGTCGGGTCGGCGCTGATCGCCGCGGGCGTGCGCTGGCGGGATCGCGCGACACGGGTGCTGGTGCTCGCCGCCACCGGGCCGCTCCTCGTGCTGTCGGCGTCTCCGGTCGCGCTCCCCCACTACACGTCCGCGTGGCTCTGGCCGGTGCTGCTGCTGAGCGGGGTGGGCGTCGTGGAGGTGTCGCGGCGTGCCCGCTCGCGGATCGCGCGAGTCGTCGCCGGCGGTCTCGGCGCGCTGCTGCTCGTCGGTCCGTGGACCGGTGTCGCGCACGTCGTGAGCATCGCGCCGACCGGAGTCGCGCGCGTCGACGCCGCCATGGCCGCGGACCCCGCGCCCGACGGGGTGGTGCTGACCGTGCAGCTGTCGCCGTGGATCACGGACCCCAACATCGATGCGGCCGTCACGGAGGACGAGCGTGCGCCCGGGATCACCGCGGTGATCGTGGGCGACGACATCCGCTTCCCGGCCCCTCCGGCGCTCCTCGACGCCGTGGCCGCCGTCGAGGAGCCGCTGGCGCTCGACGGGGTGCTCGTCTACCTGCTCGACGAGGAGCTCTCGACCCTCATCGGCGAAGGCGAGGCGCGCTGACCAGCGGTGCGGTGGAGGGTGGGTCACCGTGCGAGACTGGCGCCATGGCTGAGCTCCGCGGCGACGACGTCGACCGCATCATGGCGCAGTGGATGCGCGTGCGGCCCGACGCGGACGTCTCGCCGCTCGCCGTGCTCAGCCGCATGACGCGCATCTCGCGACAGCTCGGACGCGTGCGCGCCGAGGCGTTCCAGCTCGCCGGGCTCGAGCCGTGGCAGTGGGATGTGCTCGCGGCGCTGCGGCGCGAGAACGGGCCGCTCAGCCCCAAGGACCTCATCGCCCAGACCATGGTGACGAGCGGCACGATGACCAACCGCATCGACAACCTTGTCGCGACCGGCCTCGTCGAGCGCGTCGACGGGTCGTCCGACCGCCGGGTGCGGCTCGTGGGCCTCACGGACGAGGGCATCGACCGCGTCGACGTCGCGCTCGACGCGCTGCTGGAGGCGGAGCGGCGGCTGCTGCGCGGCATCCCCGCCGACGACCAGGCGCGGCTCGCCGAGCTGCTGCGGGTCCTCGCTGACGCGATGGTCTAGCCCCCGAACGACGAACTTCCCCGAACCCCGGGTCGCTCGTCCGGAATCTCGCGGTTCGGGGAAGCTCGACGGTCAGTAGCGGTAGTGCTCCGGCTTGAACGGGCCCTCGACCGGCACGCCGATGTACGCGGCCTGCTCGGGGCGGAGCGTCGTCAGTCGGGCGCCGAGCGCGTCGAGGTGGAGGCGGGCGACCTCCTCGTCGAGCACCTTCGGCAGCCGGAAGACGCCGAGCTCGTAGTCCTTCGTCGCGAGCTCGATCTGCGCGAGCACCTGGTTCGAGAACGAGTTCGACATCACGAACGACGGGTGGCCGGTCGCGTTGCCGAGGTTCATGAGCCTGCCCTCGGAGAGCACGAGGATCGACCGGCCCGACGGCATCCGCCACTCGTGCACCTGCGGCTTGATCTCGATGCGCTCGGCGCCCGAGCGCTCGAGCGCGGCGATGTCGATCTCGTTGTCGAAGTGCCCGACGTTCGCGACGATCGCGAGGTGCTTCATGCCCTGCAGGTGCTCGAGCGTGATGACGTGCTCGTTGCCGGTGGTCGTGACCCAGATGTCGGCCTCGTCGAGCGCATCCTCGACGCGCGCGACGCGGAACCCGTCCATCGCCGCCTGCAGCGCGCAGATCGGATCGACCTCGCTGACGATCACGCGCGCGCCCTGCCCCTTGAGCGCCTCGGCGGCACCCTTGCCCACGTCGCCGTAGCCGACGACGAACGCGGTCTTGCCGCCGATGAGCACGTCGGTGGCGCGGTTGAGGCCGTCGGGCAGCGAGTGGCGGATGCCGTAGCGGTTGTCGAACTTCGACTTGGTGACCGAGTCGTTCACGTTGATCGCGGGGAAGAGCAGCCTGCCGTCGGCGAACAGCTGCTCGAGCCGGTGCACGCCGGTCGTGGTCTCCTCGGTGACGCCGCGCAGCTGCTCGGCGATGCGCGTCCAGCGCTGGGGGTCCTCGCCGAGCGTGCGCGCGATGAGCGCGTCGATGACGCGCAGCTCGTCGGGCGCCCCGTCGGGCGTGACGGGAACTGCGCCGGCGAGCTCGGCGTCACGGCCGCGGTGCACGAGCATGGTGGCGTCGCCGCCGTCGTCGAGGATGAGCGTCGGCCCCTCGGGGAAGTCGAAGATGCGCGTGGTGCATGCCCAGTACTCCTCGAGCGTCTCGCCCTTCCAAGCGAAGACGGGCACGCCGGCGGGGGCGTCGGGGGTGCCGGCGCCGACGACGATCGCCGCCGCCGCCTCGTCCTGCGTCGAGAAGATGTTGCAGCTCGCCCAACGCACGTCGGCGCCGAGCGCGACGAGCGTCTCGATGAGCACCGCGGTCTGCACGGTCATGTGCAGGCTGCCGGCGATGCGCTGGCCCGCGAGCGGCTGCTCGTGGGCGTAGCGCCGGCGCAGCTCCATGAGGCCCGGCATCTCGTGCTCGGCCAGACGGATCTGGTGGCGACCGGCCTCGGCGAGGCCGAGGTCGCGGACCCGGTGGTCGAAGGTGGGAGTCTCAGCGGTGCCGTGCTCGAGGGTGCGGGCGGTGTCGGTCATGCCGACCATCCTCCCACCCCCGTCATCCGCCGGGCAGCGAGCGCACGTACTCCTCGAGCATCGCGAACTGGTCGCGCGGCGCGAAGCCGGTCGCCTCGAGCTTCTCGAGGCGCAGCGCGCTGTGGCGCGGTCGGGGCGCGACGCCCGACTTCGACGCGAAGTAGTCCTCGGTCGACACCGGCGACACCTTCGCCGGATCGCTGCCCGCGAGCTCGAACACCCGACGGGCGATGGTCGCCCAGCTCACCGCGTCGCCGCCGTTCGAGACGTTGTAGAGCCCGTGCGGCGCACCGACCGAGAGCAGGTGGTCGATCGCCCGCGCCAGCTCGCTCGCGAACGTGAGCCTGCCGATCTGGTCGTCGACGACCTGCGGCTCGACGCCCCGGCGGGCGAGCGAGGCCATGGTCGAGACGAAGTTCCTGCCCTCGCCGACCACCCACGACGTGCGGACGATGTAGTGCATCGGTGCCGCGGCGACGGCGAGGTCGCCGGCGGCCTTCGTCTGCGCGTAGACGCCGAGCGGACCCAGCGCGTCCTGCTCGTCGCGCTCCCCCTCGCAGTCGTCGAAGACGTAGTCGCTCGACACGTGCACGAGCGTCAGCCGGTGCTCCGCCGCGACGGCGGCGAGCCTCGCCGGCCCGGTGGCGTTCACCGCCCACGCGTCGCGCCGGCCCTCGGGCGACTCGGCGTCGTCGACGGCGGTGTAGCCCGCGGCGTTCACGATGGTGTCGTACGCGGACCAGCGGATGCCGTCGAGCGAGGCGGGGCGTGCGAGGTCGACCCGGTCGCGACCGACGAAGTCGACGTCGTGGCGATCCGCCCACAGCGCCTGCAGCGCCCGACCGAGCTGACCGTTCGCGCCGATCACGAGCGTGCGGCGCGGCGGCATCGGCGTCACGTCCGCGAGCATCGGGTGCGCGCGGTCCTTGTCGCTCAGCTCCGCCTGCTCGAGCGGGATCGGCCAGGCGATCGCGGCGGTCGGGTCGGCGAGGTTGAGGAACGTGTACTCGCCCTGCGCCTCCGCCGACCAGTGCGCGTTGACGAGGTACGAGTAGGCGGTGTCCTCCTCGAGCGCCTGGAAGGCGTTGCCGACGCCGCGGGGCACGAACACCGCGATCGACGGGTCGATCTCGATGCTGAACGTGGCGCCGAACGACGGCCCCTCCCGCAGGTCGACCCATGCGCCGAACACGCGGCCGGAGGCCACCGAGATGTACTTGTCCCACGGCTCGGCGTGGATGCCGCGCGTGACGCCGGCGGTGGCGTTGAACGAGATGTTGTTCTGCACCGGACCGAAGTCGGGCAGCCCGAGCGCGAGCTGCTTCTCTCGCTGCCAGTTCTCCTTGAACCAGCCGCGGTTGTCGCCGTGCACCGGCAGGTCGATCACCCGGAACCCGGGGATCGGGGTCTCGCGCACCGCGAGCTGCTTGCCCGTCTGCATGGGCTCCGTCGTCACGCGCTCGACCTCACTGCCCGGCCGCGGCGTACTTCGCCTCGGCGTCGGCCTTCTGCTTCCGCCACCACGCCTCGTTCGAGCGGTACCACTCGATGGTGTCGGCGAGGCCGGACTCGAAGTCGGTGAAGGCCGGCTCCCAGCCGAGCTCGTCGCGCAGCTTCGACGCGTCGATCGCGTAGCGGAGGTCGTGACCCGGGCGGTCCTTGACGTGGTCGAACGCGTCGGGCTCCTGGCCCATGAGCCGCAGGATCGCCTGCACGACCTCGAGGTTGTTGCGCTCGCCGTCGGCGCCGATCAGGTAGGTCTCGCCGATGCGGCCCTGCTCGAGGATGCGCAGCACGGCGCTCGAGTGGTCGTCCGCGTGGATCCAGTCGCGCACGTTCTCGCCCGCGCCGTACAGCCGCGGCCGCACCCCGTCGATGACGTTCGTGATCTGGCGCGGGATGAACTTCTCGACGTGCTGCCGCGGGCCGTAGTTGTTGGAGCAGTTCGAGATGGTGGCCTCGAGCCCGAACGAGCGCACCCACGCGCGCACGAGCAGGTCGGAGCCGGCCTTCGTCGACGAGTACGGGCTCGACGGGTTGTAGGGCGTCTCCGGCGTGAACTTCGCGGGGTCGTCGAGCTCGAGGTCGCCGTAGACCTCGTCGGTCGAGATGTGGTGGAAGCGGGTGCCGTGGCGGCGCGCGGCCTCCAGGAGCGTGAACGTGCCGATGAGGTTCGTGTGCACGAAGGGAGCCGGGTCGTCGAGCGAGTTGTCGTTGTGCGACTCCGCGGCGTAGTGCACGACCGCGTCGGCGTCCGCGACGAGCGGGTCGACGACCTCCGCGTCGGCGATGTCGCCGACGACCAGCCGCACGCGATCCTCGGGCAGGCTCGCGAGCGTCTCGCGGTCGCCCGCGTAGGTGAGCTTGTCGAGCACCACCACGTCGTGGTCGGTGTTCGCGACGACGTAGTGGACGAAGTTCGAGCCGATGAAGCCGGCGCCGCCGGTGACGAGGAGCGTGCTCATGGCTCTCAGCGTACTGGGCCGTGCCCGGCGTACCGGCCCAGCACGGCGGCTCGACCGAGCGCGGCACCTCAGGCGCGGATGAGTGCCAGCACCTCGTCGCGGATCGCGACCATCGCGGCCTCGCGCTCCCCCTCGACGTTCAGCCGCAGCAGCGGCTCGGTGTTCGAGGGGCGCACGGAGAACCACCAGGCGCCGTCGGGCGCCGTCACCGTGAGGCCGTCGAGCTCGTCGAACTCCGCCCTTCCCGTGAACGCCTCGACGACGCGCGTGTACGCGGCCGGCACATCGGCGACGGTGGAGTTGATCTCGCCGGAGGACGCGTACGGCGAGTAGCGTGCCGCGAGCTGCGACATCGGCTCGTCGTGCGCGCCGAGCGTCGCGAGCACGTGCATCGCCGCGAGCATGCCGTTGTCGGCGCCCCAGAAGTCGCGGAAGTAGTAGTGCGCGGAGTGCTCGCCGCCGAAGACCGCTCCCGTCTCGGCCATGCGGTCCTTGATGAGCGAGTGCCCGACGCGCGTGCGCACCGGCGTGGCGCCGGCGGCGGCGATCACCTCCGGCACGACGCGGCTCGTGATGAGGTTGTGGATCACCACGACGTCCTGCTCGCCCTCGGCCTGCACGCGGCGGATCTCGCGCTCGGCGACGATCGCCGCGACGGCCGACGGCGAGACCGCGCCGCCGCGCTCGTCGATCACGAAGCAGCGGTCGGCGTCGCCGTCGAAGGCGAGCCCGAGGTCGGCGCCGTGCTCGATGACCGCGGCCTGCAGGTCGACGAGGTTCTTCGGGTCCAGCGGGTTCGCCTCGTGGTTCGGGAACGTGCCGTCGAGCTCGAAGTACATGGGCACGATCTCGAGCGGCAGCTCGCCGAGCCCGGCGGCCCCGCCGAGCACCGCGGGCACCGTCATCCCACCCATGCCGTTGGCGGCATCCACCACGACCTTCAACGGCCGGATCGAGGAGAGGTCGACGAGCGAGCGCAGGTGCGCGGCGTAGTCGGCGAGCACGTCCTGCCGCGTGAGCGCACCGCGCTCGGGCGCCTCGAGGAGCCCTTCGTCGAGGTAGCGCTGCGCGCCGTCGCGGATGGCCGCGAGGCCCGTGTCGAGGCTGACGCCGCGCGCGCCGGCGCGCGAGAACTTGATGCCGTTGTAGGCGGCCGGGTTGTGCGATGCGGTGAACATCATGGCGGGCGCGTCGAGCGTGCCGGAGGCGAAGTAGGTGCCATCGGTCGAGCAGAGGCCGATCAGCACCACGTCGACGCCGCGCGCCTGGACGCCGTCGGCCGCGGCGGCGGCGAGCGCCGGCGACGAGGGCCGCATGTCGTGGCCGATCACGATCGGGGCTTCGCCGCCCACCTCGTCGGCGAACGCGGCGCCGAGCGCGCGCACGACCTCCTCGGTCAGCTGCCCGTCGACGAGGCCTCGCACGTCGTAGGCCTTCACGATGTCGGTCAGCGCCATGGTCCCTCTTCGTTCATCGGATGCGTGGATGCCCATCAGCGCTCGGCGCGGTGGGGCTCGTGGCGCACGACCTGCCAGCCCGTCGGTCCGCTGGCGCGGTCGGCGTGCGGGTCGCAGAGGTCGTAGCTGCCCTCGATCGCGCCACGCCGGCTGGCGGGCTGGAGCGGGCCGACGACGAGCAGCTGCGCCGCGTAGTCGACGGTCACGGTGCGGTCGGCGAATCGGCGGCAGCCGGGCCGTGAGCACATCGCGTCATCCATCCGCCCAAGGCTACCGGCGCCCGGTCGGGCCGACGGGCGACACGTAGGATGAGCCCATGCACGCGCGCAAGCACTCCCGCGGCTCACGCCACGGGCGCGAGATGCGCTCGTCGGTCGCCGGCCCGGTGCTGCCGTTCCTCTCGTCGCGGGAGACGCGCTTCGAGGACATCGCGGCGGATGCGGCCGACTACGTCATGGCGCTGTGGCCGGCGGAGCTCGGCGACGTGCTGTTCCAATGGGCCGACATGCCGCCGCGATCGATCGCCGACCGCATCGACGAGGTGCCGGAGTGGGCCGTCGACGCCGCCCAGCGCACCATCACGATCTACCGGCTGCCGCTGCAGCGGCTGCCGCGCGTGCACATCGACGACCCGTGGCACCGGCAGGTGGCGATCGAGGGCGCCGTCTTCCGCGCGGCCGCCGAGCTCATCGGGCGCGATCCGTGGGAGGTCGCGCCAGACCGGTGGCGGCACCATTGAGTTGAGTCCGCAGGACGCAATGCCGCGCAGCGGCGTTGCGTCCGGAGGACTCAAGGTCGAGTAGCAGCCGAAGGCCGCGTATCGAGACCCACTAGACAGCGCCGCTCAAGGTCGAGTAGCAGCCGAAGGCCGCGTACCGAGACCTCGCCGTCTCGCCGCATGGATGACCGTCAGTGCAGCACCAGCACCCCTTCGGCCGCCGGCCCCTGCGGGCTCACCGTGAACCCACCCACCTCACCGTCGCCGCGGTAGTCGAGCGCGATCACCAGGTCTGCGCCGTCGACCTCGACGGACCCCGGCTCGACGCGGCGGGCGTGCACGCCGTTCGCTGCGATCGTCACCGACTCCCCGTCGATCGACACCTGCTGGTCCACGTCGGACGTGCTGACGATGTGCATCGTGGCGCGCGGGCCCTC
Source organism: Agrococcus sp. DT81.2 (assembly GCF_049844935.1). NCBI lineage: Bacteria > Bacillati > Actinomycetota > Actinomycetes > Micrococcales > Microbacteriaceae > Agrococcus > Agrococcus sp. DT81.2. The sequence continues at coordinate 346,711 of NZ_JBNCLZ010000003.1, read as the reverse complement.
GGGCACCGCGACCGCCGAGGTGCCGGAGCGCGGCTGCCCGCCGGCGACCCAGTCGAAGTCGAGGCCCGTGCCGGACGTGGCGACCGTCCGCGCGCCCGCCACGACGGGCGCATCCGACTCCACCCGGATCGCGAGCGTGCCGACCGGCAGCTCGTCGAGCGGGAAGTCGGTCACGCGTCCCGCCTCGAGCGCGCCCTCCGACTCGATGACCGAGCCGTCGGCGGACTGGAACGCGAGCCGCAGCGCACCGCCCGTCGGCGAGAGCACGCGCAGCACGGGCACGGTGTCGTCGAAGTCCGGCTGCGTCTCGAGCCCCGACGGCGCGTCGATGCGCACGCCGGGCAGCACGGCCGACGTGCCCGCGACCACCGGGTCGACGACGTCGAAGCCGCCCCGCTCGAGGCCGCGCGTCGTCGTCTGCTGCAGGTGGGCGGTGACCGGTGCGCCGGCGGACGCGACGTGCACGACGGCGTCGGGCACGCCGGGCGCGATCGCGGCGAGGTCGAGCACGGTCTCGGTGCCGGCCGCGACCGCGAGGCCGGTCGAGCCGACCGACTCGATCGGGCCGTCCGGCCCGTAGACCGTGACGTCGACGCTCGCGCCGACCTCGGATGCGTTCGCGATCGTGAGGGCGGTCTGGCGGCCCGTGCGCGTGGAGCCTCCCACGAGCCACTGCTGCAGCCGTGGCTCGGCGCACTCGCTCGCCGCGAGCCCGCCGACGGTCTCGACGTCGACGTCGAGCGTCTGCGCCGCGGACAGCGTCGATGCCTCGCCGCGCTGCACCACGGCCTCGCCCCCGCTCAGCCCCTCGGCGGTCGGGACGACGAGCTGCGACCGGACGACGTCGCCGCCGAGCGTGCCCACGGCGACCCGCGGGTCGGCGACCGCGGCGATCGCGCGCGCATCCTGCCCGTCGGAGGTGCCGACGCGCAGCGCCGGTCCCGCGCACACGCGCGACTGGAGCGGCGAGGCGGGCTGCACGAGCGTCGACGGCGCCGTGGCGACGACGCCGAGGTCGTCGGGCAGCGCGCTCGCGCCGAGCACTGCTCCCACGCCTAGCGCGACGGCGGTGAGGCCGGCGGCGGCGCGGGCGCTCCAGCGGGAGACCTGGCGGCGGTCGCCGCGCCGGACCGCCTCTGCGGCGTCGTTGGCGGCGGCCTCGCGGTCGGTCAGCGCGACGTCGCTCGCGATGTCGCCGTCGGCCGGCTCGGCACGGGCCGCGGCCTCGACCGCCAGCTCCTCGGCCGTCGGCTCGTGGTCGCGGGGCGGCTCGCCATCGGCGATGGGCGAGGGGTCGTCGAACTCCTGCGACTCGTCGAGGGGCTCCGGCGCCTGGTCCCGATCGGTCATCGCCACTCCCCCGCTCCCTCGAGCCGTCTCGTGCGCACGCGGGCACCGCGGCGCAGCGACGGCAGCGCCGCGATCACGGCGCCGGCGAGCGCCACGAGCTGCCCGAGCAGCAGCCAGCCCGCCCACGACGGCTGCTCGACCGCCGGCGCGGGCGCCGCCTCGAGCCGCTGCCACAGCAGCCCCGCCTCGGTCTGGCCGATGGTCTGCAGATCGCCCCGGGCGTCGAGCGACCGCTGCGCGCGGTCGTGCAGGCCGGCGGCGCCCTCGCGCTCCTGCTCGAGCAGCAGGAAGCGCACGCCCTGGCCGTCGAGCAGCGCATCGACGTCGACGTCGGCACCGGAGGCGAGATCGACCGCGGCCTGCGCGAGCTCGGCGTCGAGCTCGTCGGCGTCGGTGCGCACGAGCTCACCGGTCGCGAGGTCGTCGAGGGCGGTGCCGCGGCCGCGCTCGACGTCGACCGCGAGCACGGACTCGGCGAGCGGATGCAGCACGAGCGTGCCGACGCGCGGGTCCTCGGCCGCGGCGGCGTCGACGAAGGCGGGCATGCGGCGCTCCGGCGCGGGGGTGACGACCTCGGGGGCGAGGAACGCCGTCGCGACGACCGGGACCGTCGTCACGATCGCCGCGAGCGCCACGAGCGCCCCGGGCACGCCCGCGCGGCGGTCGTCGATCTCGGCGGCGGTGACGGCGAGCGCGATGAGCGCCGCGAGCGCGAGCGACGCGCCCGAGCCGGCCCAGACCGCGACGGGCTCGCCATCGAGGGTCGTGAGCGCGAGCCGAGAGGCCGCGACGGCGGTCGCGTAGCCGGCGAGCAGCAGCAGCACCCACGGCCACGCGCGCGCGGGGCGCAGCACGACGGCCGCGAGCGCGGACAGCGCGAGCGGGGCGAGCAGGGCGAGCGCGAACCAGCGGGCGTCGAGCCCCGGCGCGATCGCGGCGACGACGCCGTCGAGGGTCGCGAGCGAGCCGTCGGGCGACAGCAGCGCGGCCTCGACGGCGGTGGGCGGGGCGGATGCTCGCGGCAGGCCGGGATCGGTCAGCGCGGCGAGCGGCGAGCCGGCCGTCCATCGCGCCACGACCACGGGCCCGAGCAGCGCGAGCGCCGGCAGGAGCGCCGCGAGCGGCCGCAGCGGCGAGCGCCAGCCGAAGCCGACGCCGAGGAGCGCGAGCAGCAGCATCGCGGGCAGCAGCACGGGTGCCCCGGCCACGACGACGGCGAGCGGGATCGCCGCCGCGCCCGCCGCCCGCCACGAGCGGTGGGCGAGCAGCACGCCGGTGGTCGCGAGCGGGAGGGCGATGTGCGCGAGGACGGCGCCGAGCCGGCCGTCGACGATGCCGATGAGCAGCGTCGGCGAGAGGCACCACACCGCGGCGGCGACCGCGGGCGCCCAGCGCGACGCGGTCATGCCCCGCACCGCGAAGAACGCGGTGACCGCGGCGGCGCCCGGCGCGAGCAGGAGCAGGATCACGATTGCGGTCGACGGCTCCCACGGCGTGAGCGTGCCGAGCAGCGCGAGCACGATCGTGAAGGGATCAGCCGGGCCCACGATCCGGCCGAGCGCGTCCTGCGGGCCCGCGAGCGCGTTCGCCCACAGGTCGCCGAGCGAGTCCGACAGCGGCAGCAGCGCGCCTCCCGTCGCCGCGGCCGCGCCGATGAGCTGGGGCGAGAGCACGACGCCGACGATCGCCGCGGCGGCGGCGACCCAGAGCCCGGCGCCCTCGACGAAGCCGACCCGCTCATCCACCGCCTCCTGCATCCGCGCGGGGTCGCCGACCGCGCGACGGTGCGAGCGGACCGTGCGCCACGACGCCCGCAGCGGCCGCAGCGACGACCAGCGCGCCACGCGGGTGCGAGCGATGCGGCGCCGGGCGCGGACGACCGCGGGGACGTCGACGAGCGCCAGCAGCGTGGCGCGCCACTCGGCGAGCACCGCTGCCGGCCGCTTGGCGAGCAGGTGCGCGACGGACCGCGCGACCGCGAGCGGCACGAGCAGCAGCCAGTGGGCGATGAGCGCGAGCGGGTTCGCGTACGCGAGCCTGCGGTGCAGCTGTGCGCGCCGGGCGATCGCGACCCGGGCCGCGTCGCTCACGGCGCGAGCGGCGAAGTGCTCGGGGCCGCCCGCGCGGCGCACGCGCGCCTGCGGCTCGACGGCGACGCGGTGCCCGGCGAGCCGGGCGCGCACGCCGAGGTCGAGGCCGGCGTCGATCGAGCGGAGCGTCGGGTCGAAGCCGCCGAGCGCCGCGAACGCGTCGCGCCGCACGAGCACGCCGGTCTCGGCCACGCCGAGCCGGTCGGAGTCGTCGTCGTGCTGCCCCTGGTCGAGCTCGCCCTCGTGCAGCAGCAGGCTGCGACCGAACGGCGTCATCGACTGCCCGAACTCCGAGAACCGGTCGGGCTCGTCGGCGCGCATGACCTTCGGTCCGACGACGACGACGCTCGGGTGCGACTCGACGTGCGCGAGCAGCGCCTCGAGCGCGCGCGGGTGCGGAGCCGCGTCGTGCGCGAGCAGCCACAGCCAGTCGCCGTCCTCCGCGGGCGGCAGCGACGCGACGCCCTTGCCGATCAGCGACCCGTACGGCAGGCGCTGCGCGACGACGACACTGCTCGCCTGCGATGCCTCGAGCAGCGCGCGCGAGTCGTCGCGAGAGCCGCCGTCGACGGCGACGAGCCGCTCGGGCGGCGAGGTCTGGGCACCGATGCCGGCGAGGGTCGCGGGCAGGTACGCGGCGCCGCTGCTGGCCGCGAGCACGGCGAATACCCTCGGATGCACCCGGCAAGGCTAGGCGCGATCGTCGCGGGGGCTCGGGATTGGGGCGGTGTGCCGCTCGATCGGCCGGCCGCTCGGCTCAGCGGCGCACGAGCCGGGCCGCCCGCTTGACCGCTGCCGCCGCGCGGATCGCGGGGTGCGCGCGGAGCTGCTGCAGCTGCGACGCGACCCCGTCGCGCTCGGCCCCGGCCCGCGCCGCCTGCTCGCGGGCGTCGGCGAGCTGGCCCTCGAGCGCGAGCCGCGCGGGCGTTGCGGCGTCGAGCCCCGCGTGCCACGCGTCCTCGCGCTCGGCGGCGATGCGTGCGGCGACGCCCGGGATAGCGTCGATCGTCTCGCGCTCGAGCCGCAGCTGGAACAGCTCGGTGTTGCGCGCGTCGAGCTCGTCCCGCAGCGCCACGATGTCGTCCTGCGCCACCTGGTCGAGCGGCGCGAGCAGCTCGGCGAGCGCGCGCTGCTCCTGGATCTCGGCGGTCGTGAACGGCGCGTCGGCGCTGTCGTCGAGCACGGCCGCGAGGCGCGCGGGCAGCAGCGGCTCGAGCCGCTCGAGGCTCTCGACGAGCGACCGGTCCTCACGGAAGCCGGGCACGTCGAGCTCCTCGGCCACGGGCATGCGGCGCGCGAGGAACGGCAGCAGCACGCCGGCGCGCATCCGTCGCCAGTCCCGCATGCCGTGGTGATTGGCGCTCGGGCGCAGGTCGGGGTTCTGCTCGTAGGCGCGACCCATGTTCTCGGTCTTGCGCTCGAACTGCCCGGACGAGCGCCACGGCAGGTGCAGCACCTCGAGCGCGGCCTCGGCGGGCGGCTCGCCGCGCTGCTCGATCGAGACGAAGTGGTTGCCGTGCGCGACCTCGACGTCCGGGCTGCCGACGTGGATGGCGTTGGGCGTCGGATGCGCGTGCACGCCCGCGGCGCGCAGCGCCTCGATGGTGCGCTCGTCGCGCAGCACGAGCCGGCGGAGGCCGGAGCCGCGCCGAGCCATGGCGCCGACGAGGTTGACGACCGGCACCGTGAACGCGCCGATCTCCTTCGGCGTGCGCTCGAGGGCCTCCGCGACCGTGAGGGAGGGATCGACCGCTCGCACGAACTCGTCCGCGTCGCCGTTGAGCACCCAGTCGGCCCCGTGCTCCTCGAACGCGAGCCGGGCCATCCGCGTGACGACCTGCGCCTGCTGCTTGCGGTGCTCCGGGTCGTCGAAGACGGTGACGGGAGCGATGGCGGCGTACTCGGCGAGGATCTCCCTCGTGCCGTCGGTGGATGCATTGTCGGTCACGAGGATCCGGTCGATCCCCTGGGCGAGGTGGTGCTCGATCGTCGCGGCGATGATGTCCGCCTCGTCACGCACCATCATGGTCATCACGACGGTCATGCGAGGAGCCTACTGGCCGCCCCTGGACCGGCAGCGCCGCCGTCGCGCGTCAGGCGAGCTTGCGCAGCTTGCGGCGCTCGCGCTCGGAGAGGCCGCCCCAGATGCCGAAGCGCTCGTCGTTCTCGAGCGCGTACTCGAGGCACTGCTGCCGGACATCGCACGACTCGCAGATGCGCTTGGCGTCGCGGGTCGAGCCGCCCTTCTCCGGGAAGAACGCCTCGGGGTCGGTCTCGGCGCAGAGCGCGTCGGCCTGCCAGGACAGGGGTGCGTCGTCGACCTCGGTGCGCACGCCCGGCACGCCGAGCATCACGGGGTCGACGAACCAGTCGCCCGGCACCCCGCGGCGAAGGCCGCCCTCGTCGATGGCCTGCGCTGCTGTCGTGGTGCGCTGCACTCCCTCTCGCATGGCGATTTCCCCCGGTTCTGCAGGACCCCGGCCGGGCCTGCGTTGCCTCAATTACACCGGTGTAGTTCGCCTCGCGTCAAGTCGGAGATTCTAGGAGTGTCGCGGCGCTGAGAGCCGGAACCCCGGCCTGCGGCGTGTCGCGCTCGAGCGCGAGCCACGCCTCGGCGGCGTCGACCCGGAAGGGCGCCGCGGTGTCGATCCACGCCGCGTCCGCCGCCCGCATCCGATGCGTCTCGCCGTCGACCGTGACAGTGGCGTCGGAGACGGCCAGCAGCAGCGCCCTGCCCGCATCGACGTCGTGCCGGCCGGCGACCCGCCGCAGCTCGAACGGCGCGGACGGCCGGTAGGCGACGGCGCCGTCGAGCGGCTCTGCCGGCAGCCGCGGATCGACGAGCGGCGTCCGGTCGACCACCGCCAGGAGCTCCGCGACGTCGACGTGCTTCGGCGTCAGCCCGCCGCGCAGCACGTTGTCGCTCGGCCCCATGAGCTCGATGCCGAGACCCGAGAGGTACGCGTGCAGGTTGCCGGCGGGCAGGAACAGCGCCTCCCCCGGTGCGAGCGACACCCGGTTGAGCAGCAGGGCGACGAGGATGCCCGGGTCGCCCGGGTGGGCGCTCGAGAGCCGAGCGACGGTGTCGGCCTCGACCGGGTGCGTGCGGGCGAGCTCGTCGCGAGCGGCGACGGCCGCCTCGACGACGGGCGCCACGTCGGGCGACCCCGAGAGCAGCCACGGGAGCGCGTCGCCGGCGGACACGTGCTCGACGAGCGGCGCCGCGCGCTCGTCGGCCGCCGCGAGCGCCGCCGCGACCTCGCTCGCCTGCGCCCGCGGCCGGAACCCGCTGAGCGCCTCGAACGACGTGACCGCGACGATGATCTCGGGCTTGGGGTTCGGGTCGCGGTAGCTGCGGTGCGGCGCGTCCAGCGGGATGCCGAGCCGCTCCTCGCGCTCCCAGCCCTCGCGCGCACGCCCGGCATCCGGATGCGCCTGCAACGACAGCGGCTGGGCGGCCGCGAGCACCTTCAGCAGCATCGCGGGCCGACGGGCGCCCTCGGCGTCGAGCACGGAGCCCAGCTCGCTGCCGGCGTGCGGGCCGCGCGCGACGACGGAGGGGCTCGCGGGGTGGGCGCCGAGCCACAGCTCCGCCTCGGGCCCGCCGGAGCCCGAGCGGCCGAGGTACGACGCCAGCAGCGTCGTGCTGCCCCAGGCGTAGTCCCTCGGCTCGTTGGCGATCGGCACAAACACGGCCGCGGTCTCCTTCCGGCAGTTTGGCTCGAGCGTACCAACGGCCGGGCATCCGGCCGGTGGTCGGCCATAGCCTTGCCGCGACGGCCGAGGGAGGCCGGGAGGAAAGAGGAGCAATGACGTTCACGCCGCTCGCGAGCGACTTCTACGGATTCGCCGCCGACCTGACCGACGCGGAGCGCGCCTCCCTGGCCGAGATCCGCGCCTTCATGGAGGAGCGGGTCCGTCCGGTCATCCTCGACCACTGGCACCGGGACGCCTTCCCCACCGAGCTCATCCCGGGCCTCGGCGAGCTGGGCGTCGTCGGCGGCGCGTGGCCCGAGACCGCGAGGTTCGAGAACTCGGCCGTGTACCGCGGCTGGGTCGCGCTCGAGATGAGCCGGGTCGACGCCTCCGTCTCGACGTTCATCGGCGTGCAGAACGGCCTGGTCGCCGGCACGATCGGCGTCACGGGGAGCCCTGAGCAGCGCGCCGAGTGGCTGCCGCGGGTCGCCGACTGCTCGGTCGTCGGCGCGTTCGGCCTCACCGAGCCGCTGTCGGGCTCGGACTCCGCGCAGGGGCTGCGCACCACGGCGCGCCGCGAGGGCGACGAGTGGGTGCTGGACGGCGCGAAGCGCTGGATCGGGAACGCCCCGCACGCCGACATGGTGATCATCTGGGCGAAGGACGCCGACGACGGCCGCGTGCTCGGCTTCATCGTGCCGACCGGGACGCCCGGCTTCACCGCCACGACGATCGAGCGCAAGATCTCGCTCCGCATGGTGCAGAACGCCGACATCGTGCTCGAGGGCGTGCGGGTGCCCGAGGCGCAGCGGCTGCAGGGCGCGAACAGCTTCCGCGACACCGCGCGCGTGCTGCGGCTCACCCGCGCGGAGGTCGCGTGGAGCGCCGTGGGCGTGATGATGGGCGCCTACGAGGCGGCGGTGCGCTACACGACCGAGCGCGTGCAGTTCGGCAAGCCGTTGGCGGGCCACCAGCTCGTGCAGGACCTGCTCGCGAAGTCGCTCGGCCACATCACCGCGTCGATCGCGCTGTGCGTGCAGGTCTCGCGGATGCTCGACGAGGGCCGGCAGGAGGACGCCCACTCGGCGCTCGCCAAGGCCTACGCGACGAGCCGGATGCGCGAGGTCGTCTCGTGGTGCCGCGAGGTGTGCGGGGGCAACGGCATCGTCACCGACTTCGAGGTCGCGCGCTTCTTCGCCGACGCCGAGGCGCTCTACACCTACGAGGGAACGGCGCAGATGAACGCGCTCATCGTCGGCCGGGCGATCACGGGCCAGTCGGCCTTCGCCTGAGGGTCAGCGCTCCCGGACGCCTTCGGAGCGGGGCTCCGGGGGCGCTGCCTCGGCGATCGCGAGCTCTCGCGTCAGCGCCGAGATCTGGCGGTCGACCCGGCGCAGGTGGGCCGACGTCGAGAGCGTGTAGCCGATGAAGACGATGATGAGCCCGTACAGCAGCAGGTCGGCACCGCGGCCGACCCCCACGAGCGCCGCGACCGAATCGGCGAGCGACGGGAACATGATCGCGATGATGCCCACGACGAGCACGAGCAGCAGGGTCAGCCGCCGGATCGCGAGGCTCCGCGCGCCCTTCGACGGCAGCAGCAGGATGACGGCCGGTACCGCCAGGCCGATGATGAGGATGATCTGGATGACGATCTTGTCGGTTCCCATGCCTGCCGCCTACTTGAAGATGAGTTCGCTGAGGATGTTGACCGAGTTCCAGAGCGACTGGCCCTTCGAGCGCGAGTACTCCGTGTAGATGACGTGCACCGGCTCCTCCGCGTAGCGCAGCTCGAGCGAGCCCAGCTGGTCGACGAGCTCTGAGGCGTGGGCCATGCGGTTCTGCGTGATGCGGATGCGCGCGGCGGTCTCGCGCGTCATGGCACGCAGGCCGTTGTGGGCGTCGGTGAGCTTCACCCCGCTCGTGATCCGCTGGAACACCACGGCCGCCCGCAGCACCGCGCGCTTCAGCAGGCCGGGCTTCGTGCGGCCGTCGAGGAACCGCGAGCCGATCACGATGTCGAGCGGCTCGTCCCGCAGCCGTTCGACCATCCGCAGCGCGTCCTCGATGCGGTGCTGGCCGTCGGCGTCGAAGGTGACGATCCAGCGCGCGCCCGGGTCGCGGAGCGCGTACCGCAGGCCCGTCTGGAGCGCGGCGCCCTGGCCGAGATTGATCGAGTGCCGCACGACGTGCGCACCGCCGGCGCGCGCCTGCGCGGCGGAGTCGTCGGCCGAGCCGTCGTCGACGCAGACCACATTGGGGAACGTCCGACGCGCGGCCTCGATGACCTCGCGGACCACGGGCGCCTCGTTGTACAGCGGCACGACGAGCCACGTGCCGCGAGCGATCTCCGGCGTCGCGGTCGGCGTGCTCTCCGAGACGCTTGGTGCTTCCACCCCGGCAGTCTACCCGCGACCCCCGCCGTGGGTCGGGAGCACCGCCGTCCGATCGGGATCCGGGACACGGCGGTCATAGGCTGATCGGCATGAGACCGCCCTGCACCCGCGTCCGCCGCCGCGCCGCGTGAGCGCCCCGGTCTCCGCTCGCGCTGGCCTCGGAGGGGTCGCCGCCGCCACCATCTTCTCCGCGGTCTCCGGCTACCTGGTGCTGTTCATCGCGGCACGGGGCCTCGGCGCCGAGCGGTACGACCTCTTCGCCGTCTACTGGTCGGCCTTCTTCGCGCTCACCGGCATCGTCAACGGCCTGATGCACGAGTCGACGCGAGCGGTGCACGGCGGCCTCGCGTCCGGCTCGCCAGGCGGCGCTCGGCCCGCGGCCGCGGCCGTCGGGCTCGGCGCGGTGGCCGCGGTGCTCATCCTCGCGACCTCTCCCGCCTGGGCGGGCACGCTCATCCCGGAGCACTCCGCGCTCGGCGCGAGCCTGCTGGCCGTCGCCATCGCGAGCTTCGCGATGCAGGCGGCGCTGAGCGGCGCCCTCTCCGGCGCGGCCCGGTGGGGGCTCTACGGCACGTTGCTCACCGTCGATGCGGCCCTGCGGCTCGTCGTCGCGCTCGCCGCGGCACTGCTCGGCGCGCCCGAGGTCGGGCTGCTGATCGCGACGGTCTGCGGATCGATCACCTGGATGCTCCTGGTGCTCCTCTCCCCCGAGTGCCGGGCGGCGCTGCGCCTGCGCGCGGATGTCGCCCTCCGACCGTTCATCGCCCGCGTCGTGCAGGCGATGGTCGCGGCCTCGGCGACCGCCATGCTCGTCGTCGGGTTCCCGGTGCTGCTGAAGGCCACCGCCGTCGGCGAGGATCCGCGGGTGCTCGGTGGACTGATCCTCGCGGTCACGCTGACGCGCGCCCCGCTGCTCGTGCCGCTGACGTCGTTCCAGAACGCGATCGTCGTCCACTTCGCGGACCGGCGTGCCGCGGGCGTGCGCGCCCTGCTGCTGCCCGTGCTCGCGGTGCTCGGGATCGCAGCCCTCGGCGCGGCCGCCGCCTGGGTCGTCGGCCCGCCGATCCTGGCGTTCATGGGCGAGGGCTTCGACGTCCCGGGCGCCGATCTCGCGGGCCTGACGCTCGCGTCCGGCTTCACCGCTGCGCTGTTCCTCTCGGGATCCGCGGCCCTCGCGCACGAGCGCCACGGCGGGTACGTGGTGGGCTGGTGGGTCGCGACGATCGCGGCGCTCGCCCTCCTGCTGCTGCCGCTCGACCTGACCGCTCGCACCGTGGTGGCGCTCATGGCCGGCCCGCTGCTCGGGATAGGCTGGCACGCTGCGGTGATCGCACGGACCGAGAGGACAGGCTGAATGGATGCGTGGCGGACCTCGGTGCTCATGGCCGTGTACCACCGCGTACAGCCCGACCACTTCGCGCAGGCGCTCGAGAGCATGTTCACGCAGACGCTCGCCCCTGACGAGATCATCGTGGTCGAGGACGGCCCGCTGGGCGCGCCGCTGCTCGAGGTGCTGGCCGGCTTCGAGGGCAGGGACATCCCGCTCGTGCGTGTCGCGCTGCCCGAGAACCGGGGCTCCGCGATCGCGGCGCAAGCGGGGCTCGAGGTGGCCAGGCATCCCTGGATCGTCCGGATGGACGCCGACGACATCTCCGTGCCGGAGCGCCTGCAGACGCAGATGACCGTGCTGCGTGAGGGCGGCATCGACGTGATCGGCTCGGCGATGCTGGAGTTCGACGGCGACGCGACGAACGTCGTCGGCACCCGCTCGCTCCCGCTCGAGCACGACGCCATCGTCCGGTACGCCCGGATCAACAGCCCGGTGAACAACCCGAGCGCCGTGATCCGCCGCGAGCACCTCCTCGCGGTGGGCGGCTATCGGCCCGTCCCCTTCATGGAGGACTACGACGTGTTCGCACGGCTGCTTGCCCACGGCTCCCGCTTCCGCAACCTCGCCGAGCCGCTGGTGCTGTTCCGCGCCGGCGCCGCGATGTTCCAGCGCCGGGCCGCCCCCGGCATGCTGCGCGCCGAGCGGCTCATGCAGCGCAACCTCGTCTCGTACCGCCTGGTCTCCCGCCCGCGGTCGTGGGGGAACGTGCTCGTGCGCTCGGCGTTCCGGGCGCTCCCGCGCCAGGCGCTGCAGCGCACCTACCGCTCGCTGTTCTATCGACGTCGAGACCACTCAGGGGAGTCACGTCCATGAATCCGTCCGTCTCCGTCGTCCCCGCGCGGCAGCGCTGGCGGACGTTCGCGCTCACCACCGTCATCGTCTGGCTGCTGACCGCGCTGTGGTCGCAGGCGACGCCGCTCATGTCGGTGACCGACGAGCCCTCGCACACGATCAGGGCCGCGGCCGCCGTGCGCGGCGAGCTCGTCGGGACCGCCGGCGCGTTCGCCGACACCGGCCGTGCCGAGTTCCAAGTGCCCGAGGGCATCGCCGACTCGTACGACCTGACGTGCACTGCGTGGCAGGCCTTCACCCCCGGCAGCTGCCAGCCCGACGTGGCGGACGACGTCGACCCGCTGACCACCGGCACCTCGAGCGCCTGGGTGAACCTCCCCACCTACTACGTGCTGGTGGGGTGGCCCTCGCTGCTGGTCGGCGGCGAGGCCGGCATGTGGCTCATGCGGCTGTGGAGCGCCTTCGTCTTCTCCGCGCTCGTCGGCGTCGCGGCGATGCAGCTGCGAACGCTCTCCCGCCACCGGTGGGCGCTGACGGGGCTCGCCGTCGCGGCCCTTCCCACCGCGATCTACATCGGCGGCACGATGAACCCGAACGGCTGGGAGTGGGCGGGCGCCGCGGCGGTGTTCGCGACGCTGCTGGCGCTCGGCCGCACGCCCAGCACCGATCGCGAGCTCGTCGAGCGAGGGGCACTCGTGGCCGTCAGCGCCGTGCTGCTCGTGTCGGCGCGAGGCGTGACGCCGCTGTGGCTGCTGTTCGCGATCGCCGCCGCGCTGCTGGCGGCCCGCCCCGAGATCCTCGGCGGCCTGCTGCGACGATGGCAGCTCTGGGTCGCCGTCGCCGCCTCGGCGGTCGCGATGGCGCTGAGCGCGCTCTGGATCCTGCGCCCGCCGGAGATCGGCATCGGCGGCATGCCCACCACCGGTCGGGGCGAGTCCGCGGGGCAGGGCGCCCGGCTCGCGTGGGACTACCTGCCGCTGCACTGGGACCAGCTCGTCAACTGGTACGGGTGGCAGGACACCGAGGGGCCGCCGTTCAGCAGGATGGTGCTGCTCGCGGTGCTCATCGTGTTCGCGCTCGCAGGGCTCGCGCTCGCTCGCCGCGGACTCGCGATCGCGATCGCGCTGCTCATCGTCGCCTTCGTGCTGACGCCGATCGCGCTCTCGGCGATGCTCATGAACGACGCGGGATACATCTGGCTCGGCCGGTACATGCTCGCGGTCGTCCCGCTCATCACGATCGCCGCGGGCGTCGCGATCGACGACCGCGGCGTCGGCTCCTCCGCGGTGGGCGAGCGGCTGCGGTGGTGGCTGCTCGGCACCGTCGGGGTGACGCAGGTCGTCAGCTTCGTCTACATCCTGCGGCGCTTCTCGGTCGGCCAGGACGACGCGCTGCTCACCATGCTGCTGCGACCGGAGTGGCAGCCCGCCCTGCTCGTGATCCCCTCGATCGGGCTCACCGCCGTCGTCGTCGCCGCGTGCGTGCTCCTGATCGGGCGCGCTCGCGACGCATCCGTCACCCCGGAGGCGGTCCCGCCGACGGCCGAGCCCGTCGCCGCGGAGCCCGAGGCCGTAGCCGCGGCGGCTCGCTAGGCTGACGGGATGGACGAGGCACTGGACGCGGACGACCTGCAGCGGGAGCTCGACCGGCTGCGCGCCGAGCTGACGCGCCTCGAGCGCGAGCGCGCGGTCGAGCAGGGCGAGCTGCGCTCCGCCGTCGCCCGGGCCGACGCCCTGCAGGCGGCCCTCGACCGTGCTCCTGGCCCGCTGGGCGCACCGGGCTCCATCGCGCGCCGCGCGGTCTCGAAGGGACGCCGCGTCGCCCGCCGGGTCGCTCGACGGATCATCGGCCGCTAGCCGTGCGGCTCGCGAACATCGAAGGCGTCCGCCGCCTCGGGATCTTCTTCTTCTACGACGCCGACGGTCACGCGGACGAGTACGTATTCACCCTGCTCGACAGCCTGGCGCCGCACTTCAGCCACCAGGTGATCGTCGTCAACGGGCGGCTCGACGACGCGAGCCGCGCCCGCTTCGAGTCCATGTCGGGCACCGAGCTCGTCGTGCGCGCGAACGAGGGCTTCGACTCGTGGGCGTACAAGACCGCGCTCGACCACCTCGGCTGGGACGTCGTCGACGACTTCGACGAGCTCGTCATGTACAACTTCACGATCATCGGCCCGGTGGCCTCCTTCGACGACATGTTCGCGCGCATGGACGACCGCGATCTCGACTTCTGGGGCATCACCGTCCACCACGGGGCGCCCTTCGATCCCTGGGGACTGCTCGAGACGCCCACCCTGCACGAGCACCTCCAGTCGCACTTCATCGCCGCGCGCCGCTCGCTCGTCTCGTCCGCGCTCTTCCACGCGTACTGGGACGACCTGCCGCCCATCCCCGACTACGCGCACGCGGTCGCGAAGCACGAGGCCCGGTTCACGCACCACTTCTCGTCGCTCGGCTTCCGCTGGGAGCCGTTCGTCGACACCGCCGACCTGCGGCAGACCACCTTCTACCCGCTCAACTCAATGCCCGTCGAGCTCATCCGGGACCGCGGGTGCCCGATCTTCAAGCGCAAGACGCTCTTCGCCGGCATCGACTCGGTCATCGACGAGCACGCGACGGGCAACGCACGCGAGCTGTACGAGTTCCTCGCCCGCTCGGGTCGCTTCGACATGCGCATGCTCGACCGCCACCTCGCGCGGACGGCCGACCAGCGCGACATGTTCGAGACGATGCACGAGTGGCGCGTGCTGGCGCCGGCGCTCGCATCCAAGCCCTCGACCGTCGCGCTCGTCGAGGCATCCGCCGGCTGGGAGGAGCGCGTCGGCGCCGTGCGCGGCGCCGACAGGATCGTGCTCGCCGGCGCCCCCGGCACCCTCGCCGCGCTCGAGGCGCGCGACCTCGCCGGTGTCGAGCTCGTCGGCGTGCGCGTGCACCCGCTCGAGGCGCTCGCCGGCGCCGACGAGGAGCTCGCGGTGCTCGCGCTCGCCGACGGCATCCCCGCCGAGCTGCCCGGCCTCGACCGCGACGACCGGCGCTCGGACGCCCGCGAGTCGCTCGGCCTGCCCGACCGGCTGGCGGATGCGGCCGCGGCGTTCGAGGACCCCTCGGTCGGCGCGCTCGTCACCGCGCCGGCGCTGCAGCGCGGATGGTTCGGCGAGCTCGGCCACGAGGCGGCCGGCGCAACCGCTCGGCTCGAGGTGGCCGCGAGCCGCCTGGGGATCCGCGCCCGCTCGAGCGCGCCGGTCGTCGCGCAGGCCGGGTTCGCGATCCTGCGCGGCGAGATCGCCGCGTCGCTCGGCGCCCGCGTGCGCGACGCCGCGGCGGAGCTGCCGCGGCTCTCGGTCGACGAGTGGGCGCGGCTCGTCGCGCTCGCCGTGCAGGACGAGGGGATGCGGCCGCGCGTCTCGATCTCGCCGCGCCTCGCGGAGCAGCGCCTCTCGGTCATGCAGCACCAGCTGCGCGGGCTCACGGGCGCACTCGGGCGCGGCAGCGGCGAGTCCTACACGCAGCTGCTCGGCAGGGTCCGCTAGCGGGGCAGGAGCGCACGCAGCTGCGCGGCGCGGCGCCCGATGCCCCAGCCGGTGACCTTCGTGAGCGCCTCGCCCACGATCGAACCCGACATCTTCGACTCCCCCGCCTCGCGGTCGCGGAACTCGATGGGCACCTCGCTGATGACGGCGCCCGCGTCATGCGCGCGCACCGTCATGTCGATCTGGAAGCAGTAGCCGCGGCTCTCGAGCGCGTCGAGGTCGAGCCGGCGCAGCAGGTCGGTGCTGTAGACGCGGTAGCCGGCGGTCATGTCGTGCACGGGCACGTCCAGCATCAGCCGGGCGTAGAGGTTGGCGCCGCGGCTGAGCGCCTCGCGGCGCTTCGGCCAGTCGACGACGCTGCCGCCCGGCATCCAGCGCGAGCCGATCACGAGCTCGTCGCCTGCGTCGGCGCGCTCCAGCATCGCGCGCAGCCGGCCTGGGGGATGCGAGCCGTCGGCGTCGATCTCGACGACGTGCGAGTAGCCCCGCTCCATCGCGAGCGCGAACCCGTCGAGGTAGGCCGCGCCGAGACCGAGCTTCGCCGCTCGGTGCCGGACGGTGATGCGCGGGTCCGCCTCCGCCATCCGGTCGGCGAGCTCGCCCGTGCCGTCGGGACTCGCGTCGTCCAGCACCAGCACGTCGAGCTCGGGCACCGCTGCCAGCAGCCGGTCGACGAGCACCGGAAGCGACTCGATCTCGTCGTACGTCGGGATGAGCGCGAGCGCCTTCAGCATGGGTGTCCCTTCACTGCGCACCAGTGATCGAGGGGCAGTCGAGCACCAGCTCTCGATTGTATGGGGCGATGAAGAGCACGCCCGGGTCCTGGCCGCGCTCGCACGCCGCGGCCTGGCGCGCGATCTGCTCGCTCCACGGCTCGACGCCCGACCGATGCGAGCCCGCGCCCGGCGACTGCCACGCCATCGCGCCGATGAAGGCCGCGAGCCCGAGTGCGAGCACCGGGCGAGCGAGCAGGAGCCACCGGCCGGAGAGCCGCTCGACCGAGACGGCGGCGGCGATGGGGACGATCGCGGCGAGCAGCATGCCGGCCGCGCCGCCGTACCGGAGATCGACGATCGCGGTCAGCCAGTCCTCGCCCTGCATCGAGGCGTACTGGAACTGCTCGATCGGCGATGCGAGCAGCGAGCCGCCGAACGATGAGGCGGATGCGAGCAGCACGACCGCGCCCGCGAGCCGCGCGCGCCAGGAGCCCCAGACGAGCACTACGAGTGCCGCGAGCGCGAACCCGGCGAGGATCGGCGCTGCCGCGAGCGGGCCCTGGGCGGCGAACGCCTCCCGGATGCCCTGCTCCTCCGGGCGCACCGTGGGCATGACGACGTTCGCGAGCCACCCCACCACGACGTCGGGGATGCCGATCGGCACCCCCTCGTAGCCCCTCCGCGGCGCGAGCAGCCACGACAGCGCCTGCCCGGCGAGCCCCAGCAGGAAGCCGCCGATGACGGGCCACAGCAGCGGCCGTCGCACATGGATGCGCAGCAGCAGCACGGGCAGCATCAGCAGCAGCTGCACCTCCGTCATGGCGGCGAGGAGCGCCGCGACCGCGATCAGCCAAGACTCGAGTCGCGAGGCCGGCATCGAGAGCGCGATCCAGACGCCGAGCCACAGCGCGAAGGTGTGCAGATCGGCGAGGTTGCCGATGATCTCGGGCGCCATGAGCGGCACGACGACCGGCACGAGCCCGAGGGCGACGCGAGCCGGCAGCCACGGCACCGCCCAGCGCGCGAGCGGGATCGTCCCGGCGCACACGAGCGCGGCGACCACGGCGCTCACCCAGAAGACCACCGCCGCGTAGCTGCCGATCGGCGCGAGCGCCACGACGGCGCCCGCGAGCAGGCGGGGCAGCACATGCTGGTAGCCCGCGTAGGGCGCGAGCATCGAGCCGACCGGGTCGTCCAGGGCGCCGCGCAGGAAGACCGCGCCGTCCTCGGCCCACACCACGTCGTGCTCGAGCGTCGGGATGCGCACCGCCTGGAACGCGAGCGCAGCGACGAGGACGGCGGCCGCGGCCGCACACGCGGGCCATCGGCGAGCGCCGCGGGCGGCCGCCGGCTGACGGTCCGACCCCTGCTGCATCCGGCTCCGCCCCTCCCGGAGCGCTTCCGCTCCGGCCCGAGACTACGACACGGCCCTCAGGAGCACGCGTGCGAGAATCGCCTCCATGCTCGTGCGCGCCCAGAATCGGTTGCTCGCGACGTTCATCGTCCTGCAGCTCGCGTGCGGCGACCTGGTGCGGAACCTGATCGGCTGGGGGCCCTGGGGCGCGCTCAGCGGCATCACCCTGCTGTGGGCGCTCTTCGCGCTGCGGCGCTCGGGTGCAAGCTGGCACTGGCTGCCGGCGCCGCTGCTCGCCTTCGTCGGCGTCGCGGCCGCGACCCTCATCGTCACGCCGCACCCGCTCGCGACGCTGCTGGGCGTCTCGCTGCTGCTCGTCCACGTGATGCTCGCCGTGCTGCTCGCCACGCTGCCGCTCGACGCGCTGCTCGACGTGCTGCACCGCTGCCTCCAGGGCCTGCTCATCGCGTCGCTCGCCTTCGAGATCGTGGTCGCGCTCTTCGTGCAGGGGCCTGTGTACCCCGTCTGGCTCGAGCACAGCAGCGGGCTGCCGATGATCCCGTGGTCGACCGGCGGCATCTTCTGGGGCCACCGCATCCAGGGCATCACGGGCAACCCGAACCTCACGGCGATGATCGCCCTGCTCGCCCTCATCGTCGCGATCGGACGGCAGCGCGCCGGGCTCGACCGGCGGCTCTGGTGGCTCTGGACGGCGCTCCCCGTGGTCGTGCTCGCGCTGACGCGCTCCATGACGGTGCTCGCGGCCGCGGTCGTCGTGCTGCTCTCGTTCTGGCTCGTCTACACCTGGCGGCGGCGCCCGCGCGGCGCGTTCCGCCCCGCCGTCATGATCTCGGCGGCGCTGCTCGCCGTGCTCGTCGCCTGGGCGGTCGGCAACTGGGACCGCGTCGTCGAGGCGCTCGGGCGCGAGGCGTCGATGGAGGACCGCTTCCAGATCTGGGCGGGGGCGCTCGAGTGGTGGCAGGGCTCCCCGCTGCTCGGCCGCGGCTGGATGGGCTACTGGATGCCGTGGGTCGAGCCGTACGACCGACTCGGGCTGCAGGACGGCATCGTCTACCTGCAGGCGCACAGCGTCTGGGTCGATGTGCTCATGCAGGCGGGCATCCTGGGCGTGCTCGCGTGGGCGTGGCTGCTCGCGTCGACGATCCGCGGCGCCGCGCGCGACCTGGCCGAGGCGCCGCGCGGCGCGGGTCCCATCGCCGCCGTGCCGCTGATGATCCTGATCGCGGAGGCCGTGCAGGGCATCGCCGAGTCGCGGCCCCTCATCGAGCTCGGCATCGTGCTGCTCGTGGTGTTCGCCGTGCGGCAGCAGCGAGCCAGGGTCGAGCTCGGCAGGCTGCAGACGATGGCCTTCCCGCTCCCCCTGCATCCCGGCGAGTAGCATCGACGGTGATGGAGAACACCCAGACTGCCCAGCACATCCTCGTCACCGGCGCGGGCGGCTACATCGGACGGCATGTCGTCGCGGCGCTGCTCGACCGGGGCGCGCGCGTCACGGCGGTCGTGCGCCACTTCCGCGCCTACCGCATCGACGAGCGCGCGACCGTGGTCGAGGCCGACCTGCTCGATCCCGGCACCGATCTCGACGCGCTCATCGAGGACCGGCCGGATGCGGTCGTGCACCTCGCCTGGGAGGCGGGCTTCGCGCACAACTCCCCCGTGCACATGCTGCGGCTCTCCGATCACTTCCGGGTGCTGAGCCACTTCGCGAAGGCCGGCATCACCCGCCTCGCGGTGCTCGGCACGATGCACGAGATCGGGCGCTTCGAGGGCGCGATCACGGCCGACACCCCGACCGCTCCCGCATCGCTCTACGGCATCGCGAAGGACGCCCTGCGCCGCGCGGTCTTCGCGGACTTCCGCGACACCACGGTGCAGTGGCTCCGCGCGTACTACATCTACGGCGACGACCGGAACAACCAGTCGATCTTCACGAAGCTCCTCGAGGCAGCCGAGCAGGGCAAGCGCACGTTCCCGTTCACGTCCGGCAAGAACGAGTTCGACTTCATCCACGTCGACGAGCTCGGCCGCCAGATCGCCGCCGTCGCGATGCAGGACGAGCTGGCCGGCGTCATCAACGTCTGCTCGGGCGAGCCGGTCGCCCTCGGCACGCAGGTCGAGCGCTTCATCGCCGACCACGGGCTCGAGATCGAGCTCGAGTACGGCGCGTTCCCCGACCGCCCGTACGACTCGAAGGTCGTGTACGGCGATGCCACGGCCATCCGGGCCCTGATGGCGAAGCAGGCATGACGGCAGCCGGCGACGCCGACCGCATCGAGCTGCAGCAGCAGATCGACAGCCTCCGAGCGCAGCTCGAGCAGGCGGAGGCGCGCGCGGAGCGGCCCGACGCCTGGGATCCGAAGGTGTGGGCGTCGCGCGCGAGCCGCATCGGCGCGATGGGCGCTCGAGCGGTGCGACGCGCGAGGGCCGCCTCGAGCGGTCCGAAGGCGAGGCGCGCGACCGACCGCTCCCGTCCCTCCTCGTTCCCCGCGTGGCAGCGCCGGCTCGAGGGCGCGCGCTTCGTCGGCTTCCCCACGCACTGGCGGGAGCGCTCCGGGCCGACGGCGCCCGCACGCATCGCGGTCGTGGTGCACTGCCACTACGCCGAGCTGCTCGACGAGCTGCTCGCCGCCCTGCCCGCGATCGGCGAGCCGTTCGACCTCTTCGTGACGAACTCCTCGGGCGAGGCGATCTCGGGATCGCGGCTCGCCGCCGCCCGCGCCGCGCACGCCGAGGTGCTCACCGTCGACAACCACGGCCGCGACATCTGGCCGCTCGTGCAGCTCGTGAACGCAGGCATCCTCGATCCGTACGACGTCGTGCTCAAGGTGCACACGAAGCGCAGCGAGTGGCGCGAGGGCCATGCCGAGCTGGCCGGCTCGGGCGACGAGTGGCGCGCGGCGCTCGTCGGCTCGCTGCTCGGCTCGCCCGAGCGCGTCGCCGCGATCGTCGAGGCCTTCCGGCGGGATCGCTCGATCGGGATCGTCACGGCCGATGGCAGCGTCGCGGGCGCGGAGCACTGGGGCTCCAACCTGGATCTCGTGCGCGGCTTCCTCGAGCGCCTGTCGATGCCGCTCGAGCCCGACGAGCTGCGCTTCGCGGCGGGCTCGATGTACTGGATCCGGGGCTTCCTGCTGCAGGCGCTGCGGGCGCTGCGCATCGACCGCGACGACTTCGAGGCCGAGGCCGGCCAGATCGACGGCACGGCCGCGCACGCCGTCGAGCGCATCATCGGCATCGGCGCCGTCGAGGCCGGCATGGACGTGCTCGAGCTCGCCCAGCTCGACGGCCGCGCAGACCGCGCGACCGCGGAGGGCCGGGTCATCGCCTTCTACCTGCCGCAGTTCCATCGCACGGCCGAGAACGACCGCTGGTGGGGCGCCGGGTTCACGGAGTGGGCGAACGTCGCGAAGGCGAAGCCGCTCTACCCCGGGCACCAGGTGCCGCTCATGCCCGGCGAGCTGGGCTTCTACGACCTCGCGCTCGACGAGGTGCGGCAACGGCAGCGCGATCTCGCGGCCGCGCACGGCGTCGCCGGCTTCATGTACTACCACTACTGGTTCGCGGGCCGTCGCGTGCTCGGGCTGCCGCTGCAGCGGCTCGCCGACGGCGACGTCGACCAGCCGTTCTGCATCATGTGGGCGAACGAGAACTGGACCAGGCGCTGGGACGGCCGCGACGCGGACGTGCTGATCGGTCAGGACTACGACCGGGTGCCGGCGACGGAGCTCATCGAGGACATCCTGCCGATGCTGCGCGACCCGCGGTGGCTGCGGGTCGACGGGGCAGCGGTCATCGCGGTCTACAAGATCGGCACGGTGCCGGATGCCGCTGCCACGATCGCGCACTGGCGCGAGCGGGCGCGACAGGAGGGCGCGGGCGAGCTGCACGTGCTCGCGGTCGACATCGGCGAGCAGATGGGCGGGCTGCCGCGCCCGGCGCTCGCGGGGCTCGCCGACGGCACCCTGACGTTCGCGCCGCACAACCTGCCGTGGATCCCGTCCGACCGCACCGGCGAGGTCGACGATCGCTTCGCTGGCAACCTCATGCAGTACCGCGGCACCGCCGACGCGGCGATCGCGCAGCTCGCCGCCCTCGACGAGCACCACTACCCCGGCGTGATGGTGACGTTCGACAACACCGCGCGGAAGCAGTGGACCCCGATGGCGTTCACGGGAGCGAACCCCTGGACGTTCCGCCGCTGGCTCGCCGCGGCCCTCGAGGCGCAGGCGGATCGCCCCGTCGAGCGCCGCATCGTCTTCGTGAACGCGTGGAACGAGTGGGCGGAGTCGGCCGTGCTCGAGCCCACCGAGCAGTTCGGCCAGACCTACCTGCTCGCGTGCCGGCAGGTCTCCCCGCCCCGCTGACCGCACCGACGAAGGGGGCCGACGGCGATGCCGTCGGCCCCCTTCGTCGCGCTCGCTCGGGTCAGTTCGACCAGGTCGGGCCCGCCGGGATGGCGCCGATGATCGTGCGGTCGACGTCGACGATGCGGTTCCAGCCGCCCAGGCGCGTCAGCGCCTGGCCGCCGAGCCAGTGGCGCACGCCTGCCGCGACGTAGTACACGCGGCCGTCGGCACTCCGGATGAACTGCGACATCGGCGTCGTCGAGACGCGCAGCCGCTCGCACAGGCCAGCGCTCAACTGCGTGAACGATGCCGCGGGGTACGCCGCGCGCACGTCGGCCGTCATCGGCCGGAGCGAGCCGCCGACCGCCGCGTAGGCGGTGTCCCCGCACAGCAGCAGCGATGCGGGCAGCCTGCCCGGGGCCGGGAAGGCCGCGATCGCCTGGTTCGGCACGGAGCTGCTCGCGGTGGTGAGGCCCATCGACACCGCGGTGGCGAAGTCGCCGAGGTGCACCAGCTGGTCGCCGTTCGCCATCCAGACCTCGCCGCGACCGGGCGTCGTGACGAGCGACCCGGGGGTGTACGCCGGTCGGACCCAAGCGCCCTCCGGGAACCGCTGCATGAGCGATGCGGGCAGCAGCAGCCGCGGCGTCGTGTTGCCGCCCACCGCTGCGAAGGTCGCGCCGGAGTCGATGTAGCGGCGCTGGCCGGCCTCGAGCAGGTAGGTGCGGCCCGCGGCGTCGTAGACGAGCTGGGTCGCGGCCTGCGGCGCGATCGCGAGCTTCGAGCCGAGACTCGTCAAGGGCACCTCGGGGAGGCCCCACGCCGTCCGCACGGCCGCCGAGGCGAAGGGGTGCAGCTTGCCGCCCACCGCGACGTACGACGTCTGGCCGATCTGCACGACGGGGGTGTTGAGCACGCCGCGACGGCTCGCGAGACCGTTGATGATGCCCGACGAGACCTCGGTGATGGTCGACGGCAGCCCGAGCGCGCTGATGTGCTCCATGCTCGCGACGTGGATGCCGTTGCCCGCGTCCATGAGGTACACCGCGCCCGAGGGGCCTCGCACGAGCGTGCCGTCGAGGAACGACGAGCGGGTCGGCACGGGTTCGATCGCGTTGCGCGAGACCTCCCAGACCTTCGTCGGGATGTTGAAGGTGCGCGCGTACCAGTCCATGGTCGAGGCGGACACCTGCTCGGCGTAGCCGTGGGACATGAGGTACGTCGTCGAGGAGCCGAACGGGCGGGTGAAGTGCGGACCCGTCGGCGCACCGGCCGCCGCGACGGTCGCGCCGAGCGCATCCGTCACCGGCGTGAAGTACGCGGGACCGCCGTAGTGCTGCGGGTCGACGCGCATGGCGCCGTCGGTCGTGAGCACCCACGAGCCGGCGCTGTCCTGGAACCGGTCGGGCAGCGCGCCCGCCGTCGCGGGGAGCAGCGCGATCGAGCGGTCCTCGAACTTCGGCGCGTTCCAGAGGAACCTGAGGCCGATGTGCGAGGGGTGCGAGAGGTAGACGCGGCCGTCGGTCGACACGACCCGGTTCTCGAGCCAGCTGCCGGCCCGCACGACGTCGCCGGCGCCCACGATGGGGTGGCCGATCGGCAGCGACGCGATCGTCGAGCTCCCCACTTCGCTCGGGGCGGCGCGGTAGCCGAACGGCGCGACGCGCGCCGGGTCGGTGAGCTGGCGGCGGGTGCCCGACTGCACGAGCCAGAAGGAGCCGTCGTCGGTGCGCACGAGGTCGTTGAGCGCGCCCATCTTCAGCAGCCGGCTCTCCTGGCCGGGGTCGATCGTGGGCATGTCGCCGCACGTGAGCTGCCAGGCGGTCAGCTGGTTGCACGACTGGAAGTGCAGCAGCCTGCTGTCCTCCACGAGGTACACGGCGCCGTTGGAGGCGCGCACGACGCGGCCGAGATCGGGGCCGGACGGGATCGCGGCGATCTGGGCGGCGGAGCGGTCCTCCGAGGCGCCGAGCTGCGCGTACTCGGAGAGGATCGCCGTGCTGGGCACGTAGTGCTTGCGGCTGCCGCTCACGAGGTAGATGCGGCCGTTCGAGGTGTCGCGCACGAAGGCGCCGCCCGCGACCGCGGTCGGGTCGCCGAACCAGTCGGTCCACATGCGCCACGTGTTGCGGTTGCCGTAGGCGGAGCAGGTGTCGCCCGTGCCGTAGAGGTTCGCGAGCGCGGCCGCGTTCGGCTGGTAGGGCGTGTAGTTGTACAGGCCGGCGGTCGCCGTGTTGCGGATCAGCACCGGGCTCGCGCCGCACGCGACGTTCGGGTTGTAGAGCACGTTGTTGACGACGCCCGCGCGGTGGTTGTAGTTGCCGGGATGCGCGGCGTAGCGCTGGAACTGCCGGGCGCCGTAGTAGATCTGGTAGAAGAAGCCGCCCACGCTCGCGTCGCACGGTGCGGTGTCAGGGCAGCCGAAGCCTGTCGCCTTCGCGTAGCGCGTGGCGTTCGGCGTGCGGTGGGTGACGAGCGACTGCTCCTTCTCGAGCAGCACGAGGAGGTAGCGCTGCGAGATGTCGCACGCGGCGCCGACCCGGGCGATGATGCTCGCGGCCGACTCGTTCGAGCGGCCGGGCAGCGCCGAGCAGTAGGCGTCGGCGGCCATCGAGGGCGTCGCCTGGCTGTAGCGGTCGAGGCACGTGTAGCCCGCGCTGCACCCGGGGTGCTTGGCGTCGATGAACGCCTGCACCTGCGCCGCGGTCATCGCGTCGCCGTCGAAGAACTGCTCGTCGGAGATGATGAAGCCGGGATCGAAGTTCGACGCGGTGGCGGCGGATGCCTCCTCGGCGACGCCGACCGGCGTGACGACGGTGAGCAGCGAGCCGACGAGGGCCGCGAGGACCGAGGCGACGACGAGTCGGGGGCGCAGACGCATCCTTCAACCGTTCATAGAGAGTTAGGGATGCTCTCAGGGTACATGGAGAAGGTTGCCCCGAAAAGAACTTTGCCGTTCACGCCTCCGAGCGCGGCATCGTCATCGAGGCGTCCAGCACCATCGATCCGCCGGCGGCGCGGGGGTGCCCGCTCGTGACCTGGAAGCGCAGCGAGCGCTCGAGGGCGTCGAACGTGCGCGTCTTGTGGTGGTCCTTGACGTCGGCGTTCACGTCGAAGAGGTCGGGCATGAGCGCGAGCCGGTCGATCCTGATGTCGAGCGAGCCCGAGCCGACGTCGATGCTGTCGGGCACGGCGCCGGCTGCGAGGCCGTCGTAGCTCCACAGGTGCTTGCCGCCAGCGGTCGCGAGGCTCACCCCGAAGACGGGGCGCTCGACGCGCTGCTTCGCGGTGTAGCGCACCCGCAGCGCGACCGCCGAGCCGGTCGGGGCCGAATCGATCGGCTGCCCCTCCGCGTCGAGCAGGTGGATGTCGTCGATGCGGATCTCGCCGGTGCCGTAGCGCTTGCCGCCGCCGGCCGCCTCCTCGGCACCGTGGCCGACGTCGGAGTAGCGGTCGACGATGTCGGACGCGTCGCCGATGGCCTGCAGCGTGCCGTGGTCGAGCCATGCCGCCTGGTCGCAGAAGCTGCGCATCTGCTCGACGCCGTGGCTCACGACGACGACCGTGCGCCCCTCGTCGCGGAACTGCGCGAACTTGTCGAGGCACTTGTCCTGGAACTCCATGTCGCCGACCGCGAGCACCTCGTCGACGAGCAGCACGTCCGGCTCGACGTGGATCGAGACGGCGAAGCCGAGGCGCACGTACATGCCGGAGGAGTAGTTCTTCACGGGCTGGTCGATGAACGGCTCGACGCCGGAGAAGTCGACGATCTGGTCGAACTTCCGGTCGATCTCCTGCCGCGACATGCCGAGGATCGAGCCGTTGAGGTACACGTTCTCGCGGCCCGACAGCTCGGGGTGGAAGCCGGAGCCGACCTCGAGCATCGCGGCGACGCGGCCGCGCGTCGTGATCGACCCGGAGTTCGGGTTCAGGATCCGGGCCATGCACTTCAGCAGCGTCGACTTGCCGGAGCCGTTGCGGCCGAGCAGGCCGAAGGTCGTGCCCTGCGGCACGTCGAAGGTGACGTCCTTGAGCGCCTGGAACGACTCGTACTTCGCGCGGCGCCCCGACAGCACCGTCGCCTTGAGCGACTGGTTGCGGTCGGAGTAGACGCGGAAGTGCTTCGACACGTGGTCGACGTTGACGGCGGGCTCGCTCATCAGATCTCCTCGACGATGTTGCGGGCGAGCTTGCGGAAGACGAGCGAGCCGATGATGAGCGAGATCGCCGACCAGGCGATGAGCTGCAGCCAGATGTCCCACCCGGGGACGGTGAAGTCGTACAGCACGTTGCGGTACGCGGTCAGGAACCGCTCGGCCGGGTTGAGCTGAAAGAGCGTGACGAGCGGCAGCGACATGCCGCTCTCCTCCTCGAGCGCACGCTCGGCGTTGCGCACGATGTCGACCGAGAACATGACGCCGGATGCGTACATCCACACCTGCGCGAGGATCGTCCAGAGGTGCTGCAGGTCGCGGAAGTAGACGCTCGCGACCGACAGCAGCAGCGCGATGCCGAGCGCGAACACGCACGTGAGCACGAGCAGCGGGATGAGCAGCGCCGCGTACAGCAGCACGGCGGGGCCGCCGATCACCAGCATGATGACGAGCAGCACGAGCAGCTCGGTCGCGAACGTCGACGCCTTCGCGAACACCGTCGAGACGACGAGCACCCAGCGCGGGAAGTAGACCTTCGTCAGCAGCCCGGCGTTGCTCATGAGCGAGCCCATGCCCGCCGAGATGGAGCCGGAGATGAAGCCCCAGACGATGACGCCGACGCCGATCCAGGCGGGGAAGAACTCGATGCCGGAGTTGAGGCCCGGGGCGACCTCGACGCGCAGGATGAGGCCGAACACGAGCGAGTAGACGGCGATCTGCGCGAGCGGGTTGATGAGCGACCAGACACGGCCGAGCGCGGTGCGCTTGTACTCCGCCCGGATCTCGCGCAGCGTCAGGTTCTTGAGCAGGTTGAACGTGATGTCCCGCTCCGCTGCGCGCGGGCTTGGCTGTGTGTCGATCATCGTCCTCCGTAGGGCGCCCGGGAGCGCGCGCACGATGGATCAGGATAGCACCGGGCCCTCGGCCGACGGCCGAGGGCGGCGGGGGTCACGGCACGGGGCCGACGCCCGGGACGAGCGCGAGGTACCGCTCCGTCAGCACGAGCAGCACGACATCCGCGTCGATCTCGGCCGCGAGCGCGGGCGCGTCGGGCATGAGGTCGGGGCGGTCGAGCGAGTGCACGACCTGCATCGTCTCGGCGAACGTCGCGTGCAGCGACGGGCCGAGGCCGTTGCCGGTCGAGTCGCGCAGCACGAGCGCCGTGTGGTCGGTCGACGCGTCGGCCGTGCGCGTCGTCGCGGGCAGCTGCAGCATGTCGAGCTGCGCGGTGGTGTCGAGCTGCTGCGTCGACCCGTCGGCGAGCGAGGCCTCCATCGCGGACGCGGGCTCGCCGTAGGTCGGCACGGTCCAGTCCCGACCGGGCTCCCCCGTCCACCCCGCCGCGCCGTACTCGCTGTGGTCCGGCTCGAGCGTGACGTCCGTGATCGCGGGCGCCTCGACATCGGCGAACGCCGGCGAGACCTCGCGCATGCAGCCGGCGAGCGCATCGAACGCGACCCAGGCGCCGTAGTCGGTCCAGTGGCTGTTGAGCGGGCTGTAGAGCGCGTGCTCGTCGTCGGCGGCCTCCATGGCCGCCCGCACGTCGACGATCGGCAGCTCGGGATGCGCGGCGAGCAGGCCGTCGAGCACGGTCGGGCCGAGCAGGCCCTCCGTCCAGGCGGGGAGTGCCTCTGGCACGGTCTCCCACTTCGCCGGTGCGACCACCACGAGCAGCTCGCGCCCGTCGGCCTCGAGGGCCGCGCGCGTGTTCGAGAGGTAGGCGTTCCACGCGGCGACGTGGTCGTCGGTCGCCTGGAAGCGGCCGAGCGCCTGCGAGATGTTCTGCGAGTGGGGCTCGCCGAGCAGCAGGTGGCCGTCGCGGCCCTCGACGAAGTAGCCGTCGAGCTCCGCGGCGTGCTGCTGGAACACCGCCTCCGCGGCGGCCGGGTCGGTGCCCCACGGGTCGGCGGCGCCGTCGCGGTGGAACTCCGGCGTGCAGGCGTCCGGGAGGGGCTCGCCAGGGGCGGCGGTCGGCTCGGGGATCGCCACGCCGTACGGGTGCGCGGCCTGCCACACGTAGCCGCCGACGAGCGCGACGGCGGCGCCGAGGAACAGCACGAGGAGCGGGACGAGGCGGAATCGCGACCAGTGCGAGGGCTTGACCTCCTGGTCGGGCGGCAGCTCGCGGAGGGCGCTCACGCCGACACCTCCGCTCGCTTGCGCGCCGCGCGCGGCGTCGACGAGAAGCGCGGTTCCACGAGCCGGTCCGCGAGCCGGTTCCACGCCGGGTCGACCCACCGGTCGAGCACCCTCCGCAGCCATCCCGGCGTCCAGTTCTTCAGGCTCATCGCCGGCTTCTCGATCAGGTGCCAGGAGGCGAACGCGAACCCGTGCACGACGACGACGATCACGAGGTGGTAGACGAACCAGCCGAGCGTGTGCAGGCCGGCAGCCGCGCCGACCTGCATGAGCGGCCAGGCGAAGATGTAGACGCCGTAGCTGAGGTCGCCGTGCTTCTCCCAGTGCTGCAGCCTCGTCGCCCGGATCGCGAACCACATGAGGAAGTACGAGAAGGCGTGCATGCCCCAGATGTTCCAGCCGCCGAAGGCGTAGGCGGCGAGCGCGAGCCCGAGCGCCCCGAGCGCGAGCCGATCGTCGATCGGGATCACGTGCTGCCAGATGGCGAAGAGCATGCCGAAGGCGAACGGGCCGAGGAACATGAGCATGAACGGGTCCGCGAAGATCGGGAACCACGCGGCCACATCTCCCGCACCCGACCACTGGAGGGCGTTGAGCAGCAGGATCGTGGTGGCGAAGAGGGTCGTGAGCCACCGGTACGCGAGCACGCCGACGAGGCCGAGGAGGCCGACGATGATGTACGCGAAGAACTCGTACTGAAGCGTCCACGCGGAGCCGTTCCAGTCGTAGCCGCCGTGCAGCTGCGCGTACGGCAGCGTCGACCCGCCCTC
This sequence comes from Agrococcus sp. DT81.2, assembly GCF_049844935.1. Classification (NCBI taxonomy): domain Bacteria; kingdom Bacillati; phylum Actinomycetota; class Actinomycetes; order Micrococcales; family Microbacteriaceae; genus Agrococcus; species Agrococcus sp. DT81.2. The sequence continues at coordinate 317,965 of NZ_JBNCLZ010000003.1, read as the reverse complement.
CGCGATGTTGCGCTGCCCAAGCATGAGCCAGACGTTCGACAGGAAGTAGGTGAAGGGCGACTGCGTCGGCGCGTCCCAGTAGCCGTCGATCGAGCCGGTCTCGAGCACCCAAGCGACGGGACCGAACAGGAACGCGGTCGCGAGCAGCGCGGCCCAGAACGCCGGGAAGATGCGCATCGCCCGCCGCCACATGTAGCGGAAGATCGTCGACCTGCCCATCCGCGAGAGCGTGATGAGGAAGCCCGAGAAGAAGAAGAAGCCCGCCACGGCGACACCGCCGAGCGACTGCTCGTCGGAGATCTGCGAACCGAGGTCGTGGCCGCCGTAGAAGCCGCCGAGCGGTCCCGCGTGGCTGAAGATGACGGCGAACGCGAGCAGCCAGCGGAGGAAGCCGATGCTGTTCGCGCGCGGGTCGAACGACTCCTTGAGGGTGGCGGCGGTCACCGGCCGAGCACCCGTCGGGCGCCACGGCGGGCGACGCGCGCGGCGCGCAGCGGCACGAGCAGCACCCTGGCGGTCCGGGGGCTCGCGTCCGCGATCGCGCGCTTGATGCCCTCGATGCCCTTCGACCCGCGCACGTGCGCCTGCACCCACGCGATCTGCTCGATCGGCCAGCCGGGCACGCCGTCCGACATCGCGTCGAGCTTGTACTCGAGCCGCATGTAGCTGACGGCGGCGTTGCGGGCGGTCATGACGTTGCGCACCTCGAAGCCCGCGCCGAGCGCGGCGTAGCCGAAGAGCCGCTCGAGCGTGTGCGGCAGGCCGCCGTCCTCGTAGCCACCCTCGGTCGGGAAGTCCTCCCAGGCGAAGTCCGCGTCGAGCAGCAGCCGCAGCGCCTCGGGCCGTGCGATGAACATGGAGCCGTAGGGCGCGAGCGGGCTGCGGTCGTCGATCGGCACGCGGATGCCGAGCTGGGCCGCGAGGCGCGTCGCCGGCTCGCGGTTGGCGAACCAGCCGCGACCCATGGTGGGGAAGCCGCTGTGGATCATGGGCGGGAACACCATGCCGAGCGCGGGGCGCTCGACGAAGAGCCGCAGCAGGTTGCGCACGTAGCCGGGCGAGCCGAGCAGGTTCTCGAACAGGTGGGCCTTGAAGTGCGCGGCCGGGCCGGCGCCGTTCTGCGGGCTGCGCTTCGAGTGCAGCTTCACGATCAGGTCGAAGCGATCCGAGCGGAGCACGTCGCGGCAGCCGAGCAGGAACGCCGACACGTCACGCCCGCGGTTCGACTCGACGACGCGCACCTCGTCGCCGGTGCGGCCGGCGGCGTCGAGCGCCGCGACGAGCCGGTCGCGCTTGTCGTCGGTGTCGGTCGTCGCGATCAGCGTCCAGCCGGCGGGCAGCCGGCTCGCCTGCACGAGGATCTCCTCGAGCATCTCCTCGTAGTAGAGGTGCGCGAGCACGCCGATGCGCAGCCCCGACACGTCCGCGTCACCCGTGTCGACATCCGGCATGATCTCGAGCGTCGCGAGGTTGGTCGCGAGGTCCCGCGGCTTCGACGTGCGGGCCATGTCGCGGTACACCAGCTCCATGGGATAGCCCGCCGCAACCATGCGATCCTCGACGTCGCGCGGCATGACCGCGAGCCCGTCGTGGTACAGCGGGTCGTGGAAGAAGAGGCGGCGCTTCACGATCGGCAGCCCGTCGTCGATCATCCGCGTGGGCACGTCGAAGATGGGGTGCTGCGCGCCGTAGTCGGCGGCCGGGAACGCCGTCGCCGAGCGGTAGCCGCGCTCCTCGAACCAGCCGGTGAAGCGCGACTCGTGCTGGACGATCGACGCCTCGTAGGAGTCGATCACGGGCATCGTCGACCAGTACTCGCGCCACGCGTCGCTCGTGGCCATGCGGCGCCGCACCGCGATCCAGTGCGACTGGATGTGCCGCGGCATCGTCCCCGTGCCGGTGTACGGATGCGGCTGCACCGCCGCGTGGTCCGTCACGCCCCAGAAGTCGACGTCGGTCGCGTCCATGCGGGCGAACAGCTCGTCGTACGACCCGATGGGGCCGTAGAACGTGTAGTTCATCAGCACGATCTCGTCGAAGTCCGCGAGCCGGTCGCCGTGCCGCTCGAGGATGTCGCGGTAGGCGCCCACGTCGAAGCCGGTGTTCTCCCGCTCCCAGACGCTGTCGGCGACCGCCTCGAGCGCGACGCGGCTCTCCGTCGTGAGCGCGGAGTTCGAGACGATGGCGATCTCGTCGGCGTGCGGTCGCAGGGCGCGCAGATGGTGGGTGACGTGCTCCCCGACGAGACCGTCGGGGTCGTACACCAGGAAGAACACCGCTCTGCGCATGGAAGGGACCTCGCTCACCGGCGCGAATCGCTCGCGCCGGCCTCCAGGGTACCGACCGCCCTGAGCGCCTCGGGCTAGGCTGGACGCGCCCGCGGCCTGCGCTCGGGCCGGATCTCGTGGGGGTGCCGTGCCGGATCGACCGCTCGTCGTCGTGCTGCTGGCGACCCATGACGGCGCCCCGTTCCTGCGCGAGCAGATCGACTCGATCCTCGACCAGCAGGGCGTCGACGTGCGGCTCGTCGTCTCGGACGACGCGTCGACCGACGCGACGCCGACGCTGCTCGCGGAGGTCGCGGCCGACCCGCGGGTCGTGCTGCTGCCGCCCGGCGCCTACGGCTCCGCGCACGCCAACTTCCTGCGGCTCATCCGCGACGCGCCCGTCGAGGGAGCGCGCGCCATCGCATTCTCGGATCAGGACGACATCTGGAACGACGGCAGGCTCGCGAAGCAGCTCCGGCAGCTCGAGACCGCTGACGCCGTGAGCGCCAACGTCGTGGCGGTCTTCGGCGACCGCCGCGTGCTGCTCGACAAGGCCCAGCCGCAGCGCGCGCTCGACTTCGTGCTCGAGAGCGCCGGCCCCGGTTGCACGTTCGTGCTCTCACCACCCGCGTTCGCCCGGGTGCGGCACGTCGTGCGCACCGACCCGGAGGCCGACGCGGCGCCGATGCACGACTGGCTCGTCTACGCCATCGTGCGCGCGGCCGGGCTGCGCTGGCACATCGACGCCGAGCCCGTGATCGACTACCGGCAGCACGGCTCGAACGTGACGGGTGCGAACGTCGGCTGGCGCCAGGCGCGGACGCGCCTGCGACGGATGCGCTCCGGCGGCTTCCGCCGTCAGGCGGCGGTCATCGCGCGCATCGCCTCGCGCATCGCCGAGGGCGAGGAACGCGCCCGCCTGGCATCGCTCGCGGCGCTGCTCGAGCGCGGCGACGCGCGCGCGCGGCTCACGCTGCTGCGCGGCGTCGGCAGCCTGCGGCGCCGCCCCGCGGAGCGCCTCGTGCTCGCGGGACTGCTGCTGCTCGGCGTCTGGTGAGGCGCTCGAGCCGTCAGCGGCGCTCGGCGCGAGCGCGCTCGCGCTCCAGCAGCCGCATGAGGTAGCTGCCGTAGCCGCTCTTCACGAGCGGCTGCGCGAGCTGCTCGAGCTGCGCGTCGTCGATCCAGCCGGCGCGCCAGGCGATCTCCTCGATGCAGCCGATCTTGAAGCCCTGCCGGTCCTCGATCACGCGCACGTACTCGCTCGCCTGCATCATCGACTCGAAGGTGCCGGTGTCGAGCCACGCGACCCCGCGGTCGAGCACCTGCACCTGCAGCTTGCCCGCCTCGAGGTAGCGCTCGTTGACGGTCGAGATCTCGAGCTCCCCGCGCGTGGAGGGCTCGATCGTCTTGGCGATCTCGATCACGTCGTTGTCGTAGAAGTAGAGGCCGGGCACCGCGTAGTCGCTCTTGGGCCGCAGCGGCTTCTCCTCGATGGAGACGGCCTTGAAGTCGTCGTCGAACTCGACGACGCCGTAGGCGCTCGGCTCCGCGACCTGGTAGGCGAAGATGACGCCGCCGTCGACCTCGTTGTGCGCTCGCAGGCTCGAGCCGAGGCCCGTGCCGTGGAAGATGTTGTCGCCCAGCACGAGCGCCACCGACTCGTCGCCGATGAACTCCTCGCCGATGATGAAGGCCTGCGCCAGGCCGTCGGGCGAGGGCTGCACGGCGTACTGGATGTCCATGCCGAGGTCGGAGCCGTCGCCGAGCAGCGCCTGGAACTGATCGTGGTACTCCGGCGTGGTGATGACGAGCACCTCGCGCACACCGGCCATCATCAGCGTCGAGAGCGGGTAGTAGACCATCGGCTTGTCGTAGATGGGCATCAGCTGCTTCGAGATGCCCTTCGTGATCGGCCACAGCCTCGTGCCCGAGCCGCCAGCCAGGATGATGCCGCGCACGTGCCCTGCCCTCCTGCGACCCCTCGGCCGCGTCCGAGCGAGTCTAACCCGCACCTCCCGACGGGCGTCCCGCCGCTGGTCTCACCGCCTCGTGCGCGGCTGCGCGCTCAGCCCTCCCGCGAGGCCCGCAGCACGGCGAAGTCCGCGCAGATGCGCGCGACGTCGTCGGGCTCGAGCGACCTCGCCAGCTGCCGGTCGTTCTCGCGGCCCGCGACGTTCAGCCGGTAGAGCCCGGTCGCCTGCGTCGCGGGCACGAACGGGAAGTTGCGAGCCTGCTCCTCGACCTGCGCGGTGCGGACGCCCATGCCGACCGCGGTCGCGTTGATCCAGATGTCGTCGGCGTGGGGGGCCCGCTCCAGGAACGCCGTGCCGCGCTCGTGGAGCCGGTCCAGCAGGGCGGTCGGCAGGATCTGACCGGAGACGCCGGTGCCGAAGTGCGCGAAGCTCGGCGCCGTGCCGGAGGCGGGCATCCACAGGTGGTACGGCCGGATCGCTCCGTCCTCGCACTGCATCTCGTGCACGCGGAACCCGTGCACGAGCTCCGGGCGCGCCCGGTGCGCATCGACGAGCACGCGCAACCAGCGGCGCGGGTAGACCATGTCGTCGTCGCCGACCGCGAGCGGCAGCTCGTGACGGGCGGTCGAGGCGACGTGCGGCCAGTACTTCGCGTGCACGCGCAGCCCCGGCTCCGCGGGGAGGATCTCGAGCCCTCGACGCTGCAGCCGGCGAAGCGGCGCGGGCAGCGGTCGAGCGAGCTCGGGCGTGTCGAGGAAGAGCACGAGGCGGCGCGGCAGCCGCTCGCCGCGCGCGATCGACTCGAGCGCGACCCAGACGAGGCGGATGCGCTCGCCGTGCGTCGTCATGGTCACGACGGTCTCGCCCGCGGGGTCCGAGACCGCCCTCCGCGACGTCAGGTTCGCGAGCCGCAACCGCGCGATCTCGCGGACGAGCGCACCGCTCGGGCGGTCGTCCTGCGCCGCCGTCGGATGCTCGTCGAGCGGCACGCCGATCGCTCGGGCCGCCGCGCGCCGGGTGGCCGAGCGCCACCGCTTGCGAGCGCCTCTGAGCGCCGATTCGAGCATGCCACCACGATAGCCATGCCGTGACCGGTACTTGACAGAGCAGGAAAAATTCCGAGAGGGTTGCCAGGTTGCCCTCAGCGTGTCACGAACGAAAAGAGCCCAACGTGCGCTATGCCCTTGCCACCTTCGCCATGATCGGACTGGTGGCGTCGACGCTGCTGGGCCCTGCCCCCGCCGCCGAAGCGGCCTCCCTCCGGATCGACGGCGATGACCGCTTCGAGACGAGCGTGCTCGCTTCGAAGCAGCTGCCCGCAGGTCGCACGGTCTTCCTCGCCTCGGGCACGGCCTTCCCCGATGCGCTGGCGGCGGCCCCCGTCGCGGCAGCCGAGGGTGCCCACCTCCTGCTCGTCCGGTCCGACAGCGTCCCCGACAGCGTCACGGCCCAGATCCGCAGCCTCGCGCCGAGCGAGGTCGTGCTGGTCGGCTCGGAGGCCTCCCTCTCGGCAGGCGTCGCCGCCGAGGCCGCGCGCGCAGCCGCGCCCGGCGCGCGCATCACGCGCATCGGCGGCACGGACCGCGTCGACACCTCGATGCGACTGCTCGACCGCATGCGCGCGATGGGCTCCGCCGTCACCGACGTCTGGGTGGCGAGCGGCTTCGACTTCCCCGACGCGCTCGCGGCGGGCGCCGTTGCGGCGCGCGAGGGCCACGCCCTCATCCTCACCACCGGCGCGAGCACGGCGTTCACGCAGCAGATCGGTGCCCGGCTCGGCGGCGTGCAGCGCTTCCACATCCCGGGCAGCACCAGCAGCGTGAGCTCCGACGTGCAGTCGATGCTCGCGGGCACCGGCCGGACGGTCGACCGCTTCCCCGGCTCCGACCGGTACGAGACGGCCGTGAAGATCAACCAGGCGTTCACTCGCTCGGGCAGCGGCGGCCAGCTCGTGCTCACGAGCGGCACCGACTTCCCGGACGGCCTCGTCGGCGCGGTCTACGCGGGCATCCGCGGCGAGGCGCTCTACCTCACCGATCCGAACTGCGCGTCGAGCGGCTCCGTCGCCTCGGAGCAGCGACGGATCGCGGCGACCGGCATCACGGTGCTCGGCGGCCTCTCCACCGTCTCCGCCGCCGCAGCGGCGCTCCAGCCGTGCGCCTCGCTCAGCGCATCCCCCGCCCAGCTGCTCGACCGCATCAACGACGAGCGCACGAACGCGGGGCTCCGGCCGCTCGCGACGGACGGCTGCCTTTCGACCATGGCGAGCGGTTGGGCGCGCGCCATGGCCGCCGGCGGCATGACCGGCGCGGCGCACAACCCCTCGCTCACGGCGGAGGCGCGCGCCTGCTCGCTGCGCGGCTGGGGCGAGAACGTGGGCCGCACCTGGGGCTCGGGCGCTGACACCGGCAAGATCACGGCCGCGTGGATGGCGTCCGAGGGGCACCGCAACAACATTCTCAGGTCGTCGTTCACGCACATCGGCATCGGCGTCGAGCGGGGATCGAACGGCTACTGGTACTACGTGCTCGACTTCGGCACGCGCTGAACGGGCGGGGTCCCGTCGGCGGCTAGACTCGGCCGGACGTGACCCCGACCGTTAGGCCAGTCCCCTCGTGAAGATCCTCGTGACCGGCGGTGCCGGCTTCATCGGCTCGAACTTCGTGCGGATGGCGCTCGAGGACCGACTGCCCGGTCTCGAGGGCGCCTCCGTCACCGTGCTGGACGCCGTCACGTACTCCGGCAACCCGGCGAACCTCGCATCCGTCTCCGGGCACCCGCACTTCGCGTTCGTGCACGGCGACATCCGCGACATCGGCCTGCTCGACCGCATCATGCCGGGCATCGACGCGGTCGTGCACCTCGCCGCCGAGAGCCACGTCGACCGGTCGGTGCGCGACGCGTCGGTGTTCGTCGAGACCAACGTGGTCGGCACGCAGCGCCTGCTCGACGCGGCGCTGCGCCACGACGTGCGCCGGTTCGTGCACGTCTCCACCGATGAGGTGTACGGCTCGATCGACGAGGGCTCGTGGAGCGAGCACAGCCCGCTCGAGCCGAACAGCCCGTACTCCGCGTCGAAGGCCGGCAGCGACCTGCTCGCGCGCTCCTACCACCGCACGCACGGCCTCGACGTGCGCATCACGCGCTGCTCGAACAACTACGGGCCCTTCCACTTCCCCGAGAAGCTCGTGCCGCTGTTCGTCACGAACCTCATCGACGGGCTCGGTGTGCCGCTCTACGGCGACGGCGAGCACGTGCGCGACTGGCTGCACGTCGACGACCACTGCCGGGGCATCGCGCTCGTGCTCACCGGCGGCCGCCCCGGCGAGGTCTACAACATCGGCGGCGGCACCGAGCTGTCCAACCGGCGGCTGACCGAGCTGCTGCTCGAGGCCACCGGGCGCGACTGGTCGGCGGTCGAGCCGGTCGCCGACCGCAAGGGCCACGACCGCCGGTACTCCGTCGACATCGCGAAGATCTCGGACGAGCTCGGCTACGCGCCGCAGGTGCCGTTCGAGCAGGGCCTCGCCGAGGTCGTGCAGTGGTACCGCGACCACCGCAGCTGGTGGGAGCCGCTCAAGGAGCGGGCGGCGCTGTGAGCGGCAGGCTCACGGTCGTGCTCGACGAGGTCGGCGAGCGCAGCCCCACGACGGTCGGCCGCTACTCGGCAGCGCTCGCGCACGCCCTCACGACCACCGCGCCGGCGGGCTTCGACGTCGCCGCGATGTCGGCGAGCGTCAGCGACAGCCGCGCGGAGCGCATCCGCGACCTGCTCCCGGGCATCGCCGAGCTGCGCCAGACCGCGATGCCCGCGCGCGAGCTGCGGCAGGCATGGCTGCACTCGCTCACGACCCTGCCGGTGCACGGCCTCGTGCACGCGACGAGCCTGCTCGCACCGCTCGCGCGGGAGCGGGAGCAGGGCGACCAGGTGACGGTCACGGTGCACGGCCTGCAGTCGCTCTCCGACCGCTCCGAGCGCAAGCAGCGCTGGTTCGACCGAGCGCTCCGGCGCGCGCTGCGCCGCGCCGACGGCATCGTCGCGCCGACCACGGCCGTCGCCGAGGACCTCCAGCTGCTGCACGACGTCGGCGACCGCGTGCGGGTCGTGCACCCCGCGCCCGTGGCCGCCTTCTCCCTCCCCGCCGACGAGGGCGCCACGAGCACGCTCGCGCTGCCCGACGAGTACGTGCTCGCGATCACCGCGCCTGGGGCGCGCGCGCAGGCGGAGGCGCTCATCGAGACGGTCGCGAGCCCGTCGATGCCGGATGTCCGCGTCGTCGTCGCCGGTCCCGTGCAGTGGGGCGAGGCCACGCTCGCCGCGATGGCCGTCGAGGCGGGGCTGCGTCCCGGGCGGCTCGTCATGCTGGGCGACCTCGACGAGACGGACCTCGCGGTCGCGCACCGGCGGGCGCTCGCGCACCTGCACGTGGCCGAGCAGGACGCGCTCGGCCTCAGCCTGCTCGACGCCGCCGCCCTCGGCACCGTCACCGTGCATCCGGGGACGCGGTCGCTGCGCGAGATCGCCGGCGACTCGAGCGTGCCGGTCGAGGGCGGCCCGCGCGAGCTCGCCGCGGCGCTCGCCGAGCTGCTGGGCGACGACGCGGAGCGCGCCCGGCTGGGCCTGCACGCGCAGGACCGCGCGCGGGCCTTTACGTGGGAGGCGGCCGCCCAGCAGGTGTGGCGGCTGCACGCGGAGCTGTGACCGTGCGGGTCGCCGTCGCGCTGTGCACGCACCAGGGCGAGCGGTGGATCGAGGAGCAGCTGCGCAGCATCCTCGCGCAGACCGTGCCGGTCGCCGAGATCGTCGTCGGCGATGACGCCTCCACCGACCGCACGCTCGAGATCGTGCGGTCGGTCGCGGGCGAGACCGACGTGCCCATCCGCATCCGCCGCCACGACGTCGCGCTCGGCGTCGCCGGCAACTTCGCCGATGCGATCGCCGCGACGAGCGGCGACGTCGTCGCGCTGTCGGACCAGGACGACGTGTGGCACCCCGACCGGCTCGAGCGCCTGCTGCCGCACCTCGAGGGCGTCGCGCTCGTGCACTCCGACGCCCGGCTCGTCGACGACTCGGGGCGGCCCCTCGGCGCCACGCTCGCCGACTCGCTCGAGATGAGCGCGTGGGAGCGCGCGGCCATGGCCGACGGCCATGCCGTCGAGGCGCTGCTGCGGCGCAACCTCGTCACCGGCGCGACCGCCATCATGTGGCGCGATGCCGCCGTCGCCGCGCTGCCCATCCCCTCGGGCTGGATCCACGACGAGTGGATCGCGATGCACGCCGCGCTCGGCGGCGGCGTGCGCTTCGTGCCGGAGCCGACCATCGACTACCGGCAGCACAGCAGCAACCAGATCGGCGTGCGCCGGCTGGGCGTCGCCGACAAGGTGCGCCGGCTGCTGGAGGCGGACTCCGGCAAGCACGCCCTCAAGGCGGAACGGGCGACGTCGCTCGCGACCGAGGCGGTCAGGCGCGGGCTCGCGAGCGGCGACCGGCTCGACGCGCTCGTCGAGAAGGCCAGGCACGAGCGCGAGCGCGCCCGGCTCCCCCGCCCGCGCCTGCTGCGGGTGCCGCGCGTGCTGCGCGGCATCGCCGCGGGGCGCTACCGCCGCTACTCCAGGGGCGCCCTCGACATCGCCCGCGACCTGCTCGAGCGGCACGGCGGCTGAGCGAGCGCGAGCTCGCGCAGGGCAGCGCCTGCCGCACCGATCGGCGGGTCCGCGCCGCGCGCATCCGCAGCTCGGTACCGGAACCCGCGCGGCCCTGGGAAGCCCGTACCGATCTGCGGGTGCGCTCGAGCCACATCCGCATATCGCTACCGGAACGGCCGCGCGCGGCTCCCCCGCCTGCGCCCGCTGCCCCCGCGACCTGCTCGAGCGGCACGGCGGCTGAGCCAGGGCGAGCTCGCGCAGAGCGGGGTCTCCCGCACCGATCTGCGGGTGCGCGGTGCGCGCATCCGCAGCTCGGTACCGGAACCCGCGCGACCCTGCGGAAGCCCGTACCGATCTGCGGGTCCGCTCGAGCACCATCCGCATATCGGTACCGGAACGGGTGCGCGCCGCGCGCATCCGCAATTCGATACCGGAACCCGCGCGACCGTGCCGCGCCGCGGCATCCGGCGGTCGTCCTAGGGCTCGGGCGTCTCCGTCGGCGGCGCGAGGCCATCGGCCTCCGCGAGCGCGGCCTGCACCATCGCGTGGATCTGCTCGAAGTCCGGATCGCCCGTGGTGACGCCCGAGTCGGGCACGAGCTCGAGGTTCGTGATCGGCAGCTGCCTCGTCTGCAGCGCGAGCTCCGACAGCGAGCCGATCATCGCCTGCGGCACGTCGGTCTGCACCATGTCCTGGCCGGCGGACGAGAGCTCGGAGTACTTCGTCAGCAGCGTCTGCGGCGTGAACTGCGAGACGACCGCCTCCTGCACCTGCCGCTGCCGCGCCATGCGCGCGTAGTCGGAGGAGCCGGCGCGGCTGCGCGCGTACCAGAGCGCGTGGTAGCCGTCCATGCGCTGCACGCCCGGCTCGATCCACTCCTCGACCGGCCCGCCTTCGATCGCGATCGGCACGCGCTCGGTGACCTCCAGCTCGACGCCGCCGAGCGCATCCACGAGGTCCTCGAAGCCGTGCATGTCGACCAGCACGAAGAACTGCAGCTCGAGGCCCGTCACGCCCTCCACCGCATCCCTCGTCGCCTCGATGCCGGGGCTCGACCCGTTCCGGATCGCGTCGGGGTAGAGCTCGGGGTGCGCTTCGCCGTAGGTGTAGGTGCCGTTGAGCAGGCAGTCGCTCGACTCGCAGTCGAAGCCGTTCGGCCACGGCCCCCACAGCGGCGAGTCGGCGGAGAAGGGGGCGTTGCGCAGGTTGCGCGGCACGCCGATCATGGTCGCGGCGCCGGTCTCGGCGTTGACGGTCACGACGGTCATCGAGTCGGCGCGCATGCCCTCGCGGTCCTCGCCCGCGTCGCCGCCGAGCAGCAGGAAGGTGTAGCGGCCGTCGATCGGCTGGACGGCGGGCCTCGCGAAGTCGAACAGACCGGAGACGAGGCCGCGGGATGCGTCGACGAGCGTGGCGCCGTAGCCCGCGAGCGCCGCGGGCGCGACGGTCGCGAGGATTGCGACGGCGGCGATCCCGGCCTTGGCGCGGCCCTCCATCTTCGGCACCCGCGCGAGCCGGAGGGTGTCGAGGCCGAGCACGAGCCACAGGATCGCGTAGCCGATCAGCAGCGCCTCGACCACGAGCAGGCCGATGGAGTTCGCGACCACGGTGAGGAGCGCGGCGCGCCACGCGAACCAGCCGATGGCGGCGAGCAGCAGCAGCACGAGCAGCACGATGGTCGCGGCGATGCCGAAGCGGCCGAGCCGCCGGTTGCCGGCGAGCACCTGGGCGCTACCGGGCAGGAGGAAGCCGAGCAGCACGAGCCACCAGCCTCGGCGCTGCATCACCTCGGGCCGACCTGGCTCGGGATGACGGATGGGCGTGCGGGCCTCCAGCAGCGTCATGCGCCCGCGTCCACGCGGTCGCGCAGCGCTCGCGCCTTGGCGTCGACCTGCTGCTCGAGGCCGGCCGCGAAGGCGTCGAGGCGCGACGCGACGTCGACGTCGCTCGTGCCCAGGATGCGTGCGGCGAGGATCCCCGCGTTGCGCGCGCCGCCGATCGAGACGGTGGCGACGGGGATGCCCGCGGGCATCTGCACGATGGAGAGGAGGCTGTCGAGGCCGTCGAGCCGCTCGAGCGGCACGGGCACGCCGATGACGGGCAGCCGTGTCATGGACGCGACCATGCCGGGCAGGTGAGCGGCGCCGCCGGCGCCGGCGATGATGACCCGCACGCCGCGGTCGGCCGCGCCGCGCGCGAAGTCGACCATCTTCTGGGGCGTCCGGTGGGCGGACACGACGTCGACCTCGGTCGCGATGCCGAGCTCATCGAGCGCGGCCTTCGCCGCCTCCATGACTCGCCAGTCGGAGTCCGATCCCATGATGATGCTGACCTGCGCAGGCATGCGCACCAGGGTACGCGCGCCAGCCATGTGCCCCCGACCGCCTCGCCGCCCGCCCGAGGGGGCGGATCAGGCGTCGAAGTGGGCAGCCGCCGCCCTCGCGCGGTAGGCGACCTCGTCCATGTCGTCGCCGATCGCGGTCACGTGGCCGACCTTGCGGCCCGGCCGAGTGGCCTTCTCGTAGGAGTGCACCTTCACGTCGGGGTGCGAGGCGAGCGCCGACGTGTAGCGGTCGGCCATCGCGCCGGACGCGGGCCCGCCGATGACGTTCACCATGACGCTCGCCGGCGCGAGGATGGCGGTCGAGCCGAGAGGCAGGTCGAGCACCGCCCGCAGGTGCTGCTCGAACTGGCTCGTCATCGAGCCGTCGATCGTCCAGTGGCCGGAGTTGTGCGGGCGCATCGCGAGCTCGTTGACGAGCACGCGACCGTCGTCGGTCTCGAACAGCTCCACGGCGAGCACGCCCGTCACGCCGAGCCCCTCCGCGATCGCGCGCGCGATGTCATCGACCACCGGCGCGATCGCCGCGGCGTGGGGCGCGGGCGCGAGCACCTCGGCGCAGATCGAGTCGCGCTGCACGGTCTGCACGAGCGGCCACACCACGGCGTCGCCGGACGGCCGCCGGGCGACGAGCTGCGCGAGCTCGCGACGGAACGGCACGAGCTCCTCGACCAGCAGCCGCGGCCCTCCCGCGGCTGCGCCGACGAGCCAGTCCTCGGCCTCGGCCGCGTCGCGCACGACGCGCACGCCCTTGCCGTCGTAGCCGCCGGTCGCGGTCTTCACGACCCCGACCCCGCCGTGGTCGGCGAGGAAGCGCTCGAGGTCGGCTGCGCTGTCGACCGGCGCCCAGTCGGGCTGGGGCGCGCCGAGCTCCGCCATCCGCTCGCGCATCGCGCGCTTGTCCTGCGCGAAGCGCAGGGCGTCCGGCCCCGGGTGCACCGCGTGCCCCGCCTCCACGAGCGCCCGCAGCACGTCCTGCGGCACGTGCTCGTGGTCGAACGTGACGACGTCGACCCCGGCCGCGAACGCGAGCACGGTGTCGACGTCGCGGTAGTCGCCGACCGACGTCGCCGCGAGCGCGGCCGACATGCCCTCCGCCTCCGCGAGCACGCGCAGCTCGATGCCGAGCCCGACCGCGGCAGGGATCATCATCCTGGCCAGCTGTCCGCCACCCACCACGCCGACGATCATGCTGCCTCCACCTCCGGCCGGCCGAGGCCGACGACCTTGAATCCTGCCGCGGACCAGCGTGCCGCGTCCAGCGTGTTGCGGCCGTCGACGACGACCCGCGCATCCGTCTGCGTCGCGACCACGACGGGGTCGAGGTCGCGGAACTCCTGCCACTCGGTGCCGAGCGCCAGCACGTCGGCGCCCCGCACCGCGTCGACCACCGAACCGACGATCTCGAGCGACGGCATGCTGCGGCCGGCCGTCGCCTGCGCCTGCGGGTCGTACGCCCGCACGACGCGGCCTCCCTGCTCGAGGATGCGGCACACGTCGAGCGCCGGCGAGTCGCGCACATCGTCGCTGTTCGGCTTGAACGCGAGGCCGAGCATCGCGACCCGGTCGCCGCCGACGCGTGCGAGCTCGGTGTCGACGAGCTGTGCCATCCGGTCGCGACGGCGCAGGTTGATCTTGTCGACCTCGCGCAGGAAGCCGAGCGAGTCCCCGTGGCCCAGCTCCTCGGCGCGCGCCTGGAACGCGCGGATGTCCTTCGGGAGGCAGCCGCCGCCGAAGCCGAGGCCGGCGTTGAGGAAGCGCCGGCCGATGCGGGCGTCGAGGCCGATGGCGTCGGCGAGCTGCGTGACGTCGGCGCCCACCGTCTCGGAGAGCTCCGCCATGGCGTTGATGAACGAGATCTTCGTGGCGAGGAACGCGTTCGCGCTCACCTTCACGAGCTCGGCGGTCGCGAAGCTCATGACGAGCCGCTCGGTGCCTCGCGCGAGCACCGACGCGTAGACCGCGTCGAGCGCCGCGACGGCTGCGTCGTCGCCGTCGGCGACGCCGTAGACGAGCCGGTCGGGGGCGAGCGTGTCCTGCACGGCGAAGCCCTCGCGGAGGAACTCGGGGTTCCACGAGAGCCGCGCACCGGTGGGCGCAATGACGTCGGCGAGGCGCTGCGCTGTGCCGACCGGCACGGTCGACTTGCCGGCGACCAGCGTGCGCTCATCGATGTGCGGCAGCAGCGACGCGATGGCGGCGTCGAGGTACGTGAGGTCGGCGGCATCCGAGCCGGGGAGCTGCGGCGTGCCGACCGCGAGGAAGACGACGTCGCTGCCAGCGGCCTCCGCGACGTCGGTCGTGAACCGGAGCGAGCCGTCGTCGATGCCCGCGCGCAGCAGCGCCGGCAGCCCCGGCTCGAAGAACGGCGGCTCGCCGCGGCGCAGCCGCTCGATCTTGGCCGCATCGACGTCGACGCCGACGGTCTGATAGCCGAGCGACGCCATCGCGGCGGCGTGCACGGCGCCCAGGTACCCGCATCCGATCACGGCGATCCTCATGAAGCTCCTCTCGGCGGGCATCAGCCGCGCGCGATGGTGGTTGCGCCGTCGCCGGCGTCGGGGAAGTCGATGCCGCGCGCGCCCAGCTGCTCCGAGAGCATGCGCTGCACGAGCGAGGCGCTGGGCACGTCGGCGAGGATGACCGCTCGCTCGCCGCCGGTCGACAGCAGCACGTCGCCGGCGCCGAAGAGCGCCTGCAGCCCGCGTCGCCGCACCGTGACGTCGTGCACGCGCGAGAGCATCGTCTCGCGTCGCGTGCCGCCGAAGCTGCCTCGGATGACGACGCGCTCGGTCGTGAAGACGAAGCCGCGCGACAGCCAGGCGAGCGTGGGCACGAGCGTGAGCAGTCCCACGACGAGCCCGGCGACGGTGAGCACGGCGGTGTTCCACAGCGGCCAGTCGACCCGGTCGAGCAGCAGCGCCACGAGGAAGGCGCAGCCCCACAGCACCAGCACGGGCACGATCAGCACGCGCGCGTGGGGTCGCATGCGCGCGATCACGCGCTCCTCGCCGGTGGACACCCGACGATTCTCTCGCATCAGCGCACGTGGACCACGTCGCCTGCCCGCACGTCGACGATTCCGTCGTCGGTCTCGACCTGCAGCTCGCCGTGGGGGCCCAGCCCGACCGCGCGCCCGACGAGCTCGCCGGCGGGCATCGCGACGCGCACGTCGCGGCCGATGGTGGTGAGCTCTGCGGCGATCGCGGCCCGCAGCGGCTCGGTCCCGAGGGCGGGCAGCAGCACGTCGATCGAGCGCAGCACGTGGCACAGGATGGCGTCGGCGAGCACGGGCGCGGTGCCCTCCGCTCCCTCGAGCGTGAGCGAGGTCGCGTGCGGCGTGGGCAGCTCGGCCTCGGTGAGCGTGAGGTTCACGCCGAAGCCGACCGCGACGCCCGTCTTCCGCCGCTCGCAGAGGATGCCGGCGACCTTGCGGCCGTCGACGAGCACGTCGTTCGGCCATTTGAGCGATGCGCGGTCGGCGACGAGCGGGTCGAGCGCGTCGGCGAGCGCGAGTCCCGCGGCGAGCGGCAGCCACCCGATCGCGTCCTCGCGCAACCGCTTCGTGCGGACGAGCACGGTCGCCGCGAGGCACTTGCCTGCCGGCGACACCCATTCACGGCCGAGCCGCCCGCGGCCGGCGCGCTGGTCGAGCGTCGCCCAGGTGGTGAGGTGGTCGGCGCGCTCGTCGACCGCGTCGAAGGTGGAGCCGACGGTGCCGAGCTCGAAGACGGTGCCGGCGCTCGACGCGCCCGGGAAGAGCATGGCTCCACCCTAGGCGGCCCGGTCGACGCGGCCTGCCGCAGATGTCGACGATCGCCACCGAGATGCGGTCGGACGCTGTGGGAGTCCACAAAGGCCGGGCATGGGGCGCCGTCTAGAGTGGCATCCGTGACCGACGACACCACTCCCGCTGCGCCCATGTCGACGACGGCCGAGCGGATCGACGATCTGCGCACCCGCCACCGCGAGGCGGTGACCGACAAGGAGTCGAAGGCCAAGGAGCGGCAGGGCGCGAAGGGCAAGAAGACGGCCCGCGAGCGCGTCGAGCAGTTCGTCGACAAGGGCTCGTTCGTCGAGTTCGACGCCTACGTGCGCCACCGCACGACCGCGTTCGGCATGGAGGGCAACCGCCCCTACGGGGATGCGGTCGTCACGGGCATCGGCACGGTCCACGGCCGGCGCGTGGCGGTCTACGCGCAGGACTTCACGACCTTCGGCGGCTCGCTCGGCGAGGTCGCGGGCGAGAAGATCATCAAGATCCAGGACTACGCGATGAAGGTCGGCGTGCCGATCGTCGGCATGCTCGACTCCGGTGGCGCGCGCATCCAGGAGGGCGTCGTCGCGCTCGGCAAGTACGGCGAGATCTTCAAGCGCAACACGGCCGCGTCCGGCGTCATCCCGCAGATCTCCATCGTCATGGGACCCGCGGCCGGCGGCGCCGTCTACTCCCCCGCGCTTACCGACTTCGTGATCATGGTGGACAAGTCGAGCCACATGTTCGTGACCGGCCCGGATGTCATCAAGACCGTCACGGGCGAGGAGGTCGGCTTCGAGGACCTCGGCGGCGGCCGCACCCACAACACCGTCTCGGGCGTGAGCCACTACCTCGCCGCCGACGAGGACGACGCGCTCGACTACGTGCGTGCGCTGCTCGCGTACCTCCCCGACAACAACCAGTCCGAGGTCCCGGCCTACGACCACACCGCCGAGCGCGTCGTCAATGACAGCGACCGCCGGCTCAACACGCTCATCCCCGACTCGCCGAACCAGCCCTACGACGTGCTGACCATCATCGAGACGCTCATGGATGACCGCGAGTTCCTCGAGGTGCAGCCGCTCTACGCGCCGAACATCGTCGTCGGCTTCGGCCGGCTCGAGGGCCGGACGGTCGGCGTGATCGCGAACCAGCCGAAGCAGATGGCGGGCACGCTCAACATCGAGGCGGGCGAGAAGGCCGCGCGGTTCGTGCGCTTCTGCGACGCGTTCTCGATCCCGATCCTCACGGTCGTCGACGTGCCCGGCTACCTGCCCGGCACCGACCAGGAGTGGTCCGGCGTCATCCGCCGCGGCGCGAAGCTGCTCTACGCGTACGCCGAGGCGACCGTGCCGATGGTGACGGTCATCACCCGCAAGGCCTACGGCGGCGCCTACATCGTCATGGGCTCGAAGCAGCTCGGCGCCGACATCAACGTCGCTTGGCCGTCGGCCGAGATCGCGGTGATGGGCGGTCAGGGCGCGGTGAACATCCTCTACCGCAACGAGATCCGCGAGGCGGAGGCGGCCGGGCACGACGTGGCGGAGGTGCGCAAGCGCCTCGCGAGCGAGTACACCTACAACGTGGCCTCCCCGTTCCTCGCCGCCGAGCGCGGCGAGCTCGACGGCATCATCGAGCCCGCCGAGACGCGCGTCATGATCACGCGCGCCTTCCGAGCGCTCCGCACCAAGCGCGTGCAGCGGCCGGAGAAGAAGCACGGGAACATCCCGCTGTGAGCGATTCGAGCGAGCCGAGCGACGCAACCGAGCCCATCATGACCGTCGTCGGCGGCTCGCCCACCGCTGAGGAGCGGGCCGCCGTCGAGGCGGTGCTGCTCGGCATGGCGGGCGAGTGGGCCGAGACGAAGCACCGGCGCGTGCTCGACACCGAGAGCGAGTGGCAGGCGAAGTCGCGCAACCCGATCGGGCACCGCTGGAAGCGCGACTGAGCCCAGCTGTCCCCCGCTAGCATCGCCGCATGGTGAGGCAGGTGAGGCTGCGCAGGGCGCAACCGAGGGCGGATGCGGGCATCCGCCGGCGCAGGGCGGGGCGCGGCTGGTCGTACCGGCACGACGACGGCCGCAGGGCGACCGCCGAGGAGCGGGAGCGCGCGGAGTCGCTCGCCGTGCCGCCGGCCTGGACGGACGTGTGGATCGCAGCCGATCCGCTCGCGCACATCCAGGCGATCGGCGTCGACGACGCGGGCCGCACCCAGTACCGCTATCACCCGCACTGGCGCGAGCGTCGCGACCGCGCGAAGCACGAGCGCGCCCTCAGCCTCGCCGAGGCGCTGCCGGCGATGCGCAGGCGGGTCACGCTCGATCTCGAGCGCGAAGGACTGCCGAGAGAGCGCGTGCTCGCGGCGGCGCTGCGCATGCTCGACACCGTGGCGATCCGCGCGGGCGGCGATACCTACGCGGAGGAGCGCGGCTCGCGCGGCCTCATGACGCTGCTGTGCCGGCACGCGACCGTCACGGGCGACTCGGTCCGGCTGCGCTTCCCGGCGAAGTCGGGGCAGCGCTTCGACGTCACGATCGAGGATCCGGCGCTCGCGCGCTGCGTCGAGGAGCTGATGGCGGGCCGCTCCCGCACCTCCCGGCTGCTCGCCTTCCGCGACGCCGACGGCATGCACCCGCTGCGCGACGTCGACCTCAACGACGCCGTGCGGGAGGCGACCGGCGGCGAGTTCACGGCGAAGGACTTCCGCACCCTGCACGGCACGATCGTCGCGGCGGTCGCGCTCGCCCGCGCGCGGGACATCGGCACCAAGACCGCCCGTGCGCGCGCCGTGCGCGCCGCGATCCTCGAGGTCTCGCAGGCGCTCGGCAACACGCCCGCGGTCGCGAAGTCGAGCTACATCGACCCGGAGGTGTTCGCCCGCTTCGAGGCGGGCGCGACGATCGGCCTGCAGGGCTCGCGCGAGCGCGCGCTGCTCGACCTGCTGCGCTAGTCGTTCAGCTGCGGCGCGAGCGCGTCGGCGACGACCTGCTTGCGCATGACCGCCGCGGCAGCGCCCATGTGCGTGCGGTCCACCCAGGTGGGCGCGCCCTGCACGACGCTCGGGCACGTCATCGCGTCGACGTCGCAGAACCACGAGATGGTGTCGACGACGGCGACACCGCCCGCCTCGAGCTCGTCGCCCAGCGCGACGTGCCGCCGCACCTGCGCCTCCTGCAGCGGGAACGCGCACGCGTCGGGCGCCGTGCCCGCGGCATGCGCCTCCAGGCAGTCGGCGGGCTCGGCCGCGGGCTCGATGGCGGGAGGCGGGCTGTCGAGCCAGAGGGTGCGGATGCCGAGCGCGTGCAGGCGCTCGGCGTACGCGAGCGTGCCGGCGGCGAGCTGCTCGCCCGTGTCGTCGGCGCGGTCCTCGTAGCCCTCCCCCACCCACCAGGCGCCGTAGCTGATGACGACGAGCTCGGGCCGGCGCTCCTCGGCGAGCTCGAGCACGGTCTCGGCGTGCGCATCGCAGACGCGCGTGAAGCCGCCGATCTGCCGCTCGACGGCCGGGCCGCTCGAGAACGGGCACATCTGCCGGCCGAGCAGCTGCACATCCGCGGAGCCGCCGAGCGCGCCGCGCACCGCCGGCGCCCAGGTGACGGCCTGCGAGTCGCCGACGATCCACACCTCGCGGTCGCTCGGGGAGTCGTCGAAGCGGCACTGTGCGTGCTCGTCGGGTCCGACGGTCAAGCAGCCGTCGATCAGCCACTCGGCCGAGCGGGCGTCCGGGCCGACGACCGCGCCGGGCGCGGGTGCGGAGGGCACTGCGGCCGCGTCGGCGACCCACCCGGCCAGCTCCGCCGCATCCGCCGCCACCGGATGCATCGCGGCGGCCTCGGCGATCGCGGCGCGCTGCACGAAGGGAGCGACGACGACACCGATCGCGCTGATCGCGGCGAGCACCGGCAGCGCGTACGCGAGCACCGGCCGCCCGCGGCGGCCGGGCTGCGGAGCCACCTCGGCGGGCTCCGCCGCAGGCGTCGGCGCCGCGGCGCCGCGCCGGGCGCGCGGCCGGTGCAGCAGCGCGATGAGCCGGTACGAGCCGTAGGAGAGGCCGATGGAGAGCGCGAGGATGAGCGCGCCCTCGAGCAGGTCGACCTCGACCCCGGCGTTCGGGAAGAACGAGACGAACCCCTTCAGCACCGGCCAGTGCCACAGGTAGAGCCCGTACGAGATGCCGCCGACCCAGACGAGCGGCTTGATGCGCAGGAGCCTCGTGACGGGCGCCCGCTGGTCGCCCTCGCCCGCGAGCAGGATGAGCAGTGCGCCGGCGACCGGGTACAGCGTCACCCAGCCCGGCTGCTGCCACTCGGGCGGCAGCAGCCCGGCGGTCAGCACGAGCGCGAGGCCGACGAGCCCCATGACGACGCGCGCGATGCGGTGCAGCGGGATGCGCGTGAGGATGAGCGCCGCGAAGCCGCCGAGCGCGAGCTCCCACGCCCTGGCGAACGTGTCGTAGTAGGTGGGGACGGGGCCGACCGACAGCCGCACGAGCGCGAACACGAACGAGGCGACGGCCGCGACGCCGAGCACGATGCCGAACCCGAGCCGGGCGTCGCGCAACCGCAGCGCCTTGAACGCGAGGCCGAAGAGCCCGGCGGCGATGATGCACAGCGCCGTGAACTGACCCTGCGCACCCATGGCCCAGAAGTGCTGGAACGCCGACTTGTCGTGCCCGGCCGCCACGTAGTCGGTCGCGTCGGCCGCGAGCCGCCAGTTCTCCCAGTAGGTGGCCGACGCGAAGATGTCGGTCATGACGCGGTCCATGCCGAGCGTGCCGGAGGCGATCAGCGCGACGGAGCCGACGACGACGAGCACGAGCAGTGCCATCGGGAACAGCCGCTGCGCGGTGCGCCACAGCGCCTTCGGCACGTGCACGCCGCCGCTGCGCTCGACCTCGCGCATCAGGCTCATCGCCAGCAGATAGCCGCCGATGGCGAAGAAGACGTCGACGCCGCCCGAGACGTTGCCGAACCAGATGTGGTAGCTGGCGACGAGCAGGGAGGCGATCGCACGGAGGCCCTGGATGTCGAGCCTGCGGTCCTTCGTCTGCGCTGCCATGGCCCCTTGGCGATCGGTGGTGGATGCGGTCGCGCCGAAGCGCCAACCACCCATCGTACCGCCGATCGGCGGCGGGCTCCCTGCCGAGTGTGAGCGGTGAGGGGTACGGTCAGCAGATGCACGCGATCGTCTCCGGCGCCGGTGTCGCCGGGCTCGCGCTGGCGGGCAGGCTGGCGCTCGACGGCTGGACCGTCGACGTCATCGAGCGCGCCCGCGCGCCCCGCGCCTCCGGGTACCTCATCGACTTCTTCGGACCGGGCTTCGAGGCGGCGGAGCGGCTCGGGCTGCTGCCGGCGCTGCGGGCGCGCGCGGAGTCGTACGGCGAGCTGCGCTCGGTCGACGCCGAGGGCCGCGTGCGCGGGCGGCTGCCGATCTCGCTCGTCGAGCAGGCGGTCGCGGGGCGCTACCTGACGATCCTGCGGCCGCGGATCGTCGAGGCGCTGCAGGCGTCGCTGCCGGAGGGCGTGCGGATCCGCTGGGGCGCGCAGGTGGAGACGGCGCACGACGACGGCGCCCGCGTGCAGGTGCTGCTGTCGGACGGCGAGCGGCTCGAGGGCGACGTGCTCGTGGGGGCGGACGGCGTCGGCTCGCGGGTACGGCAGCTGCTGTGGGGACCGCACGGCCAGTTCGTGCGGCCGCTCGCCGACCTGCTCGCCGTGGCATGGACCGGCGACGACCCGGAGCTCGCCGCCGACCTCGGCGGCCGCGTTGCCATGCAGGTCGAGCTCGACCGGCAGCTGCTGGTCGCGCCGCTGGAGGGATCGGGCGTCACGGGCTTCGCGGTGCTCCGCGGCATCCCGCCTGCACGGGCGCGCGCGGCGATCGCCGGGATGGGCGCGCTCGGCCGCCGCGCGGTGCGAGGCATCCGCGAGCCCTACGTCGACCATGTCGCCCAGACGGTCGTCGAGCCCTGGGTGCGAGGACGGGTCGTGCTGCTCGGCGACGCCTGCGCCGCGGTCTCGCTCGTCGCCGGACAAGGCGCCTCGCTCGCGATCGCCGGGGCCGAGAAGCTCGCGGAGGAGCTCGCGTGGGCGCGGCACCCGCACGACGTCACGGTGGGCCTGGCCGCCTTCGAGCGCGACTGGCGGCCCACCGTCGAGCGGGAGCAGGCGCGCGGTCGCCGGGCGGCCGCCGCCTTCGCGCCGCACACGCGCCTCGAGCTCGAGGCGAACCGCGCGCTCTGGCGGGCGGCGGCCATCCCCGGCGTCGCGCACCTCGTCGCGCGGGCGGCCGGCGGGGTGACGAAGGCGAGCTGAGCGGTCAGCGCCGGAAGGACGCCACGGCTTCGATGTGGTGCGTGTGCGCGCTGGAGCTGAGGGCGGAGGCCCTTTCGGGCCTCCGCCGCGACGCCAGCGCCGACGCCGGTCCCCGGCGTCGGGAGCGGTCAGCGCCGGAAGCTGGCCACCGCTTCGATGTGGTGCGTGTGCGGGAACAGGTCGAACGCCTCGAGCGAGTCCACCTGCCAGCCGGCCTCCGCCAGCAGCTTCGCGTCGCGCGCAAGCGCGACCGGGTCGCACGCGACGTAGACGATCTGGGCCGGCTCGAGCCCGACGACCTGCTCGATCACGTCGCGGCCGGCCCCGGCGCGGGGCGGGTCGAGCACGACGAGCCCGCGCGACAGCCGCTCACGCTCGGCGCGGCTCGCGCGCTTGCCGAGCTCGCGCAGCCAGCGGTCGACCCTGCCGGTCTCGGCGCTCGCGCCCAGCCACTCCGCGAGGTTCTCGCTCGCGTGGTCGGTCGCGACCTCGTCGGCCTCGACGCTCGTCACGCGGGTCCGCTCCCCCAGCGCCTCGGCGATCGTGGCCGCGAAGAGGCCGACGCCGCCGTACAGATCGAGGCTCCAGCCCGCCGCGTCGACGCGGTCGACGTCGATCGCGCGACGCACCGCATCCGTCAGCAGCGCGGGCGCCTCGCGGTGCACCTGCCAGAAGCCGGAGCGGTCGAGCTGGAACTCGCGCCCGTTGACCGTCTCGACGATCGTGTCGGTGCGACCGCGCTCGGGCTCGCCCTCCATCGCGATGACGTCGACCTCGCCCTCGCTCCACTCGACGTAGTCGACGGCGGTGACGCGCGGCAGCGGCTGGTCGAGCTGCGCGGAGCGCTGGATGCCCTCGGTGGCGAGCGGCAGGCTCGTGACGGGCACGACCTCGTGGCTGCGGGGCGCGAACGGCCCCTGGCGGCCGCGGTCGTCGACGTGCAGTCGCACGCGAGTGCGCCAGGCCAGGCCACCGCGAGCGTCGTCGCCGGGTGCTGCGGCGACGGGCACCTCGCGGGTCATGCCGCCGGTGCGCTCGAGGGCGTCCTCGATCACGCGCTGCTTCAGCTGCCGCTGCCGGGGCAGCGCGATGTGGCCGAACTCGGCGCCGCCCGCGCGCTCCGCCGGGAGGCGGTCGATGGATGCCTCGGCCCACACGTGCGGCACCCGGTCGGGGCTCGCCTCGACGACGTCGAGCGCGACGGCGGTCGCGAACGACTTCTTCACGTCGACGACCTGGGCGCGCACCGTCTCGCCGGGGATCGTGTCGGGCACGAACACGACGCGCCCCTCGTGCCGGCCGACGAAGCGGCCGCCGTGGGCGACGTTGTCGATCGTGAGCTCGACGATCTGACCGGGCTGGATCTGGCCTCGGGGCGTGTGGGGTGCGGACATGCCTCCATCCTCCCATCGACGCCCCTCCTCGGGCTCCGGCCGAGCGGCCCCGCGGCGCTCAGAGCACGAACGACCACAGCAGCACGGCGACGCAGATGACGAGCATGCCGGTCGCGTTGACGAAGAGGTTGCGGCCGAGGTCGCGCGCGCGGACGTGCATCGCGATGGCGACGACGAAGTAGGCCACGAGGCAGGCGCTCGTCACGAGTCCGAGCCACGGGATCCAGATGCCAGCGAGGAGGCCGAGCGTCGCCGCGACCTTGATCGGCGCGAGGATCGGCCACCAGCGGCGAGGGAAGCGCACGTCGTCCCAGCAGTCGGCGACGAATCGCGCCGGCTTCCAGCTGATCACCGCGTCGAAGGCGCTGATGGCCGCGAGCACGACGACCGGCCACACGGGATCCGGCAGGCTGTCCACGACGTCACCATACCGTACGGTATGGTACGTCGACAAGACGAGAGGACGACGATGCCGAGCAGGAACGACTGGGTCGCGGCCGGGCTCGAGGCACTGGCCGCCGGCGGGGAGCGCGCCATCCGGGTGGATCCGCTCGCGACGGTCCTCGGTGTCACGAAGGGCTCCTTCCACCATCACTTCCGCGGAGCGGGCGACCTGCGGCGCGCAGTGCTCTCCGCCCACGAGCGGACGCAGCTCGAGCTCGTCGACGCCGTGCGCGCCGAGGTGGTCGATCTCGACGCGACCGCCGCGCTCGACCGCCTGGGCGCGCTCATCGGCCGGCTTCCCGACGACCGGCTGGAGCGCGCCGTGCGCTCGTGGTCGGCAGTGGACGACGCCGCCGGCGCCGCGCAGGAGCGCATCGATGCGGCTCGGCTCTCGGCGATCGAGTCGCTCTGGCTGCGGGTGGTGCCGGCCCCGCACGCGCGCACCGCGGCGCTCGTGCCGCTGCTCGCGGTGATCGGGGCGAGCGCCTCGGGTGTCGCCACCCGCGACGACCTCGACGCCGTGCTGCGCATGCTCGCCGCGCTCGCGCCCCACGTGCCGTCGGTGGTCGCCGGGCGATGAGGATCGGGATGCGAGGATCGTCGCGTGCAGCTGATCCTCGCCTCCGCCTCGCCCGCCCGGCTCGCGCTGCTGCGCCAGGCCGGCATCGAGCCGATCGTCGCGCCGACCGACCTCGACGAGGACCTGCTGGTCGCCGCGCACGAGGCCGACCACGGCCCGCTCGCGCCCGCGGACTACGTGCTGCTGCTGGCCCGCGCGAAGGCCGAGGCGCTGCTCGACCAGGACCCGCTCACGGGCTTCGACGGGCTCGTGCTCGGCGGCGACTCGTCGCTCGAGCTCGACGGCGCCATGCTCGGCAAGCCGCACACGCCGGAGCGTGCGCGGGAGCGCTGGCTCGCACAGCGCGGGCGGTCGGCGACGCTGCACTCCGGCCACTGGATGCTGCGGGTGCGGCAGGGCCGCATCGACGACTCCGCGGGTGTGTCGACCGCGACCCGCCTCGACTTCTCCCCCGACATCGACGACGCCGAGATCGACGCCTACGTCGCGACCGGCGAGCCGCTCGAGGTCGCGGGCGCGTTCACGATCGACGGCCGCGGCGCCGCGTTCATCGACCGCATCGACGGCGACCCCTCGACGGTGATCGGCATGAGCATCCCCGCGGTGCGCCGCCTGGCCAGAGAGCTCGGCGTCTCCTGGCCGACGCTCGCCGGCTGAGGCGCAACCGTCGGGTCCCAAGCGCAAACTTTCCGCTTCTGCCACTAGCCTGACCCGCACGCCCGCGACCGACCGGGCACGGACGACCGGGAGGCAGTGCCATGGCGAGTTCCGCTCGAGCGATGTGGGTGTGGGTGCACGACGCCGCGCCGCCGGACCCCGCGGCCGTCGCGGCGTTCGCCGCGCAGCAGCGGATCACCGAGGCGTTCGTGAGCGTGCCGTGGGGCGGCCCGACCGCGGTCACGCACCAGTGCGTCGCGGCGCTCCGGGGCAAGGGCCTGCGCGTGTCGGCGCTCGGCGGCGACCCGTCGTGGACCACGGGCACGGATGCGGTCACCTGGATGCAGCGGGCGACGGCCGCCTGGCTCTTCGACGGCATCCACCTCGACATCGAGCCGTGGACCCGACGCGACTGGCCGGGCCGCGAGCTCGAGCTGCTCGCGGGGCTCGAGCGCACGGTGAAGGACGTCGCGGGGCGCACGACGCTGCCCGTCGAGGTCGACCTCTCGCCCTGGGTGGCAGACCGGTACCCGGCCGCGTTCGCCGGCATCGTGCGCCGCGCCGACGCCGTCGGCCTGATGGCGTACCGAGATCGGGCAGCCGACGTGCTGGCCGTGAGCGCCACCGCGCGGCGCCTGATCGGCGAGGCGCGGAAGCCCTACCGGATGGGCGTCGACACGTTCCCGGTGCCGGAGCCCCGCGAGACGTTCGCCGACGACGGCAGCGCCGTGCTCGAGCGCGAGCTCGCCGCCGTCGCGGCCCAGCTCGCGGGCGACCCGCGGTTCGCCGGCGTCGCCATCCACGACTTCGAGCACTGGAGCGCGCTGCCCGGTTGAGGGCTGCGCCTGACCTACGTCGACTGCTGCGTCGAGACGCTGCCCGTGTGGTCGGCGAGCGAATCGTCGAGCTCCATGTCGACGGCAGCCTGCTCGAACTGCGCGTTGAGCAGCCGCCAGTAGGCGCCCCTCGCTGCCACGAGCTGCTCGTGCGAGCCCTGCTCGACGATGCGTCCCTGCTCCATCACGAGGATGAGGTCGGCGTCGCGGATCGTCGACAGCCGGTGGGCGATCACGAACGACGTGCGGTCGGTGCGGAGCGCCGCCATCGCGTGCTGCAGCAGCAGCTCGGTGCGGGTGTCGACCGAGGAGGTCGCCTCGTCGAGGATGAGCACGCTCGGCCGCGCGAGGAACGCGCGAGCGATCGTGACGAGCTGCTTCTCGCCCGCCGACAGGTTCGTCGCGTCCTCGTCGATCACGGTGTCGTAGCCGTCGGGCAGGGCGTGCACGAAGCGGTCGACGTAGGTCGCCTGCGCGGCCTCCAGGATCTCGGCCTCGGTCGCATCCGGGCGGCCGTACGCGATGTTCTCGCGGATGGTGCCGCCGAACAGCCACGTGTCCTGCAGCACCATGCCGGTCTGCGAGCGCAGCGCATCGCGCGTCATCGTCGCCGTGTCGACGCCGTCGAGCGTG
Organism: Agrococcus sp. DT81.2; assembly: GCF_049844935.1. Taxonomy (NCBI): domain Bacteria; kingdom Bacillati; phylum Actinomycetota; class Actinomycetes; order Micrococcales; family Microbacteriaceae; genus Agrococcus; species Agrococcus sp. DT81.2. The sequence continues at coordinate 291,124 of NZ_JBNCLZ010000003.1, read as the reverse complement.
ATGCGGCCGCCGTCGATCTCGTAGAAGCGCATGAGCAGGTTGACGAGCGTCGTCTTGCCGGCGCCGGTCGGGCCGACGATCGCGACCGTCTGTCCCGGCTCCACCTCGAGCGAGAGGTCGTCGATGAGGGGACGGTCGGGCGAGTAGGCGAAGCGCACGTGCTCGAACGTGACGCGGCCCGAGCCCTCCGCGGGCGTCGCGCCGCCCGCATCCGACTCCTCCTCGTCGGCGTCGAGCAGCTCGAACACGCGCTCGGCGCTCGCGACGCCCGACTGCACCATCGTGACGGTCTGGCCGATCTGCCCCAGGTTCTGGGAGAACTGCTGCGAGTACTGGATGAACGCCTGCACGTCGCCGACCAGGATCTGGCCCGCGGCGACGAAGAGGCCGCCCGCGACGGCGACGAGCACGTAGCCGATGTTGCCGACGAAGGTCATGAGCGGGAACACGAGGCCCGAGAGGAACTGCGCCTTGAACGACGCGGCGTAGACGCCGTCGTTCTCGGCGGCGAAGCGTGCTCGCACCGCCTCCTCGCGGCCGAAGACCTTGACGAGGGCGTGGCCGGTGAAGGCCTCCTCGACGATCGCGTTCACGCGACCGGTGCGGCGCCACTGCTCCTTGAACAGTCCTTGCGCCGGACCCATCACGAGGCCGAGGATCATGCCCGTGAGCGGCACCGCGATCAGGGCGATGAGCGCGAGCCAGACGTTGATCGACAGCATCATGACCAGCACGCCGATCACGGTGAGCAGGCCGGTGACGATCTGCGACATGGTCTGCGAGACGGTCTGCGAGACGTTGTCGAGGTCGTTCGTCACGCGCGAGAGCAGCTCGCCGCGCTGCGTGCGGTCGTAGTACGACAGCGGCAGGCGGTGGATCTTCTCCTCGACGTCGCGGCGGAGGCCCTGCACGGTGCGCTGGACGACGCGGTTCACGACGTAGCCCTGCAGCCACTGGAAGAGCGCGCCGATCGCGTAGACGCCGAGGACGAGCAAGAGGATGCCGCCGAGGGCCTCGAAGTCGATGCCCTGACCGGGCTGCAGGCCCTCCATGCGCTCGAGGATGTTGGCGAGCTCGTCCTGGCCCGCCTGGCGGAGGCCGTCGACGACCTGCTGCTGGGTCGCGCCGGCCGGCAGGTCGCGCTGGACGAGCCCCTCGACGATGACGTTCGTCGCCTGGCCGAGCAGCTTCGGCCCGAGCACGACGAGCACGACGCCCACCGCGCCGAGCGCGAACACCAGCGCCAGCAGCCAGCGGTACGGGTGCATGAGGCCGAGCAGCCGCTTCGCGGACGCGCCGAACGACTTCGCCTTCCCGGGCGGGGGCTCCCAGTCGCCTGCGCCGATGCGCGCGGCCTCGGCCTGCTCGGCCTCGAGCCGCTCCTCCTCGGTGAGCTCGGGCTCGGGCTTCACGGCGCGCGCCTTCCGTGCTCGCGTCCGCTGCTCGCGGGACTGCTGCTCGCGTGCCATCTCAGGCCTCCACTGCCATCTGCGACTCGACGATCTGTCGGTAGGTGTCGCTGCTCTCGAGCAGCTCCTCGTGCGTGCCCGTGCCGACCACCCGGCCGGCCTCGAGCACCACGATGCGGTCGGCGTCGACGATCGTCGACACACGCTGGGCGACGACGATCTGCGTCGTCGCGCCCACCGCCTCGGTCAGCGCGGCTCGCAGCCGCGCATCCGTCGTCAGGTCGAGCGCCGAGAACGAGTCGTCGAAGACCAGCACGTCGGGCTCGGCCACGAGGGCCCGCGCGATCGACAGCCGCTGGCGCTGGCCGCCCGAGACGTTCGTGCCGCCCTGCGAGATACGGGCGTCGAGCTGCTTGTCCATCTGCTGCACGAAGCCGGCCGCCTGGGCGATCTCGAGCGCGCGCCACAGCTCCTCGTCGGTCGCCTCCTCGTTGCCGTAGCGGAGGTTGGAGGCGACCGTGCCGGCGAACAGGTAGGGCCGCTGCGGCACGATCGCGATGCCGCGCCACAGCGTCTCGGCGTCGACGTCCCTCACGTCGGCGCCGCCGACGAGCACGCTGCCGCCCGTGGCGTCGAACAGCCGCGGGATGAGGTTGACGAGCGTCGTCTTGCCGGCGCCGGTCGAGCCGATGATCGCGACCGTCTCGCCGGGCTCGGCCTTGAGCGAGACGCCGTCGAGCACCGGGGTGTCGGCGCCCGGGTAGTGGAAGCTCACGTCGCGCAGCTCGACCGTGCCGGGCGTCGGCATCCGGTCGCCGACCGCGACGCGCACGATCGACGACTCGGTCTCGAGCACCTCGCCGATGCGCTTCGCCGAGACCGCGGCCCTCGGGATCATGATCGTCATGAACGTGGCCATGAGCACGCCCATGAGGATCTGCATGAGGTACTGCAGGAACGCCATCATCGTGCCGATCTCGAGCTCGCCCGAGTTCACGAGGCCCGCGCCGAACCACAGCACCGAGACGCTCGAGACCTCGACGATGAGCATGATGATGGGGAACATCAGCACGAAGATGTTGCCGGTGCGGAGCATGGCGTCGGTGACGCCGTCGTTCGCGACCGCGAAGCGCGCCTTCTCGCGCCGCTCCTGCACGAACGCGCGGATGACGCGGATGCCCGTGAGCTGCTCGCGCAGCACCTTGTTGATGCGGTCGATGCGCTCCTGCAGCTGGCGGAAGATCGGCACGAGCTTCCAGACCAGGAAGCCGAGCACCACGAGCATGAGCGGCACCGCCACCGCGATCAGCCACGAGAGCGTCGCGTCGGCGCGGACCGCCATGATGACGCCGCCGATCGCGAGCATCGGCGCCGACAGCAGCATCGTGCACGACATCAGGATGAGCATCTGCACCTGCTGCACGTCGTTCGTGTTGCGGGTGATGAGGCTGGCCGCGCCGAAGCGCTGCACGTCCTGCTCGCTGAAGTCGCCGACCTTGCCGAAGATGTCGGCACGCAGGTCGCGCCCGGCGCGCATGGCGAGGCGGGCGCCGAACAGGATCGCGAGGATGTTGGCGGCGACCTGACCCAGGCTGAGGCCCAGCATCAGGAAGCCGAGCCGCCAGATGGTGTCGGTGTCGCCGCGCAGCACGCCCTCGTCGATGATGTCGGCGTTGATGGTCGGCAGCATGAGCGACAGCACCGACTGCGCGAACTGGAACAGCACGACGAGGATGAGCGCCGGCCACGAGGGCCTGACGTAGCGGACGATGAGCTTCCAGAGCATGTCAGACCTTCTGGGTCTCGAGGGCGGATGCGGTGGCCGGCGTGCCGGCGGAGGGGTCGCGGTCGTCGCTGCTGACGATGCCGTGGAGGAGCACCTGGATGATGTCATGGGCCGATGACACGGGCTCGGCCTCGCCCCAGCCGGCGGCGGCGGCCCAGGCGAGCGAGCGCACGAGCTCCGCGGCGACGAGCGGTGTGACGCGCAGCTGCGACTCGAAGGGCTGGAAGTGCGCGGCGATCCAGAACTTCGACTGCTCGAACTCCTCGCGGCGCTCCTCCGCGACCCGCTGGGCGATCGGACCGAGCGCCATGGCGAGCTGGAACATGAACCGCATGCGCTCCACGAGCACGGACACGAGGGTCGTGACCAGCTCGTCGAGCGAGTCGCTCTCGAACGATGCCGCCGCGTCGGCGTCGGTCATGTGCTGCTCGGCGAGCGCGGTCAGCAGCGACTCCTTGTCGCCGAATGCCTTGAAGAGCGTGCCCTCCGCGACGCCGGCCGCCTCGGCGAGCTGGCGCGAGGTGATCGCGCTGCCGTGCTCGAGCACCGCCGGTGTGACCGCCGCGATGATCTGCGCGCGACGGTCGTCGGCGCTGAGGCGCGGGATCGGGTTCACGAGTTCGAGCATAGGTGAGTGAGCACTCACTCACCAACCCGGATCTCGTCGGCGGGTCGCTGCCTCAGCCGCAGGACTCGTACCTGGCCGGCGACGGGCCGAGGGTCGGCTCGCCGCCCAGCAGGATGATCCGGTCGGGCTGGAGGGACTCGAGCGCGGCCAGCGTCGAGCTCGGCATGCAGGCCTGCCGCGCGAGCAGCATCGCCGCGCCCCGCGCACCCGCGGCCGCGCCGCCAGCGATCGCATCCTCGAAGCGCTCCCCGCTCACGATGTACACCGTGTCGGCCGCGGAGAGGACCTCCAGCAGCGCCACCGCGGTGGCGAAGCGGTCCGGGCCGGCGAACCGGCGCACGTCGAGCTCCGCATCGAGGTCGTCGAGGATCCCCCTCGACACGGCGTCCTCGCCGCCCACGACGCCGGCCCACGCCACCCCGAGCGACTCGAGCGTCGCCTCCGTCGCCGCATCGAGCGACGCCCGGCCGCCGTCGACGAGCAGCACCGGGCCGGAGCGCGCCGCCGCCGCCGGTGCGGCCGCGAGGGCGTCCGGGAACCGGAGTCCCGTCGCGATGAAGGCCGAGGACGCCGACTCGAAGGCGCGCTCGGCGACCATGCGGCTGGTCTCGAACCGGTCCGCGCCCGCGACGCGCACCACCGACATGCCGGGGTCGACCGCTCGAACCTCGGCCTCGACTCCGGCGGAGAGCGACGGCGTGCCGCCCACGATCACCACGGTCGTCGGGTCGAGGCGCGCGAGCTCCGAGGCCGTCGCCGGCGGCAGGCTCGCCCGCGTCGACAGCAGCACGGGGCCGCCCTCCTGCGCCGCGGCGGCACCGGCCGAGAGCCCGTCGGCGAAGATCTCGCCGCTGACGAGGTAGGCGGTGTCGGCGCCGCTCGGGAACGCGTGCTCGGAGACGACCGCCGCGGTCTGGTAGCGATCGGTGTTGAAGAGGCGCTCCGACGGCGGCAGCGCCTGCGCGGCGGCGGGCGCCGCGCCCGCCGCGAGCATCGCTGCAGCCAAGGCTGCGGCCGCGATCGCTCGAACGCGTCGTCGGGTGCTGATGACCTTGCGACCGTCCACGGTGGCCTCCTCGTCGCTTCGGCGCAGACGATAGACCCCTCGAGCGCCGTGCGGAACCCCCCGGATGCCGCCCGGACGGCTCACGCCTGAGGTCGGCGCCTCCGCTGCCGTTCCCCTCGCTGCCAGGCCTCGGCAGACCTCGCGATCGCGAGCTGCGCGGTCTGCACGAGCTCCTGCGCGAGCTCGCTCCAGTCCCCCGGCTCGGACGATCCGGGACCGCGACCGGCGGCGCGAAGGGCGTCGTGCTCGGCCGCCTCGAACGCGTGCGTCGCTCGGCGCACCGCGTCTCGATAGGCGGCGAACTCGGCGGGCGCCATGCGGGCGTCCACGCTCGCGGGGCGCAGCTGCAGCGCCTGCTGCTGCTCCCGCAGGAACGCCTGCAGCGCCGGCGACGACGAGTCGCTCATCGCCGGGACATCGATCGCCTTCGCGGGATCGGTCTCGTAGGCGATCCACCGGGTGGTCAGCTCGTCGTGCTCCGCGCGCAGCCGCGCGAGGGGCATCGATTCGCGCGGCGCCCTGCTCGCGGGCATGGTCGCTCGCGCGGCCCGCACGAACGCGCGCCGCGCGCGCAGGTCCGCGACGGCCGCCTTCGCCGCCCGCTCGGCGAGCTGCACTCGCCGCTTCGCGTCGCTGACGGCGCCGACGGGCGCGATCGAGGCGGATCGCTCCGCCTCGGCGCGCAGCACCTCCGCCCGGGCGAGCTTGACCCGCGCGCGGGCCCGCGTGACGGCATCCTGCGCGTGGCGCACGTCGTGCAGCGCGGCCTCGAGCTCGAGCCGACGCGCCGACGGCCCGCGACGGCGCAGTCCGACCACGCCCAGGGCACCCGCGCCCGCACCGGCGGGAGCGATCCACCACCACTCCGCCAGGAGCACCAGCACCGGTTCCACGGTTCCATGCTAGGCGGCGGGACGGCGCCGCGGGCAGGAGGATGCGCGACGATCATCCGCCGGCGACGGCCGTCCGACTGTGGGAATCGGCAATCGATCCGGCCATCCCTGTGTGCGGTGTGCACGCATCCGCCATGCCCGCACGCCTAGGCTCTAGAACCATGCGCCGCATCAGCAAGGTCCTCATCGCCAACCGCGGCGAGATCGCCGTCCGCATCATCCGCGCCGCGCGCGACGCCGGGATCGGGTCGGTCGCCGTCTACGCCGAGCCGGACCGCGACGCCCAGCACGTGCAGCTCGCCGACGAGGCGTACTCGCTGCTGGGGGCGACGAGCGCCGAGAGCTACCTCGTGATCGAGAAGATCCTCTCGGTCGCACGCCGCTCGGGCGCCGACGCCGTGCACCCGGGCTACGGCTTCCTGGCCGAGAACGCCGACTTCGCTCGCGCCGTGATCGACGCCGGCCTCATCTGGATCGGGCCGAGCCCCACCGCGATCGAGCAGCTCGGTGACAAGGTCTCCGCCCGCCGGATCGCCGAGTCGGTCGGCGCCCCGCTCGCGCCGGGCACGATCAACCCGGTCTCGGGCGCCGCGGAGGTGCTCGAGTTCGTCGACCAGCACGGGCTGCCCGTCGCCATCAAGGCGGCGTTCGGCGGCGGCGGCCGCGGGCTCAAGGTCGCCCGCACCCGCGAGGAGGTCGAGCAGCAGTTCGATTCCGCCACCCGCGAGGCCGTCGCGGCGTTCGGCCGCGGCGAGTGCTTCGTCGAGAAGTACCTCGACAAGCCGCGCCACGTCGAGACGCAGTGCCTCGCCGACGCGCACGGCAACGTCGTGGTCGTGTCGACGCGCGACTGCTCGCTGCAGCGCCGCCACCAGAAGCTCGTCGAGGAGGCGCCCGCGCCGTTCATCTCGGCGGAGCAGGACGCCGAGCTGCGGCGCGCATCGAAGGAGATCCTGCGCGCGACGTCGTACGTCGGCGCCGGCACGTGCGAGTTCCTCATCGGCGCCGACGGCACGATCTCGTTCCTCGAGGTGAACACGCGGCTGCAGGTCGAGCACCCGGTCTCAGAGGAGGTCACCGGCATCGACCTCGTGCGCGAGCAGTTCCGCATCGCCGAGGGCGAGGAGCTCGGCTACGACGACCCCGAGGTGCGCGGGCACTCGATCGAGTTCCGCATCAACGGCGAGGACGCCGGCAGCGGCTTCATGCCCCAGCCCGGTCCCGTGCGCATCTTCCGGGCTCCGTCGGGCCCCGGCATCCGCGTCGACTCCGGCGTCGTCGCGGGCGACGTCATCGGCGGCAACTTCGACTCGATGCTCGCCAAGCTCATCGTCACGGGCCGCGACCGCGCCGACGCGCTCGCTCGCGCACGCCGCGCGCTCGCCGAGTTCGAGATCGATGGGCTGCCGACCGTGCTGCCCTTCCACCGGCGGATCGTCGACCACCCCGCGTTCGCGCCGGCCGGCGACGCGCCGTTCTCGGTCTACACCTCATGGATCGAGACGGAGTTCGAGAACGACATCCCGGCGTGGACCGGCGAGCAGGGCGAGCTCGCCGGGCCGGAGCCGCGCCGCACCGTCGTGGTCGAGGCAGACGGCAAGCGCATCGCCGTCTCGATGCCGAAGAGCCTGTTCTCAGACACGAAGGACGCGAAGGGGCCGGCGCCGCGTCGCACGCGAGCTGCGCTCGCCGGCGGCATCGGCTCGGGCGCCATCATCTCGCCCATGCAGGCGACGGTCGTGAAGGCCGCCGTCGCCGAGGGCGACCGCGTCGTGGCCGGCGACCTGCTCGTCGTGCTCGAGGCGATGAAGATGGAGCAGCCGCTCTCCTCCCCCATCGACGGCACCGTGAGCGCGATCGACGCCCCGGTCGGCAAGACGATCCCCTCCGGGCACACGCTCGTGACGATCACGCCCGACGGCGCCTGACGGCGACACTGCGCCTGACGGTGGGACGGCGCCTCGAGGGGCGGGTCAGGCCTCGACGCGGTGCATCGCCCTCGCGGCGTCGGCGATCGAGACCGTGAGCGACGGGAAGACCGTGAAGACGCGCGCGAGGTCGTCGACGGTGAGGCGGTGCTCCATCGCCATCGTCACCGGGAAGATGAGCTCCGACGCCTTCGGGGCGACGATGACGCCGCCGATGACGGTGCCGGAGCCGGTGCGGGCGAAGAGCTTCACGAAGCCGTCCTCGATGCCCATCATCTTCGCGCGCGCGTTCGTCGACAGGTCGATGCGGTAGACCTCGCCCTGCGCGATGCCCTCCTCGATCTCGCGCTGCGACCAGCCGACCGTCGCGATCTCGGGCTGCGTGAAGATGTTCGACGCGACCGTGCGCATCGAGATGGGGTCGACGGCGTCGCCGAGCGCGTGGAACATGGCCGTGCGCCCCTGCATGGAGGCGACGGATGCGAGCGGCAGGGCGTCGGCGCAGTCGCCGACCGCGTAGACGTTCGGCAGGTTCGTGCGGGCGACGCGGTTCACGAGGATCGTGCCGGAGTCGGACATCTCGATCCCGGCCTCCTCGAGGCCGATCCCGGCGGTGTTCGGGATGGAGCCGACGGCCATGAGGCAGTGCGAGCCCTCGACCGTGCGGCCGTCGGTGAGCGTGACCCGGACGCCGTGCTCGGTGCGCTCGACCTGCTGCGCGCGCGACTTCGAGAGCACGTGCATGCCCTGGCGCAGGAAGACGTCCTCGATGACGCGCGCGGCGTCGGTGTCCTCGCCGGGCAGCACCTGCTCACGGCTGGAGACGAGCGTGACCTCCGCGCCGATCAGGCTGTAGGCGCTCGCGAACTCGGCGCCCGTGACGCCGGAGCCGACGACGATGAGGTGCTCGGGCACCTCCTCGAGGCTGTAGAGCTGCGTCCAGGTGAGGATGCGCTCGCCGTCGGGCATCGCCGACGCCAGCTGCCGCGGGCGCGCGCCGACCGAGACGACGATCGTGTCGGCCTCGAACTCGTCGAAGTCGGCGCCCTGCTTTCCGGTCGACACGACCACGCGACCGGGCCCGTCGAGCCTGCCCTCGCCCTGCACGATCGTGACGCCCGCCCGCTCGAGGTCTGCCTTCATGTCGAGCGACTGCTTCGCCGCGAGCGAGAGCAGGCGGCGGTTGACGGCGCGGAGGTTCACCGCGACGTCGGGCCTGCGCGGCCTGCCCGCGTCGCCGCGCACCGAGAACTGCACACCCAGCTGGCTCGCGTCGCGGATCGCGGCCGCCGACTCGGCCGTCGCGATGAGCGACTTCGAGGGCACGACGTCGGTGAGGATGGCGCTGCCGCCTACGCCCGTCCGCTCGATCAGGGTCACGTCGGCGCCGAGCAGGGCGCCCGCGAGCGCCGCCTCGTACCCGCCGGGTCCGCCGCCGATGATCACCACGCGCTGCTTGCGCTCGAATGCACTCACGCGCTCCATCATCGCGCATCCGCGCCCGTCTCCTCGCAGGGAAGGAGGATCAGCCCGCGCGGCGCTCGTGCACGCCCGACGTCAGGGTGGTGCCGTTCACCTCGACGTACAGCACCCCCTCCATCACCGAGACGACCATGGTCGTGCGGCGGGCGACCGCATCCGCGACCGCGTCGACGAAGCCGGGGTCGAACCAGACGAGGCGCACGTCCTCGGCGCGGTGGATGCGCTTGCCCGACCACCGCGCCGCGACCCGCTCGGCGTCGCGGTGCGTGTAGACGGCGGTGCGCTCGGCCGCCATGCTGCCGCGGTGCACGCGCTCCGCCTCCGGCGCCCCGACCTCGATCCACGCGACGAGGGCGCCCGTGCGGTCGCGCACGACCACCGCCGGCTCATCCCCGCCCGTGAGCCCGGAGCCGAACGCGATGCCCTCCTCGTGCTCGAGGCACAGGGCGAGCAGTCGGGTCACCATGAACGGCACCGTCTCGGACGCGTGCTGCGCGACCTTGAGCGAGAGCTGCTCGTACACGCCCCGGTCGACGTCGGAGAGCTGCACGTCGAACGTGTGGATCGTCGCGCCGATGGCCATGATGGCCGAGCCTACGCCCCTAGAGTGGGCGCCATGACGCACCAGCCAGGCCCTCACCCGCTCGACGACGGCGACCCGCGCGACGTCGCCCGGCAGGCCGCCGACGACATCCGCCGCATCACCGGCGTCGAGTCGCACGACATCGCGCTCACGCTCGGCTCCGGCTGGGCGAAGGCCGCCGACCTCATCGGCGAGACGACGCACACGATCCCCGCGACCGACGTCACCGGCTTCTCGAAGCCCGCGCTCGAGGGGCACGTCGGCACGCTGCGCTCGATCCAGCTCGACGACGGCCGCCGCGCGCTCGTGATCGGCGCGCGCACCCACTACTACGAGGGCCACGGCGTGCGCCGGGTGGTGCACTCGGTGCGCACCGCGGCCGCCGCGGGCGCATCCGTCATGGTGCTCACGAACGGCGCCGGCGGCATCAAGCCGCAGTGGACGCCCGGTCAGCCCGTGCTCATCAGCGACCACATCAACCTCACGGCCGACTCGCCGCTCGAGGGCGCCACCTTCGTCGACCTCACCGACCTCTACGCGCCCCGGCTGCGCGACATCGCGCGGTCAGTGGATGCGTCGCTCGACGAGGGCGTATACGTGCAGTTCCGCGGGCCGCACTACGAAACGCCCGCCGAGGTGCAGATGGCGAAGGCGATCGGCGGCCACATCTGCGGCATGTCGACGGCGCTCGAGGCGATCGCCGCCCGCGAGGCGGGCATGGAGGTGCTTGGGCTCAGCCTCATCACGAACCTCGCCGCCGGCATCCAGACGACGCCGCTGTCGCACGAGGAGGTCATCGAGGCCGGCCGCGAGGCCGAGGGCCGCCTCGGCCGCCTGCTCGCCGACGTCGTCGCCGCGATCGGTCCGCAGGCATGACGGCCGACGTGCTCGACACCGCGCGCGCCTGGGCCGTCGCGGATCCCGACCCGGCGACGCGCGCCGAGCTCGAGGCTGCCATCGCCGCCGCGGAGGGCGGCGACGCCGCCGCGGCCGCCGAGATCGCGGATGCGTTCCGCGGCCGCCTGCAGTTCGGCACGGCGGGGCTGCGCGGCGCGATCGCCGCCGGGCCGAACCGCATGAACCGCGTGGTGGTGCAGCAGGCCTCCGCGGGGCTCGCCGCGTTCCTCGTGGGGCGCGAGCCGCAGCCCTCGGTCGTGATCGGCTGGGACGGCCGGCGCGGCTCCGAGGAGTTCGCGCGCGACGCGGCCGAGGTGTTCGCCGGCGCCGGTGTGCGCGCGATCCTGCTGCCGCGGCTGCTGCCGACGCCGGTGACGGCGTTCGCGGTCCGCCACCTGGGCGCGAGCGCGGGCGTGATGGTGACGGCGAGCCACAACCCGCCGGCGGACAACGGCTACAAGGTCTACCTCGGCGGCGCCGACGAGGGCAGCCAGATCGTGCCGCCGGTCGACGGCGAGATCGCGGCGCTCATCGAGGCGGCAGCCGCCACCCCCGTCGCCGACTATCCGCGCGGCGAGCCGGAGGTCGCAGGTTCCGGCGTCTGGGATGCGTACGTCGCCGCCACCGCGGCCATCGGCCTGCCGCCGACCGAGCTGGACGACGCATCCGCCCTCACGGTCGTCTACACGCCGCTGCACGGCGTCGGGCTCGAGACCGTCGAGGCGGTGCTCGCCGAGGCGGGCTTCCCGCCCCTCGTCGTGGTGCCCGAGCAGGCCGAGCCGGACGGCGCCTTCCCGACGGTCGCGTTCCCGAACCCCGAGGAGCCGGGCGCGCTCGACCTCGCGATGGCGCTCGCCACGGAGCGCGGCGCCGACCTGATCCTCGCGAACGACCCGGACGCCGACCGGCTCGCCGTCGCCGTGCCCGACCGCGCGGCGCCCGCCGGCTGGCGGATGCTGACGGGCAACGAGGTGGGCCTGCTGCTGGGCTGGGACGCCGCGCGCGCCGCCCGCGGGCAGGGCGTGCTCGCCGCCTCGATCGTCTCCTCCCCGGGGCTCGGTGTCATCGCCGCAGCGCACGGGCTGGAGTTCGTGCAGACGCTCACGGGCTTCAAGTGGGTCTCGCGCGTGCCCGACCTGCTGTTCGGCTTCGAGGAGGCCCTCGGCTACCTCGTGAACCCCGGCACGGTGCGCGACAAGGACGGCGTCTCGGCGCTCGTGCGGATCTTGACGATCGCCGCGGAGCTGCACGAGCGGGGCTCGTCGCTCACCGAGGAGCTGCTGGCGCTCGCGGCCGAGTTCGGCGCCTTCGAGTCGGGCCAGGTGAGCGTGCGCGTCACCGACCTCGCCCGCATCCCCGCCACGATGGCGGCACTCCGCGCCGACCCGCCGTCGCAGCTCGCGGGCGCCGCAGTGCTCGCGGCCGACGACCTGTCGCTGCCCGAGCACGGCGCGATCGGCGACATCCTGCGCTTCACGCTCGACGACGGCTCGCGCGTGATGGTGCGGCCGAGCGGCACGGAGCCGAAGGTCAAGGTCTACATCGACGCGACGTCGACGGAGGGCGCGCCGGCCCAGCGCGTGCGCGCCGCACGCGCGCGCGTCGACGCGATCGCGGAGGCGGTGCGCCCGCTGCTCACGGCCTGACGGCGCACGGACGGCCCGCGCACCCGGGTGGTCACGACACACCGCCGTCGGTCCGCTGGGTGGTCACGACACGCCGAGCGGGCCACCCTGCCCGCGGCGTGTCGAGACCACCCGCAGTCAGCGGCGCAGGGCCGCGATCGCCTCGTCGCGCGTCGTCGCGGTCGCGAGCGCGGCGGTGACCCCGGTCCCGTCGAGGGCGTTGGCGAGCTCGGCGAGCATCCGCAGGTGCTGCCGCGCGCTCGTCGCGGCGAGACCGATGACGACCTCCACCGGATCGTTGTGGGGATGGCCGAACGAGACGGGCTCCTCGAGCACGACGATCGCGAGCGCGTCGCGCCGCACGACGGCGCTCGCCTTCGCGTGCGGCACGGCGACGCCGGGCGCGACGACGCAGTACGGGCCCGCCTCCTCGATCTGCTGCACGAGCTCCTCGACGTAGGCGCGCCCCACCGCGTGCGCCGTCACCAGGTCGACGCCCGCGGCGCGCACGGCGGCGCGCCAGTCAGCGGCCCGCACTCCTGGCGAGAACGTGGCCTCGTCGAGCGGCAGCGTCATCGGAGGTCGTCGAACCCGTCGGCGATCTCGTCGGCGAGCTGCTCGCGCTCCTCGAACGAGCAGAAGGCGCTCGCGGCGGCGTTCTGCGTGACCTCCTCGAGGTCGTCGAGGTCCCACTCGAAGGTGTCGACCAGCAGCCCCAGCTCACGCGTCAGGGTCGTGCCCGACTGCAGCCGGTTGTCGACGTTCACGGTGACGCAGAAGCCGAGCTGGTGCAGCAGGTCGATCGGGTGGTCGGCGAGCGAGTCGCCCCACTGCGCGATCGTGCCGGTCTGCAGGTTCGACGACGGGCTCAGCTCGAGCGCGATCTGCCGGTCCTTGACCCACTCGGCGACCTCGCCCAAGCGCACGACGACGGCGTCGTCCGTCTCCTCCTCGGTGTGGATGTCCTCGGCGATGCGGGTGCCGTGGCCGAGGCGCAGGGCGCGGCCGGCGAAGAGCGCGTCGGCGATGCTCTCGAGCCCGTCACCCTCGCCCGCGTGCACGGTCGCGGGGAAGTGCGCCTTCGCGAGGATGTCGAAGGCTGACTGCATCCGCGATGCCGGGAAGCCCGCCTCCGGGCCCGCGATGTCGAAGCCGACCGCGCCGCGATCGCGGTGGCGCAGCGCGAGCTGCGCGATCTCGTCGCCGCGGTCCAGGTGGCGCATGGCGCTGATGAGCTGACCGACCCGGATCCGCCCGCCGTGGGTCGCGACGAGGTCGATGGCCTCCTCGACGCCCGCCTGCACGGCCTCGACGGCCTGGTCGAGCGAGAGGCCGCGCTGCAGGTGCTGCTCGGGGGCCCAACGGATCTCGCCGTAGAGCACGCCGTCCTCGGCGAGGTCGAGCACGAACTCCTTCGCGACCCGGTGCAGGCCCTGCTCGGTCTGCATCACCGCGGTCGTGATGTCGAAGGTCTTCAGGTACTCGGGCAGCGAGCCGGAGTTCGACTGCGTGGCGAACCACTCGCCGAGCGACGACGCGTCGCTCGCGGGCAGCTCGAGCCCGATCTCGTCGGCCAGCTCGAGGATCGTCTGCGGTCGCAGTCCGCCGTCGAGGTGGTCGTGGAGGCTGACCTTGGGCAGCGTCTGGATGTCGACGCCGTCGACCTCGTACCGGCTCATCTCGTCCCCGTCGTCGATTCGTGCTGGACCTCGATCGTATCGGCCCAAGATGACGGGAAGGTTTCGGCGGCTCAGGCTCCGGTCGCCGCGAAGCCCAGCGCGGCGAGGATGACGCCGCCGACCAGGATCCACAGCAGCGCCCCGATGATGAGCGTGGCCACGCTCAGCCAGATGCCCCACAGCGCCATCGTGCGGCCCGCGGGCTCGCGCTTCCGCGCCATCACGCCCACGACGATGCCGGCGATCGGCACGAGGATGGAGATGCCCAGGAAGATCGACGCGAGGCCGAGCGCGAGGCTCACGATGCTGAGCGTCTTCGGCTCCACCGCCGGGTACCCGGATCCGTACGACGCGGGCTGCGAGCCCGGGGTCTGGTAGTCGGTCACGTCGAGCTCCTCGGTCTTCGGTTGCGCCCAGTGAACCACCGGGCGGGTCGCGGCGCCAGGAGGCGCCTGGGCGTCAGAGGATGCGCTCGCGCACGATCGGCGGCACCGGCACCTGGGTGCCGGGCGCGGCGAGCTCCCACGCGCCCTCGAGCGCCTCGAGCGCGCGCGGGATGCGGCTCGCGTCATCCGCCGAGATCGTCCAGAGCGGGTCGCCCTTGCGGACGGCGTCGCCCGGCTTCACGTGCAGGTCGATGCCCGCGGCGTGCACGACCGGGTCGCTCGCCCGGGCACGGCCGGCGCCGAGCCGCCACGCGGCGATCCCGAACGGCAGCGCCTCCTGGCGCGCGAGCACGCCGTCCTCCTCGGCGACGACCGTGTGGGTCTCGTTCGCCGTCGGCAGCGCCGCATCCGGGTCGCCGCCCTGCGCCACCACGAAGCGGCGCCAGACGTCCATCGCCCGGCCATCGGCGAGCGCTGCCTCGACGTCGGCGTCGCCCTTGCCGACCGCATCCAGCATCTCGCGAGCGAGCGCGACGGTCAGCTCGACGACGTCGGCCGGCCCGCCGCCCGCGAGCACCTCGACCGACTCGCGCACCTCGTTGGCGTTGCCGATCGCGAGGCCGAGCGGCGTGTCCATCGTCGTCAGCAGCGCGCGCGTCTCGACGCCCGCGTCGCGCCCGAGCTCGACCATCGTGAGCGCGAGCTCGCGGGCCCGCTCGAACTCCTGCATGAACGCGCCGGAGCCGAACTTGACGTCGAGCACGAGCGCGCCGGTGCCCTCCGCGATCTTCTTCGACATGATCGAGGATGCGATGAGCGGGATGGCCTCGACGGTGCCGGTGATGTCGCGGAGCGCGTAGAGCCGCTTGTCGGCGGGCGCGAGACCGGCGCCGGCAGCGCAGATCACGCCCCCGACGGTGCGCAGCTGCTCGAGCATCTGCGCGTTCGACAGCTCGGCGCGCCAGCCGGGGATCGACTCGAGCTTGTCGAGCGTGCCGCCGGTGTGGCCGAGCCCTCGGCCCGACAGCTGCGGCACCGCGGCGCCGAACGCGGCGACGAGCGGCATGAGCGGCAGCGTGATCTTGTCGCCGACGCCGCCGGTGGAGTGCTTGTCGACGGTGGGCGCGTCGAGCGACGAGAAGTCCATCCGCTCGCCCGAGGCGATCATCGCCATCGTCAGGTCGTGGATCTCGCGGCGCTCCATGCCGTTGAGCAGGATCGCCATCGCGAGCGCGGCCATCTGCGGGTCCTCGACGTAGCCGCGCGTGTACGCGTCGACGAGCCAGTCGATCTGCGCGGTGCCGAGCGTGCCCCGGTCGCGCTTCGTGCGGATGATGTCGACGACATCGAATGCCTCAGCCATTCGCTTCCTCGCCTCGCCCTGCCGTGTCGCGGCGCGCCGCGTAGTCCTCGAGCTGGCGCGGACCGAACGCGTCCGGCAGCACCTGGTCGATCGTGCGGATGCCGCTGACCGTGTCGAGCAGCATCTCCGGCGCCGCGTGCTCGAAGAGCAGCTGCCGGCAGCGGCCGCACGGCATGAGCCGCTCCCCCGCCCCGTTGACGCACGCGAACGCGACGAGCCGCCCCCCGCCGCCCATGATGAGTTCGCTCACGAGCGAGCACTCGGCGCACAGCGTGACGCCGTAGGCGGCGTTCTCGATGTTGGCGCCCGTGATGAGCCGGCCGTCGTCGACGAGGGCCGCCGCGCCCACCGGGAAGCCCGAGTACGGCGTGTAGGCCTTCGTCGCCGCGCTCACAGCGGCCGCGTGCAGCGCGGCCCAGTCGATCTCACGCATCCGTCTCCCTATTGCTTCACGTACGGCTTGCCGCTCGCCGCGGGCGGCCTGGACTGGCCGATGAAGCCGGCGACCGCGAGCAGCGTGATGACGTACGGGAGCATGAGCATGAACTCGCTCGGCACCGGGGAGCCGATCGCGCCGAGCGTCTGCTGCAGGGCCGACGCGAAGCCGAACAGCAGCGCCGCGAGGGTTGCCTTGATCGGGTGCCACTGGCCGAAGATGACGGCGGCGAGCGCGATGTAGCCGAGGCCAGCGGTCATCTCGCGCGTGAACGAGCCGTTCGAGTCGAGCGTGAAGTACGCGCCGCCGAGGCCCGCGACGGCGCCGGCGAGCGAGACGTTCCAGAAGCGCAGCCGGTTCACCTTGATGCCGACGGTGTCGGCGGCCATCGGGTGCTCGCCGATCGCGCGGAGGCGCAGGCCCCAGGTCGTCTTGAACAGGCCCCACGCGATGAGCGGCACGACGATGTACATCGCGTAGACGATGATCGACTGGTTGAACAGGGCCGGTCCGAGGAGCGGGATGCCCTCCAGCACCGGGATGGGGAGCTTCGGCAGCCGGGCGGGCGAGTTGAGCGCAGGGTTGTCGGTCAGCACCGACGAGTAGAAGAAGTTCGTGAGCCCGACCACGAGCACGTTGAGCACGACGCCGACGATCACCTGCTCGACGAAGTAGCGGATCGCGAAGACCGCGAGCACCATCGAGACCAGCACGCTCGCGACCATCGCCGCGAGCACGCCGACGAGCGTGCTGCCGGTGGCCGACGCGACGACCGCGCCGGTGAAGGCGCCGCCGAGCAGCTGCGCCTCGATCGCGATGTTCACGACACCGGCGCGCTCGGAGAGCACGCCGCCCATCGCGCCGAAGATCAGCGGCACCGACAGTCCGACGGTGGCGAACAGCAGGCCCGCGATCGGGATCATCGAGCCGGCGCCTGCCCAGGTCAGGAAGCCGATGACGAACAGCAGTCCGAAGACGACCGGGAGCCAGACGCCGACCCGGCGGCCGCGACTCGTGACCCAGATCGCGATGGCCGTGAGGGCCGCGAGCAGGATCACGATGACCACGCCGGTCGGGCGCGACGGCAGCACCGCATCCGGGAGCGCGAAGAAGTCGCCGGCGTCGGCGAGCCGGAGCGTGGTGGCGCCGTCGCGGCCGAGGCCGATCATGAGGATGGCCGAGACGACGGTCAGCACCGCGAAGGAGATCGGCGCCTTCCAGTGCTTCACGACCGCGCGCTCGAGCTCCACGGTCTGCGCGGGCGCCGGAGCGGCGGCTGGCTGGAGCGTGCTCATGCGCTCTCCCCCTTCTTGGTCGCTGCGGCGGCGAGCGAGACCTCGTCGCGCCGCTGCTGCCGCGACTTCTTCCCGGGCTGCGGGAGGCCGAACATCGCGCGCACGAGCGGCGGCGCTGCGATGAACAGCACGATGAAGGACTGCACGACGAGGATGATGTCGATCGGCACACCCTCGGCGGCCTGCATGCGGAAGCCGCCGGCCTTGAACGCGCCGAACAGCAGTCCGGCGAAGAACGTGCCCCACGGCGTCGAGCCGCCCAGCAGCGCCACCGTGATGGCGTCGAAGCCGATGCCCGCGTCGATGCCGGCCGTGAAGCCGGTGGTGACCGCGCCGGTCACCTGCTGCGCGCCGGCGAGCCCCATGAAGCCGCCGGCGAAGAGCATCGCGAGCAGCGTGATCCGCTTCACGTTCATGCCCGCGTTGAGGGCGGCGTTCGCGTTGTAGCCGACCGCGCGGAACTGGAAGCCGAGGCTCGAGCGGTTGATGAGCCATGAGCAGAAGATGACGGCCGCGACCGACAGGACGAAGCCCCAGTGCAGCACGAACGGTGGCCCGAAGATTGACGGCAGGATGGCCGTCTCGGGCATCGCGGGCGAGATGGGGTTGTTGCTGCCGGGGTTCTGCAGCAGGCCGGGCGTGCGCAGCATCCAGGTGATGAACCAGAGCGCGACGAAGTTCAGCATGATCGTGACGATCACCTCGTGCGCGCCGGTGTACGCCTTCAGCGCGCCGGCGATGCCGCCCCAGATCGCTCCGGCGACGATGCCGACCGCGATGGCGACGAGCACGTGCAGCACGGGCGGCAGCGAGAACGAGAAGCCCACCCAGCCGGCCGCCGCCGCGGCCCACAGCATCTGGCCGCGGCCGCCGATGTTGAAGAGGCCGACGCGGAAGGCGATGGCGACGCCGAGTCCGGCGGCGATGAGCGGCGTGGCGAAGTTGAGCGTGTCGGTCAGCGGCTTGATCAGCTGCGCGAACCCGGCGTCGGCGCGCGCCACGTTGAGGATCGAGCCCTGGAACAGCGCCCAGTACGCGCCGCCCACGGCATCCCAGACGGCGGCGAGCATGTCGGCCGGCCGGGCGAAGAAGTAGCCGGCCGTCTCCTGCACCCGCTCGTCGGTCGCGGCGATGAGGATGCCGCCGACGATGAGGGAGGTGATGATGGCGAGGATCGCCATGACGAGGTTGCCGCCCATGATTCGGCGGAAGGCGCTGCCCCACGGGTCCTCGACCTCGGCCGTGCGGTCGTCGGTCGGCACGACGGCCGCAGGTGCGGCGACCTCCGCCACCTCGGGCGCGTGCACGATGGCGGGCGACGAGACGGAGTCGGGAGTGCCGCTCGCGCGCTGCGGCACGTCGGGCTGGATCGGGTCGTCGGCGTCGAGCGGCTGATCGTTCACGCTGCGGCTCCTTCAAGCTCTGCGGGGCGCTCGCCGGCCATCATGAGGCCCAGCGTGTCACGGCTGGTGTCGGCGGGGACGATGCCGACGATCCCGCCGCGGTACATCACGGCGATGCGGTCAGCGAGCCCGACGACCTCGTCGAGCTCGGTCGAGACGACGATCACCGGGATGCCGGCGTCGCGCGTCGCGATGATCTGGCTGTGGACGAACTCGATCGAGCCGACGTCGAGGCCGCGGGTGGGCTGGGATGCGACGAAGAGCGCGAGCGGCCGCCCGAGCTCACGCGCGAGCACGACCTTCTGCTGGTTGCCGCCCGACAGGGTGCCGACGGCCGTCTCGATGCCCTGCGCGCGGATGTCGAAGGCGCCGAGCTTGTCCTCGGCGAAGCCGTCGCGCGCGCCGCGATCGACGGTGCCGGCCTTGACGAACGGCTCACCGCGGTAGCGGTCGAGCATGAGGTTCTCCGCGATCGAGAAGTCGCCGACCAGGCCGTCGACCTTGCGGTCCTCCGGCACGAAGCCGACGCCCGCGTCGAGCACGTCGCGCACGGAGTCGCCGAGCAGCTCGTTCCCGTTGAGGTCGATCGATCCCTTCGCCCGCGGCTGCAGCCCGAGGATGGCCTCCGTGAGCTCGGTCTGGCCGTTGCCCTGGACGCCGGCGATGCAGAGCACCTCACCGCCGTGCACCGTGAACGAGACGTCGTTGACGACCTTCTGGCCGATCGCATCCAGCACCGTCAGGTGCGACACGGTCAGCGTGTTGTCGGTGAGCACCGGCGGGTTCTTCTGCACGGTGAGCTCGACGGGGCGGCCGACCATCATCGACGCGAGCTCGGTGCTCGTCGAGCTCGGGCTCGCCTCGCCGACGACCTTGCCGAGCCGGATGACCGTGATGCGGTCGGCGATGGCGCGCACCTCGCGCAGCTTGTGGGTGATGAAGACGATCGCGGTGCCCTCGTCGCGCAGCTGCTGCATGATCGCCATGAGCTCATCGGTCTCCTGGGGCGTGAGCACGGCGGTGGGCTCGTCGAACACGAGCACCCGCGCGTCCTGCGACAGCGCCTTGATGATCTCGACGCGCTGCTGCACACCGACCGGCAGGTCCTCGATCTTCGCGTCGGGGTCGACGTGGAAGCCGAAGCGCTGCGAGATCTCGCGCACCTTCTCCTTGGCGCCGGCGAGACCGCCGAGCGCCTTCTCGTGGCCGAGCAGCACGTTCTCGGCGACCGTGAAGACGGGGATGAGCATGAAGTGCTGGTGCACCATGCCGATGCCGGCGTGCATCGCGTCGCCGGGGCCGGCGAACCGCTGCGGCACGCCGTCGAGCAGGATCTCGCCCTCATCGGCGTGATAGAGACCGTAGAGGACGTTCATGAGCGTGGACTTGCCCGCGCCGTTCTCACCCAGCAGGCAGTGGATCTCGCCCGCCTTGACCTCGAGGTCGATGTGGTCATTGGCGGTGAGCGCGCCGAAGCGCTTCGTGATGCCACGGAGCTGGAGGGTCGAGTGCTCGAGAGCCATGAGTCTTCCTTCGCGACGACGCTGACGACGACTGTGAATCTAGCCGGAACCGCGTGCGGCGCGCTCCGGGGGCCGCGCATGCGCGTGGGGGTCGGCCGGAGCCGACCCCCACGGGCGTGCGATGCCTGCTACTGGGCGGTGGGGCTGGCGGGCGACTCGACCGTGATCTCGCCGGCGATGATCGCCTCGCGGATCTCGTCGAGCTGCGTCTGCAGCTCCGGGTCGACCGTGTCCTCGAAGTCGTGGAACGGCGCGATGCTGACGCCCTCGTTCTCGAGCGTGCCGACGTACGGCTCGTTCGAGAACTCGCCGGCTGCGGCCTCCTCGACGACCGTCTGCACACCCTGCGACATGCCCTTGAGGATCGAGGTGAGGAACATGTCGGCGTAGTCCGGCGACGTCTCGTACAGGTCGGCGTCGACGCCGATCATCGCGATGCCGGAGTCGTCGCCCTGGTCGCGGATCGCCTCAGCGGCCGAGAGGAAGATCGGGCCACCGACCGGCAGGAGCACGTCGGCGCCCTGCTGGATGAACGTCTCGGCCATGGACTTGGCGGTGGGGCCGGCCTCGAAGCCACCCGTGAACGAACCGGTCTGGGCCTCGACGTCCCAGCCGAGCACCTCGACGTTCTCGCCGCTCTGCTCGTTGAAGTGCGCGACGCCGTCGGCGAAGCCGTCCATGAAGATGGTGACGGTCGGGAACTGCATGCCGCCCCACGTGGCGACCTTGCCGCTCTCCGAGTACGACGCGGCGGCGTAGCCGGCCAGGAAGGCGGCCTGCGCCGTGTCGTAGACGATCGGCTTGACGTTCGGCAGGTCGATCTGGTTGTCGTCGATGATCGTGAAGTTCACGTCGGGGTTCGCCTCGGCGGCTGCCGCGGTGGCCTCCGACAGTGCGAAGCCGACGGAGACGACCATGTTGCAGCCGCCGTCGATCACGGTCGACAGGTTCGGCGCGTAGTCCGCCTCGGACTGCGACTCGACCTCGACCGGCTCGACGCCGAGCGTCTCGCCCGCGGCGCGGAGGCCCTCGGCGCCCAGCTGGTTGAACGATCGGTCGTCGAAGCCGCCCGAGTCCGAGATGATGCAGGGCTGGATGTCGGTGGTCGGTGCTGCTGCGGGGTCGGAGCCGGCGGGCTCGGAGCCCGTGGGCGCCTGCGGTGCGGCGGCGCAGCCCGCGAGCAGCAGCGACGCGCCGAGCGCGATCGCGCCGCCGCGCAGGGCGGAACGGTTGAACTTCCTCAAGGGATCCTCCAGTGCAAAGGATGCTCGCCGCGACGCGGCTGAGCGCATGATGGTTGAGCATAGGGCCGCGTGCACGCGCCAGGTGCCGGCTCGACGGCACCGCAACGCAATCGTTGCAATCGTCTCGGTCAGGGGCTCGAGGGCGAGTCGACGGTGATCTCTCCGTCGATGAGCTGCTGCCGCAGCGCGTCGAGCTCGGCCTTCGTCTCGTCGCTGACGCGCGCCTCGAGGTCGTGGAACGGCGCGATGTCGACGCCGCCGTTCTCGAGCGTGCCGATGAGCGGCTCGTCCGAGATGGTGCCGTCGAGCGCGTCGCCGACGGCCGTGACGACCGCATCCTCGGTGTTCTTCAGCACGCTCGTGAGCAGCAGCGGCCGGAACTCGGCGGGAAGGGTGTCGTATCCGTCGTTGTCGACCCAGATCACGAGGGCCGTGCCGCCCGCGTCGAGCGAGGCGCGGAACGAGCCCTCGCCCACCTGGCCGGCGACGGGCAGGATCACGTCGGCGCCCTGGGCGATGAACGCCTGGGTCTGCGTCTGGCCGAGCTGCACGTTCTCGAAGTCACCCGTGAAGGTGCCGTCCTGGGTCTCGGGGTCCCAGCCGAGCAGCTGCACGTCCGTGCCCTTCGCCTCGTTGAAGGCGTCGATGCCGGCGGCGAAGCCGTCCATGAAGAGGGTGACGGGCGGCTGGTTGCCACCGCCGAAGGTCGCGACGATGCCCGACTCGCTGACGGATGCGGCGGTGTAGCCGGCGAGGAACGCCGCCTGCGCGGTGTCGAAGACGATCGAGCGCACGTTGGGGCCCTCGACGATCTCGTCGACGATCGCGAACTGCACGTCGGGGTTGGCGGCCGCCTGCTCCTCGGTCGCCGCGGCGAGCTCGAAGCCGACGGTGAGCACGAAGCCGCACCCGGTGTCGACCGCCGCCTGCACGTTGGGCGCGAGGTCGCTCTCGGAGGTGGAGACGAGCACGTTCGCCTCGACGCCGAGCTCCTCCTGCGCCCGCTCCATGCCGGCCCAGCTGGTCTCGTTGAAGGAGCGGTCGTTGAGCCCGCCCGAGTTCGTCACCATCTGCGCGCATTCGAGGGTCTGCTCGGGAGCGGCGGTGCCTCCCGGCTCGCTCGTGGCGGCGGGCGGCGGCGCGGCGCAGCCGGCGAACAGGGCGAGCGCGGCGAGCGCGGGCAGGGCGAGCGTGCGGGACAAGGCGGACTCCTTCGACCGATTGGCAGAATCGTAGCCCGCGTCGCCCGCTCGTCGAGTAGCACGGCGGCGCCAGCCGCCGCCCCCTCCCGCTCGTCGAGTAGCAGCGCCGAAGGCGCCGCCCCCTCCCGCTCGTCGAGTAGCAGCGCCGAAGGCGCCGCGTATCGAGACGAACCACGTGCTGACGAGGCCGATCTCGACGCGTCCGGCTCCGCCCGGCAGCTACTCGATCAACGGATCGGGATCGGGCCGCTGCTCGCGCTGCCGCGCCTCGCGCTCCGCTGCCCGCCGCTCGTCGTGGCCCAGCCAGTCGCGCTTCTTCGCCGACGCGGAGATCGAAGCGAAGTCGCCGCGGATGAGCGCCTCCCGCTTGGCGCGACTCCAGCCCTGGATCTGCTTCTCGAGTGCGAATGCGGCGGCGATGGAGTCGTCGTAGTGGGTGAAGGCGAGCTCGACCGGCAGACGGCGGCGCGTGTACACGGCGCCGTCGCCGCGCTGATGCTGGTCGAGGCGCCGCTCCATGTCCCAGGTGCTGCCGACGTAGGTCGAGCCGTCGGCGCATCGCAGGATGTAGACCCAGGGCATGGCGGGAGGATGCCGGACGAGGCAGGGCGGTGGGGTCGCGCGGTTGGGCCGCTGTGGAGAACTGGTCGTCGAGTAGCAGCGCCGCAGGCGCCGCCCCTCCCCGCTCGTCGAGTAGCAGCGCCGCAGGCGCCGCGTATCGAGACGAACGCGAGCCAAGGCCCCGCCGATCTCGATACGCGGCCGGCTCCGCCGGCAGCTACTCGATCAACGGAGGAGGGGCGGCCGGCTCCGCCGGCAGCTACTCGATCAACGAGGTCCCGCTCGTCGAGTAGCAGCGCCGCAGGCGCCGCGTATCGAGACGGACGCTAGCCAACGCCCAGCCGATCTCGATACGCGGCCGGACTCCGTCCGGCAGCTACTCGATCAACGAGGTCCCGCTCGTCGAGTAGCAGCGCCGCAGGCGCCGCGTATCGAGACGAACGACAGCCGCGGCGCGGCCGATCTCGATACGCGGCCGGACTCCGTCCGGCAGCTACTCGATCAACGGAGGAAGGGTGGCCAGCTCCGCCGGCAGCTACTCGATCGACGGAGGAGGGGGTCAGAGGGCGTCGGTGTTGCCCGAGCGCCGCACCGCGTCGACGACCTGCTTCACGCGCTGCGCGTTGTCGGTGGTCGTGACCAGCAGCGCGTCGGGGGTGTCTACGACGACGACGTTCTGGATGCCGACCACCGAGATGATGCGGTTCGACTGCGAGACGACGATGCCCGACGCGGAGTCGGCGATGACCGTCCCCTTGGTGCCGAGGATCGCGAGGCGCCCGCGGTGCGCGCCGTTGTGCAGCTTCGCGACCGCCGAGAAGTCGCCCACGTCATCCCAGTCGAAGTCGCCGGGCACGACCACCATGCGGCCGCGCGCCGCCGCCGGCTCCGCGACGGCGTAGTCGATCGCGATCTTCTTCAGCTGCGGCCAGAGGCGGTCGACGGCGGGGCCACGGCGGGCGGGCTCGTCCCAGACCTCGGCGAGCTCCTCGATCTGCGCGGCGAGCTGCGGCTCCTCCGCCGCGAGCTCCTCGAGCAGCACGTCGGCCCGCGCGATGAACATGCCCGCGTTCCAGAGGTAGTCGCCGTCTGCGAGGTAGCCGCGCGCCACCTGCGCCGACGGCTTCTCGACGAACTCGCGCACGAGCGCGGCGTTCGGAGCACCCTCGACCCCGGCCGAGCCGCCGGCACGGATGTAGCCGAACCCGATCGCCGGCTCGGTGGGGGTGATGCCGATCGTCGCGATGTAGCCCGCGCGGGCGGCCGCCACCGCCTCGCCCACCGCGCGGCGGAACGAGCGCTCGTCGTCGATGACGTGGTCGGCCGCGAACGAGCCGACGATGACGTCGGGCTCCCGGCGCCGCAGGATCGCAGCAGCGAGCGCGATGGCGACGGTCGAGTCGCGCGGGTCGGCCTCGAGCACGATGCTCGCGTCCTCGAGCTCGGGGATCTGCGCCTCCACGGCGGCACGGTGCGCGCGCCCCGTGACGACCATTGTGCGGCCCGGACCGGCGAGCGGCACGAGCCGGTCGTAGGTGGCGCGCAGCAGCGTCTTGCCGCTGCCGGTGAGGTCGTGCAGGAACTTCGGCGCGTCGGCGCGCGACAGCGGCCAGAGCCTCGAGCCCACGCCGCCCGCAGGGATGATGCTGTAGAAGTCGTCGATCGCCGTCACGGCCCTCACCCTACGCATCCGGAGCCGGGCTCTCGGCAGCGCGCGCCCCCGCCGGGCCGTTCACGCGCCGTTCACCACCCGCTCCCCCAACGGCCCCACCGCCGTCGTACGGTGGCCCCGTGCGCATCGAGCGAGTCGCCATCGTGACCGAGAGCTTCCTCCCGACAGTCAACGGCGTGACCACGTCGGTCTGCCGGGTGCTCGACCGCCTCGTCGAGACCAACCGCGAGGCCATCGTCATCACGCCCCGCTGCGGCGCACCGGTCCACTACCGCGGCGTGCCCGTGCACGAGGTGCCGTCCTTCGCGTACCGGCAGTTCCCCGTGGGCCTCCCCAGCCCGCAGGTCGCTGCCTTGCTCGCACGCTTCCAGCCAGACGTGCTGCACGCGGCGAGCCCCTTCATGCTCGGCGGCCAGGCGATCGCCGAGGCCGCGCGCATCGGCCTGCCGAGCGTGGCCATCTACCAGACCGACGTCGCGGGCTTCGCGCGGCGCAACCGGCTCGCCGCCGGCTCGGCGTTCGCCTGGCAGGTGATCCGCCGCATCCACAACACCGCCGACCGCACGCTCGCGCCGTCGAGCGCCGCGATCGCCGACCTCGAGGACGCCGGCGTCAAGCGCGTGCACCGCTGGGTGCGCGGCGTCGACCTGCAGGGCTTCCACCCCGACAACCGGCAGGGCCCCGCCGCCGGGAACCTGCGCCGCCGCATCGCCCCGGGCGGTGAGGTGATCGTCGGCTACGTCGGCCGCGTCGCGCTCGAGAAGGGACTCGACCGGCTGCGCGCCCTGCAGGGCGTGCCGGGCATCCGCGTCGCGATCGTCGGCGACGGGCCCGCGATGGAGGAGACGCGCAGTCGCCTCGCGGGTCTGCAGCCGGTGTTCCTCGGCCAGCTGCACGGGGCATCGCTGCGCGCCGCCTACGCGGCGATGGATGTGTTCGTCCACACCGGCACGGAGGAGACGTTCGGGCAGACACTCCAGGAGGCGGCCGCAAGCGGGCTCCCGGTCGTCGCGCCGCGCGCCGGCGGGCCCATCGATCTCGTGGATCACGGCACC
Organism: Agrococcus sp. DT81.2; assembly: GCF_049844935.1. Lineage (NCBI taxonomy): Bacteria > Bacillati > Actinomycetota > Actinomycetes > Micrococcales > Microbacteriaceae > Agrococcus > Agrococcus sp. DT81.2. The sequence goes on along the minus strand of NZ_JBNCLZ010000003.1, from coordinate 265,008 downwards.
ACCGGCCTCCTCTTCGAGCCGGACGACGCATCCGACCTCCGCGCGGCGATCGAGCGGCTGTCGACCGACGCCGCCCTGCGGGCGCGGATGGGCGAGGCCGGCCGCCGCCGCGTGCTGCCGCGCTCGTGGTCGGCGGTCGTCGACCAGCTGTTCGAGCACTACGAGCGGGCGTCGCGGCGGGCGCTGCGCGGCATCGACGGACTCGTCGACGCCTGAGCGCCGAGCGCGCGGCGGAGGCCCGCTCGGGCCTCCGTGCGCGTTCGCCCGAGGCGCAGGCCGGCGACCCGCCGGGCCGGATCCGTGTTCGCCGCGGGCATAGGATGGTCGTATCTGCCCGGTCGAACTACGGAGGGATTGCGCGTGTCCAAGACGCAGAGCAGCCTCGTCCTCCCCGATCCCACTCCCCGTAAGACCCGGTTCAGCGGCACGCTGTATCGCGGCGACGAGGGCATGTGGTCGTGGGTGCTGCACCGGATCACCGGTGTGGCGATCTACTTCTTCCTCCTGGTGCACGTGCTCGACACGGCACTCATCCGGGTGAGCCCCGCGGCGTACGACGCCGTGATGGCCACCTACAAGAACCCGATCATGGGACTCGGCGAGGTCGGCCTGGTCGGCGCCGTCGTGCTGCACGCCCTCAACGGCGTGCGCATCATCCTGGTCGACGTGTGGCCCTGGGCGACGAAGCACCAGCGCCTGCTGTTCTGGATCGTGATGGGCCTCGTCGTCGCACTGATGCTCTACTTCACGCCCAACCACCTCGCGAACGTGTTCGCGCCGATGGCGGAGGGTCACTGATGAGCGTCACCATCGAGAGCCCGAACTACGCCTACCCGGCTCGCTCGAAGGGCCGTCGCGGCCCCAACCTCGAGAAGGCCGGCTGGATCTTCATGCGCGTCTCCGGCGTCGTGCTGATCGTGCTGATCTTCGGCCACCTGGCCTACAACCTCATCTGGACGCCCGGCGGCATCCACGCCATCGACTTCGGCTTCGTCGGCGGCAAGCTCGCCCAGCCGTTCTGGCAGTGGTGGGATGCGCTGATGCTGTGGCTCGCGATCCTGCACGGATCCAACGGCATGCGCACGATCGTGAACGACTACGTGCACAAGCCGCGGGTGCGCAAGCTCGCCCTCGGCGCCATCGGCGTCGCCGCCGCCATCCTGATCCTGCTCGGCACCCTCATCACCTTCACGTTCAACCCGTGCCCTGAGGGCGCGGACCCCGCGCTGCTGCCGTCGTTCTGCGCCTCGGTCTAGGCGAGATTCGGAGACTCCCACATCCATGGTTGATCAGCATTCCGTCGTCGACGGCATCCACTACCACCAGCATGACGTCGTGATCGTCGGCGCCGGCGGCGCAGGCATGCGCGCCGCCATCGAATCGGCGCCGAAGGCGTCCACGGCCGTCATCACGAAGCTCTACCCGACCCGCTCCCACACGGGCGCGGCGCAGGGCGGCATGGCGGCCGCCCTCGCGAACGTCGAGGAGGACAGCAACGAGTGGCACACCTACGACACGGTCAAGGGTGGCGACTACCTGGTGGACCAGGATGCGGCGGAGATCCTCACCCGTGAGGCGATCGACGCGGTGTACGACCTCGAGAACATGGGGCTGCCGTTCAACCGCACTGAGGACGGCAAGATCGACCAGCGCCGCTTCGGCGGCCACACGCGCGACCACGGCAAGGCACCCGTGCGCCGCGCGTGCTACGCGGCCGACCGCACCGGCCACATGATCCTGCAGACGCTGTACCAGAACTGCGTGAAGCACGGCGTGGACTTCTTCAACGAGTTCTACGCGCTCGACCTCATCATGAGCGAGGTCGACGGCGTGCCGCGGCCCGCGGGCGTCGTCGCGTACGAGCTCGCGACCGGCGAGATCCACGTCTTCCAGGGCAAGTCGGTCATCTTCGCGACCGGCGGCTTCGGCAAGATCTACAAGACCACCTCGAACGCGCACACGCTCACGGGCGACGGCGTCGGCATCATCTGGCGCAAGGGCCTGCCGCTCGAGGACATGGAGTTCTACCAGTTCCACCCGACGGGCCTCGCCGGCCTCGGCATCCTCCTCACCGAGGGCGCCCGGGGTGAGGGCGCGATCCTCCGCAACGCGTCGGGCGAGCGCTTCATGGAGCGCTACGCCCCCACCATCAAGGACCTCGCGCCGCGCGACATCGTCGCCCGCTCGATGGTGCAGGAGGTGCTCGACGGCCGCGGCGCCGGCCCGAACAAGGACTACGTCTACCTCGACTGCACCCACCTGGGCGCCGAAGTGCTCGAGACGAAGCTGCCCGACATCACCGAGTTCGCGCGCACCTACCTCGGCGTCGACCCGGTCACCGAGCGCGTGCCCGTCTACCCCACGGCGCACTACGCCATGGGCGGCATCCCGACGAACAACGACGCCGAGGTCCTCAGCGACAACGACACGGTCATCCCGGGCCTCTACGCCGCCGGTGAGTGCGCGTGCGTCTCGGTGCACGGCGCCAACCGCCTCGGCACGAACTCGCTGCTCGACATCAACGTGTTCGGCAAGCGCGCCGGCAACAACGCGGTCGCGTACGCGCAGACGGCCGACTTCGTCGACCTGCCGACGGATGCGGCCGACGGGGTCGTGAAGATGCTCGCGCAGATGCGCGAGGGCGACGGCACCGAGTCGGCGTCGTCGATCCGCAAGGCGCTGCAGGAGACGATGGACCGCAACGCCCAGGTGTTCCGCACCGAGGAGACGCTGCAGACCGCGCTCGCCGACATCGCCGTGCTGCGCAGCCGCTACCCCAACGTGCGCGTGCACGACCGCGGACGGCGCTTCAACACCGACCTGCTCGAGGCAGTGGAGCTGGGCTTCCTCCTCGACCTCGCCGAGGTGGTCGTCGTCTCGGCGATCAACCGCAAGGAGTCGCGCGGCGCGCACATGCGCGACGACTACCCCACGCGCGACGACGTGAACTTCATGCAGCACACCATGGCGTACCGGACGGCCGCCGACGAGGGTGACGCCCAGGACATCCGACTCGACTGGAAGCCGGTGCGCTTCACGCACTACGAGCCGACGGAGCGGAAGTACTGATGAGCGACAACCAGCTGCCCCAGGGCGACCCCAAGGGCCAGGAGTCGGGCGTCCACCCGGCGCAGAGCGGCCCCACCGGTGCGCCGACCCCCATGGCCGACCGGCCCGACACCGGGTCGACCGAGGACCAGTCGAGCGCGCGTCAGGCCGCGGAGGCCGGAGCGCAGTCGGGGACGAGCCCGAAGCCCACGGACTCGGAGTTCGACGGCGCGGTGCGCGAGACCGTGCCATCGGAGCCCGTCGACGTGCCGCAGAGCTTCAAGGTCACGGTCATCGTGCGCCGCTTCGACCCCGAGGTCGACGACGAGCCTCGCTGGGTCGACTACGACGTGGAGATGTACCAGACCGAGCGCATCCTCGACGCGCTGCACCGCATCAAGTGGGACATCGACCCGTCGCTCGCCTTCCGCCGCTCGTGCGCGCACGGCGTGTGCGGCTCGGACGCGATGCGCATCAACGGCAAGAACCGCCTCGCCTGCAAGGCGCTCGTGAAGGACTTCGACATCTCGAAGCCCATCTACGTCGAGGCGATCAAGGGCCTGCCGCTCGAGAAGGACCTCATCGTGAACATGGAGCCGTTCTTCGACTCCTTCCGCGAGATCCAGCCGTTCCTGCAGGCGGCCGGCAAGCCCGAGAAGGAGCGCCACCAGACGATCGCGCAGCGCGAGCGCTTCGACGACACGACCAAGTGCATCCTCTGCGCCGCGTGCACGACCTCGTGCCCGGTGTTCTGGACCGACGGGCAGTACTTCGGCCCGGCAGCGATCGTGAACGCGCACCGCTTCATCTTCGACTCGCGCGACGAGGCGAGCCAGGTGCGCCTCGACATCCTGAACGACCGCGAGGGCGTGTGGCGCTGCCGCACGACCTTCAACTGCACGGATGCCTGCCCGCGCGGCATCCAGGTCACGAAGGCGATCGCCGAGGTCAAGCAGGCCATGATGACGGGCGTCAAGCTCTAGTCGACCTTCGCCTTCGAGGGCCGGCATCCACGCGGATGCCGGCCCTCGCTGCGTGCCGGCGCCGCGGGACGTCCGGGCGGATCACAGTCAGGCGAATATGTAGGCAGGCGATGTATCGTCCCGGCCATGGATGCTCGGACGACGACCGCTGACCGCCTCCGCCCCTGGGTGGTGCTCATCGCGCTGCCCGTGACGATCGCGGCGGCGGCGCTCGGCTCCGGCCTGTTCGGCGGCACCGAGGTCGAGGCCTCCTCGAGCGGCGCGCTCTCCGACGCGGCGACGCCGCTGGCGCCGTACGGTCCGGCGTTCTCGATCTGGTCGCTCATCTACCTCGGGCTCGCCGCGTACGCGGTGTGGCAAGTGCTGCCGGCGCAGCGCCACGACCGGCGGCAGCGCGCGATGGGCTGGCTCGCGGTCGCCTCGCTCGTGCTGAACGCCGCGTGGATCCTGTGCGCGCAAGCCGGCCTGCTGCCGCTTACCGTGGTCGTGATCCTGCTGCTGCTCGCGGTGCTGCTGGCGATCTTCGAGCAGCTGCGGCGGCTGCGGCCGCAGTCGCTCGTCGAGACCGTCGTCGTCGACGGCACGTTCGGCCTCTACCTCGGCTGGGTATCGGTCGCGACGGTCGCGAACATCGCCGCCTGGCTCGCGGATGCGGGCGTGCGCCCGGCCGCGTTCGAGCTGCCCACCATCCTGATGCTGCTGCTGGTCGCGGTCGTCGCCGCCCTGCTCGCGCTGCGAGGGCGGGGCCGGATCGCGCCCGCGCTCGCCATCCTCTGGGGCGTCGCGTGGATCGGCGTGGGCCGCGCCATCGGCGATCCCGCGTCCGCGACCGTCGCGGTCGCCGCGGCGCTCGTGTGCGTGCTCATCGGCTTCGTGACGGTCGCGGCCCGGCTGCGCTCGCCCGAGCCGCGCCGCATGCCGCGGCGGTCCAGCGCTCGGGTCGATGCACCAGGCCGTGGGGCAGACTAGCCGCGTGACCGACACCATCGCCGCGCTCGACCGGCTCGAGGCGCTCCGCTCGGCGCTCGCCGCCGTGGCGCTGCCGCTGTCGATCGCGGGCGCCGACACGGCGCGCGGCGCCCGCGGGGCCGCCGTGCGACAGATCGACGACTACGTCGAGCCGCGGCTGCGCCACCTCGACGCGCCGCTGCTCGCCGTCGTCGGCGGCTCGACGGGCGCCGGCAAGTCGACGCTCGTGAACGCCCTCGTCGGCGTCCCGGTCACCCGCACCGGCGTCATCCGCCCGACCACCCGGCAGCCGATCCTGCTCCACTCCCCCGCCGACGCCGCGTGGTTCGGCTCCACGCGCATCCTGCCCGGCCTCGCCCGCGTCACCGGCACGGTGCGCGAGGCGCCCGCGAGCCGAGCGGGAGAAGAGCCCGACGCCGCGCAGATCGGCTCCGTCGTGCTCGTCGCCGACGAGCGCGTGCCGCGCGAGCTCGCGATCCTCGACGCGCCCGACGTCGACTCGATCGCCGACGAGAACCGGCAGCTCGCGGCTCAGCTGCTCGCGGCCGCCGACCTGTGGCTGTTCTCGACCACTGCGAACCGCTACGCCGACGCGGTGCCGTGGCGGCTGCTCGACGACGCGGCAGGTCGCGACATCACGGTCGGCGTCGTGCTGAACCGCGTGCCGCCCGGTGCGGAGGACGAGATCGAGGCGGACCTGCGCCAGATGCTGGCCGAGCGGGGGCTCGGCGCGGCGCCCGTGTTCGTCGTGCCCGAGTCGCCCCTCGACGAGCGAGGCATGCTGCCGCCCCCGGCGGTCGCGCCCATCCGAGCCTGGCTGGCCGGGATCGCGGGCGACCGTGCCGAGCGCGCGCGCATCGCCGGGCGCACGCTCGCCGGCGCGGTCAGCCGGCTCGCCGTCACCGCCCGGATCGTCGCCGATGCCCGCGACGAGCAGGTCGTGACCGCCGGCGACCTGCGCGACACCGTCGAGACCGCGTACGGCGACGCCGCCGAGCGGGTGGGCGACGCGACGCGCGACGGTGTGCTGCTGCGCGGCGAGGTGCTCGCGCGCTGGCAGGACTTCGTCGGCACCTCCGACGTCTTCCGCACCATCGAGTCCTGGTACTCCCGCACCCGCGACCGGGTGGTCGCCTGGTTCCAGGGCCAGCCGACTCCGCCGGTCGAGGTCGAGCACGAGATCGAGAGCGGGCTGCACGCCGTCATGGTCGACGAGGCTGGCCGGGCGGCGTCGGATGCGTGGCAGCGGGTGCGCCAGTCGGCCGTCGGCCGCGAGCTGACGGCGGGCGCCGACCTGGCGCATCCGTCGCCGGAGCTCTCGGAACGGGCGAGCACGCTCGTGCGCGACTGGCAGCTCGCGCTCATGGAGCTCATCACCGAGCAGGCGGCGGGCAAGCGCACGAAGGCGCGCGTCATGTCGCTCGGCCTCAACGTCATCACGGTCGCGCTCATGGTGGTCGTGTTCGCGTCGACCGGCGGCCTCACCGGCGGCGAGCTCGCCATCGCGGGCGGCTCGGCCGTCGTCGGCCAGAAGCTGCTCGAGACGATCTTCGGCGAGGATGCGGTGCGCCGCCTCGCGGCGCAGGCGCGCGACGACCTCGACACCCGGGTGCGCGCGCTCATGGACGCGGAGGCGCGTCGCTGGGATGCGCTGCTCACGCCCGTCGAGCAGGGCACGTCGGGCGACGCGCTGCGCGACGCCGCCGCCGAGCTCGAGGCCGCGATGCGGCGCATCGAGCGGGCAGCCGATGCCCCGTCGCGAGAGCTGCAGCGGAGCGACGTCATCGAGGGCGAGGCGCTCGACGACGCGCCGGACAGCGCGGAGCCGCTCGACGCCGAGTCGGCCGAGGTGCGCGAGCTCGGCCCCGGCGACCGGGAGCACGACCGGTGAGCGAAGCCACCGTCGACGCGCTGCTCGGCGCGCTCTCGGAGGCCGCCGAACTGGGAGCCGGCCGGGTGCCGCGCGACGAGCTCGAGGCGGTGCGGCGCATCGCCGCGAGCGCGAGCGAGCGCCGCGCGCTCTCCTCGGAGCACACCGTGGTCGGCTTCTTCGGCGCCACGGGCTCGGGCAAGTCGTCGCTCATGAACGCGCTCGCGGGCGAGGCCGTCGCGCGCACGCACGTGCGGCGGCCGACCACCTCCGAGCCGCTCGCCGCGATCTGGAACCCGCACGGCGCATCCGCCCTGCTCGACTGGCTGCAGGTGCGCGACCGGCGGATCATGGAGCGGCCGTTCGCGCCCGGGCAGGAGCTGTCGCTCATCCTGCTCGACCTGCCTGACTTCGACTCGGTCGCCGTCGAGCACCGGGCGATCGCCGAGCGGCTCGCCGGCCAGGTCGACGTGCTCGTGTGGGTCGTCGACCCGCAGAAGTACGCCGACGCCGTCATCCATCGGGACTTCATCGCCCCGCTCGCGACCCACGCGTCCGTCACGACCGCCGTGCTGAACCAGGTCGACCGGCTGCCCGAGGCGGAGGTCGGACACGTCGTCGAGTCGCTGCGCGGGCTGCTGCGCGGCGACGGCCTCGAGGGCGTGCAGGTGCTGCCCGTCTCGGCGACGACCGGCGCGGGGATCGACGTGCTGCGGCAGCGCATCGCGCGCTTCGCGGCCGAGCGCAGGGCCGCTTCGCAGCGCCTCGCGGCCGACGTGCGTGGCATCGCCGCCCGTCTGGAGCACGCGGGCGTGCCCGGCAAGCTGCGCTCCGCCGACGCGCAGGCGCTCGAGCGCGGCCTCGCCGCCGCCGCGAACGTCGAGGCGGTCGCGCAAGCGGTCGCCGGCTCGTACCGCAAGCGCGCCGGACAGGTGACCGGCTGGCCCGTCACCGCCTGGACGCTGCGGCTCCTCCCCGATCCGCTGCGCCGCCTGCACCTCGCGTTCGGTCGCGAGGGCGGGCGTGCCAGCGGCGTCGACCGCGCTGACCTGCACCGCACCAGCCTGCCGCCGATGAGCGCCGCGCAGCGCGCGCAGGCGGGCACGGCCGTCCGCAGCTACGCCGACGCGGCAGCGAGCGGGCTCGGCGAGGGTTGGTCGGCGGCGATCCACGAGCTCGCGGCGGATGCGCTCGAGTCGCTGCCGTCCGAGCTCGACCGGGCGGTAGCGCGCACCGACCTCGGCGCGCGCGGCTCGTGGTGGTGGCCGCCGCTCGCCGCGATCCAGTGGCTCGCGCTCATCGCGGCCGTGATCAGCGGCGTGTGGCTGCTGCTGCCGCTGCTGCTGCCGCTGTGGGGCATGGTCCCGCCGGTCATCCCGCAGGTCGAGGGCACGCAGTCGTGGCTCGACGGCTGGCCTGTGCCGCTCGTCGGGCTGATCGGCGGACTGCTGCTGGGCGTCGTGCTGGGCATCATCGGCGCGCTCATCAGCGGCGCCGTCGGTGCCGCGCGGCGCTCGAGAGCGAGGCGGCGGCTGCGGCGGCAGGTGCACAAGGTCGCGCAGGAGGTCGTCGTGCTGCCGATCGAGGGCGAGCGGGAGCGCGCCCGCGAGTTCGCGGTCGCGGTCGCGCGGGCAGCCGGCCGGAAGCGCTGACCGGGGCGGCCCATCCGCTCGTTGAGCCGAAACCCGCTCGGTCGGCGAACCGGTTTCGACGCGCTCAGCGCGCTGCGCGCGCGGAGCGGCTCAACCAGCGGGAGGCGGGAGGGGCGCGGAGCGGCTCAGCTCGCCGCCGCGAGCTCCCGCGCCTCCACCGCCGACCTCGCCGTGAGCACCCGCTCGGCACGCGCCTTCGCCTCCTCGAGCGTGACCGTGAGCAGCTCCGCGCGCACGTCCGCGAGCGCCGTCGCGCTCATCGACAGCGACGTCGCGCCGAGACCGACGAGCACGACCGCGAGCGACGGATCCGCCGCGGCCTCGCCGCAGACGCCGACGCCCTTGCCCGCCCGCGCGCCGGCGTCGCCGAGCATCTTGATGAGCCGGAGCACCGCCGGGTGCCAGGGATCCTGCAGCGCCGCGACGGAGCCCAGCTGCCGGTCGGCGGCGAGCGTGTACTGCGTGAGGTCGTTCGTGCCGATCGAGACGAAATCGGCGATCTCGAGCACCTGGTCGGCGACCACCGCGATCGACGGCACCTCGGCCATCGCGCCGACGGTGCTGAGCCCCAGCTCGCGACCGAGCGAGACGAAGTACTCGGTCTCCTCCGCGTCGGCGATCATGGGCGCCATCACGTAGAGCTGCGCCTCGGTCGCCGCCTGCGCGTTCGCGAGCGCCGTCAGCTGGTCGCGCAGGATGTGCTCGCTCGCGCGCAGCGCGCGAATGCCTCGCAGGCCGAGCGCCGGGTTCTCCTCGTGCGCGTCGTTGAGGAACGACAGCGGCTTGTCGGCGCCCGCGTCGAGGACGCGCGCGACGACGCGCTTGCCGGGGAACGCCGCGAGCAGCTCGGTGTACGAGGCCGTCTGCTGCTCGACGGTCGGGGCGGTGTCCGAGTCGAGGAACAGGAACTCGGTGCGGAAGAGCCCCACGCCCTCGGCACCGAGCTCAACGGCTTTCGCGGTGTCCTTCGGCGACCCGACATTGGCCATGAGCGGCACCGGGTGGCCATCCGCGAGCGCGCCGGGCGTGATGGGGGCGGATGCGGCGGACTGCCGCGCGGTGCGCTCCGCCCCCGCGGCGGCGACGGCCGCGTCGTCCGGGTCGAGCTCGATCGTGCCGGCTCGGGCGTCGACGATGGCGCGCTGGCCCTCGGCGACCGCCGCGAGCAGCCCGACCACGCCGACGACTGCGGGCAGCGACTTCGAGCGGGCGAGGATCGCCGTGTGGCTCGTGGGTCCGCCCTCCTGGGTGACGAGGGCGACGGTCTTCTCGAGGTCGAGGGTGGCCGTGTCGGCGGGCGCGAGGTCGCGGGCGACGAGGATGAACGGCTCGTCCGACAGCGGCACGCCGGGCGCGGCGACGCCGCGCAGGCGAGCGACGACACGCTGGGCGACGTCGTCGAGGTCCGTGGCGCGCTCGGCCATGTAGCCGCCCATCGCCGTGAGCATCTCCCGGAACGCCGCGTACGCACCCCAGGTCGCCATCTCGGCGTTGATCCCGCGCTCGAGCCGCGCACGGACGTCGTCGAGGATGGCCGGGTCCTGCGCCATGAGCGCGGCAGCCTCGAGCACCTGCTGGGCGTCTCCGCCCGCGATCCGTGCCCGGGCGTTCAACTCGTCGGCGACGGCCTGCAGCGCCGTCCGCACCCGCTCGTGCTCACCGTCGACGTCGCCGGCGAGCGGCTCGTCGCTGGGCGGCGCCAGCGGCTCCGGCATCTTCAGCACCTTCGCGGCAGCGATGCCGCGCCCGACTCCGACCCCTGAGAGCGCACTCATGCCGTCACACTACGCTGGGCCACCCGGGAGCCGCCATGCGGCAAGGGAGGCGGGCATGAAGGCGCTGATCGACAGGCTCATGCGGTCGAGGCTGATGCGGGCGTGGCAGCGCTACACCGAGGAGCGCGGCCCGGTGCTCGCCCAGGGCATGACGCTCCAGGCATTCCTGTCGCTCTTCGCCGCGCTCTTCGTCGCCTTCGCCGTCTTCATGGCGGTGCTGGGCGGCAACGTCGAGCTGCGAGACGCCGTCATCGACTCGATCGCCTCGTCGATCCCGGGACTGATCGGCGAGAACGGCGCCCTCGACGTCGAGCAGCTGACGCAGTCGAGCATCGTCGGCTGGGCCGGCGCCATCGCGGCCGTGTCGATCCTCTTCACCGCGATCGCCTGGATCGCGGTCAGCCGCGAGGGCTTCCGGGCGATGTTCGAGCTCGGCGCCCCGCGGCGGAACTTCCTGCTGCTGAAGCTCGGCGACCTCGCCGTCGCGGTCGGCATCGGCCTGCTCGTCGTCGTCTCCTCCGGTCTGCTGGTGGTGACGCAAGCGCTGGCCGACGCGCTGGGGTTCGGCTGGGCCGGGCAAGCGGCGGGCTTCGTGATGCAGCTGCTGCTCGACACGTCGGTGGTGCTGCTGCTCTACCGCTTCGGCGGGCGCCTGCGCCTGCCTGCCAAGCAGATCGTGCCGGCCGCGGCCGTGTGCGCGGTCGCGTTCTTCGCGCTCAAGCTGCTCGCCACCGGCCTGTTCCGCGGGGTCGAGAACAACCCGCTGCTCGCGGGCATCGCGGCGCCCGTCATCATCCTCATCTGGCTGGGCTTCATCATGCAGATCCTGCTGCTCGCCCTGTCGTTCGTCGCGGTCGGCCCGACGGGCCGCGCGTACACCCGGCTCGTGGCGGTGGGCGGCATCGACGCGAGGCTGACCAAGGAGGAGGCGAAGGCGCTGCTCGAGGAGGTGCGCGCGAACCGCGCAGAGGGCGGCGACGCCGTGCAGCTGCACAAGCGCCTCGCCAAGCACCGCTGAGCGGGGACGTGGCCGACGCTCGGTAGGCTCGATCGCATGGTCCGCATCGCCTCCGTCAACGTCAACGGCGTGCGCGCCGCCTTCCGCAAGGGCATGGGCGAGTGGCTCGAGGCGGGCGGCTTCGACATCGTCGCCATGCAGGAGGTGCGGGCGCTCGACGAGGACCTGCTGCCGCTCGTGCCCGGCTGGCACGTGCTGCACGACCCCGCGACGGCGAAGGGCCGGGCCGGTGTCGCCGTGCTGTCGCGCGAGCCGTCCTTCGAGCACCGCACCGACATCGGCCTGAAGACCTTCGACACGAAGGGGCGCTGGCTCGAGGCCGACTTCCTCATCGGCGAGACGCTGCTGACGGTCGTGTCGGCCTACGTGCACTCCGGCGGCGAGGTCGGGAGCCAGAAGCAGGACGACAAGTACCGCTTCCTCGACTCCATGGCGAAGCGCCTGCCGCAGCTGCGCGCGCACACCGAGCACGCCGTCGTCATGGGCGACTTCAACGTCGGTCACACGCCGCTCGACATCAAGAACTGGAAGGGCAACCAGAAGAACGCCGGCTTCCTGCCGGAGGAGCGCAGCTACTTCGACCGCTTCTTCGGCACCGGCATGGTCACCGGCGTCGACGGCAAGCGCGGCCGCGGCCACGGCTGGATCGACGTCGGCCGCACCGCGCATCCGGAGACGGAAGGCCCCTACACGTGGTGGTCGCAGCGCGGCAAGGCGTTCGACACCGACACCGGCTGGCGCATCGACTACCACATGGCCTCGCCGGCGCTCGCGGCGACCGCGCGCGACTACCGCATCGACCGGGCGAGCGCATGGGACACGCGATGGTCCGACCACGCGCCCGTCATCGTCGACTACCACCTGTGATCACTCGGACTGGAAGCAGCTCATGACCAAGCCCCGGCTCTACTCCGGGATGCAGCCCTCGTCGGGCTCGCTCCACCTCGGCAACTACATCGGCGCGCTGCAGCAGTGGCGCAGGATGCAGGACGGCAACGAGGCGTTCTTCTCGATCGTCGACCTGCACGCCATCACGGTGCCGCAGGCGCCGGATGTGCTGCGCGAGCAGGTGCGCACCCTCGCCGCCCAGTACATCGCGGGCGGGATCGACCCGTCGGTGTCGTGCCTGTACGTGCAGTCGCACGTCGCCGCGCACGCCCAGCTGCAGTGGCTGCTGTCGACGATCACCGGGTTCGGCGAGGCCAGCCGGATGACGCAGTTCAAGGACAAGACGGCCAAGGGCGGTCAGGAGGCCGCGTCGGTCGGGCTGTTCACCTACCCCGTGCTCATGGCTGCCGACATCCTGCTCTACGACACGGAGGTCGTGCCGGTGGGCGACGACCAGAAGCAGCACGTCGAGCTCACTCGCGACCTCGCCGAGCGCTTCAACAAGCGCTTCGGGAAGACGTTCACCGTGCCCAAGCCCGTGATCCTCGCGGGCGGCGCTCGCATCTACGATCTCCAGTCGCCCGAGTCGAAGATGTCGAAGTCGGCCGACAACGACAAGGGCGTGGTGTGGCTGCTCGACGAGCCCGCGAAGACGGCCAAGAAGATCCGCTCCGCGGTCACCGACACCGAGGGCTCGATCCGTGCCGACCGTGCTGCGAAGCCGGGCGTGACGAACCTGCTCGACATCCTCTCGGCGATGACGGGCGAGCCGGTCGCCGCGCTCGAGGCGGAGTACGCCGGCGAGGGCTACGGCGTCTTCAAGACCGCCGTCGCCGACGCGGTCGTCGCCGAGCTGAGCCCCGTGCGCGAGCGCACGCTCGAGCTGCTCGCAGACCCGGCGGAGCTCGACCGGCTGCTCGCGGCGAACGCCGAGCGCGCGGCCGAGGTCGCGGATGCGACGCTCCGGCGGGCGATGGAGGCGATGGGGCTGCGATGAGCGCTCCGCTCGCCGGTCCCTCGCTGCCCGTGCTGGGCGGCAAGGTGATGCTCACGGCGCTGCGCGAGAGCGACATCGACCGCATCGTCGAGGCGTGCTCGACCGACGATGCGCGGCGGTTCCTGGAGACCCCGTGGCCCTACCGCAGGCCGGACGCCGAGAGCTTCGTGCGCGAGTTCGCGCCCGCGGGCTGGCGCGGAGAGCACGACGAGCGCGTATGGGCGATCCGCGAGTCGCTCCGGGGCCCGCTCGTCGGCGTCGTCGGCCTGCGCGGCGAGCGCTCGGAGGTCGGCTACTGGCTGCACCCCGACGCGATGGGCAAGGGCCTCATGGCGGATGCCCTGCGCACGCTCGTCGGGCACGCCGAGGGCTGCCTGACCTGGCCGGAGGTCCATTGGCGGTGCCGCGAAGGCAACGTCGCGTCGATGCGGGTCGCGAAGGCGGCGGGCTTCTCGTACCTCGGCACCCGCGAGGCCCCATCGGCCGACGGCGCTGGGCGCGACGGCGAGCGCCGCCTCGAGCACCACGCGGTGCGCGTCGCGAACGGCATGCCCGCCGACGCGCGCCCCTGGCCCCGCCTCGACTGACGCTCCCGACCGCACTCGCGATCTGCCGAAGCGCGGCCGGGCTGAACCTGGTGCCCGAACAGGTCGTTCTCCCCGTCCGGGCATCCGCTTAGACCAGCGCGGGTGCGCGGGCAGCGACCTCCGCGGCGCTCGAGCGGCCGACCCGCACGAGCCAGACGGCGAGCAGGCTGATGCCGACGGCGAGGCCGACGAGCCCGACCTGCAGGAGCGCCTCCGGGAGCGCGGCGCGGAGCGCGATCGCCGCCGAGCTGATGACGCTGACGATGATCGCGACCTTGGGCGACCGGGCCACGCGCCACAGCGCGGTGAAGAAGACGATCGTGCCGAGCAGGAACGAGATGGAGACGACGGTGAACGCGATCCCGAGCGGGCCTGCACGCAGCTCCGCGACGATCTCGGGTCCCACGTACGGGAAGACGAGGTTGATCACGAACTCGACGCCGACGAGCCCCACGAGCGAGGCGACGTAGAGGACGACACCGATCGAGCCGAGGCGACCCCGGATGGCGGGGGTGGCGGCGAAGATCCCCACGATGAGGCCGATCGCCGCCAGCTGCGCGACGGGTGCGACGAGCTGGGTGGCGGGGCTCAGCGCCAGGATCTCAGCGCGCTTCGCGGCATTGACGATGAGCACGATCGCAGAGATGAACCCGGCGGTGATGAACACGAAACGCAAGGATGCGGCTCGTGTGGCGGACTGGGACATGGGGACTGCTTCCTGTGGTTCCGGATGACCTCGGCGGACGCCGAAGACCCGACGAGAAGCTATGGCGGCGCATGGTGATCCGGCATCACCACAAGCGGTGACAGGCGGGGTGATCTTTCGCCGCGGCCGCCACGAGGGGGTCGGCGTCGGCGCCGGCGGGAATGAGGTTGCGAGTGCCCGAGTTGTAGGGTGGCAGAAGCAACGTGCCCGGGGTCAGTGCAAATCTGAACCGGCGGTGATAGTCCGCGACCCGAGCGACGCGCGTCAGAGCGAGCGCCGTCGGTCGGTTGAGCTGGTGGAACTCCAGCACCGACGGTGAGAGTCCGGAGGGGAGGCGCACGTGGGGTCGCTCGCGACCCCGCATTCCCCGCGCGCGTTCGGAGAGGAACGTCATGGCAGGGAACCCCACCGCAGAGCGCGGTGCGATGGTGCGAGCGCGCGAGCTCGCGCTCCGCGGACCGCGCGGCGTCAACCCGCAGGTCGGCGCCGTCATCCTCTCCCCCGACGGCCGCGTGCTCGGCGAGGGCTGGCACCGTGGCGCGGGCACGCCCCACGCCGAGGTCGACGCGCTCTCGCGCCTCCGGCCCGACGAGGCCAGGGGCGCCACCGCGGTCGTCACGCTCGAACCCTGCAACCACACCGGCCGCACCGGTCCCTGTGCGGCGGCGCTGCTCGACGCGGGCATCTCCCGCGTCGTCTTCGCGTGCGCCGACCCGGGTGATGTCTCGAGCGGCGGGGCCGACCGGCTCCGCGCCGGCGGCGTCGACGTCGACCGGCTCGACGAGGCGGAGGGCGAGGCGATCATTGCCGACTGGCTGTTCGTGCAGCGCACCGGACGCCCGCGCGTGACGGTCAAGTGGGCGCAGTCGCTCGACGGCCGAGCGGCAGCCGCCGACGGCACGAGCCAATGGATCACCGGTCCCGAGGCGCGCGCCCACGTGCACCGCGAGCGCAGCGCCCACGACGCGATCGCCGTCGGCACGGGCACCGTGCTCGCCGACGATCCGCAGCTGACCGCCCGCGTCGACGGCACCCCAGACGCGCCGCAGCCCGTGCCGGTCGTCTTCGGCACCCGCGCGATCCCGGCCGACGCCGCGATCCGCCGCCACCCGCGCGGGCACCGCACGGCCAGCCACGACCTCGAGCGCGAGCTGTTCGGCCTCGCCGCCGACGGCCTGCAGAGCCTCTACGTCGAGGGCGGCCCGACGCTCGCGAGTGCCTTCATCGGCGCCGGCCTCGCCGACCGCCTGACCATCTACCTCGCGCCGACCCTCCTCGGGGGTCCGCGCACCGTGCTCGACGACATCGGCGTCAGCACGATCGACGAGCAGCGGCGCCTCACGGTGACGCGGCTCGAGCAGCTCGGCCGCGACCTCCTGGTCGAGGCCACGACAGAGAAAGAGCACTGATGTTCACCGGCATCATCGAAGAGCTCGGCGAGGTCATCTCGCTCGAGCGCAACGGGCAGGCCTGGCGCCTCACCGTGCGCGGCCCGCTCGCCGTCAGCGACGCATCCCACGGCGACTCCATCGCGGTCGACGGCCTCTGCCTGACGGTCGTCGAGCAGACGACGGATGCGTTCACCGCCGACGTCATGCAGATCTCCGTCGACATGTCGACGCTCGGCGACCGCCGAGCCGGCGACCGCGTGAACCTCGAGCGCGCGGCCGCCGTCGGCGACCGCCTCGGCGGGCACATCGTGCAGGGGCACATCGACGGCACCGCCGAGGTGCTCTCGATCGTCGAGGGCGACGGGCAGCGCACCGTGCGCATCTCGCTCGACAGCGAGCACGCGCACCTCGTCGTGCGGAAGGGCTCGATCACCGTCGACGGCGTCAGCCTCACCGCCTCGGCCGTGAGCGACCCTGCCGCGCCGCAGCAGTGGTTCGAGGTCTCGCTCATCCCCGAGACGCTCGCCTCGACCACCCTCGGCTTCCGAGGCGTCGGCGACCGGGTCAACATCGAGACAGACATCGTCGCTCGTCACGTCGAGCGCATGCTCCAGCGGGAGGCATCATGAGCATCACCACCATCGACGTCGCCATCCAGGCGCTTCGGGAGCGGAAGCCGGTCATCGTCGTCGACGACGAGGGACGCGAGAACGAGGGCGACCTCATCATGTCGGCGCAGCTCGCCACGACCGAGCAGGTCGCGTTCATGGTGCGGCACACCTCCGGCTACCTGTGCGCGCCGCTCACCGCGGAGCGCGCCGACGAGCTCGAGCTGCCGCTCATGGTGATCGACAACCAGGACGCGCGGCAGACGGCCTACACGGTGACCGTCGACGCCGCGGACCGCGACTCCACCGGCATCTCCGCCGACGACCGCGCGCACACGCTGCGCGTGCTCGCCGACCCCGCCTCGACGCCGCTGAGCCTCCGACGACCCGGGCACATCGTGCCGCTGCGCGCGGTCGAGGGCGGCGTGCGGGCACGCAAGGGGCACACCGAGGCGGCCGTCGAGCTCATGACGCTCGCGGGCCTCGAGCCGGTCGCCGTCATCGGCGAGCTCGTGGAGGACAGCGGCGAGATGCGCCGGCTCCCCTCGCTCATCGCCTTTGGCCAGGAGCACGACCTGCCCGTCATCACGATCGAGGACCTCGTCGACTACCTCGACGCCGGCGGCCTGCCGACGGCGTGCGGCGGCGACGACGACGAGTCGGCGCGGGTCTCCTTCGAGGTCGAGACCGACGTGCCGACGCGCTTCGGCACGTTCCGGGTCGCCGCGTACCGCGACCGCCAGACGGGCGCCGACCACGTGGCGATCATCCACGGCGAGCAGCTCTCGGACGGCGCGCTCGTGCGCGTCCACTCCGAGTGCCTCACCGGTGAGGCGCTGCACTCGCTCAAGTGCGAGTGCGGGCCGCAGCTCGACGCGGCGCTGGAGGAGATCCAGGATGCGGGCAGCGGCATGGTCGTGTACCTGCGCGGCCACGAGGGGCGCGGCATCGGCCTCATCAACAAGCTGCGCGCCTACCGGCTGCAGGAGGACGGGCTCGACACGCTCGACGCGAACCTGGCGCTCGGCCTGCCGGCGGACGCGCGCGAGTACGGGGCCGCGGCCGGCATCATCCGCCAGCAGGGCGTGCAGTCCATCCGGCTGCTCTCCAACAACCCGCTGAAGCAGCAGCAGCTCGAGAAGCACGGCATCGAGGTCACCGAGCTCGTGCCGCTGCTCGTCGGGGTCGGCGCGCACAACGAGCTGTACCTGCAGGCGAAGCGCGACCGCATGGGCCACCAGCTGCCCGCCATCATCGACGTCCGAGACGAGCAGGGAGAAGGCTGACATGGCCGGTTCAGGATCGCCCACGCAGGGCCAGCACGGCACGGGGCTCGACGCCACCGGGCTCAGGATCGCGATCGTGCACGGGCGCTGGCACGACGAGATCGCCACGGCGCTGCTCGAGGGCGCACGCCGCGCGCTCGCCGAGATGGGCGCCGACGTGCTCGAGCTGCCCGTGCCGGGCTCGTTCGAACTGCCGGTCGTCGCGCAGGCGGCGCTCGAGGCCGGCGCCGACGGCGCGGTGGCGCTCGGCGTCATCATCCGCGGAGGCACGCCGCACTTCGAGTACGTCTCGCAGGCGGCCACGATGGGCCTCACCGAGGTGGCCGTGCGCACCGGCAAGCCCGTCGGCTTCGGCGTGCTGACGCTCGACGACGAGCAGCAGGGCCTCGACCGGGCCGGGCTGCCCGGCTCGAAGGAGGACAAGGGCCGCGAGGCCGCAGAGGCGGTCGTCGAGGCCGTGCTCGCCCTCCGCTCGCTCCACCGCTGACGCGGACGGCGGCCGCCCCCACGGCGGCCGCCGCATCCGTCGGTCGTTACACTGGAGCGTCGTCCCGCAGGCGCCGCAGCTGTCTCCGGCACGGCCGGCCCGTCACGAGCGGACCGCTTCACCCGCGCGCACGCACACCCGCACCCCTCCGCGCGCATCCGCATCCCAGGAAGCACCATGTCCACCTCTGCAACGCAGACGGCCGCCACGCCGTCGACCCCGGCCAACTCCCGCGGCCGTGTCCTGTTCGCCAGCCTCGTCGGCACCACGATCGAGTTCTACGACTTCTACGTCTACGCGACGGCAGCCGTGCTGGTGTTCCCGCACCTCTTCTTCCCGACCGGCGACGACACGACCGCGCTGCTCGCCTCCTTCGCCGCGTTCGGCGCCGCGATGGTCGCGCGTCCGATCGGCTCGATCGTCTTCGGCCACCTCGGCGACAAGCACGGTCGCAAGCTCACCCTCGTCGGCGCCCTGCTCACCATGGGCATCGCGACGTTCCTCATCGGCGTGCTGCCGACCTACGGGCAGATCGGCTGGTTCGCCGCAGCGCTGCTCGTGCTGATGCGCCTCGCCCAGGGCTTCGCGCTCGGCGGCGAGTGGTCGGGCGCCGCGCTCGTCGCGACCGAGAACGCCCCCGCCGGCAAGCGCGCCTGGTACGGCACCTTCCCGCAGCTCGGCGCCCCGATCGGCTTCATCATCGCCAACGGCCTCTTCCTCCTCATCGCCGCTGCGCTGCCGAGCGACGACCCCTCGAGGCCGTCGCAGGCGTTCCTCGAGTGGGGCTGGCGCATCCCCTTCCTCTTCTCCGCCGTCATGGTGATCGTCGGCCTCTGGGTGCGGCTCAAGCTCGTCGAGTCGACCTCGTTCTCGAAGGCGAAGGAGACCGGCACGATCCAGCGCCTGCCGCTCGGCACCGTGGTCCGCAAGCACTGGCGCGAGCTCATCCTCGGCACGTTCTTCATGCTCGCGACCTACGTGCTCTTCTACCTGATGACGACGTTCTCGCTGACGTTCGGGCGCACGCCCACGGACGCCGCGATCCCCGGCCTCGGCTACTCGTACAACACGTTCGTGATCATGCTCATCGTGGGCGTCGTCTTCTTCGGCGTCTTCACGCTCGTGTCGGGCCCGCTCGCCGACCGCTTCGGCCGCCGCAAGACGCTCATCGTCGTGACGCTCGCGATCATCGCGTTCGGGCTCCTGTGGGTGCCGCTCACGAGCGGCGGCTTCGTCGGCGTGATGCTGTGGCTGATCCTCGGCATGTCGCTCATGGGCTTCACGTTCGGGCCGATGGGTGCGCTGCTGCCGGAGCTGTTCCCGACCAACGTGCGCTACACCGGCTCGGGCGTCTCGTACAACGTGTCGTCGATCCTGGGCGCCGCGGTCGCGCCGTTCATCGCCGTCGCGCTGTGGACCGCGGCCGGGGGCAGCGTGTTCTGGGTGGGCGTCTACCTCGCCGGCGCGGGCGTGCTGACCCTCATCGCCCTCGTCATCTCGAAGGAGACGAAGGACGTCGACATCGAGCGCTGACGCGACGATCGGATGCGAACGGCCCGCCACCTGCACAGGTGGCGGGCCGTTCGTCGTCCGTGGCCGCGGATCCGGCACGGGCCGTGGCAGAGCCGGTCTCGCGCCGACAGACTGGGCCCATGCTCTGGATCCGGCGCGCCGTCCGACGCTACCCGCTCGTCGCGGTCACGCTCGTCATCGGCCTCGCGGCGGCGGGCGCTGCGCTCGGCGGTGCGCCCGAGGTGGCACGGTGGCTGTGCACCGGCTGGGCGATCGTGGTCGGCACGATGCAAGCGGTGAGCATGGTGCGCGACCTGCTGCGCGGCCACTGGGGCCTCGACGTGCTCGCGGTGACCGCGATCGTCGCGACCCTGCTGGTGGGCGAGTACGTCGCGAGCCTCATCATCGTCCTGATGCTCACGGGCGGCGAGGCGCTCGAGGACTACGCGGCCGGGCGCGCTCGGCGCGAGCTCACGGCGCTGCTCGAGCGCGCCCCTCGGCTCGCGCACCGGCTCGGCCCGGACGACGAGCTCGAGGACATCCCGGCCTCCGAGGTGCGCGTGGGCGACGAGCTGCTGCTGCGCCCTGCCGAGATCGTGCCGGTGGACGCTGAGCTGCGCAGCGAGCACGCGGTCGTGGACGAGTCGTCGCTCACGGGCGAGAGCCTCCCGGTCGAGCTCGCCGCGGGCGACCGTCTGCTGAGCGGGTCGGTGAACGCCGAGCGCGCGGTGCGGATCCGCGCGGTCGCCACCGCCGCCGACAGCCAGTACCAGAGCATCGTGCGGCTCGTCGAGGAGGCAGCGGAGAGCCGGGCGCCGGTGGTGCGGCTGGCCGATCGGTACGCCGTGCCGTTCACGCTCGTCGCGCTCGTGATCGCGGGGGCGGCCTGGGCGCTCTCCGGCGACCCGGCGCGGTTCGCCGAGGTGCTCGTCGTCGCGACGCCCTGTCCGCTGCTGATCGCCGCGCCGGTCGCGTTCATGGGCGGCATGAGCCGCGCGGCGCGCAACGGCATCATCGTGAAGGGTGGCGGCGTGCTCGAGCAGCTCGCCGACGCGCGCACCGTCGTCTTCGACAAGACCGGCACGCTCACGACCGGCACTCCCTCGGTGGATGACGTCCGGGCCGTCGGCGGCTTCACGCCCGGCATGGTGCTGCAGCTGGCGGCGTCTGCCGAGCAGTACTCGTCGCACGTGCTGGCGGCATCGGTCATGCACGCGGCGCGCGACCGCGGGCTCGCGCTGCGCGAGGCGAGCGCGGCGTCGGAGCATGCCACCGCCGGCGTGCTCGCCACCATCGACGGGCGGGCGGTGGCGGTCGGCAAGCTCTCGTTCATCCGCGAGCTCGCGCCCGAGGCGACGGCGACCGAGCTCGAGAGCGGCGAGCTCGCGATCTATGTGGCGCTCGACGGCCGCTTCGCCGGCGCGATCGTGGCGCGCGACAGCATCCGCCCGAACGCGGCCGCCACCATCGGAGCGCTCGCCAGCCTCGGGCTGCGCGACTCGATCATGCTCACGGGCGACGCGTGGCCCACGGCTCGGCACGTGGCGGCCGAGCTCGGCATCGGCGAGGTGCAGGCCGAGTGCCTCCCCGCCGACAAGGTCGATGCGGTTCGTGCCGTCGAGCGGCGGCCCGTGATGATGGTGGGCGACGGCGTGAACGACGCGCCCGTGCTCGCGGCCGCGGATGTGGGGGTCGCCATGGGCGCGAAGGGTGCCACGGCGGCAAGCGAGTCGGCGGACGTCGTGATCATGCTCGACGACATCTCGCGCGTGGCCCGTGCCGTGCGCATCGGGCGCGACACCAAGCGCATCGCGCTGCAGAGCATCTGGCTGGGCATCGTCATCAGCCTGGCGCTCATGCTGGTCGCGGCGTCCGGCGCCATCCCGGCCACCGCCGGCGCGCTCGCGCAAGAGGCGGTCGACCTGGTGACGATCCTGTGGGCACTGCGGGCGATCGCACGGCGGGCGGACGCGGCCGCGCACCGAGAGCCGCGTGCGACGCCGATCGAGCGGGGCGGAGCCGTGCCCGCGCGCTGATCAGGCGTTGCGCTCGGCGATCGTCCGCACGGAGGTGATCGTCGCGTACCCCGCTGCGAGCCGCTCCATGTCCGAGCCGGGCGCCTCGGAAGCGCGATGCTCGCGGATCGACAGCCGCACCTCGTCGCCGGCCGGCTCGGTCATCGTGGTCTGCACGATGCCGAAGGGCGCGAGCGGCGCCTCGACGAGCTCGAGCCCGTCGGCATCCGCGACGTTCGGCACGTTGAGGTTCAGCACGGCGCCGGCCCGGTCGGCGAGCAGCATCCCCACCGCGCGCCGCGCGAGCGCCGCCGCGGTGTGCCAGTGCTGGGTGCCCCCGTCGACGAGGCCCACGTCCAGCGAGACCGCGAGCGCTCGCACCCCGCCCTGCCCTGCGGTGAGCGCTGCGCCGACGGTGCCGGAGTGCATGATGGCGCCGCCCACGTTCGCCCCTCGGTTGATGCCGCTCAGCACCACGTCGGGCACACCGCCGAACGAGCCGTGCAGGGCGAGCAGTGTGATGAGCGCGGGCGCGGCGTGGACCGCGTAGGCCTCGGCGAAACCCGGCACGCTGCGCCGCTCCGAGCGCACCGTGCCCTTGCCCCCGGCCGCGGTGACGGCGGTGCCCTGCGTGGCGATGATGGATGCGCTGGCACCGGAGTGCTCGTGGGCCGGGGCCGCGATGACCACCTCGAGCCCCGCATCCGCCGCCGCCCGCGCGAGCGCGGCGAGCCCCGGCGAGTCGATGCCGTCGTCGTTCGTGATGAGTGCCCGCATCAGTCCTCCTCGATCGCTTCCAGCTGCACCTGCTCGGCGATCGCGCGGATCGCCTCCGCGTCGCCCGTGCCGAGCCCGCGCCTCGTCGCGTTGACCGCGCCGGCCGCGGCGCCCATCCGGATGGCCTCGTCCTGCGGCCCGCCGGATGCCAGCACGGCCGCGACGCCGGCGCCGTAGGAGTCGCCGGCACCGCGCGTGTCGACGGGCTCGAGCTGCGGCGCCGACACGCGCCAGGCGCCCGCGTCGCCCACGACGACCGAGCCGGCGTCGGCGCGCGTCACCGCGACGAGGCTGATGCCGGAGTCGTGGAGCTCCCGCGCCGCCGCGACGAGCTGCGCCTCGTCGTCGCCGTCGTCCACCCTGCCGTCGTCGACCAGCTCCTCGTGGCTCACCTTCAGCACGTCGACGCCGCCCTCGAGCGCCGCTTCGAGCCTCGGTCCGGCGAGGTCGACGAGCACCGGCCTCCCGAGCGCGCGCACGTCGCTCGCGAGGCGCCGGTAGACGTCGGGCTCCAGCACGTCGTCGCCGTCCGGCCCGGAGAGGATCACGAGATCGGCGTCCGCGGCCGCCCGCAGGGTGGCGGAGTAGAGGTCGTCGAGCGCGTGGCGGTCGAGCCGCTCGCCGTCCTCCTCGACGACCGCGGTGCGCTCGCCGCCGCGACGGTCGTGCACGTACGCCGGGCTCACGCCCTCCCGCTCGATCGCGACGACCTCGAACCCCTCGCCGTCCAGCAGGTGCCGGACGATGCCGCCGACCTCGCCGGTGACGGTGCAGGACAGCACGACGTCGACGCCGAGCGCCGTCAGCATCCGCGCCTGCCAGACGCCCTGGCCGCCGACATGGACGTGCACGTCGGCCTCGTCGCGGAGGTCCTCGATCGTCACGGTCAAGGTCGGGGCGGGGGCGAACACGAGCACTCGAGCCATGCCCGCAAGCCTAGGGATCGAGCCTGGACGCGACCGGAGTCAGCGCAGGAAGAGCGCCCGGAGCCGCACGGTGGTGAACCAGAGGCCGAACACGATCATGACCGCGAAGTACACGAGGTGCAGCACGATCGACGGCTGGATCAACCCGGTCGTCAGCTGCCGGATCATGTCGACGCCGTGCCACAGCGGCATCGCCTGGATCACCCACTGCACGCCCTGCGGGTAGACCTCGATCGGGAAGAACGTGGCCGAGAGCAGGAACATCGGCATCATGACGAAGTACACGTAGTCGAGGTGCTGGAACGTCTTCATGTAGCTCGTCACGGCCATCCCGAACGAGGCGAAGCCGAACGCGATGATGAGCGCAGCGGGGATCGCGAGGATCGCGGTCCATGACAGGTTGAGGCCCATGAGCGTCGTCACGAGCATGAAGCCGCTCGCGTAGAGCAGGCCGCGGAACAGGGCGAGCAGGATCTCGCCGAGGGCGACGTCGAGCGGGCCGAGCGACGTCGAGAGCATCTGCTGGTAGAGCTTCGCGAAGTTCATCTTGAAGAAGACGTTCATCGTCGAGTCGTAGACCGCGCCGTTCATCGCGCTCACGGCCATGAGCGCCGGCGCGATGTAGGCGGCGTACGGCACGTCGACGCCGTAGAACTCGACCGTGCCGATGAGCGCGCCCAGGCCGATGCCCATCGACAGCAGGTAGAAGACCGGCTCGAAGAAGCCGGTGAGCACGATGAGCCAGTTGTTGCGCGCGATCACCTGCAGCCCGCGGGCGACGACCGACCGCGTGTTGCCGGCGTAGAGGCCGCGGAGCGGCCCGCGGATCGTGGGCGCCGGCGCCTCGAGCAGCTGCTCGGTCACTTGTCGAGCCTCTTCCGGAAGGTGCGGATGGAGAGCAGGCACGTCACGAGCGCGACGGCCGCGAGGAAGCCCACGTGCAGGAGCAGCATCGCCGGCGGCAGCGGAGCGCCGTAGAGCACACCGCGGCCGAGCTCGGCCGCGTGCCACAGCGGGGAGATCCAGCCGATCCACTGCAGGAACAGCGGCAGCGTCTCGAGCGGGAAGTAGGTGCCCGAGAACAGCGTGAGCGGCACGACGACGAAGCGCTCGATGAACGACAGCTGCCCGCGGTCCTCCGTCTGCGTCGCCACCCACGACATGACGGCGAAGCCGACGGTCGTCGCCATCAGCAGACCGATGGGGATGAGCAGCAGCGCGCCGAGCGGGTCGCCGATGCCGAACAGCACCATCACCAGGCTGAACGCCACGAGCGACACGAGCACGCGCACGAGCACGGCCACCTGGAAGCCGATCACGATGTGCGCGGGGCCGATGGGCGTGCCGTTCATCGCGAAGAACATCGGGAACCACTTGAACCCGCCGAAGACGCCGTAGGTGTTCTCCTGCGACGCCGTCTGCATCGCCCCCGCCATCGAGAGCGCGGGGGCGAGGAACACGAGGTACGGCACGCCCTCGACGCCCTCCGAGCCGCGGTTGGCGTCGACGAGCAGCCCGAGCCCCACGCCGAGGCCGATGAGGAACAGGAAGGGCGAGCCGAGCCCGATGAGGACCGCCGAGGCGACGTACGAGCGCATGGCGCGGATGCGGTGCTCGGCGACGAACCACCAGCCCCAGACGCGCGAGGTGCGCGCGACCGCGACATGGTCGACCCCGCCCACATCGACGAGGCCGTGGCTCTGCACGTGCGCGCTCATTCGATCAGCGACCTTCCGGTGAGTCGCAGGAAGACGTCCTCGAGGCTCGAGCGGCGCACGAGGCTCGTGATCGGCTGCAGGCCGCGCTCGTGCACCGCCGACATCGCTGCGTCGCCGTCGTCGTCGTAGACCAGCACGCGGTCGGGCAGCACCTCGATGCGCGAGCCGATGCCCTCGATCCGGGTCGCGGCCTCGGCGTTGCGGCTGGAGCCGAAGCGCACCTCGAGCACCTCGCGCGTCGAGTACTGCCGGATGAGCGCGGCCGGACTGCCCTCGGCGACGATCGCGCCCTTGTCGACGACGACCAGCCGGTCGCACAGCTGCTCGGCCTCGTCCATGTAGTGCGTCGTGAGCACGAGCGTCGTGCCCTCCTCCTTGAGCCGGAAGAGGCGGTCCCACAGCACGTGGCGCGCCTGCGGGTCGAGACCGGTGGTGGGCTCGTCGAGCAGCATGGCCTTCGGGCTGTTGATGAGGCCGCGCGCGATGGTGAGGCGGCGCTTCATGCCGCCCGAGAGGCCGTCGACGCGCGCCTTGCGCTTGTCGGTGAGCTGCGCGAACTCGAGCAGCTCCTCGGCCCGCCGCTTGACGTAGTGCAGCGGCAGGCCGAAGTAGCGGCCGTAGACGATGAGGTTGTCGATGACCCGCAGCTCCTCGTCGAGCTGGTCAGCCTGCGGCACGATGCCGAGCTGGGCGCGGATCTCGGGGCCGTGGCTCTCGGGGTCGAAGCCGAGCACCTGCAGCTCGCCGGACGTCCGCGTCGAGGTGGCCGCGATCATCCGCATCGTCGTCGACTTGCCCGCACCGTTCGGCCCGAGGAACCCGAACGCCTCCCCCGGCTCGATCGCGAAGTCGATGCCGTCGACCGCGGTGAACGCGCCGTACTGCTTGCGGAGGCCCTTGGCCTCGATCACGGGTGCTGGCACGAGAACCTACGGTAGCCCCCGCCACCCACTGACAGCACCGCGCTCGACTTGTCAACCGCAGTTGACACATCCCCGCGTGTCAACCAAGATTGACACATGGACAAGGTCACGGCATCGTCGGAGCGGCCACTGGGGGTGCTCGAGCTGCTCTCGGAGGCGGCCGCCGCGCGCCGCGAGATCGAGCGCGAGGAGTCGGCGCTCGTCAGGCGCGCGAGAATGGAGGGGTTCCCCTGGCAGGCGATCGCCGACGCGCTCGGCGTCACCCGCCAGGCGGTCCACAAGAAGCACGGCAAGCGGTGATCGGGACGGTGCGGTGATCAGGACAGTGCAGCAGATGGGACAGTGCGGCGGATGAGCGAGCGACGACAGATGTTCGGCAGACGGCGCGGCGCGGATGACGGGCCGCGCGCGAGCGTGCGCGACCTGCTGCCCTACCTGTTCCCCAAGAAGGGACTGCTGGCCGGCGCGATCGTGCTCTCGGTGCTCGGCGCGGGCTTCGCGCTCGCGCAGCCCGCGCTCGCGCAGGAGCTCATCGCGCGAGTCGAGCAGGAGCGGCCGCTCGCGTGGCTGCCCGTGCTGCTGCTCGTGATCGTCGTGGTCGGCGCGGTGCTCGACGGCTTCCAGCACTTCCTGCTGCAGGTGCTCGGTGAGCACGTCGTGCTGCGCACTCGGCGGACGCTCGTCGCGCGCATGCTGCGGCTCCCGATCGCGCAGTTCGACGAGCGGCGCATCGGCGACCTCGTCAGTCGCGTCGGCAGCGACACGACGCTGCTGCGCGCCGTGCTCACGCAGGGCCTCGTGGAGTCGATCGGCGGGGTGCTCACGCTCGTCGGCGCCGTCATCGCGATGCTCATCATCGATCCGCTGCTGCTCGGCCTGACCGTGCTCGTGCTCGCCGGCGCCATCGCCGCGATGCTCGCCGTCATGCCCATGCTCACGCGCGCGTCGCGGCAGGCGCAGGAGCAGGTCGGCCACCTCACGAGCGCGCTCGAGCGCGCGATCAGCGCCGTGCGCACCGTGCGCGCGGCCGGCGCGACCGCGCGAGAGGCTGCGGCCATCGACGAGCGCTCCGCCGGCGCCTTCGACGCGGGCGTGCGCGTGGCGCGGATCTCTGCGCTCGTCGTGCCGCTCTTCGGCGTCGCGCTGCAGCTGGCGTTCCTCGTCGTGCTCGGCGTCGGCGGGCTGCGCGTCGCGACCGGCGAGATCGGCATCGCGCAGCTCGTCGGCTTCCTGCTGTTCCTCTTCCTCATGATCATGCCGCTCGGCCAGCTGGCCGGCGCGATCTCAGCCGTGAGCGTCGCGCTCGGCGCGCTCGGGCGCATCCAGGAGATCGTGCGGCTGCCCGGCGAGGCGGATGCCGACGCCGAGGTCGCGCTCGTGCCGCGCCCGGGTGCGGCCATGGTCGCGTTCGACGGCGTGACGTTCGCCTACCCGTCGACGGACGAGCCGCGCACCGTGCTCGAGGAGGTGTCGTTCTCCGTGCCAGCGGGCTCCCGCACGGCGCTCGTCGGCCCCTCCGGCGCCGGCAAGTCGACCACCTTCGCGCTCATCGAGCGGTTCTACGACGTGACGGGCGGCCGGGTCCTCGTCGGCGGCGCCGACGTGCGCGAGGTGGACCGCGAGTCGCTGCGCGCGCTCATCGGCTACGTCGAGCAGGACGCGCCGGTGCTGGCCGGCTCCCTGCGCGACAACCTCCGGCTCGGTGCCCCCGACGCGACCGACGAGCAGCTGCTCGCGGCGCTCGAGGCCGTGAACCTCGGCGACCTCGTGCGGCGTGCGAGCGCCGGCCTCGGCGCAGAGGTGGGCGAGGGCGGTGTGCTGCTCTCGGGCGGCGAGCGGCAGCGCCTCGCGATCGCGCGCGCGCTGCTCGCAGCGACGCCCATCCTGCTGCTCGACGAGTCGACCGCCAACCTCGACGCCCGCAACGAGGCGTCGCTCAAGGCCGCGCTCGACGTCGCGAGCGAGGGTCGCACGACGCTCGTGATCGCGCACCGCCTTGCGACGGTCGTCGACGCGGACCAGATCGTGGTGCTCGACGGCGGTCGGGTGCTCGCGCGAGGCACGCACGCCGAGCTGCTCGACGCGTCGCCGCTCTACCGGGAGCTCGCCGCCCACCAGCTGCTCGCACCCGCCTGATCGGAGCCCCATGACCGGACGACTGCTCGATGCCCCGCTGCCGCTCGCGGCCGCACCGATGGCCGGGGGCCCGACCTCCCTCGCGCTCGTGCGGGCCGCCGCCGAGGCGGGCGCCTTCCCCTTCCTCGCCGGCGGCTACAAGGCCCCTGCCGCGATGGCGGAGGAGGTGCTGCAGGCTCGGGCGCTCGGCACCGCCTTCGGCGTCAATCTCTTCGTGCCGTCGCCGGCACCGATCGATCTCGAGGCCTTCCACGCCTACGCCGCGGAGCTGCAGCCGGAGGCCGACGCCTACGGGCTGCGCCTCGACCCCGACCCGGTCGGCGACGACGATCACTGGCGGGACAAGCTCGCACTGCTCCTCGAGCATCCGGTCCCGGTCGTCTCGTTCACCTTCGGGCTGCCATCCCCCGCCGACGTCGCGGCGCTCCAGCGAGCGGGAACTCGCGTGCTCGCCAGCATCACCTCGCCAGACGAGGCCCGTGCCGCCGCTGCCGTCGGCGTCGACGGGCTCGTCGCGCAGGGCAGCGGCGCGGGAGGCCACTCGGCTCGCCACGATCCCGCGAGTGCGGCTCCGCCGGTCGGCACCGACGAGCTCGTGCGCGCCGTGCGGCTCGCGGTCGACCTGCCCGTGATCGCCGCAGGCGGCGTCGACGGGCCGGATGCGGTGCGCACGCTCCTGGCAGCGGGCGCGCAGGCAGTCGCGGTCGGGACCATGCTCCTGCGCACGGATGAGGCGGGGACGTCGCCGACGCATCGCGCCGCCCTGCGCGACCCGCGGTTCAGCGAGACCGTCGTCACGCGAGCCTTCACCGGGCGCCCTGCCCGCGCGCTGCGCAACGCGTTCATCGACCGTCACGATGCCGGTGCGCCCGTCGCCTACCCCGCGGTGCACCACCTCACCCGCGCGCTGCGGCAGGCAGCGGCGAAGGCGGGCGACGCCGACAGGCTGCACCTGTGGGCGGGCTCGGGCCACCGCAGCGCCCCTGACGGTCCTGCCGCCGAGGTGCTGCGGTGGCTCGCGCAGGCCCGGTGAGCGGGAGCACCGCTGGGCTGGATGCCCGTGGCAGCAGCGTGAGCGGCATGCGACGCGTGATGCACGAGCGGTTCGGCGGCCCCGAGGTGCTGGAGCTCCGCGAGGTCGACGAGCCGCATGCGGGGTCGGGCGAGGTGCGCATCCGGGTCGAGGCCGCAGCGCTCAACCCGGTGGACTGGAAGATCTTCAGCGGCGGTCCCGCCGCCGCGGCGCGCGGGCTGCGACCGCCACTGGGTGTCGGCAACGACATCGCGGGCACGATCGATGAGATCGGACCCGAGGTCGACGGATGGGCGGTCGGCGACCGCGTCTTCGGCTCGGCCCGCACCCGGGCGCTGCAGGATCGCACGGTGGTCGATCCGGCGGTGGAGCGCCTCGCGCGCATGCCTGCCGGGCTCGACCCCGCGGTCGCCGCGAGCCTCGTCGTCGCCGGTCGCACCGCATGGGACGGCGTCGAGCAGCTGCTCGAGCGGCCGGGTGAGACCGTCTTCATCAACGGCGCGGCTGGCGGCGTCGGCCAGCTCGCGGTGCAGCTCGCGGAACGGCGGGGTGCGCGGGTGATCGGCTCGGCGAGCGAGCGCAACTTCGCGTTCCTCCGCTCGCTCGGCGCCGAGCCGGTCGCCTACGGCAAGGGCCTCGCCGAGCGGCTCGAGGCGATGCTGCCGATCGATGCATGCTTCGACTGCGCCGGCGCCGACGGCATCGCCGCAGCGCTCGAGGTGGGCGTGCCCGTCGAGCGGTGCATCGCGATCGCCGAGAAGGGCGCGCACGGCGCCCGCGGGGTCGCGGGCGACCTCGCGCTGACCGGCGCCCTCGACGAGCTCGCGCAGCTCGCCGCGACCGGTGAGCTCGTCGTGGCGATCGAGCAGCGCTACGCGCTCGAGGCGTTCCGCGAGGCGTACGAGCACCTCATGGAGGGGCATGTGCGCGGCAAGCTCGTCATCGAGCTCGCGCAGTGAGGGCCCGCGACCGGTGTCGGTCGCGGGCCCCCAGCAACGCGATGCTCAGGCGTAGGGGTTGGGCATGAGCGTGTACTTGGTCTCGAGGTACTCGTGGATGCCCTCCGCGCCGCCCTCGCGGCCGAGGCCCGACTGCTTGACGCCGCCGAAGGGGCCAGCGGCGTTGGAGACGACGCCGACGTTCAGGCCCATCATGCCGGTGTCGATGCGGTCGATCATGCGCTGGCCGCGCTTGGTGTCCTCGGTGAAGACGTAGCCGACCAGGCCGTACTCGGTCGCGTTCGCGAGCCGGACGGCGTCGTCCTCGGTGGCGAAGCGCTGGATCGCGACGACCGGGCCGAAGATCTCCTCGATCGAGACGGCCATCTCGGCGGTCACGTCGTCGAGCACTGTCGGCTGGAAGAACGAGCCGGGCCCGTCGATCGCCTTGCCGCCGGTGACGAGCGTCGCGCCGTCGGCGACGGCGGAGTCGACGAGCCGCACGGCGTTGTCGACGGCCTTGTCCTCGACGAGCGGGCCGATGGTGACGCCCTCCTCGGTCCCGCGGCCGATCTTCATCGCCTTGACGGCATCCCCGACGCGCTTCGAGAACTCGTCGGCGACCGACTCGTGCACGATGAACCGGTTCGCGGCGGTGCAGGCCTGGCCGATGTTGCGGAACTTCGCCAGCAGCGCGCCCTCCACGGCCTTGTCGAGGTCCGCATCCTCGAACACGACGAACGGCGCGTTGCCGCCGAGCTCCATCGACGCCTTCAGCACGTTGTCCGCGGCCTGCTTCAGCAGTTGCACGCCGACCGGGGTCGAACCGGTGAACGAGACCTTCCGCAGCCGCGGGTCGGCGAGCAGCCGCTCCGAGAGCGCGCCGGTCGACTTCGTCGTGATGACGTTGACGACACCCTTGGGCAGCCCCGCCTCCTCCAGCAGCGCCACGAGCGCGAGCGTGGTCAGCGGCGTGAGCGTTGCGGGCTTGACGACCGCGGTGCAGCCGGCGGCCAGCGCCGGGCCGAGCTTGCGGGTGGCCATCGCGAGCGGGAAGTTCCAAGGCGTGATGAGGAAGCACGGGCCCACGGGGCGGTGGGTGACGATCATCTGCCCGGTGCCCTCGGGCGTCATCGTGTAGCGCCCGTCGATGCGCACGGCCTCCTCCGAGAACCAGCGCAGGAACTCGCCGCCGTAGGCGACCTCGCCGCGCGCCTCCGCGAGCGGCTTGCCCATCTCGAGCGTCATGAGGAGCGCGAACTCCTCCTTGCGCTCCTGCAGCAGGTCGAACGCCTTGCGGAGGATCTCGCCTCGCACGCGCGCAGGCGTGCGGCCCCACGCCTCCTGCGCTTCCACGGCGGCGTCGAGCGCGCGGACGCCGTCCTCGACCGAGCCGTTCGCGATCTGCTTGATGACCTCGCCAGTCGCGGGATCACGCACGTCGATCGTGCCCTGTTCGCCGTCGATCCACTCGCCGCCGATGAACAGCTGGCCGTGGACGCCGTCGAGCACCTGCGACTCGCTGCTGGCGGTTTCGGTGGTGACGCTCATGGGGACTCCTTCGTCGAGGTGCACGAATGATCGTATACGATCCTACGGCGAGCGCGCCGCGACCGGTCGATCCAAGCTCTCAGCCTACGCGCCGACGCGTTCCTTGGCGTGCGCTCCGTGCTCGCGCGGCGGCGCGAAGGCTGCCTTCGGCTCGCGCGCGAGCTTCGACGGCCACCAGGTCTTCGGCCCGATCTCGAGCGCGAGCGCGGGCACGAGGAGCGAACGCACGAGCGTCGTGTCGATGAGCACGCCGAGCGCCACGATGATGGCGAGCTGCAGCAGGAACAGCACCGGGATCACGCCGAGCGCCGCGAACGTCGCCGCGAGCACGATGCCCGCCGAAGTGATGACGCCGCCCGTCACGCGGAGCCCTCGCAGCACACCGCGGCGGTGGCCGATCGCCGCCACTTCCTCCCGCACCCGGGTCATGAGGAAGATGTTGTAGTCGACGCCGAGCGCCACGAGGAAGACGAAGGCGAACAGCGGCACCGACGGGTCCATGGCCGGGATGCCGAGCGCCGAGAGGATGAGCGCACCGACCCCCAGCGCGGTGCCGTAGGAGAGCACGGTGGTCGCGAGCAGCAGCAGCGCGGCGACGATCGAGCGCAGCAGCAGCATGAGGATGAGCGAGATCACCGCGAGCACGATGGGGATGATCAGCACGAGGTCGCGCGTCGCCGCGTCGTTCGTGTCGATCGCGGTCGCTGTCGGTCCGCCCACGATGGCGTCGGGCGACGCCTCGTGCGCGACGTCCCGGAGCTCCCGGACGACCGCCTGCGCGGCGTCGGAGTCGGGCGCGTCGACGAGTGTCGCCTGCAGCAGCACTCGCCCGTCGACGACCGTCGGCGTCGCCGCCGCGAAGGGCGACCGCGGATCGACCGGCAGCGGGATGGTGCCCGACGGCGAGTCCTCGCTCGAAACCGCGACGCTCTCGACGCCCTCGACCTCCGCGAGCGCCTCGGCGACCGCATCCTGGTCTCCCTCGGGCACGACGACCTGTGTCGGGCTCCCCGAGCCGCCCGGGTAGTGCGCGGAGAGCAGCTCCTGGCCGTCGCGGGCCTCTGACTCGCCCACCACGAACTCGCTCGAGGGCACGCCGTTCGCCTGCAGCTGCGTGATGCCGGCGGCGCCGGCCGCGAGCACGAGGGCGGTCACGATCCAGACGGAGCGGCTGCGGCGGTCGACGAGGCGCGACACCGCGCCCCACAGGCCCTTGTCGTCGGCCTTCGTGCGCGGGCGCTCGGGCGTCGGGGCGACCGGCCAGAACGCGACGCGGCCGAAGGCGAGCAGGAGCGCCGGCAGCAGCGTGAGGCCGGCGAGGATCGACGTCGCGATGCCGATCGCCGCCACCGGGCCGAGCTGCTGATTGGTGACGAGGTCGCTGAGCAGCAGGCAGAGGAGCCCCGCGATGACGGTGCCGCCGGATGCGATGATCGGCTCGGTCGCTCCGCGGAGCGCAGCCAGCGTCGCCTCCCAGCGCGACCGCGTCTGGCCGAGCGCCTCGCGGAAGCGCGCGGTGTAGAGCAGCGCGTAGTCGGTCGCGGCGCCGACGACGAGGATGAAGAGGATGCCCTGCGTCTGGCCGCTGAGCGTCAGGATGCCGGCCTGCGCGAGCGCGAACACGATGAGGATGGCGAGGCAGAGTGCCGACACCGAGGTGAAGAGCACGAGCACCGGCAGCAGCGGCGAGCGGTAGACGAGCACGAGGATCACGAACACCGCCCCCAGCGCGACGAGCAGGAGCAGTCCGTCGATGCCTGCGAAGGCCGCGCCGATGTCGGCGCTGAAGCCGGCCGGGCCGGTGACCGCGGCCTGCACGCCCTCGCCGAGCTCGGTGCCGGCGACCTCGGCGCGCAGCTCCTCCGTGTAGGTCGTGAGCTCCTCGGAGGAGCCAGTGCCGTCGAGCAGGGCGACGATCTGCGCCGCCTGGCCGTCTTCGCTCGGCACCACCGGGGACGTCTCGACGACGCCGTCGAGCCCGGCGATCGTCTCCTGCAGCCCGGCGACCGCGTCGAGCGTGGATGCGTCGAGGTCGTCGTCGGCCGCGACCACGACGATCGCGGGCACCTCGTCGGCGCCCAGGAACTCGGGAAGGAGCGCCTGCACCTCGGTCGACTCGGCGCTCGCCGGGAGGAAGCTCGTCTGGTCGTTCGAGACGACCGTCGAGAGCTTGCCGAACGTCGGCCCGCCGATCCCCGCCGCGGCGAACCATCCGAGGATGAGGACGGCGGGGATCAGCACCCGCAGCCAGGCGGGCACCCTGCGAGCAGGCCGATCGGTCGAGCGCGACGAAGTCATGCAGACAGCCTACTTGTTGCAGGCTAACTAATCAACGTTGCCGTCAGCAGCCGCGTGCGGCCGCACGTCAGTGGCGGCGCACGACCTCCACGCCGCCGTCCCGCATCTCGTCGAGCGCCGTCTGCCGCGTCTCGGGCGACACCGCCGAGGTGAGCGCGTCGATGACCCGCACCTTGAGGCCCGCGAGCGCCGCGTCCAGTGCCGACGCCTTGACGCAGTAGTCCGTCGCGATGCCGACGACGTCGAGCTCGCCGATGCCCTGCTCCTCGAGCACCTCGCCGAGCGTCTCGTCATCGTCGGTCACGCCCTCGAAGGCCGAGTAGGCGGGCTTTCCCTGCCCCTTCTTCACGTGCACGTCGATCGCGAGGGCATCGAGCGCCGGGTGGTAGTCGGCGCCCGGCGTGCCCGCGACGCAGTGCACCGGCCACGTGTCGACGAAGTCGGGCGCGCCCGCTGCGAAGTGGCCGCCGTTGTCGTTGTCTGCGTCGTGCCAGTCCCGACTCGCGGCCACGAGCGCGTACTCGTGGGTGCGCAAGTGCTCCGAGATGGCGGCGGCGACGGCGGCGCCGCCCTCCGTGCCGAGGGCGCCGCCCTCGGTGAAGTCGTTCTGGACATCGACGATGAGGATGGCGCGGGTCATGCGCCAAGGCTAGGGCGATCCGCGCACCTGTCGCAGCGACCCCCTCCGCAGCACTCACGGCAGATCCACAGCGCACGGGCATCGCACGCGCCGACGGGAGCCCGGTAGCCTCCGGGCACCCGATGACCGCAAAGACCAAGGAGTGTGCACGATGAGCTTCCTCTCCAACCTCCGCAGGGCCATTCCGAAGGCCGGCCGTGGCGGCGCCAAGCGCGGCATGGGCACGCCGCGCCGCACCGGCTCACCGGCTGCCGGCAACGGCGGACGGAGCTCGATCCTCAGCACGGCGCTCAGCTGGATCGGCGGCAGAGGGCGGCGCCGCTGACACGGTGACGCGGACGCCCGCGTGGGCGGAACTCACCCGTGGTGCACGGGCCGCGGAAGCGGGACGGTAGTCGTCGACAGGAACCGGTGCGAGCACAGGGAGAGTCGCCGACATGTCGTCCACAGCGTCGTCGTCCGCTCCGTCGCCCGAGCGCGGTGGGAACGCCCCTCGCGAGGGCTGGACCGCCAGGCATCAGCTCTCGCTCTTCTTCGCCCTGGCGTTCCTGCTGTCGTGGGCCGTGTGGCCGTTCGTGCTGCTGGAGCCCGACAGCAGCCCCATGGTGCCGTTCGGTCCTACGATCGCGGCGCTCGTCGTCACCGCCCTCGTCGGAGGCTGGCGCGCGATCGGCGGCCTGCTGCAGCAGCTCGCCCGCTGGCGCGTGCATCCCTTGTGGTACGCGATCGCCGTGCTCGGTCCGTTCGCGCTGACGAGCCTGGCCGCTGCGGCCGTCGTGGCAGGGGGAGCACCGTCGCCGGATTGGAGTGCCTACACGGACTGGAGCGGGCTGCTGGTCACGCTGCTGTCGACCGCAGCCATCGTGGGGCTCTTCGAGGAGCCGGGCTGGCGCGGCTATGCGCTGCCGATGCTGCAGCGCGATCGCTCCGCGCTCACCGCGGCCGTCCTGCTCGGGGTGGTCTGGGCCGTCTGGCACCTGCCGGAGCTCATCTCCGACGCGGGCGAGCGCGAGCCTGTCCCCTATCTCATCGCAGTCGTCGCGTGGTCGGTCGTGCTGGCCTGGGTCTACAACAGCACCGGGGGCAGTCTGCTGCTCGTCATCCTGATGCACGCAGCGGTCAACACCTCGATGAAGTTCCTGATGCCGACGTTCGGCGTCGACCACTACGACAACGCGTTCTGGGCGATGGCGGCCGTGTGGACGGCGGCCGCTGCGGCGATCGTCGCGGTGGCCGGCCACCGTCGGCTCAGCACCGAGCTCAGGCTGCGGAGGACAAGCGGCTCGCGCGGCCGGAGGCGGCAGACGACCGGCACGAGCTGAAGCCAGGCGAACGACGAACTCCCGCGAGCGACCGGTGCACATCCGGTGACTGCGGGAGTCCGTTCTGGTGCCGCCTCGGAGAATCGAACTCCGGACCTATTCATTACGAGTGAATCGCTCTGCCGACTGAGCTAAGGCGGCGTGCCGAGGCACGATCAACGATCATAGCGCATCCCACCCGCGCACGACGACTCGCGTGGGCGTCCGACCGCACTCAGCAGTCGACCTGCCCGGTCGGCGCAGTGCCGGTCAGGAAGTACTCGTTCACGGGTCGGTCCACGCACTCGTTGCCGGTGAAGTACTGGCCGTGGCCCTCCGCATCCACCGAGATCAGCACGCCCGACTCGAGCATCGCGGCGAGGTCGACCGCCTGCTGGTAGGGCGTCGCGGGATCGTTGATGCCGCCGATCACGATGATCGGGTCGGCGCCCGGCGCGGTGATCGCGTGCGGCTCGCGAGTCGCCTCGAACGGCCAGCCCGCGCAGCTGCCGAGGCCGACGAAGTCGGGACCGAGCGTGGGAGCGGCCGCCATGATCTGCTCGGCGTTCGCGCGCACCTCGTCGAAGCCGGTCACCGCCGGGTAGTCGAGGCAGTTGACGGCGATCAGCGTCTCGAGGGAGTTGTCGGCGAACGTGCCGTCGGGGTTGACGCCGTAGTACTCGTCGGCCTCGGCGAACGCCGTCTCGCCGCGGCCCGCCGCCACATCCGCGAGCACCTCGCGCAGCGTCGACCACTGGACCTCGGCGTAGAGGTTCGCCGCGATCGCGGTGAAGAGCGCGCTCGATCCGAGCCTGCGGCCGTCGGCCACCGGGATGGGGCTGGCGTCGACCCGGTCGAGCAGCTCGCGCGTCTGCTGCAGCGCATCCGCCTGCGTGCCCGAGAACGGGCATCCCTCCTGCTGGAGGCAGTCGGCGACGAAGTTGCCGTACGCGAGCTCGAAGCCCGCCGCCTGGTAGAGCGTGCCCTCGAAGTCCGTCGAGTCGGGCGCGACAGCGGCATCGAGCACGAACCGGCCGACGTTCTCGGGGAACAGGTCGGCGTACGTCGCTCCGATGAGCGTGCCGTACGAGACCCCGAGGTAGTTGAGCTTCGGCTCGCCCAGCAGCGCCCGCACCAGATCGAGATCGCTCGCGACCTGCTCGGTGCCGATGTGCTCGAGCATCGGGCCCGTGTGCTCGAGGCACGACGCCCCGAGCGACTGGGCGTCCTCGAGCTGGCGCTGCAGGTCCTCGTCGCTGAGGGGCTCGGGCTGCGGCCCCTCCGGGATCTGCCACAGCCAGTCGTAGAGCTCGCGCGGATCGTCGTAGCAGGAGATGGGCGTGGAGGCACCGACGCCGCGGGGGTCGAACCCGACGAGGTCGTAGTGCTCGCGCACCTCTGGACGCAGCAGGTAGTCGGCGTACTGCTGCACGTACTCGACCCCGGATGCGCCGGGCCCGCCAGGGTTGTAGAGGATCGCCCCGCGGCGCTCACCGGTCGCCGGCGCGATGGTGACGGCGAGATCGATCGACTCTGGGCCGACGGCGAACCAGTCCATCGGCGCGCGCACGGTGCCGCACCATTGGTCGCCGCAGTGCTGCCAGTCGACGTCCTGCTCGAAGTAGCCCTCGAGCCCGGGCGCCACGTCCTCCCCTGTCGGCAGCCAGGTCGGCGCTTGGGCGAGCGCGGGCGGCGGGGACGGCAGGACGACGCACCCGCTGAGCGCGATCGCCGTCGCGGCGACGGCTGCCAGGGCTGCGAGGCGGCGGCGGGTGCGGGGCATGCCGCCAACGGTACGCGTCGCGGCTATGACGAAGCACCGACGACGAGGGTGCCTCGAGGCAGGGTCAGCGGCGCTGCGCCGCGCGGGCCGCCCGCACGAGCATCGCCTCGAGCGCGAGCACCGGCGGCACGTTCGCCTCGATGCGCTCGCGCGCGACGCGGATGCTGTCGAGCACGTCGATCACGGCGGCGCGCTGCAGGTAGTCCGCGGCAGCGAGCACCGTCGGACGCATCGCCTCGTTGACGAGCTCGCGACCGACGCCGAGCTGCGTCATGAGGATGTCGCGGTAGAGCGAGAGCAGGTCGACGAGGATGCGGTCGACGCCGTCGCGCATGCCGCGCTTCGCGCGCTGCTTCTGCGCGTCCTCGAGCTCCTTCAGCTGACGGCGGAGCGCCGGCGGCACGGTGCCGCCCGGCTCGATCCCCAGCTGGTGCAGCGCCTGCGCACGCTCCGCCTCGTCCTTCTCGGCGGAGAGCGCATCGGCGTCGGCCGTGGCGATCTCGACGTAGCGGGCGGCGGCGAGCACCGCGGACGCCGCGGTCGACACCCGCATGGCGATCTGCAGCGTCTCGGCCCTGCGCGCGCGGGCCTCGTCGCTCGTCGCGAGCCTGCGCGCCATGCCGATGTGGCTCTGCGCCTCGCGCGCCGCGCGCTCCGCGACCTCCGGCGAGACGCCGTCACGCTCGACGAGCAGCTGCGCCACCTCGCGCGGGTCGGGCACCTGCAGGGTCAGCGTGCGGACTCGCGAGCGGATGGTCGGCAGCAGGTCGGCCTCGCTCGGCGCGCACAGGATCCACACCGTCTCGGGCGGCGGCTCCTCCAGAGCCTTCAGCAGCGCGTTCGACGTGCGCTCCGCCATCCGGTCGGCGTCCTCGACGACGATCACCCGGTAGCGGGCGCTCGACGGCGCGAGCGACGCGCGCTGCACGACCGAGCGGGCCTGCGCGATCGTGATGAGCACGCCCTCGGTCGAGAGCGTCACGAGGTCGGGGTGGGTGCGGGCCTCGACCAGGGTCGCCACGCGCTCATCGATGCCCGACGGCGGCGACAGCAGCGCGGCCGCGAAGGCATAGGCGAGGTTGGAGCGGCCCGACCCCGGCGGGCCGGTCAGCAGCCACGCGTGCGTCATCGCACCGGAGCGGTCGCCTTCGTCGTCGGATCCCGGGTCCACGGCCGCGGCGCGCTGCAGCTGGGCGACGGCGTCGGCCTGCCCGACGATCGCATCCCACCCGGTCGCCATCCGCATCCCCTCGTCCGTGGCCGTCATCGGCCGATCAGCGGTCAGCGTCGAGCATCGCACGCACGTGCGACACGACGCGCTCGTGCACCTCGTCGGGGGTGCCGGATGCGTCGACCACGGCGAAGCGGTCGGGCTCGGCCGCCGCGAGCTCGAGGTACGCCGCGCGCACGCGCTCGGCGAACGCCTCCCCCGCCTCCTCGAGCCGGTCGTACGGTGCGTCCTCGCGGGCCGCCATCCGCGCGCGGCCGGCGGTCGGGTCGAGGTCGAGCAGGATCGTCAGGTCGGGCAGCAGGCCGTCGGCGGCCCAGAGCGACAGGTCGCGGATCTGCGCGCCGTCGAGCTCGCGGCCCGCGCCCTGGTACGCGACGGAGGAGTCGAGGTAGCGGTCCTGCAGCACGACCTCGCCGCGCTCCAGCGCCGGGCGCACGAGGGTGGCGACGTGGTGGGCTCGGTCGGCCGCGTAGAGCAGCGCCTCGGCTCGCGGGGCGACGTGGCCCTCCGTGTGCTGCACCAGCCTGCGGATCTCGACGCCGAGCGCGGTGCCCCCGGGCTCGCGCGTGCGCACGACGGTGCGACCGCGGCCCTCGAGCCACGCCTGCAGCAGCTGCGCCTGCGTCGACTTGCCGGAGCCGTCGCCGCCCTCGAGCGTGATGAACGCGCCGGTCACGACGCGTCGGCGCTCGACGCCGGCTTCACCTTCGCTGCCGGCTTCTTGGCCGCCGGCTTCTTGGCGGCCGTCGTCTTCGCGGCCGGCTTCTTCGCTGCCGGCTTCTTCGCGGCCGCCTTGCGCACGGGCTTCTTGGCCGGGCCCTTCTCGCGCTTGAGCTGCAGCAGCTCGATGGCGCGCTCGAACGTGATCCCCTCGACGTCCTCGCCGCGCGGGATGGTCGCGTTCGTCTCGCCGTCGGTGACGTACGGCCCGAAGCGGCCGTCGCGCACCTTCACGGGCTTGCCCGACACGGGGTCGGCGTCGAACTCCTTCAGCGCGCTCGCGGCCTTGCGCGCGCCGTACTTCGGCTGCGCGAACCGCTCGACCGCCTGCTCGAGCGTGATCGAGAAGATCTGATCCTCCTCCTCGAGCGAGCGGGTGTCCGTGCCCTTCGAGAGGAACGGCCCGTAGCGGCCGGGCCGCGCGGTGATCTCGACGCCCGACTCGGGGTCGACGCCCACGACGCGCGGCAGGCTCAGCAGCTTGAGGGCGGTCTCGAGGTCGACCGACTCGGGCTCCATGGTCTTGAAGAGGGATGCGCGGCGCGGCTTGGGCGCGGCCTTCCCCTTCTTGGGGGCGACCGGCTTGCCCTCGTCGTCGAGCTCGACCGGCAGCGACTCCTCGATGTACGGGCCGAAGCGGCCGTTCTTCACGACCACGTCGAGGCCCGTCTCCGGGTGCTGGCCGAGCACGCGGTCCTGCACCGGCTCGGCCGAGAACAGCTCCGCAGCCTTCTCTGGCGTGAGCTGGTCGGGCGTGAGGTCCTCGGGGATGTTGGCCCGCTTGACCTCGCCGTCGGCGCCCGTGCCCTCGAGGTAGGGACCGTACTGGCCGACCCGGAGGGTGACGCCCTCTGCGACGGGGATCGAGTTGACGGCGCGCGCGTCGATGTCGCCGAGGTTGGCGACGGTGCTCTGCAGGCCGGGCCGCTCCCCGCTGCCGAAGTAGAAGCGCTGCAGCCACTCCTGGCGGTCGAGCTCGCCGTCGGCGATGCGGTCGAGGTCGGCGAGCATCTCGGCGGTGAAGTCGTAGTCGACGTAGTCGCCGAGGTTGTCCTCGAGCAGCTTGATGGTCGAGAACGCGATCCAGTTCGGCACGAGCGCGCCGCCGCGCTGCGTGACGAAGCCGCGGCGCACGATGGTGTCGATGATCGACGCGTACGTCGAGGGGCGGCCGATCTCGAGCTCCTCGAGCGCCTTCACGAGGCTCGCCTCCGTGTAGCGCGGGGGCGGCGTGGTGGCGTGCTCCTTGCGCTCGAGCTCCGCGAGGCCGAGCGGGTCGCCCTGCTTGACGTCGGGCAGCGTGGCCTCGCCCTGCGAGTCGGCCGCCTCGTCGGCGTACCTGGCAGCATCCGACGACTCCTCGTACGCCTGCAGGAAGCCCGGCTCGGTGATGACGGTGCCGGAGGCGGTGAACTCGGCGATGCCGCGGCTGGTCTTGCCGGAGGCGATCGTGATGGTCGCCGTCTGCCCGGTCGCGTCGATCATCTGGCTCGCGACCGTGCGCTTCCAGATCAGCTCGTACAGGCGCTGCTCGTTGGGCGTGAGCGAGCCCTTCACCTCGCGCGGCGTGCGGAACGCCTCGCCGGAGGGGCGGATCGCCTCGTGGGCCTCCTGCGCCGACTTCGACTTGCCCGCGTAGTGCCGCGCCGCGGCAGGGATCGAGCCGGGACCGTAGAGGCTCGTCGCCTGCGCTCGAGCCGCCGCGATGGCCTGCGCCGACAGCGACGGCGAGTCGGTGCGCATATAGGTGATGTAGCCCTGCTCGTAGAGCGACTGGGCGACCGACATCGTCTGCTTCGCGGAGAGCTTGAGCTTGCGGCCCGCCTCCTGCTGCAGCGTCGAGGTCGTGAAGGGCGCCGACGGGCGGCGGCGGTACGGCTTCGACTCGACGCCGGAGACCGCGAAGTCGCCGCGCTCGAGCTCGGTCGCGAGCGCCTCGGCGCCCTCGGCGTCGAGCACGGTGCGCACGCCCTTGATCTGGCCGCGGTCGTCGAAGTCCGAGCCGGTGGCGACGCGGGCGCCGTCGAGCCGCACGAGGCGCGCGCCGAAGCGGGCACCGGCGGCCTCGAACTGCGCGCTCAGGCTCCAGTAGCCGGCCGAGACGAACGCCATGCGCTCGCGCTCGCGGTCGACGATGAGGCGCGCGGTCGGCGACTGCACGCGGCCGGCCGACAGGCCCTGCCGCACCTTGCGCCACAGCACCGGGCTGACCTCGTAGCCGTACAGGCGGTCGAGGATGCGGCGGGTCTCCTGCGCGTCGACGAGCGGCATGTTGAGCTCGCGCATCGAGTCCTTGGCCTGCTCGATCGCGTCCTCGGTGATCTCGTGGAACACCATCCGCTTCACGGGCACCTTGGGCTTGAGCACCTCGAGCAGGTGCCACGCGATGGCCTCGCCCTCGCGGTCCTCATCCGTCGCGAGAATGAGCTCGTCGGCGTCCTTGAGCGCGCGCTTGAGCTCGGCGACCGTCTTCTTCTTCTCGTCGCTGACGACGTAGTACGGCGCGAACCCGT
Organism: Agrococcus sp. DT81.2; assembly: GCF_049844935.1. Lineage (NCBI taxonomy): Bacteria > Bacillati > Actinomycetota > Actinomycetes > Micrococcales > Microbacteriaceae > Agrococcus > Agrococcus sp. DT81.2. The sequence goes on along the minus strand of NZ_JBNCLZ010000003.1, from coordinate 222,728 downwards.
TGTCGACGTCGACGGCGAACTTGCCGTACGACCCCTTCTTCAGCTCGGCGGGCAGGTCGCGCGGGCTCACGAGGTCGCGGATGTGGCCGACGGAGGCCAGCACCTGGTATCCCTCGCCGAGGTACCGCTCGATCGTCTTGCCCTTCGCCGGGGACTCGACGATGACGAGCTTCTTGCCCATGCTCACGCTCACTGCTTCTTCTTCGGGGGTTGTCGGCCCGACCGGGCCATGCCTCGCCACAATACACACGGTGTCATGGTGCGCTCACTGCGGGCGGGCCCGCGATGGCGGCGGCGGATGCGGTGAGCGGGCCGACCGCGACGGCGGTCGTCACGCGGGCGTCGAGGCCGTCGACGAGGCAGGAGTCGAGCCTCGCCCCGCTCGCCGCAGCGACCGCCTGGGCGAGCCCGCACGGGCTGCCGTCGGCGTAGCCGGCCACCGCGTCGGCGGCCGCGAGCGCGGCCGCATCCGCCGCCGCGGCCGCCCGTGCCTGCGCGATCGAGGCGGTGCCGGCGCCGACGACGAGCATGCCGAGCAGGAGGGCCCCGGTGGCGCTCGCGAGCGCGAGCGCGGCGCCCGCGCCGAGCTCGTCGAGCAGGCCAGCAGGGCCGTGTCGAGACCACATCACCGCCCACCCGCATGCGCGCAGCTGCGCGCCGTGAGCGTCAGCGCACCGCCGAGCGCCTGCCTCGACAGCGTCGCGCACACGAGCTCTCCCTGCCGCTCGAGCTGGAGGCGCGCGCCGTCGGCGTAGCGCGCCGCGTCGTCGCCGCGGCCGGCCGCGCGTGCGGCGGCGCCAGCGGACTGCTCGAGCCCCACCTGCCCCGCCGCCGCGGCGACCGCCCCGACCGCGATCCCGATCGCCAGCACGGCGGCGGGCAGGGCTGCCGCGAGCTCGGCGGTGACCGCGCCGAGCTCGCCGCGCTGATCGCGCCGGCTACTGCACGGTGAGCGCACGCTCGACCATGTCGGTGAGCATCGCGCGCACCTCCGGTGAGCGCAGGATCACCACCAGCAGCCCCGCGAATCCGACCGCCGCCATCGTGGCGATGACGTACTCGGCGGTCGCCGCGCCGTCCTCCTCGTGCACGAGCCTCTCGAGCATCCGCATGCTCGCCTCCCTTCCTGTCGGGGCGAGCATGCGGCAGGCGATGCCGACGGCGCGCGCGTGCTGCCTGTGCCTGTGGAGGACGACGTCCAGCAGTCGCCGGTGGGCGCCGGCTCGGCAGCGTTTATCTATTGTGATAAGCGATTAATCCGACAATAGAAGCCGGTTGTTGCCTATGAATCCGGCTTAGGCTGGCGAGCGTGACACTCCACCGAGCCAGCGCCCCGATCGGCCATCGCGCCAGTACGACCCTCACCATCACGACGGTCATGGGTCGGCGGTTCCTGCTCATCGCCTTCCTCGCCAGGCTGCCGTTCGCGATGACCGTCGTCGGCACGCTGACGACCCTGGTCGGCTATGGCCATGCCCTCGCCGACGCCGGGCTCGCCTCCGCCGCCGCTGGTCTGGCGACGGCCGTCGCCGCGCCCTTCGTGGGCGGATGGGTCGACAGACGAGGCCAGCGGCGACTGCTCATCGCGCTCTCAGCACTCAATGCCGCTGCGTTGGGCTCGTTCGTCGCCCTCGCCGCATCCGATGCGCCGCTCGCGGTGATCCTCATGGCGTCCGGAGCCATCGGGCTGACCTCACCTCAGGTCGCTCCGATGTCGCGCTCGAGAGTGGTGGCCGGTCTCGAGCGCGGCGGCGCACCGACCGCGTCCGTACCGATGACGGGAGCCATGACTCACGAGTCGGTCGCCGATGAGGCGGCGTTCGTGCTCGGTCCGATCCTGGTCAGCCTGGCTGCGCTGCTGGCGGGATCGTGGGCGCCGCTCGTGGTCGCAGCAGCGCTCAATCTGACGATCGTGATCACCTTCGCGACGCACCGCTCCGTCGTGCTCGCGCTGCGGCGCGATTTGCCGAACAGCGGCGGGCGCGAGCGGCTCTCCCCCACGCTCCTGTGGTTCTTTGCGGGCATGCTCCTGGTCGGGGCAGCGTTCGGCGCGACGCTCACCTCACTCACGGGCTCGATGCAGAGCCGAGGGGTCGAAGACGCGACCGGTCTCCTGTACGGCGTCATGAGCGTCGGCTCCATCGTGTCGGCCCTCATCATGGGCCGATTGCTGCCTCGCTTCGGCGCCGCTGGTCGATGGCTGCTGTTCGGCGGGATCGCCTTCGTGGCCGTCGCACTGCTGCCGAGCCTCGACTCCTTGCCGGCCATCGGCATCGCCCTGTTCGTCGAGGGCTGCGGCATCGGCGTGATGCTCGTCGCGCTGTTCAGCCTGGCCAATGCCGCGTCGCCCGCCACTCGCAAGACCACGGTCATGGCGTCGATGTCGGCGTGCCTCGTCGTCGGCCAGTCGCTCGCGACGGCACTCGTCGGAGCGCTCGTGGATGCGCAGGGCTACGTCATCGGCACGTGGGCGCTCATCGTGACGTGCGGCGTCTCGGTGCTGCTCGCGAGCGCATCACTCGCCTCCGCGCGCGGCCGGGCGCAGCCTTCCGGCCTCGGTGCGGAGGATGTCGAGGAAGCTCGCGACGTGCTCGCGCGGGTCGCGGAGTCGGCGGATGACCTCGAGGGGCAGGGTCGTCGGTCGTGACAGCTCGACGCCCTGCACGCCGGCGGGCAAGAAGGGGACCGTCGACTGCGGGACGAGCGAGAACGCCCGGGCTTCGGCGATGAGGTACAGCCGCGAGCCGACGATGCGCGGGGGGCTCACGAGGACGAGCGGTGTGAGCCCGTCGTCGGCGCACAGCCGCAGCAGCGCGTCGTAGTAGCGGGGTGCGTGCTCGCGCGGCCAGAGCAGCAGCGGCAGATCCTGGAGCTGGGACAGATGCAGCGCGGCCGCTCCGGCGAGCGGATGGGAATCGCTGAGCGCGACGAAGAGCTGCTCCTCGCCGAGGGTCTCGTGGACGTAGCCTTCCGGCGCCTCTAGGAACCTGCCGATGCCGACGTCGGCGCCGCGCGCGGCGACCTCCGCCGAGACCTCTCCGCTCTCGACCGCAACCTCTTCGATGCTGATGGTGGGCATGACGGATTCCGACGCCTTGATCGCGCGCGGCAACAGGAGGTTCACGGCGCTCGGCGACGCGACGATGCGCAGTCGGTTCAAGTACGCGTCGCGGAAGAGCGCTGCTCGGTCAGCGACGGCTGCGGCTGCGCGCAGGAGCTTGCGAGCCTCGACCAGCACCGCCGCTCCGGCCGGAGTCAGCGTCACGGACCGCGTCGACCGCTGCAGGAGGGTGAGGCCGAGCGCGATCTCAAGGCGCCTGACCTCCTGGCTCGCGGTCGCCTGAGAGATGCCGAGGCCCACGGCTGCCCTGCCGAAGTGCAGGGTGTCGGCGACTGCGACGAAGACCTCGGCCTGGCGCAGCGTGAAACCCATGATCGAACGCTATCCCGCGACCGCAGCGGAACCCGCTCCTAGGCTTGGGCTGCAGGAGCCAGAGAGGAATCGACGTGATCACCCGCATCTCCGACGAGGTCGCAGCGGCAATCGCCGCGCGCGCGCCGGTCGTCGCCCTCGAGTCGACGATCTTCACCCATGGGCTGCCGCGGCCCCGCAACCTGCGGGTGGCGATCGAGGCGGAGGCAGCGCTGCGCGCGGACGGCATCACGCCCGCGACCGTCGGCGTCGTGCGCGGCCAGCTCGTGGTCGGCATGTCGGAGGACGAGATCGAACGACTCGCCGAAGGTCGCGAACCGGTCGTCAAGGCCAGCATCCGCGACCTTCCCATCGCCGCCGCGAAGGGTCTCCACGCTGGCACCACGGTCGCCGCGACCGCCTTCGCGGCCCACGCGGCGGGGATCTCGGTGTTCTCCACCGGCGGGCTCGGCGGCGTCCACAGCGGCGCGGAGACGACCTTCGACGAGTCGGCCGACCTCCGCGCGCTCGCGAGCCTCCCGGTGGTGGTCGTGAGCGCCGGCGTGAAGTCCATCCTCGACATCGGCCTGACGCTCGAGCGCCTCGAGAGCCTGAACATCCCGGTCGTCGGCTATCGCACCACCAACTATCCGGGCTTCTTCGTGTCCGACTCGGGCTTCGACATCGAGCACTCCGTCGACACGCCGGAGCAGATCGCCGCCGTCGCGGTCAGCCGCGACGCCCTCGGCATCTCCGCGGCACTGCTCGTCGCGAACCCGTTGCCGGTGGACGAGCAGCTGCAGCCCGATCTGCTGGCGCATGCGCTCACGGATGCGCGACGCGCTGCAGCCGCGGCAGGCATCACCGGCAAGGACACCACGCCGTTCCTGCTCGACTTCGTCCAGCAGGCGACGAAAGGCTTGAGCCTCGAGGTGAATGTCGCCGCGTACCGCAACAACGTCCGACTCGGCGGTGCGATCGCGAGAGCCCTCGCTGACAAGCGCTCGGGACCCGGCGGGAGACCGCTGCTCCACCGGTAGTTCCCGAGCGCGCCTCCAACCGCTTGACATCCGCCCGCTTACGAATATTATTTGAAGTGACGCGAGGAGCGCTGCGCAGTTCGAGCACCTCCTCTCGCCACGCCAGACGCCCTCGGGCCGATGGTGCTCATCACCAGTCCACCGCCGCGGTGGCAGTCAACGACGGCTGTCCAGCCCTGGCCCCCCTGAGGAGAACAACCCATGAGCAACAATTACCGCGCCCGCTTCGACGGCGTCTTCGGCGGCAAGGCACCCGTCCTCGGCATGGTCCACATGCTGGCGCTCCCCGGTGCACCCGGCTTCTCTGGCAAGCTGAACGACGTCATCGATCGCGCTGTGCAGGACGCCACGACGCTCGCCGAGGGCGGAGTCGACGCGCTGCTCGTCGAGAACTTCCACGACTACCCCTTCTACCCGATGACCACCGAGCCCGAGACGGTCGCGGCAGCCGCGGTCGTCGCGCGGGAGGTCGCGCGCCACACGGACGTGCCGCTCGGCATCAACATCCTCCGCAACTCGTGGAAGGCATCCCTCGGCATCGCTGCCGCGGTGGACGCGCAGTTCATCCGCCTGAACATCCTGACCGACGCAGCAGTCACGGATCAGGGCATCATCAACAGCGAGGCGTACGCCGTCGCGCGCTACAAGAAGGCCATCGACGGGGAGCACATCCTGACCCTCGCTGACCTCCTCACGAAGCACGCGATGCCGCTCGTCGACCGGCCGGTGCCGGTCATCGCGGGCGACATGCTCAAGCGGGGCGGCGCGGACGCGATCATCCTCGCGGGTCACGACTCGAGCGAGCCGGCCAGCATCGAGCGCGTCAACCAGATCAAGGACGCGATCGAGGACGCTCCGATCGTGCTCGGCTCGGGCATGACCGCCGAGCATGCCGCGAACTACGGCGCCGTCGCCGACGGCGCGGTGTTCGGCTGGGGCTCGAAGAAGGACCACGACATGGACCTCCCCGTCAGCGGCGAGCTGACTCGCGAGTTCGTCCAGCTGTGGCGCTCCGGCAAGGAGCAGCAGAAGGCGGCCTGAGCACGACCGACGAGAGGGGCCCGCGCGCACAGCGCGGGCCCCTCTCGCGCTGTCCGCCGTGCACCACGCAGTAGGTTCGTTGCAACACCACCGAGGAGAGTCCGAGTGCCCGAGAGCCGCGTGCCGCCGTCGCGACGGCGATCCACCCGCGTCCCGTTGTCGGACCGGGCCTACGAGGCGCTCCTCCTCCGGATGATCGGCGGGGAGCTCTCCCCCGGCGATCGGCTGAACATCGGCGGGCTCTCCCGCGAGCTCGGTCTCTCACCGACGCCGATCCGCGAGGCGCTCGCTCGCCTGGAGCCGACGGGGTTCGTGCGGCGGCATGCCGTGCGCGGCTATGAGGTGTCGCCGCTACTGACGCCCGAGCAGGTCTCCGAGCAGATGGATGCGCGTCAGGTGCTGGAGCCTGCGCTCGCCGCCGCGGCGGTGGCTCATGCGTCGCACGAGTTCCTGGACCGGCTGGCCGAGACCATCGCCACGATGGAGCGTGCGGGCGAGGTCGCGGATCCCGAGTCGCTCAAGGAGAGCTGGGTGGCGGATGACGCGTTCCACACGCTCATCAGCCTGCAGTCCGGCAACCCCTTCACACATCGCGCGTTCACTGCCCTGGGAAGCCAGCTGCAGCGGTTCCGATTGAGCGGTCGAGCGGGTCGCACGCACGCGGTCGAGGCCGCGCAGGAGCACCGGGCGATCCTCCGAGCCATCCAGCGGGGCGACGCGGAGCTCGCGGCCGAGCTCATGAGCGACCACATCGAGCGAGCCCGTCACCGCACGCTCGTCGACGCGCTCGCGATCGAAGAGCCGGTCAGCGGGAGCGTCCGCACCGCCTGAGGGCGACAACCGGTCACGACCCGCTCGCAAGACGACGATGCCGGCCCGCGAGCGCGGGCCGGCATCGTCGTCGCTTCGTCGCTACTTGTCGCCCTTGAAAACGCCGTTCTGACGCTTGGCGAGCAGGTAGAGCACGACGCTGATCGCGCACAGCGTGGCGACGTAGGTCGGGAACGCCCAAGGCAGGCCGTTGCTCTGGAGGAACACGAACAGGTAGGACGCCGTCCCGCCGAACACGGCGACGCCGATGCCGTAGCCGAGCCCGACCGCGGTGCCGCGGCAGTACTGCGGCACCATCAGGTTGGCGACGGTGCTGAAGATCGTCATGTTGAGCAGCAGGATCAGCGAGCCACCGAGCATCACCGTGGCGAGGGCTCCGACGCCGTTGCCCGAGTACAGCAGTACGAGGAAGATCGAAGGGATCGTCAGCAGTCGGCCGATGACGAACCAGCGCGAGAGGTCCCACTTGTCGAGCACTCGGCTGAGCACCCACGCGCCGAGCGTCAGCACGACGCCGACCGACGTCGCCACGCCGAACACGCCGGTGGGGTCTTCGCTGTACGTGCCCGTCGCGAGCGACGGCAGACCCGCGAGCCAGGTGTAGTTGTACGCCTGGATGGCTCCCACGATGAAGATGACCGCGAGGATGCTGAGCCAGTACTTGCGCACACCCTGCCAGACCCCCTGGTTCTCGGTGCTCGCGCCCTGAGCAGCGCCTCCGCGCCGGGATGCCGGCAGAGACTCAGGCAGCGCACGGCGGAGCCAGAGCACGATGAAGCCGAGCAGTCCCCCGATAATGAACGGGATGCGCCAGCCGTAGTCCGCCATCCCCTCCGCGCCGATCAGAGCGGTCGTGATGAACGCCGTCAGGGGCGCCAGCATGTTGCCGAGGTTGTTGAAGATCGCCATAAAGCCGGCGACGAAGCCGGGCCGGCTGGGCACGAGCTCCACCCCGTACGCGGCGCCGAGCGACCCCTCGATTCCTGCGGAGAAGCCCTGCAGGATGCGCATGAGGAGCACGATGATGCCCGCCCAGATCCCGATGGTCTCGTGCGTCGGGAGCACGCCGATCACGAGGCTGCCCGCCGCCATCACGCCGACCGCCCCGATCATGACCGGCTTGCGGCCGACCCGGTCGGCGACGAAGCCGAGCAGCACGCCGCCGATCGGCCGCGCGACGAAGCCGACCGCGAAGACCGCGAGCGAGTTCAGCGTGGACGCGACCGGGTCGGCGCCCGGGAAGAACGCCTGGCCGATGTAGACGGACAGCAGCCCGAACATCGCCCAGTCGTACCACTCCAGCGCGTGACCGGCGCTGAGGGCGAAGAGCAGCCTGGAGTGGCTCCGCTCCTTCACAGTCGCGGCCCCGGCCGGGGTCGCGGGTGCCAAGTCGTCGATCTTGGACATTCGGAGCTCCTTTGCTCTGCTCGTCTCTCCTCGGGAGGAGGGTCGGATCTAAATACTATAGCGAGCGCTATACGATTTTGGAAGCGATAGCGGGAATCAGCGCCACGGCAGCGGTCGCCGCAGCGTGGCGTCGATCAGGTCCATGACGCCGTAGAAGTCCATGTCGACGATGACTCGATGCTGCGGGCGCGTCTCGTTCGGACGAGGGTGGACGCCGGCGAGGAACCTGGCACCGGTCGCGTCGTCCTCGAATGTCTGCAGCGGGCGGCGGACCGAAGCGGCCACGAGCTCGGGGCGCAGGAGCGTCGCCACAGCGAGGCTGTCGTTGATGCCCATCACGCGGGCATCGGCGGGTCGCCCGTACGACCGCGAGTAGAACCCGGCGTAGTCGCGGCTGATCGCCGTGATGAGCTGTGCCGGCGCGGCACCGGTCGACTCCGCGATGTCGATGAAGAATGCCTCGGGGACGAGCGCCTGGCGGGTGACGTAAGGACCGCACCACGTCACATCGCCCTCGTGGCCTGCCACGGCCTCGGCGGCGTCGATGTCGAAGGAGACGTTCGGATCGCGCGAGACCTTGAACCGGCGATCGGCCCACGGTTCGGTGTCGTTCCAGAGCGCGGGACCGAGCGTGCCCACGATCGTCGTGGACCGGAGCTTCTGCAGCAGCTGCGGGTCCGATCGCAGCGCGAGCGCGAGGTTCGTCTGCGGGCCGAGCGCGAGGTAGTCGATCTCGCCCTCGTGCGCGTTGACGAGATCCACGATGATGGGGACGCCGTTGGGCTCCTCGGGGACCGAGACCTCGGGTCGGAGCCCGGTGTTCCCGAACCCGTCGTCCCCATGCACGCCCGAGGAGAGCTGCAGCTCCTGCTCGAGCGGCTCGTCCGCGCCGCGGTAGACGGGCACGTCCTGCCGACCGCACGTGTCGAGCACGAAGCGCGCATTGTCCGCGGCGCGATCGCCGTGGCAGTTGCCGAACACGCTCACCACTGCGAGGATCTCGACCTCGGGATCGGCCGCCAGGATCATCAGCGCCAATGCGTCATCCACACCGGTGTCGGTGTCCACGATCACTTTTCGCATCCTCTTCATCCTTCCATTCGCGGTGTGCCTGCTTGCGCTGCCGGCGCGCTGAGGCCGACGGCCTCGAAGGCGGTCCGTGCGCTTCGACCCGACATGAAGGCCGCGAACGCGTTCGCCGCCTCCGGAGCCGCGGGCCTGACGCCGATCGCGAACCGCGCGTACGACTGCAGCGCGTGCGGGATCGGCTCGACGATGTGTGGACCCCCGACCGACCGCAGCTCGCTCACCTGCTGGATCGCGACCTCGGCGCGGCCGTCGATCAGGGCTTCGGCGGTGAGGCCCTCGGGGAATCGGATCGCGCGCTCGTCGACGCGGTCGAGCAGCGCGCGGCTCCGCAGCATCTCGGCGAAGTGCAGCCCGCTCGCGCCGGACAGCGAGTACGCGACGGCCCTCGCCGCCAGCAGGTAGTCGAGGAACGCCTCAGCGGACCCGTCGATGGGTTCCGCGGTGCCTGGGAGTCGCGCGAAGCCCACCGCCGAGACCGCGATCTCGGACACCGCGCCGTCGTCGAGGATCCCCGCGTCGGCGAGGCCGTGGACCGACGCGGCCACGCCCAGCACCATGTCTGGGCGCTCGCCCGCGTCGATCCGCTCGAGGATGACGGAGGTCGGCGCGAAGGTCGGCTCGACGCTCGTCCCGGTCGCGGCCTCGAACTCGGGGATGAGCGATTCGATGAGCGGCTGCTTGACGACGAGGCCGCTGTAGAGCGTGATCATGTCGGGGTACTGCTTCCGTGGTCGGTGGGCGTGAGGAAGGCGGCCACCTGGTCATCGGTGAGCGGCGCCGTCCGGTGGTCTCGGGTGATGAAGTAGATCTGCGCGGTGTGCTCGAGCTCCTCGAGCGCGTCGAGCGCCGAGTCGAGGTCCGCGCCCGCCACGACCGGGCCGTGGTTGCGCAGCAGGAGGGCGTGGCTCGAGCGAGCCGCCTCCTCGACCGCGGCCGTCGCCGCCGGATCCCCCGGCGCGAAGTAGGGCAGCAGCCGCATCGCACCGACGCGCATGCCGTAGTAGGCGGTCAGTGGGGGCAGCGGCCGCTCGGGATCCAATCCCGCGAGGCACGAGAGCGCGGCGGAATGCAGGGAGTGCGTGTGGACGACGGCGTTCGCGTCGGTCCGCATCCGCAGCACCGCGATGTGGAGGAACGCCTCCTTCGTCGGTCGCGGGCCGTCCAGGTGGCGCCCGTCGGCGTCGAGCACCGACAGCTCGTCGGCGGCGACGTGTTCCAGGCTCACGCCCGTCGGGGTCACGAGGATGTGCGCGCCGTCGCGCACCGCTAGGTTCCCGGTGCGGCCGTGCGTGAGTCCGCGTCGGTGGATCGAGCGTCCGACTCGCTCCACCTGCCGCCGCACGTCCTCGGCCGTCATGACACCGCTCCGCTCTCGGCGACATCGACGAACAGGTCCGGGGTGCCGAAGTTGCCCGACTTGAGGACGAGGTGGAGGTCGAGCGCGGGTTCATGGATCCACGGAGCGCCGACGGCGGCTTCACCACCCACGACCGCGGTCCGCACGCCGAGTGCATCCACGACGGCGCCCGACGTCTCGCCACCGGCGATGACCATGCGGCGCACGCCCCGCTCGACGAGTCCCACCGCGATGCGTGCCGCGGCTTCCTCGTACAGCGCTCCCGCGTCAGGGATGCGGGCGTCGCGCTGCTCCGCGGCGCTCGACGAGTACACGAGTGCAGAGGCTCCGTCGGGCTGGCCGTCCCACCACGCGAGTGCGGTCGCGACGAGATCGGTCGCGCGCTCCCCCGGCTGGGCCACGAGCCGATGACTCGGCTGCCCGCTGTCGTGGAATCGCGCGATCTGCTCGAGCGTGCGTCGCGAGCAGCTCCCGGCGATGATCGCAGTCCGACCCTTCGGCGGATGCTGCGGTGCGGTACCGGATCCGGAGCCGCGGAGCGCGATGGCTCCGATGAGGCCCGCGGAGCCAGCCAGCAGCACCGCATCCTCGACGGCTTCGGCGACCGTCGCGAGGTCCTGCTCGGAGACCGCGTCGATCACGAGGTGCGCGACGCCGGCGCTCTCGGCGGCGGCCATGCCGGAGCGGACGGCAGGCGCTCCATCGCGCACCGTCTCGAGGGGCAGCATGCCGACCTCTCCGCGCACCTGCGGAGCGAGCAGCCTCGGGACGGAGGAGTCCAGCATCGGGGTGATCGGATGCTCCCGCATGTGGGTCTCGTGGAGCAGGTCGTCACCGACGAACAGGTGGCCGCGGTACACGGTGCGGCCGTGCATGGGCGCACCGGGGGTCGTGACGACCAGGCGCACGCCGAGCTCGGCGGCGAGCGCTTCCGTCACGGGACCGATGTTGCCCTCGGCCGTCGAGTCGAAGGTCGAGCAGTACTTCAGGTAGTAGGTGTCCGCTCCCGCCCGCCGCAAGGCCGCGAGCGCCGCCAGGCTCTGCGAGACGGCGTCGGGCATGGCAGCCGATCTCGTCTTCAGCCCGATCACGACGGCGTCGGCGTCGGTCACGCGCTCGCCGATGTCGACGGTCAGCGACAGCAGCGTCCGCAGCCCTGCGCGGCGGAGCGCCGCGGCGACGTCGGTCGCGCCGGTGACGTCGTCAGCGATCACGCCGATCATCCGCGCGCCCTGCCGATCTCGGCCGCGAGCCGGCGCGCTGCGGCGCTCGGCCCGTCGAGGACCGGAACGCCGAACCGCGCCGCCAGGGCGGCCGCCGCAGGCGCGAGCGAGTACTGCGCCAGCACGATCAGGTCGTACGGCTCCTCGACCGACGTGACCGCGGTCACGAGCTGCTCGGTGAGGGCGTCCGCGGCGAGGGGCTTCGCAGCCGACGGCACCACGAGCGGGGAGATCCGTGCGCTCGCACTGGCCTCGGCGAACGCCGCTGCGAGCCGATCGCCGCTGTCCGCCGCGGCGGACTCGAGCGATGCCACGAGCAGCACGCGCGAGGGCCGCAGCGCCACCGCCTCGTCGAACAGCGGCCCATCGGCCGACAGGACGGCCACCCCGTCCGTCTCGGGGTCCCGCAGCTGAGCGCGCGCGCCGTACTGGGAGCAGGTCAGCAGCACGCCGTCCGCTCCGCCGGCGAGCGCCGCCGCGATCAGCTGGTCCATCCGCGCCGCCAGCGGCTCGGTGATCCCACCCTCGGCCTGCGCGTCGGCGAGCAGCCGATCGTCCAGCAGGTTCCAGACCGTGCTGTCCGGGAAGGCGGCGTCGATCGCCGATGCGGCCGGAGCGATCGCGAGCGGTGTGGCGCTGATGAGCGCGATCTTCGTGGGGTTCATGCCGTGATCCTCTCGGTCCAGCGCAATCCGTCCGCCGTTCCGGCGATCGGCCCGTACTCGCATCCGATCCAGCCGGTGTACGTACTCGCGGCGATGCGCGCAAGCACCCGGTCGAACGCGATCTCGCCGGTGCCTGGCTCTCCGCGACCGGGATTGTCCGCGATCTGGATGTGCCCGACGCGCGGCAGGAGGCGCTCGAAGCGCTCGATCACGTTCCCACGATCGACCTGCGCGTGGTAGACGTCGAAGAGCACACCGACGGTCGCGGGCCCGACAGCCTCGGCGACAGCCGCGGCTGTCTCCATGGAGGCCAGTCCGTAGCGCGGCTGGTCTCGCTTGTTGATCGCCTCGAGCACGATCCGCACGCCGCTCGCCTGCGCCTGCTCTGCCGCCCAGCCGATGTTCGCCACGTAGGTCGCGAATGCGAGGTCGGGCTCCACCTCGTCGGGGCGGAGTCCGGCCATGACGTGGACGACCGGCGTCCCGAGGACGGCCGCGTAGTCCAGTGCGGCAGCCACGCCCGCGCGGAACTCCTCTCGCGCACCGGGAACGCATGCCGCACCCATGGAGGTCCTCGAGTCCTTGGCGCCGGCAGGGGTGTTGATCAGGACCTGCGAGAGTCCCGATTCATCGAGCAGCGCTCGGATGCGCGCTGCTGGCAGCTCGTAGGGTGACGCGAACTCGACACCGGTGAACCCGGACTCAGCAGCGGCTTCGAACCGCTGCTCGAAGGGCAGCTCGGTGTACATCCACTTGAGGTTCGCCGCCAGCCGGACCTCCCCCGCCGTCGTCTCGAGGATCATGCGGGGACCTTGCGGTGCTCCGGGTTCACGACGAACTGAGGCGCACCGCCCCCGAGCACGGAGATGACGTTTGCCGCAGCCATGCGCCCGGACTCCCCGCGCGCCTCCCGGGTCGCACCGGCCACGTGCGTGGTGGTGAGGATGCCAGGCGTGTGCAGGAGCGGGCTGTCCTGGGGCAGCGGTTCGACCGCGAACACGTCTAGCGCCGCGCCTCCGATCACACCGCTGCGTACAGCGTCGACCAACGCATCCTCGTCGACGATGCCGCCGCGGGCGGTGTTCACCACGATCGCGTCGCTCTTCATCAGCCGCAGCCGCTCGGCGTCGATCAGGTTGCGCGTCGAGTCATCGAGGAACAGGTGCAGTGTGACGAAGTCCGACTGCGCCAGGACGTGGTCGAGCTCGGCGCGCACCACACCGTTGGCGGCGGCGAACTCCTCGTCGAAGTACGGGTCGTACGCGACGACGCGCATGCCGAAGCCCGCGGCGATCGTGGCGACCGCCTTGCCGATGGAGCCGAGGCCGAGGATCCCGAGCGTCGAGCCCCGGAGCTCGCGCCCGGTCAGCTGCTGCCAGCGGCCGGCAGCGAGACTGCTGACATTCTCCGGCACACGACGCGCGACGGCCAGCATCAGCGTGAACACGTGCTCGGCTACGGCCTGACGATTCGCACCGGCCGTGATGCAGACGGGGATGCCGCGCGCGCTGGCAGCACCGACGTCGACGCTGTCGTATCCGACCCCTGTCCGCACGATGATCTCGAGCCGCCCGGCGTGCGCGATGTCCTGAGCGGTCAGCGGCTTCGTGCCCGCGATGATCGCTCGGGCCCCCGACAGCAGTTTCGCCCGCTCGCTGTCGGCGATGGCGTCGAGATCCGGCTCGTGACGGACGCGCAGTCCGGCGGCTCGCAGAGCCTGGTCCACATCATCCCCCGGGAGCAGGAACGCGGTCGTGATCAGGACGTCGACCGATGCTTCGGTGGTGCTCACCAGATCCCTCCCTCATAGTTGGCTGCGGTGAAGCCGCCGCCGTGGTGCGTGGGGGCGGGGGCGTCGTGGTCGACACCCTCCGCGTGGGCTGCGGCATCGTCCTTAGGCACGAATCCGATCGCGGTCCAGCCCGCCTCTCCGTTCCACCAACGCTCAGAGTTGGCGGAGACGCCGTACACGACCTGGCACCCGACCGGACCGCTCTCGATCGAGCACCGCAGCAGCTCGACGCCGTCGGGCCAGCTGAGCCAGAGCGCGAGCTGGCGCCGGTCCTCCGGTGCCGGCCTAAACGTGCCGATCCGGAGCAGCACCGACTCCACGCCCCACTTGTCGTGGTACAGGCTGGCCAGCGCTTCTCCGAACGCCTTGGAGACGCCGTAGTAGCTATCGGGCCGGAGCGGCGCCGTCTCGTCGAGGACCTCATCGGCTGGGTGGAATCCGACGATGTGATTGGAGCTCGCGTACACGACTCTGCGCACCCCCGCTCGGCGTGCCGCCTCGTAGACGCTGTAAGTCCCGTCGATGTTGGAGTCGCGGATCTGCTCGTACGTCGCCTCGTCGGCGATCCCGGCGAGATGGACGATGACATCCACTCCAGACGCCGCCTCCACGAGGCTGTCGAGGTCTGCGAGCTCGCCGACCACGACCTCCTCCGACTCGTGCAGCGGCTCGTCGGGGGTACTTCTCGCGTAGAGCACCACGCGGTCGTAGCGACCCTGGAGGCCCTCCCGGATCACCCGTCCCATCCGACCGGTTCCGCCGGTGTAGAGCACTGTCGTCATGTCCATCCCTTCGTCGGCAGCGGCATCAGCCGATGCTTCGGTCCTGCTCGCCGCCGCCGTCGGCGAAGTATCCGATGTCCGCGCGCTGCGGACGCACCCGTCGCACTTCGCCACCCACGATGGTCAAGCCGACATCGTGACCGGGCAGCAGCACACCCGAGGTATCGACGAGGAGCGAGCGCAGCCGATCGATCGTCGACACGCTCTGCGCTTCGTCCATCGTCGAGTCGACCCGCGACGTGGCGAGCTCGAAGACGTTCTTCACCGCGTCGCCGGCGAAGAGCATGCTCGACCCCGAGGCTTCGGTGAAGAACGCGAGGTGGTGCGGTGTGTGCCCGGGGCTGGCGATCGTGTGAATCCCCGGCAGGATCTCCTGCTCGGGCGCCATCCGCTCGACGCCTTCCTTGCGACGCACCAGCTCCTGCACATGCAGGTCAGGGATGAACTTCGTTCCCGCGGGTTGGTCGGCCGCCCAGGCGAGCTCGGCTTCTCCGACCCATGTCGTGGCATTCGCGAACATCGTGAAGTTCGCCACGTGGTCCCAGTGCAGATGCGTGAGCACGACATCCGTGACGTCCGCCGCCTCGAGCCCGAGCCGGGCGAGGCCCTCGTGGATCAACGGGATGTACGCGGGCTGGCCAGCATCGACGAGCACCCGACGCGTCCCATCATCGAGCAGCCACAAACTGCTCCATCCGAAGGCACCGTGTGAGCCCGACTTCCCCGGGAACCCCTCGACCAAGGCGTGCGCGACGTACGTCGTCATGATGGCCCCGCCAGGCCTACTCGTGTTCGGTGCATCATCGCTCCCTCTAATACTATTGACTATAGTATAGGAATCGATCGCCTACAGCAAGTGGCCTGAGCGATCAGTTCCCCAGGAGACGAACCGTGGCGCCGACCACGTGGGCTCGCATGGCCTCAGCGGCGGCGGCGCCGTCGCCGTCGGCGATGGCATCGAAGATGGCCTCGTGCTCCGGTGCGGCATGCCGCGCGCCCGTGCGGCCGAACTTGGAGAAGAGCCGGAAGCGCTGGATCTGACCGCCGAGCGCCCCATATGCCATCTCGAGGAATCGATTGCCGGCCTGCGCGGCGATCAAGGTGTGGAATCGGTCGTCGGACCGCCAATAGAGGTTGAACCCGTCGGTCTCGACGTCCGCGAGCTCCGCGGACTGGTGGAACTCGTCGACCGTGGCCCGCAGCGCCGCGAGGAACTCGTCGGTTCGTCGGTGCGCCGCCTGCTCGGCCAGCTTCGGCTCCAGCAGCAGGCGGGCTTGCTCAAGCTGCTCGACCTCGATGCGGGTCATCATCGGCGCGACCCGATACCCCCGCAGCGCCTCGCGCTCGACCAGGCCGGTGTGCTCCAGCCGCGCCAGCGCCTCGCGGAGGGGCGTCTGGCTGACATCCAGCTCGCGGGAGAGCGCACCGATGTTCAGGCTCTCGCCCGGGCCGCGTGCACCAGACATGAACTGCTGCAGCAGCACGTCGTACATCTGATCGGCGATCGGCCTCTTCGTCGTTGTCTGGTCGACCATTGCCTCAGTGTACGGTTACTCGACTGGAAGCTCGCGGCGGCCGGGCGCCCGATGCGCCAGCTCGCGCTAGGCGCCATCGACCGGGATGGCTGATCACACCGAGTGGCGTCGTTCGCGGACTGGTCCACGCACGCCTGCTCCCCCGCCGCGGCGACCACCTCGACCGCCAGCACGGCGGCGGGGACGACTGCGCCGGCACGCCGGCAAGGAGGTGTACGACGGTCGGCTCCAACCGTGGATGGGCTGCCGTCCGACGGTCACGGACCTGGGACGATCCGTGGCTGCAGCGGCCACTGCGCGCCTCAGTCGCTGTCCGTCCGCCGCGCGACCTTCCTGATACCGCGCTGATATCGCCGAGTGGCAGAACGGTGAGCACCAACGGGCCTCAGCCCGACGATGCAGGAGATGACATGAGATCCAAGACTTCGTGGACAGCCTGGCTGATCGCACCCGTGCTCGTGACCATGGCGGTGATGGGGCCGGCGGATTCTGCCACCGCACACCGGGGCCACGGCGAGACGGGCCCACCGGATGCATCAGTCGCGAACTGGGATGCCGTCGGCACGCAGGCGTTCACGGCCGCCGCCCTCTCGCCGGCCGAAGGACACACGATCTTCGCCTATGTGGCGATCGCTGTCTACGACTCGGTGATGGCAGTCGAGGGCGGGTACGAGCCGTTCCTCGTGGATGAGGATGCGCCCGACGGAGCCTCGGCCGAGGCGGCGGTCGCGGCGGCTGCCCGCGGCGTCCTCAACCACTACCTGCCCGCCCAGTCCGCGTCGATCGTCGAGCCGGCATACGTCGCGGCCCTGGCAGCGATCCCGGACGGCAAGGCCGAGAGCGACGGCGTGGCGATCGGTGCCGACGTGGCGAGCCAGCTCATCGCCTTGCGCGCGGACGACCGCTTCCGGGCTCCGGCGACCTACACGCCCCCGAACCCGCCCGTGCCCGGTGTCTTCCTGCCGACCGCGCCGACGCCACCGTTCGGCGTGTACCTCGGAGACATGGAGCCGTTCGCGCTCCACTCGGCCGACCAGTTCCGACCGGACGGCCCACCCGACCTCCGCAGCCGGAGGTGGGCCCGCGACTACAACGAGGTCAAGGACATCGGCTCGAGCACCAGCACGACGAGAACCGACGCGCAGACCCTCGCGGCCAGGTTCTGGGCGGAAGCACCCGTCCAGCAGGCGCGCGGGTCGTTCCGCAACTTCGTGGTCGAGCGGGAGCTCGACGTCGTGGGTGCGGCTCGCTTCATGGCGATGATCTCGGTGACCTATGCGGACGCGCTGATGGCCTGCTTCGACGCCAAGTACGATTACGCGTTCTGGCGTCCGATCACGGCCATCCGAGCCGGCGACACCGACGGCAACCGCAGGACGGTGGGCGATCCGTCGTGGTCGCCGCTCCTCCCGGCCACGCCGAACCACCCCGAGTATCCGAGTGCTCACTCGTGCATCACTCCCGCCGGCGGGTGGGTGATCGCGAGATTCCTGCACACGTCGCGCATCGACTTCACGGTCCCCAGCCTCACCGGGCTCGGCGATCGTACGTTCGAATACCCCTCTGAGCTGACGGACGAGGTCAGGAGCGCCCGCGTCTGGGGCGGCATCCACTTCCGCTTCTCCCTGGAGGACGGCGCCGACATCAGCAAGCGGGTGACGCTCTGGGTGCTCCGGCACCACTTCCACCGCTCGCACCACTGAACCCAGGATGCGCTTGCGGGGTGCCCACCGGTGCCCCGCAAGCGCTCGTCCGCGCCGCATCCGGTGTCTTGACGGACGTTGGTGCCCGGATCACAGTGGCGTCATGGAGGTGCGCGTTCTGGGAGCGCTGGCTCTCGACGGCGGCCGCATTCCGTTGGCTGGGCGGGATCGCACGGTGATGGGTGCGCTCACGGTGAGGCTGGGCGCATCCCTGTCGGTCGATTCGCTCGCGTCGGCGCTCTGGGGCGAGCACCGGCCGGCCTCGTGGGCGCAGGTGATCCCCGGGTGCATCATGCGGTTGCGGCGGCTCATCGCACCGGCGCGGATCGAGACCACCCTGCGGGGGTATCGGCTGCTCCCCGAGCACATCGAGGTCGACGCAGCGCGCTTCGAGCTGCTCGCGACCCGGGGCGCCGAGCAGCTGGAGCTCGGTGAGCCGGAACGGGCGGCGCACACGTTCGCGGAGGCGCTCGCACTATGGCAGGGCGAACCGTTCACCGAGCTCCTCGACTGGGAGCCTGCGCAGATCGCGTCCGGCCGTCTGGAGGAGGTGCGCCTCGGGGTCGAGGAGCTGCTGCTCGACGCTCGGCTGCAGGCCGGAGAGGTCCAGGAGGTCGCCGCGTCGGCGCGCGTCCGCGTCGCCGAGGCGCCGTTGCGCGAGCGCCGCTGGGTGGCGCTCGGCGTGGCGCAGTATCGCCAGGGTCGCCAAGCCGATGCGCTGGCCACCGTGCGCAGCGCCCGGGGGCTGCTCGCCGCGGAGCTCGGACTGGACCCGTGCACCGAGCTCGCGGAGCTGGAGCGGGCGATCCTCCGACAGGATCCCCGCCTCCTCTCCGACCATCAGGTGTTCCGAGTCGCCAGCCCCGAGTGCCCGTACTTCGGCCTGCCGCCTGCAGAGACCGGCGACGCGGAACGGTACTTCGGTCGCGACCAGGAGCTGGCCAGCGCACTGCGGGCGCTCGACGCGCACGGCGTGCTGCTGGTCGCGGGCTCCTCCGGCGTCGGCAAGTCCTCGTTCGTCAGGGCCGGGATCGGCGAGCAGTTCCTCGCCCGCGGCGTCGAGGTCACCATCGTGACCCCCGGCGAGCATCCCGCCGACGCGCTTCGCGATGTCGGCCTCCCGGCCGGAGAGTCGTTGCTCATCGTGGATCAGTGCGAGCGGGCGTTCGCGGCAGACGACCCCGCCGAGACGGAGGAGTTCTTCGACCTCCTGTCGCGCAGCGCGCTCTGCGGGGCGCTCGTCGTCGCCATCCGCGCCGACCGTCTCGGGGACCTCGCCGATCATGGAGCGTTCGCGCAGCTCATCCAGTCCCGCATGCTGATGCTCACCGCGCTCAGCCCCGATGGGCTCAGAACGGTGATCGAGAAGCCCGCCGAGCAGGCCGGTCTCATCCTCGAGCCTGGCCTCGTCGAGATCCTCGTCCGCGACGCGAGTGGGCGCGCCCTGCCCCTGCTCTCGCATGCCCTGCGTCAGGTGTGGTCACGACGCGAAGGGCGCGTCCTGACCGTCGACGGGTACCGGGCCTCCGGCGAGATCGACGGTGCCGTCGCGAAGACCGCGGAAGAGGTGTTCCGCGCGCTCTCGCCGGACGGCGAGCGGCTGCTGCGCGACATCCTGCTCCGCCTGGTGGACGCCTCGGCGGACGGCGCTGTGACATCGCGTCGGGTCGAGCGCAGACGGATCGCGATCGATGCCGCCCATGCGGGGATCGTCGATCGGCTGGTGGATGCCCGCTTGCTGACGACGGATGAGGAGTCGGTGCAGGTGTCTCACGAAGCGCTCGCGCTGGAGTGGCCACGGCTCAGGGAGTGGCTCGCCGACGATGCCGACGGGCAGCGGATCATGCGACACCTGAGCTCCACGGCCGCCGCGTGGGATGCGATGGGACGGCCCGACAGCGAGCTGTACCGCGGCAGCCGACTCGCCACGGCCCAGCAGTGGCGGGATGCAGCGGGCCCCGCGCTCACGGCGGTCGAGCGAGCCTTCCTCGACGCCTCGGCAGCGCACAGGACCGCAGGGCTCGCGGCCGCGCACATGCAGCTGCAGGAGCGCCGCATGGTGCGCCGACTGTCGTGGATGTCCGCCGCCGCCGCCTCGCTCGCGATCCTCGCGGTCAGCGCGAGCCTCTTCGCGGGATTCCAGACCGTCGTCCTGCACCCTGTCGCGAAGACGAGCCACCCGGTGATCGGCGCGAAGCTGGTCTAGGCGGGTCGGTCCGAGCCGGCGGCTGGATGCTCGCCGTCCGATGTGGGCAGGTCGGTGGAGACGATCGGATGCGGGGCGCCGCCGTTCACGGCGAAGAGCGCGGCGATCCAGTTGACGACGCCGCTGAAGAGGTTTCGCATGCGTGCCACGCTATGGCCGCCGCCTGGGCATCTCCCGGTCCGGGACGGCGTCGGGTCCCCGCTCGACGCTCACGCGCCGGGCTGGAGCGGGCGCTACGCGAGCGGCTCGAGCGCGCCGGAGAGCATCGAGAGCACGAGCGGCACGATCACCAGCAGCGAGAACGCCGGCAGCACGCACGCACCGAGCGGCAGCGCCAGCTGCACGGCCGCCCGCTCGGCGTGGGCCTCGGCATCCAGGCGCGCTCGGGTGCG
This sequence comes from Agrococcus sp. DT81.2, assembly GCF_049844935.1. NCBI lineage: Bacteria > Bacillati > Actinomycetota > Actinomycetes > Micrococcales > Microbacteriaceae > Agrococcus > Agrococcus sp. DT81.2. Next base: position 202,253 of record NZ_JBNCLZ010000003.1, on the reverse strand, counting down.
CGCCGCCGCGGCCTCGGCCAGCAGCAGCCCACGCACCGGCACGCCCGCCCGCCGCGCGAGCTCGAGCGCGGCGTCGACGTCGTCCCAGCCGCTCGCGGCCACGCCCGCGTCGATGAGGGCGCCGGCCGCCGCGGTGCGCGCCCGGTCGACCGGGCCACCGCCGGCGAGCGCCACCGCCACGAGCTCGAGCGCGAGCCCCGGCGCCTCCTCGCCCCGGGCGGCGCGGCGCACGATCGCCCTCGACCAGGCCCAGGCCGCGACCAGGAGCGCCGCGCCCGCGAGCACCGACCAGCTGCCGAGCCCGCCGCCGGTCGCCGCGCCCACGACGTCGAGCCCGAGCGCCGCGCCGAACCCGAGGCCCACGACCGGCAGGACCATCACGAGCCGCGCCGTCGCGCGGGGCCCCGCGAGCGCCGCTTCCAGCGCGCGGCGTTGCGCCGCCTGCTCGCGCAGCAGCCGCGCGAGCCGCTCGAGGGTCGGCGCCATCGGTGCCCCCGCCTGCCGGGCGACGGCGAGCACCGCGGCGACGATGCCGCCGCCACCGGTGCCGCCACCCGGGCCGCCGCCCGCACGGCCGTCACCCGTCTGCACACGGAGCGCCTCCGCATCCGTCCCGAGCACCGCCCACGCCCGATCGAGCGGGAGGCCGCCTGCGACCAGCGCTGCGAGCCGGTGCACGGTCGCCGCAGCAGCGTCGTCGGTGATCGCGGTCATCGCTGCCGCACCGCCAGCCGGTCGCCGTCGAGCTCGAGCTCGCCGATCGCCGCGACGCGCCTCCCGTCGGCGTCGCGCTCCACGTGCAGCACCGCGTCGATCCCGCTCACCGCCTGCCGCGCGAGCGCGGGCGGCGCGAGGCCCGCCAGCGCCCCGAGCGCCTCGAGCCTGGCCGGCACGTCGTCGAGCGAGTTCGCGTGCAGCGTGCCGGCTCCCCCGTCGTGGCCGGTGTTGAGCGCCGCGAGCAGCTCGCGCACCTCGGCGCCGCGGCACTCCCCCAGCACCAGCCGGTCGGGCCGCATGCGCAGCGCCTCCCGCACGAGCTGCGCGAGCCCGACGGCGCCCGCGCCCTCGGCATTCGCCTGACGAGCCTCGAGCGCGACGACATGCGGGTGACGGATGCGCAGCTCGGCCACGTCCTCGATCGTCACGATCCGCTCCGTGCGGGCAGCCGCCGAGAGCATCGCGCCGAGCAGCGTCGTCTTGCCCGAGCCACCCGCGCCCGTCACGAGCACGTTCGCGCGGCGAGCGACGAGGCCACGCACGAGCGCGGCCGGCACGACGGCGAACGCCCCTCCCGCCTCCAGCTCGCCGAGCGAGAGCGCACGCACCCGCGGCAGCCGGATCGACAGCTGCGTGCCCGCGACCGCGATCGGCGGCAGCACGGCGTGCACCCGGATGCCGTCGTGCAGCCGCACGTCGACGCACGGCGTCGCCTCGTCGACGTGCCGACCGCCGGCCGCGACGAGGGCGACCGCGAGCGCGCGCGCCCGATCGGCGTCGAGCCGCAGTCCCGCTCGCTCGGCGCCGCCGCCGCGATCGACCCAGACCTCGCCGCCGGTGACGAACACATCCGTCACCGCCGCCTCCGCCACGAGCGGCGCCAGCTCCGCGAACTCGCGCAGCGCCCCGCCGTCGGCCGCCGTGCGCGTCCGCCCCGTGGGCGAGCGCGCCGCGCCGGCCACGAACGGGATGCCGGAGCCCGGAAGGCTCGACCGCTGCATGGCCCGAACGGTATGCCGACACGGATGGCGAGCGCGGGGAGCGCGCATCCGCCTGTGGATGACCGGGCGCCCGACGAGGAAGGCGGCGCCCACCTGGGGGGAGGGGGCGCCGCCACAGGGAGGCGGATGGGGGGATCCGCCGGTCACCTGTCCTGGTCGGCCAGGCCGACGAGGCCCATGCTAAGGCGCGGCACGCGCGTGCCCCTGGTGCAACACGACGCAACATCCGGGCGCACGAACCTCGGCCGGGCCGCTCGCGACGACTGCGCGTGGCTAGGCTCGACGCGACGACGACGTCTGGAGGAGAGCCCGTGTCTGACCGCATCGATCACCTGCTCAGCGAGCACCGCCGCTTTGCGCCCCCCGAGGCGCTCGCGAGCGACTCGGCGACCTCTGCCGCGCTCTACGAGCGGGCACGGGAGGACCGGCTGGGCTTCTGGGCCGAGCAGGCGCGCGAGCTGCAGTGGGAGACGCCGTTCACCGAGGTGCTCGACTGGCAGCCGCCGCACGCGAAGTGGTTCCACGACGGCACGCTCAACGTCGCGGTCAACTGCCTCGACCGGCACGTCGACGCCGGCAACGGCGACCGCGTCGCGTTCTACTGGGAGGGCGAGCCCGGCGATCGGCGCACGCTCACCTACGCGGACATGACCGCCGAGGTGAAGCGGCTCGCGAACGTGCTCACGTCGCTCGGCGTCAAGGCCGGCGACCGCGTCGCCATCTACCTGCCGATGCTGCCGGAGGCCGTCGCGGCGATGCTGGCGTGCGCCCGCATCGGCGCCGTGCACACTGCCGTGTTCGGCGGCTTCTCCCCCTCCAACCTCCGCGGCCGCATCGACGACGCCGGCGCGACGCTCGTGATCACGACCGACGGCGCGCACCGCAAGGGCAAGGTGTTCGCGCTCAAGCCGACCGTCGACGAGGCACTGCGCGAGCCCGGCCACGGCGTCACGAACGTGCTCGTCGTCAAGCGCGGCGAGAACGAGATCGACTGGACCCCGGGCCGCGACGTCTGGTACCACGAGGCGATGGCGGACGCGGATCCGGAGCACGTCGCCAAGGCGTTCCCCGCCGAGCACCCGCTCTTCATCCTCTACACGTCGGGCACGACCGGGCGGCCGAAGGGCATCCTGCACACGAGCGCCGGCTACCTGACGCAGACGTCGTTCACGCACCGGCACGTCTTCGACCTCAAGCCCGAGCGCGACGTCTACTGGTGCACGGCCGACATCGGCTGGGTCACCGGGCACAGCTACATCGTCTACGGGCCGATGGCGAACGGCACGACGCAGGTCATGCACGAGGGCACGTTCGACACCCCGACGCCCGAGCGGCCGTGGCAGATCATCGAGCGCTACGGCGTGACGGTCTTCTACACGGCGCCCACGGCCATCCGCACCTTCATGAAGCTCGGCCGCCAGCACACGCAGTCGAGCGACCTGTCGAGCCTGCGGGTGCTCGGCACGGTGGGCGAGCCCATCAACCCGGAGGCGTGGATCTGGTATCGCGACGTGATCGGCGGCGGCTCGACCCCCGTCATGGACACGTGGTGGCAGACCGAGACGGGCGCGATCATGATCTCAGGCCTCGCCTCGGTGACGACCCTCAAGCCGGGGAGCGCGCAGGTGCCGATCCCCGGCATCGAGATCGACGTCGTCGACGAGCAGGGCCGGCCGGTCGGCGACGGCGACGGCGGCCTGCTGGTGGTCACGAGCCCGTGGCCGGCGATGCTGCGGACGATTTGGGGCGACGACGAGCGCTACCGCGAGACGTACTGGGAGAAGTTCGGCGACCGCTACTTCGCCGGCGACGGCGCTCGGAAGGACGAGGACGGCGAGATCTGGTTGCTGGGCCGCGTCGACGACGTCATGAACGTCTCGGGCCACCGGCTGTCGACCGCGGAGATCGAGTCGTCGCTCGTCGCGCACGACGGCGTCGCCGAGGCCGCGGTCGTGGGCGCGGCGGATGCGACCACGGGCCAGGCGGTCGTCGCCTTCGTGATCCTGAAGCAGTCGGCCTCCCGCGACTCGACGGTCGAGGAGGCGGAGCAGGAGCTGCGCCAGCACGTCGCGAAGGACATCGGCGCGATCGCCCGTCCGCGGCAGGTGTTCATCGTGCCCGACCTGCCGAAGACGCGGTCGGGGAAGATCATGCGCCGTCTGCTGCGCGACCTCGCGGAGCGCCGCGACCTCGGCGACACGACGACGCTCGCCGACCAGTCGGTGGTCGACGCCATCCAGTCGCAGCTGCGCTAGCGCTCCGCCTCCCGCTCCCCTCCCGCCCGCCCCCTCCCCGCCTCATCCGTCGAACTTCCCGAGATCGCGCGATTCCGCCCCGATCCGCGCAACTTCGGGAAGCTCGCGAGACGGCGCCTGCCCGAACTTCCCTGAAACGGGCGGTTCGAGCGAGATCCGCGCGGGTTCGGGAAGGTCGCCGCGGTGCCGCTCTCCACAAGGCAGGCTCGCCCGCCGACGACTACCGGACGGGTGCCCCATGCTCCCTGGATGACCGATGACGGATGGGCCCTGCCCGAGTCGCTCCGCGGAAGAGCCTTCACGAGTCGGGAGGCAGCGGCGCTCGGCGTCGGGCCGCGCCGACTCCGTGGCGACCGAGCGCAGCAGCTGCACCACGGCGTCTGGGCCGACGCAGCAGCCGAACTGTCGCTGCCGGACCGCGCCCGTGCCGCTCTCGGCACGGCCGACGAGCTCGCCTGGATCGGCCACGCCACTGCCGCAACGCTTCACGAGCTCGCCCTCCCGCCCAGGTTGCGCAAGCTCGACCGCATTGACGTGACGGTGCCGTCGCCGATGCACGCACCACGCGGCAGCGGCATCCGCGGCCGGCAGCGCACGCTCGAACTGACCGCGATCGACCTGCTCGACGGCCTCCGCGTCGCGTCCCCTGCGCAGGCATTCGTGGACGGATGCGATTACCTGGCGTTCGAGGACCTCGTCGCGCTGGGCGACTCGGTCGCATGGGAGCGCGCTCCGCGGGCAACCCGCGCCGCACTCGGCGACGCGATCGAGGCGCATCGCGGCCGTCGGGCGCACCGCCGCTTGGTCGCCGCCGCATCCTCGGTGCGTCCGCGCTCCGGGTCGCGACCGGAGACGATCACGCGGCTGCAACTCGAGGCACTGGGCGTGCCGGAGCCATGGTGCAACGTGCCCGTCGTCCTCGACGAGGAGGAGCCGATCGCTCCAGACGTCGCGTTCTGGCAGGCGAGCCTCATCATCGAGGTCGAGGGCGATCAGCATCGCGTCGACCGCAAGCAGTGGCTGACCGACCTCGCGAGATACAACCGGGCGCAGCGGAGCGACATCGAGGTGCACCGCGTGGTCGTGACAACGCCCGCAGAGACGCGACGTCAGCTCGTGCCGATCGTCGACCGGCTCCGGAGCCGTTGGGATGCCTCACGCAAGCCGCCGCCGATCGCGCCGTTCTTCCAGGGCCCCGCCATCTTCGGCAGCGAGCCTTGGCTCTTCAGCGCTTGAGCCCGAACCTCCCGAAATCGCGCCGTTTGGCAGCGATCCGCGCAACTTCGGGAAGTTCGTTGAAGCCCGGCTTCGCGAACTTCCCCGAAACGCTCAGTTCCGGACGGAAACGTGCGATCAAGGGAAGTTCGAGCTCGAAGGGGCGAAGGGCGAAGGGCGGAGCGCTAGGCGAACTCGGCGATGACCTCGACCTCGACGGGGGCGCCGAGCGGCAGCTCCGCGACCCCGACGGCGCTGCGGGCGTGGCGGCCCGCGTCGCCGAAGATCTCGCCGAGCAGGTTGCTCGCCCCGTTGATCACGCCCGGCTGGCCGTGGAAGCCCTCCGCGGAGGCGACGAAGCCGACGACCTTGACGATGCGGGTGATGCGGTCGAGGGAGCCGATCTCGGCGTCGATCGCCGCGAGGGCGTTGAGCGCACACTGGCGCGCATCGGCCGTGGCCTCATCGGCGGACACCTCGCCGCCGACCTTGCCCGTGCGCGGCAGCGCCCCGTCGACCATCGGCAGCTGGCCCGACGTGAACACGAGCCGACCGCTCGCGACGGCCGGCACGTAGGACGCGACCGGGGGCACGACCGCCGGCAGCTCGAAGCCGAGGTCGCGGATGCGCTGGGCGATGCTCACGCGGCCGCCTCGACCGGGCGCTTCAGGAAGGCGACGAGCCCGCCCTCGGGGCCGTTGGCGACGTGCACCAGCTCCCAGCCGTCGGATCCCCAGGTGTTGAGGATGGCCGTCTCGCGGTGGATGAGGAGTGGCGTGGTCGCGTACTCCCAGGTCGTCTTCGCCATCGGTGTGCTGTCCTCTGTGCTCATAGGTGGGTGCCGTACCCTCGTATGCTATGGCCGCCACTAGACACAAGCCAGGAAGCCTGCTTGGCTCCCTCCTCGGGCTCATCGGTTTCAGCGCGATCGCCGGGATCCTCGTTTCGGCGACGCTGACGCCTGCCCTCGCCGTCGCATCCACGACGGCGAACAGCGGCCTGGACGTGTTCGAGAGCCTGCCGTCGTACGCGCAGATCACCCAGCAGGCGGAGCGCAACCGCATCTACGGCGTGAAGGACGGCCAGCCGGTCGAGATCGCGTCGTTCTACGAGCAGGACCGACAGGTGCTGCAGTGGCAGCAGGTGCCCCGCACGGCGGTCGAGGCGCTCATCGCCGGTGAGGACCGCCGCTTCTACACGCACGGCGGCGTCGACGCCCCGTCGGTCGTCCGCGCCGGTCTCTCGCAGCTCGGCGTCGGTTCGGAGTCGGGCGCGTCCACGCTCACGATGCAGCTCGTGCGGCAGCAGATCGCGATGGATGCGTTCATCCGCGGCGACACGGAGCTGCAGGCCGCGCAGTACACCGAGAGCTACCAGCGCAAGCTCTCGGAGATGCGGCTCGCGATCGGGCTCGAGCAGCGCTACACGAAGAACGAGATCCTGCTCGCCTACCTCAACATCGCGAACTTCGGCGGCAACGTCTACGGCATCCAGTCCGGTGCGCAGCGCATCTTCGGCAAGCCGGCCGCGGAGCTCTCAATCGCGGAGTCGGCCGCCCTCATCGCGACGGTGCAGAACCCCTCGACCCGCAACCTGTTCACGGCTGAGAACTGGCCGCGCAACCAGGAGCGACGCGACTTCATCATCAACCAGATGGCCGCCGAGGGCTACATCACCGGCGAGCAGCGCGACGAGGCCCTGGCCATCCCGGTGGACGAGAACTTCGTCAACCTCCAGCCGTCGAACAACGGCTGCATCGTCGGCTACGACTCCGCGCGGTTCTTCTGCGACTACGTGCAGCGCGTGCTCAGGCAGGACAAGGTCGACGGCCACCACATCCTGGGCGCGACCGCCGAGGACAACTCGGCCGCGCTCTACCAGGGCGGTTACCAGATCTACACGTCGCTCGACGTGAACCTCAACGACGCAGTCCAGGCGTCGGTCGACGAGCTCGTGCCGAACGACGAGACACGCTGGCAGTCGGGCGCCGCGGTGACGCAGCTCGAGGTCGGCACCGGCCGCATCCTCTCCATGGTGCAGAACAAGGACTACTCCCCGACCGAGACGGCGCCGCCGACCGCGACGAGCGTCAACTTCAACGCCGACTACTCGCACGGCAGGTCCGGCGGCTTCCAGCCCGGCTCGGGGTTCAAGATCTTCACGCTCGCGCAGTGGATCATCGACGGCCACTCGGTGAACGAGCAGCTCGACGCGACGCGCGAGGAATGGCCGCGCGGCACCTTCAAGGCGGAGTGCACGGGCCTGATCTCCGAGGCGTGGGACCCGCAGAACAACGAGGGCAACGAGTACGCCCGCATGACGCCGACCGAGATCATGGTGAACTCGGTGAACACCGGCATCGTGCGGATGGCGAGCGAGATGGACCTCTGCGACATCCACGACACGGCGGAGCGGATGGGCACGACGCCCGCCGACGGCGGCGACTGGCAGATCTTCGCGCCCTCGGTGATCGGCTCGGGCTCCAACGTCAGCCCCATGGGGATGGCGGAGGCCTTCGCGACGATCGCGAACGGCGGCATCCACTGCGAGCCGCTGGCCATCGACCGCATCGTCGCGCGCGACGGCACCGAGGTGCAGCCGCCCTCGCAGCAGTGCCAGCAGGCGATCACGCCCGAGGTGGCGTCGGTGATGCAGCTCGTGCTCGAGACGGTCACCGAGCGCAACCCGCTCAACAACCCGGCCGGCTCCACGCCCGTGATCTCGAAGACCGGCACGACGAACGGCGTCGTCCAGACCTGGGTCAACGGCGCCAGCCCGACCGTCGCGACGTCGGTGTGGGTCGGCAACATCGTCGGCAACTACTCGCTCCAGTCGCGCTGGAACGTGCGCTCCACGATCTTCAAGGGTGCGATGGAGGAGGCGATCGCACGGTATCCGGGCGGCGACTTCCTGACGCCCGATGCGGAGACGGTGCGGGGCAACTCGAGCGAGCTGCCGAACGTGGCCGGTCAGCCGGTCGACGCCGCGAAGGCGGCCCTCGAGCAGCTCGGCTTCACCGTGCAGGTCTCGAACCCGATCGACGGGCTGCAGGCCGAGGGCCTCGTCGAGTACACGGCGCCTGGCGCCGGCTCGCTCGTGACGACCACGACGCCGATCATCATCTATCCGTCGAACGGCGCGCTCGCGGCCGGAGCGGAGCCCGAGCAGACGCAGGCACCCGCGGACCCCGCGGCTCAGACCTGGCCGAACGTCGTCGCGCAGCCGCTCGCCGACGCCGGTGCGGCGCTGAGCGCGGCCGGCTTCGACCCGGCCGGGATCCAGGTCACGTGGCAGGATCACGGCGAGGCGAACGTCTGCCGGGTGCTGGCGCAGAACCCGCTGCCCGACACCGCCGGCCAGCCGGGCGACCCGATCTCGCTCGTCGTCGGCACGAACGCCGCCGGAGGCGATCCTGGCTGCTAGCACGAGGGCCATCGGCGGGCTCGTGGGCGGCGTGCTCGCCGCCGGCGCGGCGGTCGCCGCCTACGCGACCGCCGTCGAGCCTCGCGCGTTCCGCATCCGCACCGAGGAGCTGCGGCTGCTGCCCGCGGGCGCCCGGCCCATCACGGTGCTGCACCTCGCCGACATCCACCTCGCCCCCTGGCAGCGGTCCAAGCTCGACTGGCTCGAGGATCTCGTCGCGGTCGAGCCCGACCTGATCGTCAACACCGGGGACAGCCTCGGCCACCGCGCCGCGCTGCCGGCGCTGACGGATGCGCTGCGCGGGTTCCGGGGCGTGCCCGGGTTCTTCGTGCACGGCTCGAACGACGTGTACGGGCCGGTGCTGAAGAATCCGCTCGGCTACTTCGGCGGCCCTTCGAGGCTCGCAGCGGCGGGCGACGCGGAGCGGCTCGACACCGAGGGTCTCGAGCGCGCCTTCGAGGACCTCGGCTGGCTCGACCTCAACAACACCGCGCGCGCGATCGAGGTGCGCGGCACGACGATCGCCGCCTTCGGCGTCGCCGACGCCCACCGCCACTGGGACCGGCTCGACGAGACCGAGGCGGCGATCTCACGCATGCGCAAGGCGATCGGCGAGGCGCCCCGGGTGACACTCGGCGTCACGCACGCGCCCTACCGGCGGATCCTCGACGCGTTCGTCGACCTCGGGGCGGATGCGATCCTGGCGGGCCACACGCACGGCGGACAGGTGCGCGTGCCCGGCGGCCACGCGCTCGTCACCAACTGCGACATCCCGCGCGACCAGGCGTCGGGCCTGAGCGAGTGGTCGCATGAAGGCCGCGCCGTGCCGCTCAACGTGTCGCAGGGCATCGGCTCGTCGATCTTCGCGCCGTTCCGGTTGGGCACGCCGCCGGAAGCGGTCGTCGTGTCGCTCCTGCCGCGCGACATCGGGTAGACTGGTCCGGTTGCACACCGGGGCTCAGGCTCCGGAAGGCGACATCGGGGTGTGGCGCAGCTTGGTAGCGCGCGTCGTTCGGGACGACGAGGTCGCAGGTTCAAATCCTGTCACCCCGACCATCTGACGAAGGGCCTCCGCCGCAGGCGGGGGCCCTTCGTCGTCGGTGCGGATCTCTCGGTCTTAGATACGCGGCCGGGCTTCGCCCGGCAGCTGCTCGACCAAGGGGGCGGGTCGCGTCAGCCGAGGCGGCCGTGCGACTCCTCCAGGTAGCACGAGGCGCACAGCGACTCGTAGGTGACGGCCTCCCCGTCGATCGCGACCTGGTCGCCGTCGAACACGAACCGCTCCCCCACCTTGCGACCGTTGAACAGCGCCTTCCGCCCGCAGCGGCAGATCGTCTTCAGCTCCTCGAGCGAGTGCGCGAGCTCGAGCAGCCGCGCGGACCCCGGGAACGCGCGGGTTCTGAAGTCGGTGCGGATGCCGTAGGCCAGCACGGGCACGCCGCGCTCGACCGCGATGCGCAGCAGCTCGTCGACCTGGAACGGCTGCAGGAACTGCGCCTCGTCGATGAGCAGGCACGCGACCGGCTCGTCGTCCCGCGCCGCGGCCTCCTCGAAGGCGTCGAGCACCGACTCGTCGTGGCCGACCACGAAGTCGACCCGGCGGGTCATGCCGAGCCGGGACACGACGTCTCGCTCGCCTTTCGTGTCGGTCGCGGGCTTGCCGAGCAGCACCCGCTGGCCGCGCTCCTCGTAGTTGAACGCGGCCTGCAGGAGCCCGGTGGACTTGCCGGAGTTCATCGCTCCGAAGCGGAAGTAGAGCTTCGCCACCCCTACAGGATGCCGTCTTCTTCTGCCCGGACGATGAGCTCCGCGCGCTTGCCGGCGGGCCGCTCGACCGCTGCGTATTTGGCGCGGACTCGGCGCAGGAACGTCTTCGCCGTCTCGTAGCCGACGCCCATCTCGGACGCCACCTGCACGGTCGTGAGGCCCTGCACGTAGTGGGCGAGCGCGCGACGCTCACCGGACGAGAGCCTGGGGCGGCGGTCGACCGGGTCGAGCTGGAGGTGCGCGGCGCGGCGGCGACGAGCCCGACGAGCTGTGGCGACATGCGATGCCACGACCGATGGAGGCTCGGCGCGCGACAGCACGATGGCGCCGAGCGCCTCGAGCGCGTCGAGCAGCTCCGCCTCGGCGTCGGCGTGGACGACGACGGCCGCTCCCGCCGCCACTGCGGTGCGAGCATGGGCCAGCATGGGACGGCCGGGCTCCTCGGCGAGCACCACCACGTCCCCCGGGAAGCCGACCGCGACGACGAGTGCGGCGAAGCGCTGCTCGACTGCGGCGAGGTGCAGCGACGGGTCTGCGGCGATCGCGTCGCGCAGCTCGCCGCTGCGAGCAGCGTCGGCCAGGACGCTCACGCTGCGGGGTGCACCCTCGACGGGTGCGGGTTGGGTTTGCATGGTCTTTCCTGGATCAGGCGGTTGCGGCGGACGAGCCGGCAGCCTCGAGCTCGCGCTCGGGCTCCTCGACCAGCCGCAGCACGCGCGCGGTGCGCGAGAGGGTCTCTCGCGCGGCATCCGGATCGGCGTTGAGCTTGGTGCCGTAGCTGGGGATCAGCTCCCGGATGGTATTGCCCCACTTCGGCATGTGCTCGGGGAAGCACCGCTCGAAGATGGTGAGCATGATGTGGACGGCGGTGGACGCGCCCGGCGATGCGCCGAGCAGGCCGGCGATGGTGCCGTCGGCGCCCGTGACGACCTCGGTGCCGAACTGCAGCACGCCGCCCTTCTCGGGGTCCTTCTTCATGACCTGCACGCGCTGCCCTGCGGTGATGAGGCGCCAGTCCTCGTCGCGAGCCTCGGGCATGAACTCGCGCAGGGCGTCGAGGCGCTGCGCGCGCGAGGCGAAGACCTGGCCGGCCAGGTAGCCGACGAGGTCGAGGTTGGCGAGCCCGGCGCGCACCATGGGCCACAGGTTGTGACCCTTGATGGTCTCGAACATGTCGGTGTACGAGCCGGTCTTGAGGTACTTCGGGCTGAACCCGGCGTACGGGCCGAACAGCAGGCTCGCCTCGCCGTCGACGACGCGCGTGTCGAGGTGCGGCACCGACATCGGGGGCGCGCCGACGCTCGCCTTGCCGTACACCTTCGCGTCGTGCCGCGCGACGACCTCCGGGTTGTCGGTGCGGAGGAAGGCGCCGGTGATCGGGAACCCGGCGAAGCCCTTGGCCTCGGGGATGCGGGACTGCTGCAGCAGCTTGAGCGCGCCGCCGCCCGCTCCGACGAACACGAAGCGCGCGTGCACCTCGGCGGGGTTCCTGCCGACCTCTCGGCGCACCTTGAGGCGCCAGGTGCCGTCGTCCTGCCGCTTGAGGCCGGTCACGGTGGTGTCGGTGTGCACCCGCGCGCCGTCGTCCTGCAGGCGCGCGAACAGCATCCGCGTCAGGGCCCCGAAGTCGACGTCGGTGCCGTCGGTCGATCGGGTCGCCGCGATCGGCTGCGACTTCTTCCGGCCGGGGATGAGCGTGGGCGCCCAGGCGCGGATGACCTCGGCGTCCTCGGTGTACTCGAGGCCGGCGAAGAGCGGCTCGTCCTTGAGCAGCTCCCAGCGGCGGCGCAGGTAGTCGACGTTCTGCTCGCCCCACACGAACGTCATGTGCGGCGTCGGCGAGATGAAGCCGCGGGGGTCGGGCAGCGTGCCGTCCTCGACGAACGACGCCCACAGCTGCCGGGAGAGCTGGAACTGCTCGTTGATGTCGATGGCCTTCGCGCTCGTCATCGAGCCGTCCGGAGCCTCGGGCGTGTAGTTGAGCTCGCACAGGGCGGCGTGACCGGTGCCCGCGTTGTTCCACGGGTTCGAGGACTCCTCGCCGAGGCGCGGGAGCCGTTCGAAGACCTCGATGGTCCACGAGGGCTCGAGGCGGTGCATGAGCGCGCCGAGCGTCGCGCTCATGATCCCGCCGCCGATCAGGGCCACGTCGATGGTTCTCGTCACGCCCCGAGTCTACGACTTCCACGCGTACCCCGATCCCCCGCATCCGACTCGGAGCGGCGCGGCCTAGCATGAGCCGTCGACACCCGACGAGAGGAGCCAGTCATGGGAATCCTGGACGACGCGAAGGACAAGCTCGGCGACGCCGCGGAGTGGGTCAAGGACAAGGCCGAGCACCTCGGCGAGCAGGCGGCGGGCGCCGGCCAGGCGCTCGGCGAGAAGGCAGCGGACGCCCGGCACTGGGTGGGCTCGCGGGTCGGCGGGGAGGCCGAGCCGGAGGGCGAGCCGGAGAGCGAGACGGAGAGCGGCGACGGCGCCGGCATCGCCGGCCACGTCGGCGGCGGCGGCACGTTCGGCGGCTCCCCCGCGACCGAGTGGGTCGAGGTCACGAGCGACGGCAGCACCGCCGACGCACCGGGGGCCGCAGCATCGGAGCAGCCGGATGCCGACGAGCCCTACGCCGCGGGCGGCCCGATCGTCGACGAGCCCTTCGCCGCGGCCGGTCCGTCGATCGACGAGCCGTTCGCCGAGGACGAGCCGCCGCGCGACCCGCAGCTCTGAACCGCGGCGAGCCCTGCGCCCGCACGAGCGCTGCGCCGAGACGACGGAGGGGGCGGGACCGATCGGTCCCGCCCCCTTGCTCGTCGGCGCGGGCTGCGTCAGCCTAGGCCTGTCAGCCCGAGTCGGTCAGCCCGAGTCGGTCAACCCAGGCGCTGCGCGACGAGCTCCGCGAGCTGCACCGCGTTGAGGGCGGCACCCTTGCGCAGGTTGTCGTTCGAGACGAACAGCACGAGGCCCCGGCCCGGCTCGGCCGACTGGTCGGCGCGGATGCGTCCGACGAGGGATGCGTCGGCGCCGGCGGCTTGCAGCGGCGTGGGCACGTCGACGAGCTCGACGCCGGGCGCCTGCTCGAGCAGCGCGCGCGCCTGCTCCGGCGAGAGGTCCCGCTCGAACTCCGCGTGGATCGCGAGCGAGTGGCCCGTGAAGACGGGGACGCGCACGCAGGTGCCCGCGACCCGCAGCTCCGGGCGCTCGAGGATCTTGCGCGATTCGTTGCGCAGCTTCTGCTCCTCGTCGGTCTCGTCCGAGCCGTCGTCGACGAGCGAGCCGGCGAGCGGCAGCACGTTGTGGGCGATGGGCGCGGTGTAGACGCCGGGCTCGCCGAGGTCGACGGCGGAGCCGTCGAGCGCGAGGCGCTCGGGGCCCTGGTCGGCGGCGGCCGCGAGCTGCCCGCGCAGCTCCTCGACGCCGGCGACCCCGGAGCCCGAGACGGCCTGGTACGTCGCGACCACGAGTCGCTCGAGGCCGGCCTCCAGGTCGAGCGGCTTCAGCACCGGCATCGCTGCCATGGTCGTGCAGTTGGGATTCGCGATGATGCCCTTGACGGCGCTTGCGATCGCGTGCGGGTTGACCTCTGAGACGACGAGCGGCACATCCGGGTCCATCCGCCAGGCGGAGGAGTTGTCGATGACGATGACGCCCGCCTCGGCGAACCCGGGCGCGAGCCGCTTCGAGGTCGCCCCGCCGGCCGAGAAGATCGCGACGTCCAGCCCGGTCGGGTCGGCGGCATCCGCGTCCTCGACCACGATTTCGCGGCCCTGGAACTGGATGGTCGAGCCGGCGGAGCGCGACGACGCGAACAGCCGCAGCTCCTCGATCGGCAGGCCCCGGTCGGCCAGCAGCCGCAGCACGACGCCGCCCACCTGGCCGGTCGCGCCGACGACCCCGAGGCGCAGGGGCCGAGCCTCGCCCGCCTCCTCGGAGAGCCGGCGGATCATCGGCCGGTCCCGCCGTGCACGACAGCGTCCTGGTCGCCGTCGAGCTCGAAGGCCGAGTGCACGACGCGCACGGCGTCCACCAGCTGGTCGGCCCGCGTGACGACCGAGATGCGGATCTCGGAGGTCGAGATCATCTCGATGTTGATGCCCGCATCCGCCAGCGCCTTGAACAGCCGCGCGGAGACGCCGGCGTTGGTGCGCATGCCGGCCCCGACCAGCGCGAGCTTGCCGATCTGGTCGTCGTGCTGGAGCGAGGCGAACCCGACGTCGGCCTTGTGCGAGTCGAGCGCCTGCAGCACGCTGCCGGCCTCCTGCTTCGGCAGCGTGAAGGAGATGTCGGTGCGCCCGGTGGCGGCCTCCGACACGTTCTGCACGATCATGTCGACGTTCGCGCCGGCCTCGGCGACGATGGTGAAGATGCGCGCCGCGGTGCCCGGCACGTCGGGGACGCCGACGACGGTGACCTTGGCCTCCGACAGGTCGTGCGCGACGCCGACGATCATCGGCTCTTCCATGGTGGAGCCTGCTCTCTCTGGGTCGTAGACGATGGTGCCGTCGTCGCTGGTGAACGACGAGCGGACGTGGAGTGTGACGCCGTGCCGGCGCGCGTACTCGACGCTGCGGTTGTGGAGCACCTTGGCGCCGCCGGCGGCGAGCTCGAGCATCTCCTCGCTCGTGATGCGGCCGATCTTGCGCGCCTTCGGCACGACGCGCGGGTCGGCGGTGAAGACGCCGTCGACGTCGGTGTAGATCTCGCACACGTCGGCGTCGAGCGCCGCGGCGAGCGCGACAGCGGATGTGTCGGAGCCGCCTCGACCGAGGGTCGTGATGTCGCCGGTCACCTTGTTGAAGCCCGCGAAGCCCTGGACGATCGCGATCTGGCCCTGGTCGAGCGCCTGGCGCACGCGCCCCGGCGTGACCGAGACGATGCGGGCCGCACCGTGCTTGTCGTCGGTGAGCATGCCGGCCTGGCTGCCGGTGAACGAGACGGCGTCGGCGCCCTGCGACTTGATGGCCATCGCGAGCAGCGCCATCGAGATGCGCTCCCCCGCGGTCAGCAGCATGTCGAGCTCACGGCCCTCCGCGGGCAGCGCGGGCACGACGGCGTGGGCGAGGTCGAGCAGCTCGTCGGTCGTGTCGCCCATCGCTGAGACCACCACCACGACGTCGTCGCCGCGCTTGCGCGTCTCGACGATGCGCTTCGCGACGCGCTTGATGCTCTCGGCGTCGGCCACGCTGGACCCGCCGAACTTCTGCACGATGATGCTCACACCGCTCCTTGGAGTCCTGGACTGGCCAAGTCTACGGCTCGGCGCGTGCCACCCCCGCCCTCCTAGCGGTCGACGGTGCGGCGTCCCTCGAACGCCCGGCCGAGCGTCATCTCGTCGGCGAACTCGAGGTCGCCGCCCACGGGCAGCCCGCTCGCGAGCCTGGAGACGCGCACACCCAGCGGCAGGAGCGAGCGGATGAGGTAGGTGGCGGTCGCCTCGCCCTCGACGTTGGGGTCGGTGGCGATGATGACCTCCTCGACGGTGGGGTCCTGCAGCCGCGTCATGAGCTGCGCGACGCGCAGCTGGTCCGGGCCGACGCCCTGCATCGGGTTGAGCGCGCCGCCGAGCACGTGGTACAGCCCTCGGTACTCGCGGGTGCGCTCGATGGCGACGACGTCCTTCGCCTCCTCCACGACGCAGATGGCTGTCGGCACGCGACGCGGATCGCGGCAGATGGCGCAGCGCTCCTGCTCGCCGATGTTGCCGCAGATGACGCAGAAGCGCACCCGCTCCCGCACGGTCTGCAGGATGGTGGCGAGCCGGTCGACGTCGAACGACTCGGTCTGGATGATGTGGAAGGCGATGCGCTGCGCCGACTTCGGACCGACGCCGGGCAGCCTGCCCAGCTCGTCGATCAGGTCCTGGACGATGCCGTCGTACACGCGCTCAGCGCTCCCCTCGCACCCGGGGGCGCTCCTCGATCAGCTCGGCTCCGAGCTCCTCCCGCACGACGGCCTCGCCGTAGCGGGCCGCTTGCGATGCCGACAGCCGCGGCTCGGGCGCGACCGGCTCGCTCGCGAGCGCCGAGCGGATGGGCGAGGGCGCGGCCGGCGCCTCCTCGACGTGCGGCGCGAGCGGCACGCCCTCCGGCGCATCCGGCGCGGACACGAACGAGAACGGGTCCGGCTCCGGCTGGGCCGGCAGCGGCTGCTCAGGCAGGTCCTCCGGCGGCGCCTCGTCGTCGGTCGGGATGGCGGCGACCGCCCACCCCGTGACGGGTGCCGTCGCGACGGGCGCCGTCGCAGCGGTCATGGGCGCTCGGGAAGGCGCCGCGGCCGGCGGGCGCGCGGCGGGCTGCGGCGCGGTTGCGGTGGGCCGGGCGGATGCGGCCGGCTGGGCGGATGCGGCCGGCTGGGCGGATGCGGCCGGCTCCGCCGCGGGTGCGGTCGCCGGCGCGGCCGGCTGCGTCGCGGGTGCGGTCGCCGGCGCGGCCGACGGGCGCTGCGCGAGTGCCGGAGCCGACGCGGAGCCTGACGGCGCCGGGCGAGACTCGTCGGCGGCCGCCGCCTGCGTGCGGGAGCCTCGCGCCGACGGCTCGGCGCGAGCGATGTACTTCACCTCGATGCCGAGGAGCGACCTGATCGCGGTGCGCAGCAGGTCGGCGATGCTCGGCTTGCCGGCCTGCGACTCGCGGAAGCGCTGCACGTCGGCGTCGGACTGGAAGCTGAGCACGAGCACGTCGCCCGGACGCAGCTCCTTCGGCGTGATGGTGGCCGCGACCATCCACGCGGAGCGGTGCTGCTCGGCGAGCTGCTGCAGCACCTCGTCCCACGCGTCGCGCAGCTGCGCGAACGCGACGGGCTCGGCCGGCGCGGCCTGCGCTGCCGCGGGCACGACGGTCGGCGCGGCGGCCGTCGGCTGCGGCTCCGGGGACCCGCTCTGCCGAACGGGACCCGGTGCACCGGGTCCCTCTCGGTGGACGGGGCCCTGCTCCGGGGCGGGCGCCGCGGGAGCCGGCGCCGGAGCGGGCGATGGGGCCGGGGCGGGCGCGGTGGCAGCCGGCGCGGCCGCCGCTGCAGGCGCGCCGTCGAGGCGCTGCTCGAGCCGCTCGACGCGCGCGAGCGTGCCGACCTCGGGATCGCCCGACTCGGGGACCAGCAGTCGCGCGGCCATCAGCTCGAGGTGCAGTCGGGGGCTCGTGGCGCCCGCCATGTCGGTGAGCGCCTTCGCCACGATGTCGGCGGCGCGGGAGAGCTCGGCGCTGCCGAAGCCGGCCGCCTGCTCGACGAGCGTTGCGAGCTCGTCGGCGGGCACGCCGTGCAGGATCGCCGCGGGGTCGCTCGCGGCGTGCGCGACGATGAGGTCGCGCAGCCGCTCGAGCAGGTCCTCGACGAAGCGGCGAGGGTCCTGCCCCGACTGCACGACGCGATCGATCGACGAGAACAGCCGAGGCGCATCCGCTGCCGATAGCGCCTCGATGATCTCGTCGAGCAGCTCGCCGTGCGTGAAGCCGAGCAGCGCGACCGCGTGGCCGTAGCTGACCTGCGCCTCGGACCCCGCGATGAGCTGGTCGAGCAGGCTGAGCGTGTCTCGAGCGGAGCCGCCGCCGGCGCGGACGACGAGCGGCAGCACGCCCGGCTCGACCTCGACGCCCTCCTGCGCGCACAGCTGCTGCACGTACTCGAGCATCGGCGCCGGCGCGATGAGGCGGAACGGGTAGTGGTGCGTGCGCGAGCGGATCGTGCCGATGACCTTCTCGGGCTCGGTCGTCGCGAAGATGAACTTGATGTGCTCCGGCGGCTCCTCGACGATCTTCAGCAGCGCGTTGAAGCCGCCAGAGGTCACCATGTGCGCCTCGTCGATGATGAAGACCTTGTAGCGGTCGCGACTGGGCGCGAAGGTCGCTCGCTCGCGCAGGTCGCGCGCGTCGTCGACGCCGCCGTGGCTCGCCGCGTCGATCTCGACGACGTCGAGGGAGCCGCCGCCGTCGCGGCCGAGCTCGACGCACGAGTCGCACACGCCGCACGGGTCGGGCGTCGGGCCCTCGGCGCAGTTGAGGCAGCGGGCGAGGATGCGAGCGCTCGTCGTCTTGCCGCAACCGCGCGGGCCGGAGAACAGGTAGGCGTGGTTGACGCGATCAGCGCGCAGGGCGGTGCGGAGCGGATCGGTGACGTGGGCCTGCCCGATGAGCTCGGTGAACGACTCCGGCCGATAGCGACGGTAGAGGGCTGCGACCATGCGCCCAGGCTACTTCCCGCCGGTGACGCACGCCGACGCATCCGCACACCGACCGTGGACATGAAGGACTCCCCGCGCACCCGCCAGAGCCCGGTTGCCCTTGCTTCGTCTCCGACCTGGGGGATTTGGCCTGGATGGCGCCACGCGGGGAGCCGCACACATCGTACCGAACGCGCGGCGGTGTCGCGAAGCCGACGCCCAGTAGCGTTGGCGCATGCTTCCGCTGGCCGCCTCCGGCAACCCGTTCGACGCGCAGTTCGGCCTGCCCCTGCACCCGCTCGCGGTGCACGTGCCGGTCGTGCTGCTGCCGCTCGGGGCGCTCGCGGTGCTGCTCCTGCTGGTCGTGCCGCGCTGGCGCGCCCCGCTCGCGTGGCCCGTCGTCGCCGTGCTCGGCATCGCGGCAGTGGGCTCGCTCGTCGCGAAGCTGTCGGGCGAGGCGCTCGCGCAGCGCGTGGGGGATCCCGGTCAGCACCAGGAGCTCGGCAACTGGCTCGTGGCGATGGCGTGGATCCTGTTCGCCGCGACGCTCGCCTGGTGGCTGTGGCAGCGGAAGCGGTTGAGGCAGCGCCGCGCGACGGGGGTCGTCGGGCTGCTGGTCGGCATCCTGCTCGCGACCGTCGCGGCCGCGGCCCTGATCGTCACGGTGCTCACCGGCCACACCGGCGCGACCTCGGTGTGGGGAGGACTCGTGCCGGAGGCCGGCGGCACCCCGAGCGCGTCGTCGTCGGCGTCCGCCACCGAGCCCGCGCCCGAGGTCACCGACGGCGCCACCGGCATCTCGATCGCCGACGTCGCACAGCACGACGACTCTGCCTCCTGCTGGGCGGCGATCGAGGGCACGGTCTACGACCTCACCCCGTGGGTGGCGCAGCACCCCGGCGGCCCCGATCGCATCCTCGGCATCTGCGGCACGGATGCGTCCGACGAGTTCGGCGCGCAGCACACCGGCCAGGCGGACCCCGCGGAGCAGCTCAGCCAGTTCGCGATCGGCGAGCTCGCCGAGTGACCCGGTCAGCCGACGAGGTCGGCGACCTGCCTGGCGATCTCGAGCTCCTCGTTGGTGGGCACGACCCACACCTCGATCGCTGAGCCGTCGGCCGAGATGCGGCGCTCGCCGCGACCGGCGTTCCGCTCCGGGTCGAGCACGATGCCGAGCCCTTCCAGCCCCTCGAGCGCGATCTCGCGCACCCGTGCGGCGTTCTCGCCGATCCCGGCGGTGAAGGCGATCGCATCGGTCCGCCCGAGGTGCGCGAGGTACGACCCGACGGTGCCCCGCAGCCGGTGCCCCACGATGTCGAGCGCCTCGACCGCCCGGTCGATGCCGGCATCCGCCGCCTGCAGCACGTCGCGCATGTCGCCCGTGCCGGTCATGCCGAGCAGCCCGGAGCGCTTGTTGAGCAGCGTGTCGATCTCGTCGACCGACAGCCCCGCCACGCGGTGCAGGTGGAAGATCACGCCCGGGTCGATGTCGCCGGAGCGCGTGCCCATCACGAGCCCCGCGAGCGGCGTCATGCCCATCGACGTCTCGACGCTGCGCCCGCCGCGCACCGCCGTCGCCGAGGCGCCGTTGCCGAGGTGCAGCACGATCGTGTTGACCTCCTCGAGCGGTCGGCCCAGTAGCTCCGCCATGCGGCGCGAGACGAACTGGTGGCTCGTGCCGTGGAAGCCGTACTTGCGGATGCGGTGCTCGGCGGCCACCCGCGCCTCGATCGCGTAGCGGTGCGCGGCCGGCGGGATGGTCAGGTGGAACGCGGTGTCGAACACGGCCACGTGCGGATAGCCGGGGAACGTCGCCCTCGCGGAGCGGATGCCCTGCAGGTTCGCGGGGTTGTGCAGCGGTGCGAGCGGGGCGAGGTCGGCGATCTGCTGCTGCACATCCTCGTCGATGCGCACGGCACGGTCGAAGCGCGCGCCGCCCTGCACGACCCGGTGCCCGACGCCGAGCAGCTCAGCCCCGTCGAGCGACGGCCCGTGCGTCTCGAACTGCCGCAGCACCCAGCCGAAGGCGTGCTCGTGGTCGGGGATGACGCGCCGCTCCACGACGGTGTCGATGCCCGGCGCCTCGTGCTTCGCCTCGCCGGTCGTCTCGCCGATCCGCTCGATGAGGCCGCCCGCGAGCGCCGCGCCCGAGTCGACGTCGACGAGCTGGTACTTCAGGCTCGACGAGCCGGCGTTGATGACGAAGACCGAGCGGGTCATGCCGTCCTCCGCTCCGCGGGCGCGGACTCTGCCTGCGCCTGGATCGCGGTGATCGCGATCGTGTTGACGATGTCGCTCACGAGCGCGCCGCGCGAGAGGTCGTTGACGGGCTTGTTGAGCCCCTGCAGCACCGGGCCGATCGCGAGCGCCCCCGCGGATCGCTGCACCGCCTTGTAGGTGTTGTTGCCGGTGTTGAGATCGGGGAACACGAAGACGGTCGCCCGGCCCGCCACCTGCGAGTCGGGCATCTTCTTCTGCGCGACCGCGGCATCCGCCGCCGCGTCGTACTGCAGCGGACCCTCGACCATCAGCTCCGGCGCCCGCTCGCGCACGAGGGCCGTCGCCGCGCGCACGCGGTCGACCTCCGCACCGGTGCCAGACTCGCCCGTCGAGTACGAGAGCATCGCGACGCGCGGCTCGATGCCGAAGTCGCGGGCGGTCTGCGCGGAGGAGATGGCGATGTCGGCGAGCTCCTCGACGGTCGGCTCCGGGATGACCGCGCAGTCGCCGTAGACGAGCACCCGGTCGGCGAGCGCCATGAGGAACACGCTCGAGACGACGGAGACGCCTGGCTTCGTCTTGATCGTCTCGAACGACGGCTTGATGGTGTGCGCGGTGGTGTGGGCGGCGCCCGAGACCATGCCATCCGCGTCACCCGTGTGCACCATGAGCGTGCCGAAGTAGGAGACGTCGAGCAGCCGCTCCATCGCCTGCTCGATGGTCACGCCCTTGTGGGCGCGCAGCCGCTGGTACTCGGCCGCGTACTTCGGCCGCAGCTCGGCGTCGTCCGTCGCGACGACGCGGGCCTCGGCGATGTCGAGGCCGAGCGCGGCCGCGCGCTGACGGATCGAAGTCTCATCCCCGAGGATCGTGAGGCGCGCGATGCCCCGGGCGAGCACGGTGGATGCCGCCTGCAGGATGCGGTCGTCGTCGCCCTCCGGCAGCACGATGTGCCGCACATCCGCTCGCGCCCGCTCGATCAGGCTGTGCTCGAAGATGAGCGGCGTGACGACGTCGCTCGTCGCGACCTCGAGCCGCTCGAGCAGCGCATCCGCATCGACGTGCTCGTCGAAGAGCGCGAGCGCGGAGTCGCGCTTGCGCTGCGTGCCGTCGATGAGCGAGCCGCGCGTGGTGGCGATGCGCCTGGCCGTCTCGTACGTGCCGTGCGGGTTGCGGCCGATGGGCAGCTCGAGGTCGAGTCCGTCGAGCAGCCGCTGCACCGCCGGGTGCAGCTCGAAGCCGCCGTTCAGGATGATGCCGGCGATCGAGGGGAAGGTGTCGGACTGCTGGGCGAGCAGCGTGCCGACGACGACGTCAGAGCGGTCACCGGGCATCACGAGGATGCCGCCCTCGATGAGGCGCTCGAGCACGTGCTCCATCGACATGCCCGCGACGACTGTGCCGAGCGACTCGCGCTGCAGCAGCTCCGGGTCGCCGCGCACGAGCTCCGCGTCGGTCGCGCGGAAGAGCGTGCCGATGCTCGGGGCGCTCAGCAGCGCATCCTCGGGGATCGACCACACCGGCACCTCTGCGGGCACCGCTCCCGCGATCGCGGCCGGGATGCCGTCGATCGCATCAGGGTCGGCGCGATTGACGATGACACCGGCGATGGATGCGTGCGCGGCGGCGAGCTCGGCGGTCGTCACCTCGGCGAGCTGGCGCAGCTCGTCGGCGGTGCGCGGCACGTCGGTCTCCGGGTCGCGGCCGCCCAGCACGAGCAGCACGGAGGCACCGAGGTTGGCGGCGACCCGCGCGTTGAACCCGAGCTCGGTGGGGCTGCCGACGTCGGTGTAGTCGGAGCCGACGATCACGATCGCGTCGAAGCGCTCGTCGATGCGGTGGTACCGGTCGACGATGGTCGACAGCGCCGCCTCCGCGTCGTCGTGGACGGCCGCGTACGTGGTGCCGATCGCGTCGTCGTACGCGAGATCGACCGCCTCGTGCGCCAGCAGCAGCTCGAGCACGAGGTCGCGCTCGTCGGCCGAGCGGGCGATCGGGCGGAAGACGCCCACCCTCCCGACCCTGCGACTGAGGGCCTCCACGAGCCCCAGTGCGACGATCGACTTGCCAGCGTGGCCCTCGGGGGACGCGATCACGATGCGGGTCGGCATCAGGCCAGGCTAGCCCCACGTGTCCCCCGGGTCACGAAACGGTAACGCTTCGTCTCAGGCAACTTTGCGACACCCGAACGCCGTCAGGATGGACGCCACATGCCCATGAGGCAGCCATCTGAAGGGAACAACGTGACTTCACCGAGCACGAAGCGGGCAGCTCTGCGCCGCGCTGTGGCGGTCGGGACGGCGATCGCGCTAGGAGCGAGCGCGAGCGTCCTGAGCGCCGCGACCGCGAACGCGGCCGCATCACCGTCTGGGACCACGGCGTACGAGGACGGACGCTACGTCGTCGTCCTGGCCGAGGACGCCCTCGCCACCTATGACGGCGGCATCCAGGGGCTCGCCCCCACCGCACCGCAGCGCGGGCAGGACCTCGACGCGTCCTCGCCCGCATCGCGGGCGTACTCCGCGCACCTGGAGACCCGGCACCAGGATGTCGCGGCCTCGGTCGGCGCGTCGATCGACGTGGATCTGACGGCGGCGATCAACGGGTTCGTCGCCGACCTCACCGCCGAGCAGGCGGAGGACCTGTCACGCCAGGCCGGAGTGCGCTCCGTCGAGGCGAACGAGATCCTCCAGATCACCAGCTCCCCCGCCAACGACTACCTCGAGCTCGAGGCGCTCTGGCAGCAGGTCGGCGGCATGGGCGAGGCGGGCGCCGGCGTGGTCGTCGGCGTGCTCGACACGGGCATCGCCCCCGAGAACCCCTTCTTCGCCGGCGAGCCGCTCGGCACCGTCGCCGGCTCCGAGCCGTACCTCGACGGCGAGACGATCACCTACGTCAAGGGAGACGGCAGCACGTTCACCGGCGTCTGCGAGACCGGCTCGGGCTTCACCGCAGACGACTGCTCCACGAAGATCGTCGGCGCCCGCTACTTCCTCGACGGCTTCGGCGCGAGCCGACTCGGCACCGAGACGCAGGTCCCCGGCGAGTACGTCTCGCCGCGTGACGGCGACGGCCACGGCTCGCACACGGCCTCGACGGCCGCGGGCAACGCGGATGTCGCGATCACGTCGGTCGGCGGCGCCGACCTCGGCACCATGTCGGGCGTGGCTCCCGAGGCCCGCATCGCCGCGTACAAGGTCTGCTGGTCCGGTCCCGACCCGGCCGTGACCACGGACGACGGATGCTCGTCGACCGACCTCGTCGCAGCGATCGACCAGGCTGTGGTGGACGGCGTCGACGTCATCAACTACTCCATCGGCGGCGGCGCGGCGACCTCGGTCGTCGCAGCCACCGACGTGGCGTTCCTCGGCGCTGCCGCGGCCGGCGTCTTCGTCTCGGCCTCGGCGGGCAACTCCGGGCCGGGCGCATCGACCCTCGACCACGCATCCCCCTGGTACACGACCGTCGCAGCGACGACCATCCCGAACTTCGAGGCGACCGTGACGCTCGCGGACGGCTCGAAGATCGCGGGCGGCTCCATCACGGTGCCGGCCGAGGGCCTCACGGGCCAGCTGGTCGCGGCCCGCGCGATCCCGGCCAGCGGCCAGACCGCGGCGAACGCCGCGCTCTGCCTCCCCGGCTCGCTCGACGCGACGGCCGCCGCCGGCCAGATCGTGGTCTGCGAGCGCGGCGTGAACGCCCGTGTCGAGAAGTCCGAGGTGGCGGCGGCAGCCGGCGCGATCGGCGCGATCGTGGTCAACGTGACCCCCGGATCGATCGACCTCGACGACCACGCCATCCCGACCGTCCACGTCGACGCGCAGCACCTCGCTGCCGTCAACGCGGCGGCCGCGGCGCGCCAGACGGTCACGCTGACGCAGGGCAACACTTCGGGCACCTCCACCCCCGCTCCCGTGGTGGCCGGGTTCTCGTCGCGCGGCCCCGTGCTCGCCGACGGGTCGGACGTCATCAAGCCCGACATCGCCGCCCCTGGCGTGGGCATCGTCGCGGCAGCATGGCAGGCGCCGGGCGGCCCCGACCGCTACGAGTTCCTGTCGGGCACCTCGATGGCTGCACCGCACATCGCGGGACTGGCTGCCGTCTACCTCTCGGAGCACCCGGTCGCGTCGCCCGCAGAGGTGAAGAGCGCGCTCATGACGAGCGCTGACGACACCGTGCTGGCGAACGGCGACCGTGAGACGAACCCGTTCAACCAGGGTGCGGGCATCGTCGACTCCCCGACGTTCCTGAACCCGGGGCTGTACTACGAGAACGGCACCGAGGACTGGTACGGCTACCTCCGCGGCCTCGGCTACGGCCTGCCGGACGCGTGGGTGGGTGAGGCGATCGACCCGAGCGACCTCAACATCCCGTCGATCGGCATCGGCGCGCTCGCTGGATCGCAGACGGTCACCAGGACGCTGACGGCGCATGAGGCCGGCAGCTACACGGTGTCGGTCGAGGGTGTCGAGGGCGTCGACGTCGAGGTGTCGCCGCAGACGCTCGACTTCGCTGCGCCCGGCGACTCGCAGACGTACTCGGTGACCTTCACCGTCACGTCGGCCGCCCCGGATGTCTGGGCCACCGGATCCCTGACCTGGGCGAACGACACGCACGCCGTGCGGTCGCCCATCGCGGTCCGTCCGCTCGCGCTCGACGTGCCCGAGTGGGCCACGGCCTCCGGTCGCGTCGGCTCCGTGGAGCTCGAGGGCATCGCCGGACTTTCCGGCGAGCTCACGACCACGGCTGCGGGCTTCGCGGCCTACCAGGAGCTCGGGCGCGACGCCGGAGTGCCCAACGACGAGTTCGTCTACCCCGTCACGATCCGTCAGGGCGAGCTCGCCCACGACTTCGTGCTCGCGGGCGACGAGTCCGTCGCCGACCTCGACCTCTACGTCTACCGCCTCAACAGCGCGGGCCAGCCGGTCGAGGAGTGGGTGGGCGGCACGTCGTCCGCCGACGAGGCGGTGCTCCTCGAGGACCCGCAGCCGGGCAACTACGCGGTGCTCGTACACGTGTACTCCGTGAACGGCGGCGCTTCGACGCCGTTCCTCGTGGAGCACGCAGCGGTCTCGCCCAAGGGCGGCAAGGGCAAGCTCACCGCGAGCCCGTCCTCGCAGCAGGTCTCGGTCGGCGACACCTTCACGGTCGACGCCGACTGGCGCGGCCTGGGTGCCAACGAGCAGTACCTCGGCGTCGTGCTCTACGAGCTGGACGGCTTCACCGAGCGCACGTACGTCTACGCAGAGTCGGCTCCCGGTCCCACCACGGGGCGCGGCCAGCTCAAGTAGCGAACCGGAGCGGGGCGGGGGCGCAAGCCTCCGCCCCGCTTTCACGCGGTGGCGAAGCCGGTCCCCCGCGCACGCCGAAGCATCCTGCTCGCGGCAGGTCACGAAACGGTAACGCTTCAAGCGCCCCTTGTTCCAGCCCACAGTCCAGCCATAGATTCGAGCGCATCCGCCTCCAATGACGGGGGTTTCGTCTCGAACGAAGGATCACCTGTGAGCACACCAATCCCGACGCGTGTGCGCCTCCGCAGCGGCATCGCCCTCACCACCGCCCTCGCGCTCAGCGCGGGGGCGTCGGTGCTTGGGGCGTCCGCGGCGAGCGCTGCGCCCGTCCAAGCCCCCATCGACACGAGCGGCTTCGACAACGGCCGCTACATCGTCGTCCTCGAGCAGGACCCGATGGCGACATACCGCGGCGGTCTGCCGAACCTCGCGCGCACCGCACCGCTCGGCACGGACGACATCGACGTCGACTCCCCCGCCGCGGACGCGTACGCCGCGCACCTCGAGACCCAACAGACGCAGGTGGCTTCGGCCATCGGCGCGCAGATCGAGTCGAGCCTCACCGTCACGATGAACGGCTTCATCGCCGACCTCTCGGCGGAGCAGGCGCTCCAGCTCGCGCGTGACTCGCGCGTGTCGCAGATCTTCCCCGACGAGATCCAGAAGATCCAGGCGAGCCCCGCGAACGAGTTCCTCGACCTCGAGGGCCTCTGGGAGCAGGTCGGCGGCGTGGACGAGGCAGGCCAGGGCGTCGTCGTCGGCGTGCTCGACACGGGCATCGCGCCCGAGAACCCGCTGTTCGCGGGCGAGTCGCTCGGCACCGCGCCGGGCGCGGAGCCCTACCGCTCGGGCGACAAGATCGAGATCAAGGAGGGCGTCTTCGGCGACGAGATCGTCTTCGACAAGGGCGACGGCAGCACCTTCAGCGGCGTCTGCGAGACGGGCACCCAGTTCACCGCGGACGACTGCTCCACCAAGATCGTGTCGGCTCGCTACTACATCGACGGCTTCGGCGCCGAGCGCATCGGCACCGAGACGCAGGTGCCCGGCGAGTACCTCTCGCCGCGGGACGGCGACGGCCACGGTTCACACACCGCCTCGACGGCGGCGGGCAACGCCGAGGTGCCGGTCACCTCTGCGGCCGGCGCCGACCTGGGCACGATGTCGGGCGTCGCACCCGAAGCGCGCATCGCCGCGTACAAGGTGTGCTGGTCCGGTCCGGACCCCTCGGCGACCGAGGACGACGGATGCGCAGCGAGCGACCTGGTTCAGGCGATCGACCAGGCGACCATCGACGGCGTCGACGTGATCAACTACTCGATCAGCGGAGGCGATGATGTCGCCGGCCCGGACGCGCTCGCCTTCCTGGGCGCCGCGGCTGCGGGTGTCTTCGTCTCCGCCTCGGCGGGCAACACGGGCCCCGACGCGTCGACGGTCAACCACCTCGCCCCTTGGTACACGAGCGTCGCAGCGGCGAGCGTGCCGAACTACGAGGCGACCGTCGTGTTGCCGGGCGATGAGCGCATCCCGGGCGGCTCGGTGACCGTGCCGATGGGCGAGGGCGCTGAGACGGTCAGCGGACCGTTCGTCTACGCGGGCGACATCCCAGCCGCCGGCGTCACCGCCGAGGACGCGGCCCTCTGCCAGGTAGACACGCTCGACGCGGCGCAGACCGACGGCAAGATCGTGCTGTGCGACCGTGGCGTGAACCCGCGTGTCGAGAAGTCGCAGGTCGTCGCCGACGCCGGCGGCGTCGGAGCGGTGATCGTGAACGTCACACCGGGGTCGATCGACCTCGACGACCACGTCATCCCGACGATCCACGTCGACGCGGAGTACCGCGACGAGCTGCTCGCAGCCGCTGACGGCACGTCGATCGTGACGTTCGTGCCCGAGAACACCACGGGCATCGAGACGGTCGCACCGGTCGTCGCCGGCTTCTCGTCGCGCGGCCCGGCCACGGCGGAGGGTGGCGACATCCTCAAGCCGGACATCACGGCTCCCGGCGTCGGCATCATCGCCGCCGGTCCCAACCCGGCAGGCGGCGAGCCGAGCTTCCGGCTCATCTCGGGCACGTCGATGGCCGCCCCGCACGTCGCGGGTCTCGGCGCTATCTACCTCGGCGAGCGCCCGAACGCCTCGCCGGCTGAGGTCAAATCCGCGCTCATGACCACGGCGACCGACACGCGCAACCTCGACGACACTCCCTCGACCGACCCGTGGGCGCAGGGCGCAGGCTTCGTCAACACGCAGTCGATGCTCGACGCGGGCCTCATCTACGAGAACGGCACCGCCGACTGGTACGGCTACCTCCGGGGCCTCGGCTACGAACTGCCGGACAACTGGATCGGCAGCCCCATCGACGCCAGCGAGGTGAACATCGCTTCCATCGGTGTCGGCTCGCTCGCGTACACGCAGACGGTGACGCGCTCGGTCACGGCGCTCGAGCCCGGCACCTACACGGCGTCGACCACGGGCGTGCCCGGCGTCGCCGTCGACGTGTCGCCGTCGACGCTCTCCTTCGCGGAGGCCGGCGAGACGCTCGACTACACGGTCACGTTCACGACCGAGGCCGCTCCCCTCGGCACCTGGTCGACCGGCTCCCTCACGTGGACGAGCGCGGAGCACACGGTGCGCTCCCCGCTCGCGGTGCGTCCGGTCGCGGTGGATGCGCCCGACTGGGTCGAGGGCACGGGCACGGTGGGCGAGACCCCCGTCTCGGGCATCTCGGGCATCAGCGGGCAGCTGCCCCTCGACGCGAACGGCCTCGCCAAGCTCACTGAGCTGGGATCCGACGGCGGCGAGGCGGGCCAGTTCTGGGAGTACGAGTTCCAGATCCCCGCTGGGGAGCTCGTGCACTACGTCTCGCTCGACGCCACGGACGACACCGCCGACTTCGACCTCTTCGTGCTCCGGCTCGACGAGACGGGCGAGGTGGCCGAGGTGTTCACCGCGTCCACCGGCTCGGCCGACGAGTCGTGGCTGCTGCAGGACCCGCAGGTTGGCACCTACGTGGCAGTCGTCGCGAACTTCGTGCTCGGGACCGAGGGCGCCCCGAGCACCTTCACGCTCGACCACGTCGGCGTCCGGGACGGCCAGCAGGAGGGCTCCTTCCGCACCGACCCGGCTTCGGTCGCGGTCGAGCAGGGCGAGGCGTTCACCTACACCGCTGAGTGGAACGGTCTCGACGTCAACGCCGAGTACCTCGGCGTCATCGGCTACGGCGACACGGACGTGCGCACCGTCGTGCACGTGACGACCGGTGATGCGACGATGCCGGTGCCCGAGCGGCTCGCCGGCGACGACCGGTACGAGACGGCCGTCGAGGTCTCGAAGCGCGGCTACCCGGACGGCGCTGACGTCGTCTACGTGGCGAGCGGCGAGAACTTCCCGGACGGCCTCGCGGCGGCGCCCGCTGCCGCGCACGAGGGCGGCCCGCTGCTCCTCTCGTCGCGCGGCGCGCTGAACGACACGGTCGCGGCGGAGATCCAGCGCCTCGCACCCGATCGGATCGTCATCGTGGGCGGCGAGCCGACGCTGGCGCCCGCCGTGGCAGAGGCGCTCGCGCCGCTCGCCGCCGAGGTCGTGCGAATCGGCGGGGCGGACCGGTACGAGACCAGCCGTCTCGTCGCCGACTACGCCTTCGACGCATCCGAGTCGGCGTTCATCGCGACCGGTCGCAACTTCCCGGACGCACTGTCGGCGGGCGCTGCGGCCGGCTCCATCGATGCGCCGATCGTCCTCGTCGACGGCATGGCCGGCGGCGTGGACGACGCGACGATGGCCGAGCTCGAGCGACTGGGCGCGGGCACCGCGTACCTGATGGGCGACCAGGCATCGATGTCGAACGGCATCGAGCTCGAGCTCGACAACGCCGGCATCGCCGTGAACCGGTTCGCCGGCTCCGACCGGTTCGACACCGCGGTGCTCGTGAACCGCGCGCTGTTCGCCGCACCGGTGCCGGCGATGTACATCGCCAGCGGCGAGCGGTTCCCGGACGCCCTGGCCGCCTCGGCGCTCGCGGCAGCCGAGGGCTCGCCGCTGTACCTGTCGCGCTCGTCGTGCGTGGACTCCGCTGTGGTGACGGAGAGCCTGCGGCTCGACCAGCCGCCGGTGTTCCTGCTCGGCGACGAGGACGCGCTGTCGGCGGAGGTCGCGGCGTACGCGATCTGCCCGTAGCGCGGCAGTGACGCGAGGGGGGCGGGGACGCGAGGTCCCCGCCCCCTCCCTGTCAGCGGCCCGTCCTGTCACGGGATAAGATCGCAGGGTTGGTCTCTCGGGACCGCGCCAGGAGGATTCGCCTAGTGGCCTATGGCGCACGCTTGGAAAGCGTGTTGGGTGCAAGCCCTCGGGGGTTCGAATCCCCCATCCTCCGCCATCGTGCATCGACAGGAGCCCCGGCCGCCGGCCGGGGCTCCTGTCGTGCTCTGGCGGGCGTGTTCCATGTGCGCGGTGTAACGTTGCAGTCCAGGCAAGCAGACTTCGTCACGTTGGAGCACCGATGCGCTCAAGCAGTCCGCGGCCGTTCACCGCGCGCGTCGGAGCGCGCTCATGAGCGGGCGCATCCTGGTCGTGGATGACGACCGCGACATCCGCGACCTCGTGGCGATCAAGCTCGAGTCGGCCGGGCTGGACGTGGAGACGCGCGCGGACGGCGCCCAGGCGCTCGAGGCAGCGGTCGACGGCGAGTGGGCGGTCATCGTGCTCGACGTCATGATGCCCGGGATGTCGGGCATCGACGTGCTGCGGGCCATCCGCGAGCGCGGCGACCAGACGCCGGTCATCCTCCTCACCGCCCGCGGGCAGGAGAAGGACATCGAGGCCGGCTTCGCGGCAGGCGCGGACCACTACGTCACCAAGCCCTTCAGCCCCCGGGCGCTGCTGGCTCGCGTCACCGCCGCACTGGGATGACCCCGCTGCTGTCGCCGGCTCTGCTCCAGGCGCTGCTCCTGATCTCGGCCCTCGTGGTCGTCGGCATGCTGACGGCCCTCGTCGTGCAGCGCAGCCTGCGCCACCGCCGGGAGCGGCGGGGCGCGGAGCTCGACCTGCGGCTGCGGCCGCTCGTGCTCGAAGCGAGCATCGCCGAGGACGACGAGGTGGACGAGCTCCTCGACCGCGTGCGCGCCCTCAGCGCCGAGGAGCGGCGCCACGTCGGTCGCACGGTCTTCCTCATGCTCCGCGGCATCACCGGCGAGGCGGCCGATCGCCTGCGCGCCGTCGCCGACGCGAGCGGCCTGGCACCCCTCGTCATCGCCGCGGCCGACCATCGCGACCCGGTCATGCGCGCCGACGTCGCCGAGGCGCTCGGTCTGCTCGCACCGGAGGGAGCGCTCCCCCTGCTGCTCGAGCTCGCCGACGACCGCTCCCCCGAGGTGCGCACCGTCGCCATCCGTGCACTCGGCGCCTTCGACGAGCCCGCCGCGGTCGACCGCGTGATCGCCGCGCTCGCGCAGCGCAGCGGCATCCCGACGAGCGTCGCGGCGTCCGCGCTGCTGCAGCAGGGCGCTGCGGTGGGCGACCGCGTGCGGATCGCCCTCGAGGACGAGGACCCCGGCGTCCGCCGCGGCGCCGCTCGCGTCGCGGGACTGCTGCAGGCGCCCGGCACGGGCCCCTCGCTCGCACGGCTCGTCGACGACGAGCACGAGTCGGTGCGGCTCGCAGCGATGCGGTCGCTCGAGCGGATGCCCGTGCGCGACGCCGTGCCTGCGCTGCGGGACGCCGCCCTGCGCGGTGGCATGGTCGGCGAAGCGGCGGCGAGGGCGCTCGTCGCGATGCCCGGCAGCTGGACGGCCGACGCGATCGCGCGGATCGCCGAGGAGGCGCAGCGCGGTGTGCGCCGCGCCGCCGGCATCCCGAGCGCGGAGGCGAGCGCATGACCTGGCTGCACGACACCCTGGAGGCGATCTTCACCGCGGTCGCCTGGCCGGCCGCGATCTACTTCGTGCTCGCGAACACGTCGATGCTGCTGCTCGTGCTGCTCGCCGCCAGGCACTTCGCGCGGTACCTTCGCCGCAGCGACCACCGGGGCGAGGACGCCATGGCGGCGTCGCCGCTCAGCCTCGGCGTCAGCGTCATCATGCCGGCCTACAACGAGGCCTCCGTCATCCTCACGAGCGTCCGCTCGGTGCTCGACCTGCGCTATCCCGACCACGAGGTGATCGTGGTCAACGACGGCAGCTCCGACGACACCATGCGGCTCCTGCGCGAGGCGTTCGGGCTCGTCCCCGACGACCGGGACGTGCCCGGCAGGGTGCCGGCGCGCGGAGCCCTTCGACAGGTGTGGCGCTCCGCGGACCCCGCCGTGCCGCTGCTCGTCGTCGACAAGGAGAACTCCGGCCGGTCCGACTCGATCAACCTCGGTCTCGACCTCGCGAGCAAGGAGCTCGTGGTGATGGTCGACGCGGACTCGATCCTCGAGCCCGACGCGCTGCTGTCGGTCTCGAAGCCGTTCGCCGACGATCCGGAGCGAGTCGTCGCGACCGGCGGCGTCGTGCGCATCGTCAACAACAGCCGAGTGCACGGCGGGCGCATCGTCGAGATCCGCATGCCCAAGGAGCTCGTCACCCGCATCCAGGTGGTGGAGTACCTGCGCGCGTTCCTGCTGGGCCGCACCGCGTGGTCCGACCTCAACGCGCTCATCCTCATCTCCGGCGCGTTCGGCATGTTCCGCCGCGACGTGCTGATCGAGGTCGGCGGCCTCGACGCCGACTCGATCGGCGAGGACTTCGAGCTCGTCATGCGCATCCAGCGATGGATCCGGGACGGCCACCGCGACGCCCGCGTGGAGTTCGTCGCTGAGCCCGTCAGCTGGACGGAGGCGCCGTCCACGCTCAAGGTGCTCGCCCGCCAGCGCCGTCGCTGGCACCGGGGCCTGTGGGAGGTGCTGTGGAAGTACCGCGGCATGCTGCTCAACCCGCGCTACGGCCGAGTCGGCCTGCTCGCCCTGCCCTACTACTGGCTCTTCGAGCTGCTCGCGCCGCTCATCGAGCTCGCGGGCATCGTGCTGGTCGGGCTCGGGCTGCTCGTCGGCGCGGTGGACCCGGGCATGGCGCTGCTGCTGCTGCTCGTCGCCTACGGCTACGGCACGATCGTCACGCTCGCCGCGGTCGTCGTCGAGGAGGCCAGCTTCCACCGCTACGAGCGCTGGCGCGACATGGGCGCCACGCTCTGGGCCGTCATCGCCGAGAGCCTCGGCTACCGGCAGCTGACGGCGATCTGGCGCATCCAGGGCTGGTGGGCGGCGCTCACGAACCGCAAGCAGGAGTGGGGCGAGATGACGCGCACCGGATTCGTCGACGCGACGGATGCGCCGACCGCGGCTGCCGCGTCAGGCGGCGGGCAGTCGGACCGTCGCGACTGAGCCCGCGCCGACCTCGCTGTCGAACGCGATCGCGCCGCCGTGCGCCTGCACGATCATCCGGCAGATCCAGAGCCCGAGGCCGGCGCCCTGCACCCCGGACGCCCGTGCCGCCTGCGACCGGTAGAAGCGCTCGAACACCTTCGACGCCTCCTGGGGCTCCACGCCGGGACCGTCGTCGGAGACTCGCAGGAGCGCATCCGTGCCCTCGACGTCGACGCGCACCTCGACGAAGCCGTCGTCGCTCGTGTACTTGATGCCGTTCGAGATGAGGTTCTCGACCACCTGGCTGACGCGCCGCGGGTCGGCGACCAGCGGCACGGACGGTCCGTCGACGAGGCGCAGCTCGACGCCGCGCCGGTGGGCGCGGTGCACGAGCGTGGCGACCGCTTCGCGCGCCACCTCGCGGAGGTCGACGGCCGTCGGCTCGAGGTGCAGCTCACCCCGGCTCATCTCACCGACGATCAGTAGGTCCTCGACGAGCGTCCGCAGACGGGCGCTGTTCCGCTCCACGATCTTGAGCCACGAGCGGAGCTCGGGTGACATGTCCTCGTCCATCGCCAGCTCGATGTAGCCGGCGATGGAGGTGAGCGGCGTGCGCAGCTCGTGCGAGATGAGCGCGACGAAGTCGTCGCGGTCCTCGAGCATGCGCATGTAGGTCGTCACGTCGTCGACCGAGGCGATGGAGCCCCGGAACTCGCCGTCCACCATCAGCGGCCGTGACGAGACCGTCACGGCGAACATGTCGTGACCGGGGCGCGCGATCCAGAACCTGCTGTTGTCGAACGACTCGCCGCGCGCCGCACGCAGGAACGGCATCTCGAGGCGCGAGATCGGCTGTCGGGTCTCGAGGTCGAGGAAGCGCGCCCCGTCGAGCACGCGGTCGAGGCTCGTGCCTGCGAGCGCGGGATGCTGGCTCAGCGTCGGGTTGGCGCGCACGATCTCGCCGTCGGCGTCGAGCAGCATGAGCCCGACGCGCGCCGTCTCGAAGATCGCGTCGAGGAGCACGCCGTCCGCCACGAGCTGGCGCTGCATCGCGGTCTTGTCGCGCTCGCGCTCGAGGATCGCGAGCTGCTGGTCCTCGAGCCTCCCGGTGTAGCTGTCGGCGAAGAACGCGGCGGCGACGAGGGTGAGCGGCACGAGCACTGCCCCGACCGCGTTCGCCGTCAGGGTCGTCCCCGTCGAGCCTGCGATCTGGAGCGACAGCGCCACGCCCATCGCGATGCCGCCGACGGCCGCCATCACGACGCCCGGTCGGCGCCCGACGAAGCCGAGCCAGAAGGCCGGCACGACCGCGAGCATCGCCGCGATCCGCGGCACGCTCGGCTCGCCGAGCAGCAGCATGATGACGAGGAGGTCCAGCGCCGGCACGAGCACCGGCAGCCAGGTCGCGTTGTAGAGCGGGCCCTGCCCCAGCAGGGCGAGCCCCGTCGCCGCCGCGACGACGGCCGCGCTCCCCCACAGCCACGGCCCGTCCCAGACACCCGGGGCGACGGCCGTCAGCACGATGACGACGAGCGCGAGCACGCCGACGGAGAGCAGTTGACCGCGGACCGTCTCCGTCAGCGCGGCGATGCGCCGGGGTCGCTCGTGAGCCGCGGAGCTCTCGATCACGCTCACCGGCGCCGGTTGCCGAAGACGCCGCGCACGATCTCGCGGATGATCGACTGCCCCGTGCGCGACCCGATGAAGTCGGTCACGACGTTGCCGCCCTCGCGGCCGGCGGTCCGCTGGCCGCTCGCGCGGCCCGCGGAGCGGTTCCGGCGCGCCTCCCGCTCGAGCCGCTTCGCCTCCTCCTCGGCCGCCTCGCGCGCAGCCTCGTCCTGCTCGGCGCGCTGCGCGGCTGCGAGCCTCGCCTGCAGCAGCTCGTACGCCGACTCGCGATCGACGGCCTCGCCGTAGCGCTCGAGCAGCGGCGACGACTCGACGCTCCGCCGCATCGCACCCTCGGGCGTGGGGTCCATCGAGCCCTGCGGCGCACGCAGGCGCGTCCACGCGACCGGCGTGGGAGCGCCGCGCTCGTTCATCACGGTCACGATCGCCTCGCCGATGCCGAGGCTCGTCAGCACCTCCTCGAGGTCGTAGCCGCTCCTCGGGTACGTGCGCACCGTCTGCCGCAAGGCCGTCGCGTCATCCGGCGTGTGCGCGCGCAACTGGTGCTGCACGCGCGAGCCGAGCTGGGCGAGCACGTCGGCCGGCACGTCCTTCGGCGTCTGCGTGACGAAGAAGATGCCGACGCCCTTCGAGCGGATGAGCCGCACGGTCTGGGTGATGGCGGTCAGGAAGTCCTTGGAGGCGTCCTTGAACAGCAGGTGCGCCTCGTCGAAGAAGAACACGAGCTTCGGCTTGTCGATGTCGCCGACCTCCGGCAGGTCCTCGAAGAGATCGGCGAGCAGCCACATGAGGAACGTCGAGAACAGCGCCGGCTGGCTCGCGACGCCCGGCACCTCGAGCAGGCTGATGACGCCGCGACCGTCCTGCATCGTGCGCATGAGCTCGCGGGAATCGATCTCGGGCTCGCCGAAGAAGACGTCGGCGCCCTGCTCACTGAACGCGGTGATCTCGCGCAGGATGACGCCTGCGGTCTGGGTGGAGATCCCGCCGAGTCGCTTGAGCTCTGCCTTGCCCTCGTCGCCCGTCAGCCACAGCAGCAGCTCGCGCAGATCCTTGAGGTCGACGAGCGGCAGCCGCTGCTCGTCGGCGTAGGCGAAGACGATGCCGAGGCTCGACTCCTGCGTGTCGTTGAGCCCGAGCACCTTCGAGAGCAGGGTGGGGCCGAACGACAGCACCGTGGCGCGCACCGGCACGCCGATCCCCTGACCGCCGAGCGCGAAGTACTCCACGGGGAAGGCCTGCCCTTCCCATGCCTGTCCGATGCCCGCGGTGCGGGCCAGCAGCTGCTCGCCGGACTCCCCCGCCGTGGCGACGCCCGACAGGTCGCCCTTGATGTCCGCGGCGAAGACGGGCACGCCCGCGGCGGAGAGCTGCTCGGCGAGCACCTGCAGGGTCTTCGTCTTGCCGGTGCCGGTGGCGCCGGCGATCAGGCCGTGGCGGTTGACCATCGCGAGCGGGATGCGCACCTGGGTGCCGGCGTCCGGGTCGCCGTTGACGAGCGCCCCGACCTCGAGCGCGGGGCCGTCGAAGGCGTAGCCGGCGCGGATCTCGGCGACCTCGTCGTCGGAGAGCGGACCCGTCGTCGAGGCCGGCTGGATCGTGTCGCCCGGCTCGGACGGATGCGCGGGATCGGCCGGTGCGGCCGCCGCCTCGGGCGCCTCGCTGTACGACTCCGGGACCGGCGGCGAGCCCTCTGGGGTCGCTTCGTCCGCGGGCGACGGGGGCAGGTCGGCCTTGGCGCGCCCGGCGCGAGCCTGGAGCTCCGCGATCCGCGCCTCCGCTGCCGCCTGCGCCTGCCTGGCCGCCTCGAGGTCCGCCTGCACCTGCGCCAGCTCGTCGGTCATGTCGCCATCCTAGGTCGGCGGCCTTGCGCGGTTCCGCACGCCGTGCGCGGATGACGTCGTGCAGCCCACGATCACTCGATCGGCGGCACCTGCCTCGGCCGCACGACGAGCCACAGCGAGCAGGTCGCGAGCACGCCGCACGCCAGCATGACCGAGCCCATCGGGATCGCGTTCTCGATGCGGAAGAGGCCGACGACCGGACTGACGAGGCCGGCAATCGACATGTTGAGGGCGCCGAGCAGCGACGCGGCCGTGCCGGCCTCCTCGCCGTGGTTCGCGAGCGCGAGCGACTGCACGCACGGCATCGAGAGGCCGAACGCGAAGGCGAACAGCGCGAGCGGGGGCACGAGGCCCGCGACACCCAGTCCGGCGAGGTCGAGCACGATGATGCCCGAGGCTCCCACGATCAGCAGCGCGGTCGACACCGCGAGCACCCACTGGGGGCCCCATCGGTTGGCGGCGCGGGCCGCGATCTGCGTGCCCGCGAGCACCGCGACCGAGCAGATCGCGAACACGAGCCCGAACTCGCCCGGAGAGAAGCCGTAGACCTCCTGCAGCAGCAGCGAGGAGGTCGCGAGGTAGGCGAACATGCCCCCGAAGATGCTCGCGCCGATCACGGCGACGCCGATGAACACACGATCGCTCAGGACCGCGCGGTAGCGCTGCCGCAGCGTCGTGTGGCCGGGCACGTGGCGCAGTTCGGGCGGGAGCGTCTCGCGCAGGAAGAGCAGCTGCAGCCCGATGACGAGCACCGCGTACCCTGCGAGCACCCAGAACAGGCCGCGCCAGTCGAGCACGCCCAGCAGCCAGGAGCCGACGACCGGCGCGGCGATCGGCGCGATCCCGATCACGAGCGCGAGCCTCGACAGCGCGGTGACGAGCTTCGAGCCGCTGAACAGGTCGCGCACCATCGCCATGGCGACCACGGTCCCCGCGGCCGCGCCGAAGCCCTGCAGGATGCGCAGCAGCGACAGCGACACGATGTCGGGCGCCATGGCGACGCCGACGCTCGCGAGCACGTGCACGCTCGTCGCGACGAGGAGCGGCCGCCGTCGGCCGATGCGGTCGGAGAGCGGTCCGACCACGAGCTGGCCGAGCGCGAACCCGATCGTGGTCGC
Organism: Agrococcus sp. DT81.2; assembly: GCF_049844935.1. NCBI lineage: Bacteria > Bacillati > Actinomycetota > Actinomycetes > Micrococcales > Microbacteriaceae > Agrococcus > Agrococcus sp. DT81.2. The sequence goes on along the minus strand of NZ_JBNCLZ010000003.1, from coordinate 164,282 downwards.
CGACAGCGTGAGCTGGACAGCCGCATCCGTCGTCTCGAACTCGTCCTTGACCGCCGGGAACGCCGGCAGGTAGAGGTCGATCGTGAAGGGCCCGAGCCCCGCCAGCAGCCCGAGCACGAGCAGCGTCGTGAACCGGCGGCTGGGAGTCAGCGCGTCTCCGGGGTGCGCCGTCACGCGGCGGGGAGCGCCAGCGGCACCTCGTCGCGCGACGCGACCCGCTCCTCACCGGTGGCGGCGTCGTGCTCGAACACGACCCGGCCGTCGATGAGCACGGTGCGGGGGCGCGCCATCGGGTCCATCCAGTCGCCGCCCCACACCACGATGTCGGCGCGCTTGCCGACCTCGAGCGAGCCCACCTCCGCGGCGACGCCGAGCGCCTTGGCGGGATGGATGGTGATGGCGCGGAGCGCCGTCTCGCGATCGAGCCCCTCGCGGACGGCGAAGGATGCCTGGTGCACGAGGAAGGAGATGGGGATGACCGGGTGGTCGGTGATGAGCGAGAGCTCGACGCCGGCGCGGGCGAGCTTGCCGGGGTTCGCGATCGAGCGCTTCCGCAGCTCCATCTTCGACTTCGTCGTGAAGAGCGGGCCGATGAGCACCGGCACACCGCGCTCGGCGAGCAGGTCGGCGACCACGTGCGCCTCGGTGCCGTGGTCGATGATGAGGTCGTAGCCGAACTCCGCCTGCAGCCGCAGCGCGGTGACGATGTCGTCGGCGCGGTGCGCGTGCTGGCGCCAGGGGATCTCGCGGCGCAGCACCTTGACGAGCGCCTCCATGGTGAGATCGACGTCGTGCGTGCGGTCGTTCTCGGGGTCGGCGAGGCGGCGCTGGTAGTTCTGGGCGGCGACGAACGCGTCGCGCAGGATCTTGGCCGTGCCCATCCGCGTCGACGGCGTGACCTTCTTCTCGCCGTACACGCGCTTCGGGTTCTCGCCGAGCGCGCTCTTCACGCCGGCGGGCTCGCGCAGCACCATGTGGTCGACGATGCGGCCGTGGGTGTGGAGGGTCGTCGCCTGGCCACCGATCGGGTTGCCGGAGCCGGGGTTGACGTTCACCGTCGTCACGCCGCCCGCGAGTGCGAGGTCGAAGCCCTCGTCGAACGGGTCGATCGCGTCGATCGTGCGGACCCCGGCCGTGTTGGGGTTCGTCATCTCGTTGGTGTCGTTCGCCGTCTGGCCATCGCCCTCGGGGTGCACGCCCAGGTGCACGTGGGCATCGACGAGGCCGGGCGTCACCTGCGCGCCAGCGACGTCGAGCACCTCCGCGTCCTCGGGCACGGCGACATCGGCGCCGAGCTCGGCGATCCTGCCGTCGCGCACGAGGATCGTCCCCTCGAACTCCGCGCCCTCGACGGGCACGACCTTGGCGTTGACGATGGCGAGCAGCATGCGGATCCTCTTCCGGTCGAAGGTCGTTCGGCCAGAATATCTTAGCCGGGCGAACGACTTCGGCGGACGAGGACGCGGGCCGGCGCGGACGGTCAGGCGGCGACGGGGAGCTGGTCGAGCGTCTCGCGCCAGCCGATCTCGTAGTCGGCCGCGCCCGCGGCATCCGTCTCGTGCACGACCGTCACGAGCGTGCCCTCGCCGTCGTCGGCGAAGCGCACGGTCACGGTGTCGGTCACCTCGGATTCGACGCCGTCATCGATCCAGCGCCAGGTGAAGACCAGCCGCTCCAGCTGCTCGACCTTCAGGTACTCCCCCGTGACGCCGAAGCCCGCGTCCGCTGCCTCGAACCGGTAGGCGCCGCCGACCCGCGCATCCGCCGCGACGGTCGTGCCCGGAACGCGGTGCCACCACCACCGCGCGAGCGCCGCCGGGTCGGTCCACGCCGCCCATGCGGCCGGGCGCGGCGCCTCGACCCGCTGGGTCAGCTCGATCTGGGTCTCGGTCATCGCAACTCCTCCGGTCCGTCGTCCCCGCGGTCCATGTGCGCGGCGAAGTCCGCGAGCCGCGCGCGCCACATCGCCCGCACGCCGGTCGCCCAGTCGGCGAGCAGGTCGAGCCCACCGGGCTCGAGCGTCACGATCGCGCGTCGGCCGACGCGGCGCTTGCGCGCGAGTCCCGCCGCCTCGAGCACGCGCACATGCTTGTCGATCGCGGGCAGTGTGACGCCGAGCACGCTCGCGAGCTCGCTCATCGTCGCCGGGCCCTCCGCGAGCCGGCCGACGAGCAGCCTCCGCGGCCCCGACGCGATGGCGTGGGCGACCGCATCCACCGTGGACTTTACCATATGGTGAAGTGTAGGGCGCCCCCAGCGCTGCCGCAATCGCCGCTGTCGCGATTGCGCAGACGAGCGGGGGTCGCGAGGGACCGGCCCCCGCGACCCCCGGTCGCCTTGCGGTCGTGCTCGCCGCGTCAGCCGAGCGAGCGCGCGCGCCGCTTGTTGTAGACGTCGAACGCGACGGCGAGCAGCAGCACCATGCCCTTGATGAACTGCTGGTAGTCGGTCGAGACGCCCAGCAGCGACATGCCGTTGTTGAGCACACCCATGATGAGGCCGCCGGTGATCGCGCCGACGACGGTGCCGATGCCGCCCTGGACGGCGGCACCGCCGATGAAGGCCGCGGCGATCGCGTCGAGCTCGAACAGGTTGCCAGCGCCCGGGCCGGCCGAGTTCAGGCGGCCGGTGAAGACGATGCCCGCGAGCGCGGCGAGCACGCCCATGTTGACGAAGAGCATGAAGTCGATGCGCTTCGAGCGGATGCCCGACAGGTCGGCCGCGTGCCGGTTGCCGCCGACGGCGTAGATGTGCCGGCCGAAGCGGGTGCGCTGCATGACGACCGAGTAGGCGACGATGAGGATGCCCAGCACGATGAGCACGATCGGCGTGCCGCGTGAGCCCTCCGCGATGCCCAGCAGGTAGGTCAGCATCAGGATGAGCAGCGCGCCGAAGCCGACGCGGGTCCAGAACCACCAGGCCGGCTCGCCCTCGACGCCGAGCTTGATGCGCTTGCCGCGACCGCGCAGCTGCGAGCCGATGAACAGCACGAGCGTCAGCGCTCCGAGGCCCACGGTGATCCACTCGGCGGGACTCGTCGAGGCGGGGAACAGCTCTGGGAAGAGGTAGCCGCCGCCGAGCTGCCGGTACTCGGTCGGGAACGGGGTGATCTGGGTGTTCGACAGCGTGATCTGCGTCAGGCCGCGGAAGATGAGCATGCCCGCGAGCGTCACGATGAACGCGGGTATGCCGACCACCGCCACCCAGAACCCCTGCCAGGCCCCGACGAGCGCGCCGAGGACGATGCCGACGAGGATGCCGAGCCACCAGGGCCAGCCGTACTGCACGATCATGACGCCGGTGGCCGCGCCGACGAACGCGGCGACCGAGCCGACCGACAGGTCGATGTGGCCGGCGATGATGATCATCACCATGCCGATCGCGAGGATCAGGATGTAGCTGTTCTGGACGATGATGTTCGCGACGTTGCCGGCGGTGAGCAGGCGGCCGCCGGTCAGGCCCTGGAACAGCAGCACGATCACGACGAGCGCGATGAAGATGCCGATCTGCTGCACGCGCGACAGCAGGAACGACCCTGCTGTGCGCAGCGGCGAGGGCGCGAGGTCGCGGGCGGGGTCGCCCTGGGGCCGGCGCCGGGGCGGGTCCGCGGTCGTGGTCGGGTCACTGGGCGATGACATGGTCCGCCTCCTTCTCCTGGGTCATGCGCTGCATGAGCGCCTCTGGCGTCGCCGTGGCGATCGGGAACTCACCGGTCATCCGGCCCTCCGACAGCGTGTAGATGCGGTCGCAGATGCCGAGCAGCTCCGGCAGCTCGGACGAGATGACGATGACCGCCTTCCCTGCCGCGGCAAGCTGGTTGATGATCGTGTAGATCTCGTACTTGGCGCCGACGTCGATGCCTCGCGTCGGCTCATCGAGGATCAGCACCTCGGGGTCGGTGAACAGCCACTTCGACAGCACGACCTTCTGCTGATTGCCGCCGGAGAGCTTGCCGACGACGGCGTTGACCGTCGGCGCCTTGATGCGCATGCTCTTGCGATAGCCCTCGGCGACGAGGATCTCCTCCTCGCCGTCGACCAGCACGCGCTTGACGAGCTTGTCGAGCGCCGCCGCCGAGATGTTGCGCTTGATGTCCTCGATCAGGTTGAGGCCGAACCGCTTGCGGTCCTCGGTCGCGTACGCGAGCCCGGCGCGGATCGCGGCCGGCACCGTCCGCACGTCGACGGGCTTGCCGTGCAGGTACGCGGTGCCGGTGATGTGCGAGCCGTAGGAGCGACCGAACACGCTCATGGCGAGCTCCGTGCGCCCCGCGCCCATCAGCCCCGCGATGCCGACCACCTCGCCGGCGCGCACCGAGAGGTTCGCGTCGCGGATCATGACGCGGTTCGCCTCGGTGGGGTGGTGCACCCGCCAGTCCTCGATGCGGAAGACCTCCTCGCCGATCGTCACATCCCTATCCGGGTAGCGCGATTCCAGGTCGCGACCGACCATGCCCTTGATGATGCGGTCCTCGGTCACGTCGTCGGTGACGAGCGTCTCGATCGTCCGGCCGTCGCGGATGACCGTCACCTTGTCGGCGATCGCCTTGATCTCGTTCAGCTTGTGGCTGATGATGATCGACGTGATCCCCTGCTGCTTCAGGTGACGGATCAGGTCGAGCAGGTGTGCCGAGTCCTCGTCGTTGAGGGCGGCCGTGGGCTCGTCGAGGATGAGCAGCTTGACGTCCTTCGAGAGCGCCTTGGCGATCTCGACGAGCTGCTGCTTGCCGACGCCCACCTCGTTGGCGCGCACGGCGGGGTTGTCGCCGAGGCCGACCCGCGCGAGCAGCTTCTGCGCCTCGGTGTTCGTGGCGTGCCAGTCGATCAGGCCGCCTCGGCCGACCAGCTCGTTGCCGAGGAAGATGTTCTCGGCGAGCGACAGGTGCGGGCTGAGCGCCAGCTCCTGGTGGATGATCACGATCCCCTTGTGCTCGGAGTCGGTGATCGAGCGGAACTGCACGGGCTCGGCCTCGTACACGATCTCGCCGTCGTAGGTGCCGTGCGGGTAGACGCCCGAGAGCACCTTCATGAGCGTGGACTTGCCCGCGCCGTTCTCGCCGCAGATGGCGTGGACCTCGCCGCGCTCGACGGTGAGGTTGACGTCGGAGAGCGCCTTGACGCCCGGGAACTCCTTGGTGATGCTGCGCATCTCGAGGATCGCCGTCACAGCGCGCCTCCTTCCGTTCGATGCCGCTGGTGGGCCGGGGCGAGGCGGGGGCTCGCGCCCCCGCCCCGATCCTTCAGGAGAGATCGTCCTCCGTGTAGTACTCGGAGTCGATGAGCACTTCCTCGTAGTTGTCGATCGTCACGATGGTCGACTCGAGCAGGTACGACGGCACGATCTTCTCGCCGTTGTCGTACGACTCGGTGTCGTTCACCTCGGGCTCCTCGCCGTGCAGGACCGAGTCGACCATGGCCACGGCCTGCTCGGCGAGCAGTCGCGTGTCCTTGAAGATCGTCGAGTACTGCTCGCCGGCGATGATCGACTGCACCGAGCCGACCTCCGCATCCTGGCCGGTGATGATCGGCAGCGCGTCGGTCGAGTAGCCGCCCGACGTGAGCGCCGAGATGATGCCGATCGACAGGCCGTCGTAGGGGGACAGGACACCGTCGAGCTTCGTGTCGCCGATGATGGTGAGGATGTTCTCCATGCGGTCCTGCGCCGTCTCGGGCAGCCAGCGGAGGATCGCCGCCTGCTCGAACTCGGTCTGGCCGCTCGGGACCTCGAGCACGCCCTCCTCGATGAGGGGCTCCAGGACGCTCATCGCGCCGTCCCAGAAGAACGTCGCGTTGTTGTCGTCCGGGCTGCCGGCGAAGAGCTCGACGTTGAGCGGGCCGGCGACGTCGGTGCGCTCGCCGTTCTCGTCGAGCACGCCCATGCCGATCAGCAGGCTCGTCGCCTGCTGCACGCCCACCTGGAAGTTGTCGAACGTCGTGTAGTAGTCGACGTTCGGCGTGCCGTTGATGAGGCGGTCGTAGGCGATGACGGGGATGCCGGCGTCGCCTGCCTGCGTCAGCACGTCGGTGAGCGTGGTGCCGTCGATCGAGGCGATGATCAGGGCCTCAGCGCCCGAGGAGATCATGTTCTCGATCTGCGAGACCTGGGTGGGGATGTCGTCGTTCGCGTACTGCAGGTCGACGGAGTAGCCCATCTCCTCCAGCTGCGCCTTGACGTTGTCGCCGTCGGCGATCCAGCGCTCCGACTGCTGCGTCGGCATGGCGACGCCCACGATCTGGCCGGAGCCGCCGGGCTCCTGCGCCCCGTCGGACGCAGCCGGGTCGGCGGTGCCGCCACGGCCGCAGCCGGTCGCGACGAGCGCGATCATGCCGGCAGCAGCGACAGCGCCGAGGATGCGGTGCTTCTTCACTGTGGTTCCTTTCATGGGGTGCCGCGATGCGGCGGGGTAGGTGCGGCCGTTCGGCCGCGGGAAGGGTCCGGGCCTCAGCCCAGGCCCTGTGCGAGTCGGTGGTAGGCGGCGTTCCAGCGCACCTCGCGCTCGAACCCCTCCGTGGTGGTGGCCTCGTCGATGGCGAGGAACTCGATGCCCGACTGCCGGGCGAGCTCGCGGAAGGCGTCGATGCCGACCTGGGTCGACATCACGGTGTGGTGGGCGGCGCCGGCGGTGAGCCAGGCGTTGGCGGAGGTCGCCAGGTCAGGAGCGGGACGCCACACGGCGTGCCCGACCGGGAGCTTGGGCATCGGCTCGGGCAGCGCGACCGTCTCGACGGCGTTCGCGACCATCCGGAAGCGCTCGCGCATGTCGCTCAGCGCGACGACCACGGCGGGGCCCGGGTCGGCGGTGAAGACGAGCCGCACGGGGTCGTCCTTGCCGCCGATGCCGAGCGGGTGCACCTCGAGCCGCGCGCGGGCCGTCGTGAGGCTCGGGCTCACCTCGAGCATGTGCGCGCCCAGGATCACCTCCTCGCCCTCGACGAGGTGGTACGTGTAGTCCTCCATGAGGCTCGCGCCGCCGGGCAGCCCGGCGCCCATGTGGGCGGCGGCGTGCACGAGGATCGCCGTCTTCCAGTCGCCCTCGGCGCCGAAGCCGTAGCCGTCCGCCATCAGGCGCTGCACGGCGAGCCCGGGCAGCTGCGGCAGCGAGCCGAGGTCCTCGAAGCTCGTCGTGAAGGCCCCGAAGCCGCCGTGCTCGAGGAAGCCGCGCAGACCGACCTCGATGCGGGCGCCGTCGAGGAGCGACCGGTGCCGCTCGCCGCCGGGCAGCAGCTCGTCGGCGACGTCGTAGCTCGCCACGTACTCGTCGACGAGCGCGGCGACCGCTGTCTCGTCAGCGGCAGCCACCGCATCCGCGAGCTCGGTGACGCCCCACGTGTTGATCTGCGTGCCGAGGCGGATCTCGGCCTCGGTCTTGTCGCCCTCGGTGACCGCGACGAAGCGCATGTTGTCGCCGAAGCGCGCGACCTTGAGCGAGCGCATCGCGGCGGTGCCGAGCGCGGCGCGCGACCACGTGCCGACCTGAGCGCGCACGCGCGGCGCGGATGCGTGGCCCACGACGATCGTGCGGGGCACGCCGAGCCGCGCGGCGAGGTAGCCGAACTCGCGGTCGCCGTGCGCCGCCTGATTCAGGTTCATGAAGTCGAAGTCGATGTCGCCCCACGGCAGCGCCACGTTGTGCTGGGTGTGGAGGTGCAGCATGGGCTTCGCGAGCGCCTCGAGGCCTGCGATCCACATCTTCGCGGGGCTGAACGTGTGCATCCAGGCGATCACACCGATCACCGAGTCGTCCGCGTTCGCCTCGAGCGCCGCCCGGCGGATGGCGTCCTGGGACGTGAGCACCGGCCGCCACTCGATCGTGACGGGGATCTCGGCCGCGTCGGCGAGCAGCGCGGCGACCTCCTGCGACTGCTCGGCGACCTGCGCGAGCGTCTCCTCGCCGTACAGCCCCTGGCTGCCGGTGAGGAACCACACGGTCCGCGTCGCGGGGTCGGGGATGATGCTGGTCACTGGGTGTCCTTCACGGAGGGAGCCTCCTGCTGGCCGTACACGTGCTGGTAGCGATCGAAGAGCGAGTCGATCGCGGCGGGGTCGATGGGGAGCGTCGCGCCCCCCGCGCGAGCGATGTGCATGGTGCGGGCGACGTCCTCGCACATGACGGCCGCCTTCACCGCATCGCGGGCGTCGCGACCGATCGTGAACGGGCCGTGGTTCTGCATGAGCACCGCGCGCGAGCGGTGGCCGGTCAGGGTGTCGACGATGCCCCGGCCGATCGAGTCGTCGCCGATGATCGCGAACGGGCCGACCGGGATCTCGCCACCGAACTCATCCGCCATCGCCGTGATGTGGCACGGGATCGCCTCGCCTCGCGCCGCCCACGCGGTCGCATACGTCGAGTGCGTGTGCACCACCCCGCCGACCTCCGGCATGTGGCGGTAGACGTACGCGTGCGCGGCGGTGTCGCTCGAGGGCGAGCGGTCGGAGCCCTCGGAGCCCGGCACCACGGTGCCGTCGAGGTCGCACAGGATCATCGACGCCGGCGTCAGGTCGTCGTAGTCGACGCCGGAGGGCTTGATGACGAAGAGGTCCTCCCCCGGCACCCGGCCCGAGACGTTGCCGCCGGTCCAGACCACGAGGCCGTAGCGCACGAGCTCGGCGTGCAGAGCCGCGACCTGCTCGCGGACGGCCGCGATGGCCGCGTCGCGGCTCACGCGCGCACCTCCGCGGGCTCGGTGCTCGCGACGCGCGCGGCGCGCTTGATCGCCTTGAGGCGGCGCATGACCTCGCTGCCGCCGCGACCGAAGTAGTCGTGCAGGGCGAGGTACTCGCGGTAGAGCGCGTCGTAGGCCTCGCGGTCGGGGCCGGGCACGTAGGCGTCGTGCTCGACGTTGCCCATCGCCTCGCCGGCGGTGACCGTGTCGGGGTAGGCGCCGGCCGCGACCGCGGCGTGGATCGCTGAGCCGAGCGCGGGGCCCTGCTCGCTCGCGATGACCGAGATGGGCATGCCGAGCACGTCGGCGTACGTCTGCATGAGGTGGCGGTTCTTCAGCAGGCCGCCGGCCGCGAAGAAGCGCTCGACGGGCACGCCGGCACCGTTGAACGCCTCGACGATGACGCGGGTGCCGAAGGCGGTGGCCTCGACGAGCGCGCGGTACAGCTCCTCGGGTCGCGTCGTGATCGTGGTGCCGACGACCAGGCCCGAGAGGCTCGCGTCGACGAGCACGGAGCGGTTGCCGCCCAGCCAGTCGAGGGCGATGAGGCCGTGGGCGCCGACCGGCTCGGCCCACGCGAGCTCGGTGAGGTGCTCGTGCACGCTCCGCCCCGCCGCTCGGGCCCCCTCGTGCAGCGCGGGCGGCACCTGGTTGGCGACGTACCAGGCGAGGATGTCGCCGACGCCCGACTGGCCGGCCTCATACCCCCACAGACCGGCGACGATGCCGCCGTCGACGACGCCGCACATGCCCGGCACCTCGGTGAGGGTCTCGCTCGACATGACGTGGCACGTGCTCGTGCCCATGATCGCGAGCATGTCGCCCGGCGCCGTCGCCTTCGCCGCCGGGGCGGTGACGTGCGCGTCGACGTTGCCGACCGCGACCGGGATGCCGGCGGGCAGGCCGGTCAGGGCCGCGGCCTCGGCGGTCAGCGTGCCCGCGGCCGAGCCGAGCTGGCCGATCTCGGCGTCGAGCTTGTCGGCGAAGTCGGCGAACCCGGGGTTCAGAGCGCCGAGGTACTCGGGGCTCGGGTAGGCGCCGTCCTGCAGGATGCCCTTGTAGCCGGCCGTGCAGGCGTTGCGCACGTAGCGTCCGCAGAGCTGCCAGACGATCCAGTCGGCCGCCTCGACCCAGCGGTCGGTCATCGCGTAGACCTCGGGGTCCTCCTCGAGGATCTGCAGCGCCTTCGCGAACTCCCACTCGCTCGAGATGGCGCCGCCGTAGCGGGCGAGCCACGGCTCGCCGCGCTCGGCTGCGAGCGCGTTGATGCGGTCGGCCTGGCTCTGCGCCGCATGGTGCTTCCACAGCTTCGGATACGCGTGCGGCCGCTGCGCGAGTCCGCCCACGCGGCAGAGCGGCGAGCCCTCGGCCGTGACCGGCATGGGCGTCGAGGCGGTGAAGTCGGTGCCGATCGCGATGATCGAGTTCGGGTCGACGCCGGATGCGCGCACGGCGGCCGGCACGGCGCGGCGCAGCACCTCGAGCCAGTCGTTCGGCTCCTGCAGCGCCCACTCCGGGGGCAGCCGCTCGCCGGTCGCCGGGAGCCGGTCGTCGATCACGGCGTTCGCGTACTCGTGCACGGCCGTGCCGAGCTCTGCCCCGTCGCTGACGCGGACGACGACCGCCCTGCCGCTCAGGGTGCCGAAGTCGACCCCGATGACGTGCTGGTCGGGCGCCGTGCTGCCGCCCGGCTGGCTCTGTGCATCCATCGCTGACTCCGTTGTCGCTGTCGTGAGGCGCCACCGCACGACGGTTGCCGCGCTGCAGTGGACGCCACTGTATGCGAAACGGTCACAACGGCGCCACTCCGTGATCGAATCGTGACCTTCCGATCACGAGGCGCGCCGACTAGCGGGAAGGCGGGGCCGTGGACGCGCGCACGATGAGCTCCGGCGGGATGCGCTGGTGCACGAGCCCCGCGCGGCCGGCGAGGTCGTCGAGCAGGATCCGCATCGCGGCGGCGCCGACCTGCTCGAACTCCTGCCGCACGGTCGTGAGCGCCGTCGGGTAGTGCGCGGCCTCGGGCACGTCGTCGAAGCCGACGATCGAGACGTCGCCGGGCACCGTGAGTCCCGCATCTCGGCACGCGTGCATGAGACCCAGCGCCATCTGGTCGTTGCCGACCACGATCGCGCGAGCGCCCCGCTCGAGCAGCGCGGCACCGATCGCGTAGCCCGAGTCGGGGCTCCAGTCCCCCACCATCGTGCCGGCCGCCTCGATGCCGAGCTCGGCCGTGCGCTCCGCGAAGCCGCGCGCTCGCGCCGACGCGTCGATGGAGCCCTGGGGGCCGCGCAGGTGCCAGAGGCTGCGATGCCCGAGCCCCGCGAGGTGGTCCACCGCCATCCGGCAGCCGAGGCGCTGGTCGATCGCCACGCTGTGGCCGAAGGCGAGCCCGGTGGGCTCGAGCGTCACGTACGGCACCCCGACCGACAGCTGCCCGAGGGCCTCGAGCATCGCCGTCTCGGCGACGCTCACGACGAGCGCGTCGACGCTCGTCTCGCGCAGGAAGTGCAGGCCCGCGGCGAGGTCGTCGACGCTGGGCGTCGCGGCGTTCGTGAGCACGATCCGATACCCGGCGTCGCGCGCGGCGGTCTCGATCGCGATCTGCTGCGTCTGCGGGCCGTAGTCGGTCGTCGGCAGGGTCAGCAGGCCGATCGCCTGCGAGCTGCGGCGCACGAGCGCGCGGGCGGCGGCGTTCGGCCGGTAGCCGAGCTGGGCGATGGCCGCCTCGACCCGCGCCAGCGTCTCCGGGCGGACGTTCGGGTGCCGGTTGAGTGCGCGCGAGACCGTCTGGTAGCTGACGCCTGCCACCGCCGCGACGTCGCGGATGTTCGGCCGCCTGGTGACCTCGCTCGCCATCGCGCCTCCGTCGGTGTTGCCGTGCTCCCCTTCAGCATCCCACGGGCGTGACCGTTTCGCCTCCGGGTGCCATGGAGTCGGGAGCCTCAGCCCTCGTCGTCGACGAGCTCCTCGAGTCGCGTGAGCGTGTCCTGCCAGCCCTCCCGGATCGACTCGACCTCGTCGAGCGCGGCGGTCTGCGTGACGCGGATGAGCGTGCCGCCCTCCTGCTCGGTGAAGTCGATCGTGACCAGCTGCTCGTACTGCCGCGCGTCCTCGTCCCCGCCCTGCCACAGCCACGTCTGCACGATCCGCCGCCCCTCGTCGAGCTCGAGGTAGCGGCCCTGCACGCCGAAGCCGCCGCTCGACGTGCGGATGCGGTACCAGCCGTCCTCGCGCGCGTCGACCTCGTAGCGCGCGTCGTCGAACATCGGCCACCACCAGCGCTCGAGGCCCTCGGCCGTCGTCCACAGCGGCCACACCGCATCCGCCGTGGTCGTCACGAAGGCGTCGATCTGCGCGCGCTCGACGTCCGGGTCGATCTCGTCAGCGGTCATGCGGCAACGCTATCCGGGGGTGATGCGCCCCGCACTATCGTGGACTCGGTCGGCGCGGAGGTGCGCCCTGAAGAGAGGCCCCTCATGCCAGCCCTCACCGCTTCCGACGGCCTCACGAGGTCCGAGCGGCTCGACCGCCTGCCGTTCACGCCCAAGCACGGGCGGCTGCTCGGCACCGCCGGCATCGGCTGGGCGCTCGACGCCATGGATGTCGGGCTGATCTCGTTCGTCATCGCCGCGCTCGCGCAGCAGTGGAGCCTCACCGCGACCGAGACGAGCTGGATCGCGTCGGTCGGCTTCGTCGGCATGGCCATCGGCGCGACGGTCGGCGGGCTGCTCGCCGACCGCATCGGCCGCCGCAGCGTCTTCGCGCTCACGCTCATCGTCTACGGGCTCGCGACCGGCGCATCCGCCCTCGTCGGCTCGCTCGCGGCGCTGCTCGTGCTGCGCTTCGTCGTCGGGCTCGGGCTCGGCGCCGAGCTGCCGGTCGCGTCGACGCTCATCAGCGAGTTCGCGCCCAAGCGCATCCGCGGCCGGGTGGTGGTGTGGCTCGAGGCGTTCTGGGCCGTCGGCTGGATCGCCGCGGCGGTCATCGGCACGTTCGTGGTGGGCGCCTCCGACGACGGCTGGCGCTGGGGGCTCGCGATCGGCATGGCGCCGGCCATCTTCTCGATCGTCGTGCGCTGGGGCATGCCGGAGTCGGTGCGGTTCCTCGAGGCGAAGGGCCGTCTGCCGGAGGCCGAGCGCACCGTGCGACGCTTCGAGGAGGCGGCCGGCATCGAGGCGCCCAGCCGACTGCCGGACGTGCCGGCCCGGCCCGCGTCTGTCGCGTCATCGGACGCGTCGGCCGCCATGGACGCGGCGCCGCGGGTGTCGATCTGGTCGCGCGAGCTGCGCCGGCGGACGCTCGCGCTCTGGGTGGTCTGGTTCTGCATCAACTTCTCGTACTACGGCGCGTTCATCTGGATCCCGACGCTGCTCGTGGCCCAGGGCTTCTCGCTCGTGCGCTCGTTCGAGTTCACGCTCATCATCACCGTGGCGCAGCTGCCCGGATACGCGGCATCCGCGTTCCTGATCGAGAAGTGGGGCCGGCGACCGACGCTGACGGTCTTCCTCGTCGGGTCGGCGCTCGCGGCCGCCTGGTACGGCACCGCCTCGACCGAGGCGATGATCATCGCCGCGGGCTGCACACTGTCGTTCTTCAACCTGGGCGCGTGGGGCGCGCTCTACGCCATCGGGCCCGAGCTCTACCCAACCAACGTGCGCGGCACCGGCACGGGTGCGGCGGCCGGCTTCGGCCGCATCGCGTCGATCCTCGCGCCGCTCGCGGTGCCCGTGCTGCTCGGCATCGGCGGCTCGATCGCGCTCTTCGGCGTCTTCGCCGCGGCGTTCGCGATCGCCGCGATCGCGGCCTGGACCATCCCGGAGCGCCGCAACCAGCCCCTCGAGTAGCCGGGTGGAGGGCGGGGTCAGGCCTCGGGGTCGCGGCGCGCGCCCTGCGAGGCCTGCACGGCGAACACGACCGGGCGGGCGTGGCCGGCGGCCACCACGGCATCCGCCACCGCCGCGCCGATGCGCGCCGACTCGGATGCGTCGACGAGCGCGATCGCCGCGCCGCCGAAGCCGCCGCCCGTGAGCCGCGCGCCGAGCGCGCCGACAGTGACGGCGGCATCGACGGCCGCGTCGATCGCCGGCACGGAGTCCTCGAAGTCGTCGCGCTGCGAGACGTGCCCGTCGGTGAGGATCGGCCCGATGTCGCGCGGCCGCCCCTCGCGCACGAGCGCGGCGACGCGCGCCGCGCGGTCGGTGTCGGTGACGATGTGCCGCAGGCGGCGGTGCACGTGCGGCGGCATGCGGTCGGCCCACGACTCGATCTCGTCGACCGCGATCTCGCGCAGCGTCGTCACGCCCGCGATGCGCGCGGCCTCCTCGCACTCCCTGCGCCGGTCGCCGTAGCCGCCGGTCGCGTGGTCGTGGCGGACGAGCGAGTCGATCACGAGGATCTCGAGCCCGGCCGCCTCGAAGCCGAGCGGCACCTGCTCGGCCGTCTCGGCGCGGAAGTCGAGCAGCACGGCGTGGTCGCGCTGCGCGAGCAGCACGGCCGACTGGTCGAGCGTGCCGGTGGGGGCGCCGACGACCTCGTTCTCGACCAGCTGGCCGAGCCGCACCATCTCGGTGCGCTCGATGCCGAGCTGCCAGAGCTCGTCGAGCGCGACGAGCGCCGCCGACTCGAGCGCGGCGGAGGACGAGACGCCCACCCCGACGGGCACGTCGCTCCAGACGAGCGCGTCGAAGCCGGTGCCGCCGATCCCGAGCTCCCGGCGCAGCACGTGCACGACGCCCAGCAGGTAGCGGCTCCAGCCGGTCGCCTCCCCCGCGGTGGCGAGCGTCGCCGTGACGATGCCCCCGCCCTCGTCGGCGTGCGCCTGCGCCGAGTCGGTCGCGACCCGCACGACATCGTCGTCGCGGAGCCGCACCGCGACGCGGGTGCGGCGGTCGATCCCGAACGGCAGCGCGAGGCCGCCGTTGTAGTCGGTGTGCTCGCCGATCAGGTTGACGCGACCGGGGGCCGACCAGATGCCGTCGGGCTCGGCACCGAAGGCCGTCGCGAACGCCTCACGCACGGGCGGCTCCGGTGCCGGTGCCGGCCGTCAGCGGCTCGACCGGGCGTGACTCGTCGGCCCTCGCGATCGCGTCGCGGAGGCGGGCGGCGCCGTCCTCGGGGCTGATGTCGGCGACCCAGGCGCCCATCGCCGCCTCGGAGCCGGCGAGGAACTTCAGCTTGTCGGCCGCGCGGCGCGGGCTCGTCACGTGCCACGACAGCCGCACGTCGTCGCGGTGCTGCGCGACCGGCGCCTGCAGCCAGCCGGCGATGTAGGGCAGCGGGGCGTCGTACAGCGCGTCGAGGCCGCGCGCGATGCGCAGCGTGAGCACCGCGAGCTCGTCGCGCTCGGCGTCGGTCGTCTCGGCGAGGTCGGGCACCTGCCGATGGGCCATGAGCTGCACCTCGACCGGCCAGCGCGCGGCGAACGGGACGAACGCGGTGAAGTGCTCGCCCGCGACCAGCACGCGCGGACCCTCGCGCTCGCTGTCGAGGACGTCGGCGAACAGCCCCGGCCCGTACGCCTCGACGGAGGCGGCGATGCGGCGCATGCGCTGCGGCACGTAGGGGTAGCCGTAGATCTGGCCGTGCGGGTGGTGCAGGGTGACGCCGATCTCGACGCCCCGGTTCTCGAACGGGAACACCTGCGCGATTCCCGGCACCGCCGAGAGCGCCCGTGTGCGCTCGGCCCACGCCTCGACGACGGTGCGAGCGCGCAGCGTCGACTGGGTGCCGAAGGAGCCCTCGTGGTCGGGGCTGAAGCAGACGACCTCGCAGCGGCCGATCGCCGGCCGCGCCGCGCCGATCGCGATCCGAGCGGCATCGTCCGCGGCGTCTGCGGCCGGCAGGTCGGATGCCGTCCCCGGCCCGAACGACGGCGACCGGTTCTCGAACACGGCGACGTCGTAGTCGTCGGGGATCTCGCTCGGATTGGTGGGCGACTGCGGGGCGAGCGGGTCGAACTCCGCCGGCGGCAGGTGCACGCGGCCCTGACGCGCGGTCGCGACCGTCACCCACTCGGCGCTCAGCGCGTCGAAGCGCATCGTGGGCGTCGCGGGCCGCGGCTCGAGGGCGCGGCTGTCGGCACGCCGCTCGCGCACCGGCGTGCCGGCGTCGTCGAAGTAGACGATCTCCCGCCCGTCGGCGAGGCGGTCGGAGGTCTGACGGATGCCGGTCACGCGGACCATCCTGCACCAGCGGGGGGTGCGCGACCGCATCCGTCACTGCAGCGAGGCGAGCGCCTCCAGCAGGTCGGCGATCTGGTCGTCGGAGTCCTCGAGCCCGACCGAGAGGCGCAGCAGGTCGTCCGGCACCGCGAGCTCGGTGCCCTTGACGGAGGCGTGCGTCATCTCGGACGGCAGGCAGACCAGGCTCTCGACGCCGCCGAGCGACTCCGCGAGCTGGAAGACGCTCGTGCGCCGCACGAGCTCGAGCGCCGCCTGGTGACCGCCCGCGAGCTGCATCGACACCATGCCGCCGAACCCGCGCATCTGCCGCACCGCGAGCTCGTGCTGCGGGTGGTCCGGGAGCCCCGGGTAGTGCACCGCGGTGAGCGCCGGGTTGCCGACGAGCGCCTCGGCGACCGCCTGCGCGTTGCTGCAGTGCCGGTCCATCCGCACCGCGAGCGTCTTCAGCGAGCGCGAGGTCAGCCACGCGTCGAAGGGGCTGTTGACGGCGCCGACCGCGAACTGCTGGAACGCGATGCGGTCCGCCAGGTCGGCGTCGGCGGTGATGAGCGCTCCGCCGACGAGGTCGGAGTGCCCGCCGATGTACTTGGTCGTCGAGTGCACGACGACGTCGGCGCCGAGCGTGAGCGGCTGCTGCAGGTAGGGGGTGGCGAAGGTGTTGTCCGCGAGCACGATCGCGCCGGCCCCGTGTCCGATCTCGACCAGCCCGGCGATGTCGGCGACCTTCATGAGCGGATTCGAGGGCGTCTCGACCCACAGGATGCGCGTGTTGGGCCGCATGGCGGCGCGCACGGCGTCGAGATCGGATGCGTCGGCGGTGGTGATCTCGACGCCCCAGCGCGCGTGGATCTGGGAGACGAGGCGGTGCGTGCCGCCGTAGACGTCGTTGCCCATGAGCACGTGGTCGCCGGGCTGCAGCACCGCGCGCAGGAGCGCGTCCTCGGCGGCGAGGCCGGAGCCGAACGTGAAGGCGTGCGTGCCGCGCTCCAGGCTCGCGAGCTGCACCTGCAGCGCGTCACGCGTGGGGTTGCCGCCGCGCGAGTACTCGTAGCCGTCGCGGAAGCCGCCGACGCCGTCCTGCACGAAGGTCGACGTCATGAAGATCGGTGGGATCACGGCGCCGGTGCGCGGCTCGAAGGACTGGCCCTCGTGGATCGCGCGCGTCGAGAAGCCTCGGTTCGAGGAGTCGGTCACGGTCATGCCTCCTTCGCGAGGTAGGTGAGCAGGTCGGTGCGGGTGATGACGCCCGCGGGCTTCGCCTCGTCGAGCACGAGCAGCGCGTCGGCGTCCTTGAGGGCGGCGCGCAGCGCATCCACCGACTCCGAGATGCCGATCTGCGGCAGCCGCGGCCCGAGGTGCTTCGCGACGGGGTCGGCGAGCTCGGCGCGCTCGGCGAAGACGGCGTCGAGCAGCGAGCGCTCGTCGACGGCGCCGGCCACCTCGCCGACCACGACGGGCGGCTCGGCGGTGAGCACGGGGAGCTGGCTGACGCCGTACTCGCGCATGATCTCGATCGCGTCGTGCACGGTGTCGGCGGGATGCGCGTGCACGAGCGCGGGGACGGCAACGGTGCCGTTCGGGCCGGCCTTGCCGGTGAGGACGTCGCGCACCGTCTCGCCGCCATCCGGTCCGGCGAAGCCGTAGGAGCGCATCCACGCGTCGGAGTACACCTTCTGCAGGTAGCCGCGGCCGGAGTCGGGCAGCAGCACCACCAGCACGGCGTCGGCGGGCAGGTCGCGGGCCACGCGGAGCGCCGCGACGACGGCCATGCCGCTCGAGCCGCCCACGAGCAGCCCCTCCTCGCGCGCCAGCCGGCGCGTCATCGCGAACGACTCGGCGTCGTTCACGGCGATCACCCGGTCGACGACGCTCGGGTCGTAGTTGCCGGGCCACATGTCCTCGCCCACGCCCTCGACGAGGTAGGGGCGGCCGGTGCCGCCCGAGTAGATCGAGCCCTCCGGGTCGGCGCCGATCGTCGTGACGGCGCCGTCGGACGCGCGCTTGAGGAAGCGCGAGGTGCCGGTGATCGTGCCGCCTGTGCCGACGCCCGCGACGAAGTGCGTGATGCGGCCGTCGGTGTCGCGCCAGATCTCGGGGCCGGTGGTCGCCTCGTGAGCCGCGGGCGCCGCGGGGTTGAAGAACTGGTTCGGCTGGTAGGCGCCCTCGATCTCCTCCGTGAGCCGGTTGGCGACGCCGTAGTACGACTCGGGGCTGTCGGGCGCGACGGAGGTGGGCGTGACGACGACCTCCGCACCGTACGCGCGCAGGGTCGAGCGCTTGTCCTCGGAGACCTTGTCGGGGCAGACGAAGACGCAGCGGTAGCCGCGCTGCTGGGCGACGAGGGCGAGGCCGACGCCGGTGTTGCCGCTCGTCGGCTCGACGATCGTGCCGCCGGGGCGGATGAGCCCGCGCTCCTCGGCGTCGAGGATCATCGCGAGTGCGATGCGGTCCTTCACGGAGCCACCCGGGTTGAGGAACTCGACCTTCGCGAGCACCGTCGCGGCGATCCCCTCGGTGACCTTCGAGAGCCTCACGAGCGGGGTGTCGCCGATGGTCTCGAGGATCGACTCTGCGTAGCGCATCGTGCCTCCTGACTGCCGATCGAGCCTACCGGCCCCGCCCCGGGGCATGCCCCGTCGCAGCAGGGTGGCGAGCGGGCAGGATGGGGGCGTGGACGCCAAGCGTGAGCTCGTGATCGAGCGGGTGCTGCGCTGCGTCGAGCAGGTGCCTCCTGGGCGCGTCGCCTCGTACGGCGCGATCGCCGCCGTCTGCGGCATCGGGCCGCGGCAGGTGGGCTCGATCATGAAGGCCTACGGGCACGACGTCAGCTGGTGGCGCATCACGAACGCCGCGGGCGACCTGCCGCCCGGGCTGCTGCCGCGGGCACTCCCCCACTGGGACGCGGAGGGCATCCGGGTGAAGCCGAACGGGCTCGGCTGCCGCTACGCGGACTTCGTCGTCGACGCGGATGCGCTCGCGCGCGCGTGGCGGACGGCGATCGCCGACCTGCCGGACCCGGACGCCGTCGACGCATCCGTCTGAGCCTCGGTCAGCCGCGCGCCTGCTGCGCGAACAGCGTCGCGTAGGTGCCGCCGCGCGCGAGCAGCTCGTCGTGCGTGCCCTGCTCGACGACCTGGCCGGCGTCGATGACGAAGATGACGTCGGCGTGGCGGATGGTCGAGAGCCGGTGCGCGATCGCGAGCGTCGTGCGGCCGCGGGCAGCCTCGTCGAGCGCGGCCTGCACGATGCGCTCAGAGACGGTGTCGAGCGCGCTCGTGGCCTCGTCGAGCACGAGCACCGCGGGATCCTTCAGAAGCACGCGCGCGATCGCGATGCGCTGCTTCTCGCCGCCGGAGAGGCGGTAGCCGCGCTCGCCGACGATCGTGTCGTAGCCGTCGGGGAAGCGGTGGATCGTGTCGTAGATGCTCGCGGCGCGGGTGGCGGCGTCGAGCTCGTCGTCGGTCGCATCGGGCTTCGCGTAGCGGAGGTTCTCGGCGATGGATGCGTGGAACAGGTACGGCTCCTGGCTCACGATGCCGATGTTGTCGGTGAGCGCGTCGGGGTCGAGCTCGCGCACGTCGACGCCCGCGAAGCGCACGGCGCCCGCGGTCGCCTCGTGCAAGCGGGGCAGCAGGTAGCCGATCGTGGTCTTGCCGGCGCCGGAAGGGCCGACGAAGGCGGCGAAGGTGCCCGGCCGCAGCTGGAACGAGACGCCGTCGAGCGTGGCCCGCTCGCCGTCCTTCGCGTCGGGGTAGTGGAACTCGACGTCGTCGAACTCGACCTCGCCGAGCCGAGCGGGGTCGAGCGGCTTCGGGTCGGCGGGCGGCTCGATCGCGGGCTTGAGGTCCATGTACTCGAAGATGCGCGCGAACAGCGCTCCGGAGGTCTGCAGGTCGAGCGCGACCCGCAGCAGTCCCATGAGCGGCATGAGCAGTCGCGCCTGCACCGTGGTGAACGCGACGAGGGTTCCTGCGGTGACGCCCGCATCCCCACCGGTGATGAGGAAGCCGGCGATGAGGTAGACGACCGCGGGCAGGATGGAGATGAAGATGGAGACGAGCGCGAAGAACGTCTGGCCGCTCATCGTGAGCCGCACCTGCAGATCGATCTGGCGGTCGTTCTCGGCGCGGTAGCGGTTCGACTCGTCGGCCTGGCGTCCGAACGCCTTCGCGAGCAGGATCCCCGACACCGACAGCGACTCCTGCGTGATGGCCGTCATGTCGCTCAGCGACTCCTGCGTCTTCGTGGCGATGCGCGCGCGCACCTGGCCGACGCGGCGCTGGAGCAGCACGAGCAGCGGCGTGAGCAGCACGGCGACGATCGTGAGCTGCCACGACAGGATGAGCATCGTCACGAGGCTCGCGATGACGGTGACCGTGTTGCCCACGACCGACGAGACGGTGTTCGAGAGCACGTTCGCGACGCCGCCGACGTCGTTCTGCAGTCGCGACTGGATGACTCCTGTCTTCGTGCGGGTGAAGAACGCGAGCTCCATGCCCTGCAGGCGGTCGAACAGGGCGTTCCGGAGCTCGCCCATCACCCGGTTGCCGACCCGCGAGGTGATCCAGGTCTGCCAGACGCCGATCAGGTTGGCGGCGATCAGCAGCGCCACCATCGTGCCGACCAGCACCCACAGCAGCTGCAGGTCGGGGCCGCCCTCCTGCGGGAAGAGCGCCTCGTCGAACACGCGCTGCGTCAGCAGCGGCGGGAACACCGAGATCGTGGCGACGACGATCACGAGCACGATCGTGAGGATGAGCGCCGGCTTGTGCGGCGCGAACAGCGCGACGATGCGCCTGCCGAGGTCGGGCACGTCCGGCGCGTCCGCGTTCGCCGCCTTCTGCGCCGCCTCGTCACGCATCGCCACGCGCCCGCCGCGGCCACCCATCATGCTCATCGGGTCAACCGTAGCGCCGGGCGGGGACGCGGATCGCCGCGTGCGGTCCACGCGTGCGGGCGCGGTCTCACTGTCCCGCGGCGACCACCGCCATCAGGGCCGGAAGCCGAGCCCAGCCGACGCGAGCGCCGCCCGCAGGATCGCGACAGCCTTCGGCCCGACGCCGTGCAGCGCGAGCAGGTCGGCCTCGCGCCACTGGGCGACGTGCTCGAGCGTCGAGACGCCCTGCTCCCGCAGCGCGCGAGCAGCGGGCCGGCCGATGCTCGGGAGGTCACCGGCGGGAGACGGCGGATGCGTCGATGCCATGCCGTCGATCATCCCGCCGACGACGAAGGGCCGCACCCTCTCGGATGCGGCCCTTCGTGGTGGTGCGGGAAGGCTACTTGACGGTGACCGTCGCGCCGACCTCTTCGAGGTCAGCCTTCGCCTTCTCGGCGTCCTCCTTCTTGGCGCCCTCGAGCACCGTCGCGGGTGCACCGTCGACGAGTGCCTTGGCCTCGCCGAGGCCGAGGGACGTCAGCGAACGGACGACCTTGATGACCTGGATCTTGCTCGAACCGGCGGCCTCGAGGACGACGTCGAAGTCCGTCTTCTCCTCGACCTCCTCGGCGGCAGCAGCAGCTGCGGGGGCAGCGGCGGCGGCGACCGGGGCGGCGGCGGTGACCTCGAAGGTCTCCTCGAACGCCTTCACGAACTCGCTGAGCTCGATGAGGGTGAGCTCCTTGAACTGCTCGAGCAGCTCGTCAGTCGACAGCTTTGCCATCGTCTTCTCCTTGTTTCTGGTTCAGACCGGGCCTATTCGGCCGCGGACTCCTGCTTGATCCGCAGCGCGTCGACCGTGCGAACGGCCTGTGCGAGCGGAGCGTTGAACATGTAGGCAGCGCCGAAGAGCGAGGCCTTGAAGGCACCGGCCAGCTTGGCCAGCAGCACCTCACGGGACTCGAGATCGGCGAGCTTGTTGACGTCGTCGGCCGTGAGCGGGTTCCCGTCGAAGAAACCGTCCTTGACCACGAGCGCCGGGTTCGCCTTGGCGAAGGCACGCAGCTCCTTCGCGACAGCGACAGGGTCGCCGTGCACGAATGCGATCGCCGACGGGCCGACAAGCGACTCGTCGAACGCCGAGATGCCGGCGTTGTTGGCTGCGATCTTGGTGAGCGTGTTCTTCACCACGGCGTACGTTGCGTGCTCACTGATGTTGCGGCGCAGCGTCTTCAGCTGGCCGACGGTGAGACCGCGGTACTCGGTCAGCAGAACGGCGTTCGAGGTCTCGAAGAGGTTCGAGAGCTCGGCGACCGCAGCTTCCTTGTTCGCCATGGTGCTCCTTGCGTCGTTGCTGGCTTCCCTGGCTCGAACATGAAAAGAGCTCCGGCGCACGCGCACGGAGCTCGACCCTCGACGGGGTGTCACACCTGCGCGGGACGTCGCTCCTGGGCGAGCCTTCGACTGCTGCACGCCCTTCCGAGCACGCACCAGCGACCAGCGGTCTTTGGTATGGGATCAGACTACGGCATGGCGGATGCACGACGCAAACCGGTCACGGCGCCTCACCGCGATCCGGGGTGGTCTGGACCTGCGCCGGGTGGCCGCGCCGCGCATCCGACCCCGCGTTCCATCGGGGCAGCCGCACGGTGAACGCGGTGCGGCCGGGCCGGCTCTCGAGGTCGATCGAGCCGTGGTGCGCGTCGACGAGCGCCCGCACGATCGCGAGCCCGAGCCCCGATGAGCCGGTCGCTCGCGAGCGCGACGAGTCGCCGCGGGCGAAGCGCTCGAAGACGGTGCGCTGCTGGTCGAGCGGGATGCCGGGACCGGCGTCGACGATCTGCAGCACCGCATCCGGACCCTCGGCACGCAGCGTGACGTCGATCGCGGTGCCTTCGGGCGTGTGCACGCGCGCGTTCGCGAGCAGGTTGGCGATCACCTGCTGCAGCCGCAGCGCGTCGCCCGCGACCGTCAACGGCTCCCCCGGCAGCTCGAGCGCGATCGGATGCGAGCGGCCGGCCGCCTGCGCGTCGGCGACCGACTCGACCACGAGCAGCGACAGGTCGACCTCGCCCTGCTGCAGCTCGCGGCCCTCGTCGAGCCGGGCGAGCAGCAGCAGGTCGTCGACGAGCGCCTGCATGCGGACGGCCGCCGCCTCGATGCGCTCGAGCGACTCCCGGGAGTCGGGCCGCAGGTCGCCGTCGTGCTTGCGCGTCACCTCCGCGTAGCCGCGCACCGCCGCGAGCGGGGTCCGCAGCTCGTGCGAGGCGTCGGCGACGAACTGGCGCACGCGCTTCTCGCTCGCGGAGCGCGCGTCGAACGCCTCCTGGATGTGCGTGAGCATGCGGTTCATGCTCTCCTGCACGCGGCCGACCTCGGAGGCGGGCTCCTCGATGCGCACGCGGTTCGTGAGCTGCGCGTCGCCGGAGGCGAGCGGCAGCTGCGAGATGCGCTCGGTGGTGGCGATGACGGCGGTGAGCGGCCGCAGCGCGCGGCGGATGATCATGTCGCCGAGCATCAGCACGATCGTGACCGCGGCGAAGGCCGACACGGCGATGACGAACGCGAGCGCGGCGAGCGTCTGGTTGGTGTCGGAGAGCGAGAGGCCGACGATCACGCGCACGTCGTTGCCCAGGTCGTGCGCGATCACCCGGTAGGTGCCCCCGCTCGGGAGCGCCTCGTTGACGATGCCGCCGGCCTGCGTCGAGATGACGGCCGCCTCGTCGAGCTCACTGAGGCCGCGCTGCTGCCCGCTGCTCGTGGTGGTGAACGCCTGCACCAGCCGGTCGCCCTGCTGCACCGCGATGAGGGTGCCCGCCGGCACTCGCGGGTCGAGCGACGCCTGGGTGCCGGTCGAGAGGAACCGCTCGACGTCGACTGCCGTGCGCTGCGAGATCTCCGTCAGCTGCTCGTCGACGCGCGTCTCGAGCACGACGCGCATCGTCATGACGCTCGCGATCGCGACGGCGGCGGTGAGCAGCGCGAACAGCGCGACGACGACCACCAGCAGCCGTCGCCGCAGCGACCACGACGACGGGTTCTGGATGCGCCTGGCCTGGTGGTTCGACGTGTCAACGGTCACGGGCGCCGGGCTCGGTTCACGCAGGAGCGCTCACTCGGCGGCGCGCAGCTGGTAGCCCACGCCGCGGACGGTGTGGATCATCGGCGGGCCGAGCGTGTCGATCTTCTTGCGCAAGTACGAGATGTACAGCTCGACGACGCTCGCCCGGCCCCCGAAGTCGTACGACCACACGCGGTCGAGGATCTGCGCCTTCGAGAGCACCCGACGCGGGTTGCGCATGAGGTAGCGGAGCAGCTCGAACTCGGTGGCGGTGAGGTCGACCTGCTGGCCGCCGCGGCGCACCTCGTAGGAGTCCTCATCCATCATCAGGTCGCCGACCCAGAGCACGCTCGACTCCTCGGCGGTCTGCGCGGTGCGGCGGATGAGCCCTCGCAGCCGCGCGACGACCTCCTCGAGGCCGAACGGCTTCGTCACGTAGTCGTCGCCGCCGGCGGTGAGCCCGGCGACGCGGTCGTCGAGCGAGTCCTTCGCGGTGAGGAAGAGGACGGGCACGTCGAAGCCCGCGGAGCGGAGGCGCTGGAGGACGGTGAGTCCGTCGATGTCGGGGAGCATGATGTCGAGCACGACGGCGTCCGGGCGGAACTCGCGAACGGCCTGCAGCGCCTGCTGGCCGTTGGCGGCGGTCTTCACGTCCCAGCCCTCGTACTTGAGGCCCATGGCGACGAGGTCGGCGAGGCTCTGCTCGTCGTCGACGACGACGACGCGGATGGGGGATCCGTCCGGGCGCGTGAGGCGGGGCTGCGCACGCAGCTGCTGCTGAGCGGTATCGGTCATGCCATCCATTCGGCCAGAGTCTCCTGTGGGTAGATCCGACCGTACTCTGTGGACTTCCTGTGTGCTTGCAATCACGTTCGGTAGGGCGTCAGACGGATGCGTCCGGCAGTGCCCGCGTGAAGCGTCCGGTCGCGAGCCAGTGCCGGAGCCTGGCGACGGAGACGCGGGTGTAGTCCTCCGCCTGGGCACGGAGGTCGGCGGTGGTCGTCACGAGCAGGCTGTTGGCGAGCAGCAGCTGGCGCGCGGCCACGAGCGCCTCGAAGTCGGCCGGGCCGATCCGCGGCAGCGGCGCGACCTCGGCGTAGCCCTCGATCATCGACTCCTCCTGCACCGGGTCGTCGGCGCGCAGGTAGAACGCCGAGATCGCGAGATCGAGCGCCGGCAGCCCGAGCCCGGCGTCGTCGAAGTCGAACACCGCCAGCCGCCCCTCGCGCCACTTCAGGTTGCCGCCGTGGAGGTCGGCGTGCAGCGGCCGCAGCCGCGCGCCGCGATGCAGGCGCTCGAAGACCTCGCCCGTCCGCGCACGGGCGAGCGTGAGCACCGAGCGGTCGTCGGCTGACAGTCCTGGGGCGCGATCGAGCGCGTCCTCGTCGCCGAACAGCGGGATGTCGAAGCGCGGCAGCGCGCCGCCGGGCGGCAGCGACCATCCGGCGGCATGCGCGTGGAGGGTCGCCATCGTCCGTCCGAGCGCGCGAGCGGCGTCAGCCGTGAGCGCGTCGGCATCGTCGCCGTCGAGCCAGCTCGCGATCGTGACGAGCGCTGCGCGACCGAGCACCGGCGCATCCACCTCGACGGCCCAACGGTCGTCGGGCGTCCGCAGCGGCACCGGCACGACCACGTCGGTCTGCTCGGCGATCGCGCGCACCCACGCCTGCTGGGCGAGCGCATTCGCGAGCGTGCTGTGCGAGTTGGTGCCCACTCGCAGCGCGAACCGGCGCCCGTCGGCCGCGTCGACCGCGAACGTGGTGTTGTAGGCGTGCAGCACGACCTCCATGCGCTCGACGTCGAGGCCGAACGCGTCGGCCGCGCGCAGCGCGATCGGGCGCAGCGCATCGATCTGCTCGGCCTCGCTGCGCTCGTCGTAGCGGTCATCCACGCCGCCATCCCACCACGTCGCGGCGCGGGCGAGGCGAGCGCGCCGCGTCGGTCCGCCGTGGGACGATGGAGCCATGCAGCTCCAGCTCGACATCTTCGGCGATGAGCCGACGGTGCTGGGGCACACGAGCCGCATCGTGGCTCGCTCGAGCGACCGCATCGCATGGCTCCGCGCCCGCTCCCGGGGCGTCACCGCGACCGACGCCGCGCGGCTGAGCACCTCGGCCGCGGTCGTCGCCGTCGCGCGCGAGAAGATGGGCATCCGCGGGTTCTCCGGCAACGCCTTCACCGACCACGGGCGCGCCCGCGAGCCGCACATCGCGAGCTGGGTGCACGACCACTTCTCGCTCGTGCCGTCGGATGCGCTGTTCCACTCGGTGCCCGACCGCCGGCACCTCGCGACCCCCGACTGCATCAGCGATGACGGCGCGGTGCTCGCCGAGATCAAGACGACGTCGAAGGCGTTCGACCGGGTGCCGAAGCAGTACCTGCGGCAGATCTGGTGGCAGCAGTACGTGCTGGGCGCGGAGCGCACGCTCTTCGTCTGGGAGCAGCACAGCGAGTTCGTGCCCGTCGGTCCACCCAAGCACGTGTGGGTGGAGCGCGACGAGGACGAGATCGCGATGCTCGTCGACCGCGCGGATCGGCTGCTCGAGCTGCTGCGCGGCTGATGCTGCTCGCGATCCACGGGCTCGGGTCGGAGTCGGGTGCGATGCGCGCCTACCTCGAGGGCGCGGTGCCCGCCGGCGTGCGGGTGCTCGCGCCCGACCTCCGCGCGCACGGCAGCAACCCGCTCATCGGCGAGCCCGACGACTTCGCGCTCGAGGCGCTCGCCGGCGAGGTCGCGGACGACCTCGAGCGCCGGCGGGAGGAGGCCGGCGACGGCTCACCCGTGTCGATCGTCGGCGTCTCGCTCGGCGCGGCGCTCGCCGCGAGCATCGCCCGCTCGGGGCGGTTCCCGCTCGATCGCGTCGCGCTCGTGCGGCCGGCCTTCACGACCGAGCCGCTGCCCCCGAACCTCGCGATCTTCCCGCTGCTGGGGCGGCTCCTCGAGGAGCACCGCCCCCGGCGCGCGATCGCCGAGCTGCACCGCTCGGGGGCATGGCGGGCGATCGCGCACGAGTCGCTCGCGCACGCGCACGGCATCGAGGAGCAGCTGACGCAGCCGCTCGCGGCCGAGCGTCGCATCCGTCTGCTCGAGATCCCGCGCAACGTCGGCTACCGGCCCGGCGAGCTCCGCATCCCCGCTCCCGCCGTGGTGCTCGGCAGCCCTCGTGACCCGGTGCATCCGCTGCACATCGCGGAGGCGTGGCGCCACGAGCTCGGCTGCCGGATGCTGATCTCCCCCGCCCGGGACGACGGCGAGGCCGCGATGTTCACGTGGTTCCGGCAGCAGCTGGGCAGCTTCCTGGTGGGAATCCGCTAGCGCGCCGTCTCGACGAGCACCGACCGCGGCGTGACGGATGCCCGGAGCGGCGCGGCGTGCACCGTCACCATCGCGAGCATCCACACGATGCCGAGGCCTGCCGCCACGTACTCGAGCGTCGACCCCACGTCGGTGTTGCCGCGCGCCAGCGAGATGATGCCGCCGGTCGCGGCGATGAGCGCGACCGCGAGCCCGCCGACGGTCGACAGCCGCGCGACCCAGCGGTCGCTCGCGGTAGCGAACTGCAGCATCGCGACGCACCCCGCCGCGAACCCGAGCACGGCCGCGGCGATGTGCACCCAGTCGCGCCACTGCGCCTCGGCGGTCAGCAGCGACGGGCAGCCGAGCGAGCACGGCACGGCGGCCGCGACGAGGAAGAGCCCGCCGGCCGTGACGAGGGAGGCCGCTGGCGCCCAGCCGCGCAGCAGCGGCACCCGGGATCGCACGTCGCGCACGATCACGCCGACCAGCAGGATGCCGGCGACGACGAGCACGAACCCCGCCTGAAAGAGGCCGGCCGTCGGCATCGTCAGCGCGCCGAGCTCGGAGATGTAGAGGTAGATGCCGAGCTGCACGCGGGCGACGCCGATCACGATGGCGCCGGCGACGAGGCTCGCGACGGAGAGCGAGGCGACGACGGCATCGGCACGGCTGCGGCGCTGGAGCACACGAGCACTGTAGCCGCGCGGCGCCGCACGGCGCGCGCCGTCGTCACACGTCGTCATCCCGACATCTGCCCGTCACACGTGTGCGCTAGCGTCGTGGCACGTGGAGGGACGTGCGATGCGAGCAGTACTGGTGCGGGAGTTCGGGCCGACGGAGCAGGTGGAGGTCGGCGAGACGGAGGCCCCGCTGAAGCTCGGCACCGAGGTGGTCGTCGACGTCCACGCGGCGGGCATGAATCCCATCGACTTCAAGACGGTGATCGGCAAGGGCGCCGCGAAGGCCGTCGAGCCGCTGCTGCCCTGGATCCCGGGCGGCGACGTCGCCGGCGTGGTCGCGGAGGCGCCCTACGAGGCGCACGACCTGCAGCCCGGCGACGCCGTCTACGGCATCGTCAACCACTGGCGCACGCGCGGCTCCTACGCGGAGCAGGCCGTCGTGCCGAGCCTCGCGCTCGCGCTCAAGCCGGAGTCGCTCACCTTCGAGCAGGCCGCCGCCGTGCCGTGCGCCGCCCTCACCGCCTGGGACGCCGTCGTGCGGGTCGCGAAGGCCCGCGCCGGGCAGCGCATCCTGATCCACGCGGGCGCCGGCGGTGTCGGCCACTTCGCCGTGCAGTTCGCGAAGTACTTCGGCGCGCAGGTCGCGACCACCGTCTCGACCCGCAACGTCGACTTCGCGCGCTCGCTCGGGGCCGACGAGGTCGTCGACTACACGCAGCAGCGATTCGAGGACGCGCTGCAGAAGGTCGACGTCGTCGTCGACCTGGTGGGCAACGTCTCGGCGGAGACGGGCACCCGCTCGCTCGACGTGCTCAAGCACGGCGGCCTCTACCTGAACGTGCCGACCGGGTCCTGGCCCGAGTACGCGTCCGCCG
Organism: Agrococcus sp. DT81.2; assembly: GCF_049844935.1. Taxonomy (NCBI): domain Bacteria; kingdom Bacillati; phylum Actinomycetota; class Actinomycetes; order Micrococcales; family Microbacteriaceae; genus Agrococcus; species Agrococcus sp. DT81.2. Next base: position 135,645 of record NZ_JBNCLZ010000003.1, on the reverse strand, counting down.
CGGCCGCGCGCGGGCTGCGCGCGTCGTCGGTGAAGGTGGAGTCGGACGGCTCGAACCTCGGCATCATCGGCCGCCTGATCGACGCCGGCGACGTGCGCGTCGAGGTGCAGCACGTCTACCCGCTCGCCCAGGTGCACGAGGCGTTCTCGGTGCTGCAGGGCGGGCATGTGCGCGGCAAGCTGGTGCTGAAGGTCCGCTGATCCACCGAAAGCCGTCGGGGCAGTGCAGGATGGTCGCATGAGCGACGCGAAGAAGCCGCTGCTGGAGGTCTCCGGACTCAAGGTGGAGTTCACGACCCAGGACGGCGTGGTCACGGCCGTGCACGAGGCGGACATCACGCTGGGCGCGGGCGAGACGCTCGCGATCGTGGGCGAGTCGGGCTCGGGCAAGTCGACGACGGCGATGGCGATCATCGGCCTGCTGTCGGGCAACGGCCGCATCACCGCGGGCAGCGTGCGCCTCGACGGCGAGGAGCTCGTGGGGGCGAACGAGACCGCGATGCGGAAGGTGCGCGGTCGGCGCATCGGTCTCGTGCCGCAGGACCCGATGTCGAACCTCAACCCGGTCGCCCGCATCGGCTCGCAGGTGGCGGAGACGCTCCTCGCGCACGGCCTCGCCGACCGTCGCAACGTCGACGCGAAGGTGGTCGAGACGCTCGAGGCCGCGGGCCTCCCGAATGCCGCCGAGCGCGCCAAGCAGTACCCGCACGAGTTCTCCGGCGGCATGCGCCAGCGCGCGCTCATCGCGATCGGGCTGGCCTGCCGGCCACAGCTGCTCATCGCCGACGAGCCGACGAGCGCGCTCGACGTGACGGTGCAGCGCACCATCCTGGATCAGCTCGACACCATGACGAAGGAGCTCGGCACCGCCGTGCTGCTCATCACGCACGACCTCGGTCTCGCCGCGGAGCGTGCGCAGCGGGTCGTGGTCATGCACCGCGGCCGGGTCGTCGAGCAGGGACCTGCGAAGCAGATCCTCGAGTCGCCGCAGCACCCGTACACGCAGTCGCTCGTGGCGGCCGCGCCGTCAGTGGCGATGGCGCGCTTGCGTCCTGAGGACTTCGCCCTCACCGAGGGGCGACCCACCGTCTCGGTGCCGCGCAACGCATCCGACATCATCGTCGAGTTCGAGAACGTGAGGAAGGAGTTCCACGTGCGCGGGCGGCGGGAGCCCTTCGTCGCCGTCGATGACATCAGCCTCAAGGTGCCGCGCGGCACGACCGTCTCGATCGTGGGCGAGTCGGGCTCCGGGAAGACGACCGCGGCGCGGATGCTGCTGAAGGCCTTCGAGCCGACGAGCGGCACGGTGCGCTTCGAGGGCAAGGATGTGTTCTCGCTCTCGCGCGAGGAGCAGAAGTCGTTCCGCCAGCGGGTGCAGCCGGTGTTCCAGGACCCCTACTCGTCGCTGAACCCGATGTTCACGATCGAGCGGATCATCGACGAGCCGCTGTCGTTCTACAACAAGGGATCGAAGGCTGAGCGGCAGCGGCGCGTGCGCGAGCTGCTCGACCAGGTGGCGCTACCGACCGACATGGCGCGACGCTACCCCTCCGAGCTCTCGGGCGGACAGCGCCAGCGCGTCGCGATCGCGCGGGCGCTCGCCCTCTCCCCCGACGTCATCGTCTGCGATGAGCCGGTCTCGGCGCTCGACGTGCTCGTGCAGGACCAGATCCTGCGGCTGCTGGGCGACCTGCAGCGCGACCTCGGGCTCAGCTACCTCTTCATCTCGCACGACCTCGCGGTCGTGCGGCTCATCAGCGACTACGTCGCCGTGATGCAGAACGGCAGGCTCGTCGAGGCCGCGACGTCGGAGGAGATCTTCACCAACCCGCGCGACCCCTACACGCGACGACTGCTCGCGTCGATCCCCGGCAACGAGCTCAAGATCGCGAGCTGACGGTCACTCCCCGGGTGAGTGGTCACTCCCGCAGGTGAGTGGTCACTCCCGCGGGTGAGTGGTCACTCCCGCGGCTGAGTGGTCACTCCCGCTCGTGAGTGGTCACTTCCGCGGGTGAGTGGTCACCCCGGACGTGAGCGGTCCCTCCAGCACGTAAGTCGTCACTCCTGCACGTGAGTGCTCGCTTCTCGCAGGTGAGTGGCACCTTCGAGCATCCACGGTTGGGCAGGGATGCCGTGAGGCACCCACAGAACATCAGTCACCGTCCGTACCCCTCACCCACTTCCCGGATGCGTTGCGTGATCACCGCCTCCCAGACCGGCAGCTGCACGCGCGAGTCACCCACCGGCGGCACTACTCACCTGCCGGAGCGACCACTCACCGACCGGAGCGACCACTCACCCGCGGACGTGACCACTCACCGACCGGAGTGACCACTCAGGCGCGGACTTGACCACTCATCCACCGAAGTGACCACTCAGGCGTGGACTTGACCACTCAGCCACCGGAGTGACCACTCAGCGCGGACGCGGCACGCGGGGCGGGCTGCGGTACCGGTCAGCGCTTGCGGGTGCGCGGGTCCATCGCCTCGCGGAGCGCCTCGCCCAGCAGCGTGAAGCCCAGCGCCGTGATCATGATGCAGATGCCGGGCAGGAAGGCCAGCGACGGCGCGATCGCGAGCTCGAACTGGGCGTAGGTGAGCATGCGCCCCCACTCGGCCGCCTCCGGGCGCGCGCCGCCCAGACCGAGGAACGACAGCGCCGCTGCGTCGATGACGGCCGTCGCGAGCGTCAGGGTCGCCTGCACGATGACCGGCCCGACCGAGTTCGGCAGCAGGTGCGACATCGTGATGCGGCCGGTGCCGAGGCCCAGCGTGCGTGCCGCGAGCACGTAGTCGGAGCCGCGCTGGCCGAGCATCGACGAGCGCAGGAGGCGCGCGAAGATCGGCACCTGCGCGACGCCGATCGCGATCATGATGGCGAGCGGGGTGCGGCCGAGGACCGCGGCGATCGAGACCGCGAGCAGCAGGTGCGGGACCGACAGCAGGATGTCGACGACACGCATGACGATCGTGTCGACCCATCCGCCGAACGCGCCGGCGAGCGCCCCGAGCACCATGCCGCCGACGAGCCCGAAGAACGTCGAGGCGATGCCGATGATGAGCGAGGCCTGCGCGCCCCAGATGAGCTTCGAGACGACATCCCCGCCGAAGCGGTCGATCCCGAGCGGGAAGCCGGGGATCTCGCCGATGCCCGGCAGCGACGTCGGCCGAAGGTACTCGCGACCCGGGGTCGCGAGCTCCGGGTACGGCGCGAGCCACGGCGCGAGCACCGCGACGAGCACGAACGCCGCGATGACGACGGCGCCGATCCATGCCGCCGGGTTGCGACGCACGCGGCGCAGGACATCGCCCCAGAAGCTGCCGCTTCGGCGAGGCGCGCTCGCTCCGCCGTCGCCCTCCGGCGACGCGATGGTGGGCATGGCCTCTGCGGCGCTCACTGGATCCTCACTCGGGGGTCGATGATGCTGTACGAGATGTCGACCAGCAGGTTGATGAGCGCGTAGGAGATCGCGATGAACAGCACGAATCCCTGCAGCACCGCGAAGTCGCGGGCGAAGATCGCGTCCTTCATGAAGGCGCCGATGCCGGGGAAGGCGAACACGGTCTCGGTGAGCACTGCGCCGGAGATCAGCAGACCGGCCTGCAGGCCGATCGTCGTCACGACGGGCAGCATCGCGTTGCGAAGCACGAAGCGGTTGCGGATGACTTCGCGCGAGACGCCCTTGGCCCGGCCCGTGCGCACATAGTCCGCGTTCACGACCTCGAGCACCGAGGCGCGGGTGATGCGCACGATGATCGCCAGCGGGATGGTGGCGAGCGCGATGGCGGGGAGCAGCAGGTGCACGATGGCGTTGATGGATGCGTCGAGCTCGCCAGTGAGCAGTCCGTCGAGCACGAAGAAGCCGGTCACGTGCGTCGCATCGATCTCCCTGTCCTGCCGGCCCGTGGACGGCAGCCAGCCCAGCTGCACCGCGAAGACGTACTTGAGCATGAAGGCCAGGAAGAACACCGGGATCGTGATGCCGATGAGGCTGCCGGTGACGGAGAGGTTGTCGATCCACTTGCCGTGGTGGCGCGCAGCCCAGTAGCCGAGCGGCACACCGATGCCGACCGCGAGGATGAGCGCCACGATGGCGAGCTCGAACGTGGCCGGGAACCGGTTGACGAACTCCTCGAGCACCGGCCTGCGCGTCTCGATCGAGTTGCCGAAGTCGCCCTGCAGGAGCTTGCCGAGCCAGGTGATGTACTGCTCGGGCAGCGGCCGATTGAAGCCGTAGGCCTCGTTGATGCGCTCGACCGCCTCAGGCGTGGCCCGCTCGCCGAGCAGCGCGGAAGCCGGCCCGCCGGGTAGCGACCGCACCCAGACGAACAGCAGCACGGTCAGGCCGAACAGCGTCGGGATCAGCAGCAGCAGTCGTCTGCCGATGGTTCTCAGCACGTGGTCTCTCCGTCGAGGGCGGACTTCGGGCGGCGCACGCGTGCCGCGGGCCGTTCGTGGCGGATGCCGCGGGCCTGGACTGGCCCGCGGCATCCGCCGGTGACGATCGAGGCTACTCGCTCAGCTCGATCATGTTGAACACCTCGTCGTTGACGGGGCTTGCCGGGTACGAGGTGACCCGCGGGTCGAACGCCAGCGACGGCGCGGGGTGCGCGAGCGGCACACCGGGCACGAACTGGGCGATCTGCTCGTTGATCTCCTGGTAGGCCGTGGCCGCCTCGTCGGCGTCCGCGATCTGTCGCGCCTCGCTCAGCGCGCTGAAGAGCTCCGGGTTCTCGAAGCCCCACTCGTTGGAGTAGCCGTTGAAGAACACGCCGACGAAGTTGTCGGTGTCGTTGTAGTCACCGGTCCAGCCGAGCAGGTGGATGCCGTGGTCGGCACCGCCGCGCATGCGGTCGAGGTAGTCGGTCCACTCGTCGGAGACCGGGTTGACCGTGATGCCGACCTCGGACAGCTGCGACGCGAGGTCGGTGAAGATCTGCTCCGGGTTCGGCATGTACGGGCGCGAGATGTTCACCGGGTAGTTGAACGTCAGCTCGAGGCCATCGGCGAAGCCCGCCTCGGCGAGCAGCGCGCGCGCCCGCTCGGGGTCGTAGGCGTAGTCCGTGACGTCCTCGTTGTAGCCGTTGACCACCGGCGGGATGAACTGCGACGCGACCTCGGTGCCCTCGGGCAGCACCTGCGTCACGAGGGCCTCACGGTCGATCGCGTGTGCGATCGCCTGGCGCACCCGCACGTCCTGCAGCTCGGGCACCGTCTGGTTGAAGCCCAGGTAGAGGATCGTGAACGGGTCGCGCTGCATCACGTTGAAGCCCGCGTCCTCGAGCGCCGCGGTGTCGGCCGGCGCGACGTAGTCGAATCCGTCGATGTCGCCAGCCTCGAGCGCCTGCCGGCGCGCGGTCGGGTCGTCGATCGTGCGGAACACGATCTCCTGGATCTGTCCCTGCTCGCCCCAGTAGTCGGCGTTCGCCGTCAGGACGACCTCGCTGCCGGGAGCCCAGGACTCGAACACGAACGGCCCGGTGCCGGTCGGGTGCGCCTCGCCGTACGCGCTGTACTCGGGCGCCTCCTCGGAGCCGCCGACGTCATCCGCGCCGTACTCCTCGAGCGCCGTCGGGCTCTGCATCGAGAAGGCGGGGAGCGACAGGGATGCGATGAAGCCCGAGAACGGACGGGTCAGGTTGACCGTCGCCGTGGTCTCGTCGTCGGCGGAGCACGACGCGTAGAGCGCGTTCGGGTCGCCGGCGAAGCCGCCGTAGAGCGAGCCGTAGTAGTACGAGAGGCTCTCGGTCGCCGTCAGCCCCGTCCAGTTGTACCAGCGGTCGAAGTTGGCGCAGACGGCCTCGGCGTTGAAGGGGGTGCCGTCGTGGAAGGTCACGTCGCTCTTCAGGTCGAACGTGTACGAGAGGCCGTCCTCGCTCGACTCCCAGCTCTCCGCGAGCAGCGGGGCGGGGTCGGCGGTGCCGGGCTCCACGCCGACGAGGCCCTCGAAGATCTGGCGCGAGATGCGGAAGGTCTCGCCGTCGGACGCGAAGGCCGGGTCGAGGCCCGACGGGTCTGAGGACGCGCCGAAGACGAACGTCGAGTCGACGTCGCTCGCCGGGGCAGCCGAGTCGCTCGTCGCGGGGTCGCCGCTGTCTCGCTGGCTCTGGCAGCCGGTGAGCACGATGGCGAGTGCTGCGCCGCCTGCGATGCCTGCGATGAGGCGTCGCCGCTGTGCGGATTGGATCACGGTGCTGGACCTTTCCTTCTGGGACTGGACGCACGCCCGCGGCTCCGCCGTGAGGCTGCGTAGGGACAACCTAGCGACTGCCAGGCGTCTCGAAGGTCACAGCAGGGTCACGATCCGGTCTCGTCCGCTATGCCCGGCTGCGGTCGGAGCACGGGAACCGCGGGTCAGCGGTCGGGCGTCGCCGCGGGCGCCGACTCGATCGCCGCCACGATGCCGGCGACGGATGCCATGTGCTCGCGCATCGCGGACTCCGCGCGGGGGGCGTCCCCCGCAGCGATCGCCGCTGCGATCGCCTCGTGCTGCTCGTGCTCGACGCCGAGCAGCCCGTGCTCCTCGCGGTGCTGCCGCACCTGCACGATGGCCTCGTAGACGCGATGGCGGACGGCACCCGTGAACCACAGCAGCGCGGGGTTGCCGGTGAGCTCGGCGATGCTGCGGTGGAGGTCGAGATCGGCGAGCGCGTAGGCGCTGCGATCGTCGGCGAGCGCGGCCATGCGGTCGACCTCGTCGACGAGCGCAGACCTGCCCTCGGTGGTCGCGCGCTCCGCCGCGAGCCGAGCGGCCTGGATCTCGAGCGGCGCGCGCACCTCCATGAGGGCGGCGAGCGGCTCGCCCGTCGACTGCAGCGCGCGAGTCAGGAAGAGCGAGATGAGGTGGTCGTCGAGCTGCCGCACGATCGCGTTGCGCCCGTTCATGAGCTCGACGATGCCCGTCGCGTGCAGCGCGCTGAGCGCCTCGCGGACGACCGGTCGCGACACCTCGAACCGCTCGCTGAGCGCGGCCGTCGAGGGCAGCGACTGTCCGGGCTGCAGTCCCTCGACATCGATGAGATCGAGGATCGCTCGCTGCACCTGCGCGGTGAGCGTGCTGGAGGCGGTGACGGAGGACATCCACCCCATCCCACCACGAGAGCGAGCGGCTCCCCAAACCCGCGGCTCGCCGCCTGCAACGCGGAAGAGCCCCGCCGAAGCGGGGCTCTTCACGGTGACGAGTGCGTCAAATAGTGGTCACGTCCACGGGGATGCCGGGGCCGAAGGTGGTCGACACGGTCGCCTTCTGCACGTAGCGGCCCTTCGAGGACGACGGCTTGAGGCGGACGACCTCGTCGAGCGCCGCCTGGATGTTGTCGCTGAGCTGCTCCTCCGAGAACGAGGCCTTGCCGACGATGAAGTGCACGTTGGCGTGCTTGTCGACGCGGAACTCGATGCGGCCGCCCTTGATGTCGGTCACGGCCTGCGCGACGTTCGGGGTGACGGTGCCGGTCTTCGGGTTGGGCATCAGGCCGCGCGGGCCGAGCACCTTGCCGAGTCGGCCGACCTTGCCCATGAGCTCGGGGCTCGCGACGGCGGCGTCGAAGTTGGTCCAGCCAGCGGCGACCTTCTCGATGAGGTCGTCGGAGCCGACCTCGTCGGCGCCTGCGGCGATGGCGGCCTCGGCGGCCGGGCCCTGCGCGAAGACGATGACGCGAGCGGTCTTGCCGGTGCCGTGAGGAAGAGAAACGGTACCGCGGACCATCTGGTCAGCCTTGCGGGGGTCGACGCCGAGCTTGAGCGCGACCTCGACGGTCGAGTCGGTCTTGGTCGAGCCGGTCTCGCGAGCGAGCGCGACGGCCTCGGCGGCCGTGTAGGACTTGTCAGCGTCGATCTTCGCCGCTGCGGCCTTGTAGGCCTTGGACTTCTGTGCCATGTGGATCTCCTAGATCAGAGTTCGTGGTGCGCGCCTGGCCGGCGCTCCCACTGGTGAGCCGTGCGGCTCGGTGGTCGAGGTCAGCCCTCGACCGTGATGCCCATGGAGCGGGCGGTGCCGGCGACGATCTTCTTCGCGCCCTCGATGTCGTTCGCGTTGAGGTCAGCCATCTTCTGCTCGGCGATCTCGGTGATCTGCGCGGCGGTGAGCTTGCCGACCTTCGTCGTGTGCGGGACGCCGGAGCCCTTCTTGACGCCAGCGGCCTTCTTGATGAGCTCTGCGGCCGGCGGGGTCTTGAGGATGAAGTCGAACGAGCGGTCCTCGTAGACGGTGATCTCGACCGGGATGACGTTGCCGCGCTGGTTCTCCGTCGCGGCGTTGTACGCCTTGCAGAACTCCATGATGTTGACGCCGTGCTGACCGAGCGCCGGTCCGATCGGGGGCGCCGGGTTCGCGGCGCCGGCCTGGATCTGCAGCTTGATCAGACCCGTGACCTTCTTCTTGGGTGCCATGTCTCTTCCTTCTTGGTGTGTTGCGGTCGTGGGCGTGCCCGGGACCGCATCCAGCCCCTACGGGGACTAGAGCTTGCTGACCTGCCCGAAGCCGAGCTCGACAGGGGTCTCGCGCTCGAACAGGCTGACGAGCACGGTGAGCTTGCGGCTCGCCGGCTGGATCTCGCTGATCGTGCCCGGGAAGCCCGCGAACGAGCCCTCGGTGATCGTGATGGTCTCGCCGACCTCGAAGTCGACCTCGACCGCGAGCTGCGTGGGCTGCTGCGCGGGAGCGGACTTCTGCTGCTCGGCGAGCTGCTCGTCGGCGATGGGCTTCAGCATGGTGAAGGCCTCGTCGAAGCGCAGCGGCGCGGGGTTGTGGGCGTTGCCGACGAAGCCCGTGACACCGGGCGTGTGGCGGACGACCGACCAGGTGTCTTCGTCGAGCTCCATGCGCACGAGCACGTAGCCGGGGACGCGCACGCGGTTGACGCGCTTGGCCTGGCCGTTCTTCGTCTCGAGCACGTCCTCGGTGGGGACCTGGATCTCGTAGATGCCGTCGACCTGCATGTTCTCGGCACGCGAGGCGATGTTGGCCTTGACCTTCTTCTCGTAGCCCGCGTACGAGTGGATGACGTACCAGCGGCCCGGCTTCATGCGCATCTCGCGCTTGAAGTCCTCGTACGGGTCGGTCGCGGGCTCCGCGGGCTTCTCGTCGGCAGGGACGAGGTCGTCGAGGGCCTTGTTCAGCTCGATGTCGAGGTCGTTGACGTCAGACACAGTCCACCTTCTCCTTCAGATCCTGGATCGGGCTCAGCCGCCGAGGCCGAACATCGGCAGATCGCCGAACACCCAGCCCACGAGCGAGCCGAACAGGAGGTCGAGGCCAGACACCAGCAGCATCATGAAGACGACGAACACGAGCACGACGAGCGTGTACCGGATCAGCTCCTTGCGGGTCGGGGTGACGACCTTGCGCAGCTCGACCAGGACTTCCTTGAGGAAGGCCCACAGGCGCATGAACGGGTTGCGAGACGCACCCTCGCGCGTGCGGGGTGCCTCCTCGATCGCGTTCTCAGCCACGGTGACCCTTCGGTTTGTTCGGCCCGGCGAGTGCCAGGCCCGTCAGGCGTCCTGTTGGACGCCTCGAGCAGGGCGGACAGGACTCGAACCTGCAACCTGCGGTTTTGGAGACCGCTGCTCTACCAATTGAGCCACCGCCCTGGGCGGGTGGAGTGCCATGCTGTCGCGTCGGGCTGCCCGTGCAGGGCGTGCAACATCATGGCGGTTGTCAACCACCAAGGAGACAGTCTACGACGACGCGGCGCGTGCTGTCCACTTGACGGCGGCATGGCGTCGCTACGGTGGCGACCATGACGAGCACGGCAGACCTCTACGACGAGCGCGGCGACGAGCTGCAGTCGCTCGAGACCCAGCTGCAGGACCTCGGTGGGCGGATGCGCTTCGAGGGTCCGGTGCGCACGGTGCGGTGCCTCGGTGACAACGCGCTCGTGAAGTCGATGCTCGGCTCCCCCGGTGACGGCGCGGTGCTCGTCGTCGACGGCGGCGGTTCGCTGTCGAGTGCGCTCATGGGCGACATGATCGCCGAGTCGGCCGCGCGGAACGGCTGGGCCGGCGTCATCATCCACGGGCCCGTGCGCGACCGCGCGGCGCTCGCGCGGCTCGACCTGGGCGTGAAGGCACTCGGCTCGAATCCTCGCAAGAGCGCGAAGGACGGCGTCGGCGAGACGGATGTGCCGGTCGAGTTCGGCGGCGTCGCGTTCCGTCCCGGCGCGATGCTGTGGGCCGACGAGGATGGCGTGCTCGTCGAGCACTGACCGCACGCTGATCGCCGGGCGGGATGCGGGGGCACCTAGGCTTGGAGCCGTGAACCGCATCGCCGCGCGCATCGCCGCCATCAACGAGTCCGCGACCCTCAAGGTCGACGCGAAGGCCAAGTCGCTGAAGGCGGCCGGTGGCGACGTCATCTCGTACGCCGCCGGGGAGCCCGACTTCGCCACGCCGCCCAACATCGTCGAGGCAGCCCAGCGCGCTCTCGCCGATCCGAAGAACTACCGCTACACGCCCGCGGCGGGCCTCCCGGAGCTGCGCGAGGCGATCGCTGCCAAGACGCTGCGCGACTCGGGGCTGCAGGTGGAGGCGAGCCAGGCGCTCGTCACCAACGGCGGCAAGCAGTCGGTCTACCAGGCGTTCCAGACGATCCTCGACCCGGGCGACGAGGTGCTCGTGCCGACGCCCTACTGGACCACCTACCCGGAGGCGATCGCGCTGACCGGCGCGACGCAGGTCGACGTCTTCGCGGGCGCCGACCAGGGCTACCTCGTCACCGTCGACCAGCTCGAGGCGGCGCGCACCGACCGCACCAAGGCGCTGCTGATGGTGAGCCCCTCCAATCCCACGGGCGCCGTCTACCCCGCCGAGCGCGTGCGTGAGATCGCGGAGTGGGCGGAGTCCAACGGCCTCTGGGTCGTGAGCGACGAGATCTACCAGAACCTGGTCTACGACGGCGAGCGGGCCGTGTCGGTGACCGAGGCCGTGCCGGCGCTCGCCGAGCGCACGATCCTCGTCAACGGCGTCGCGAAGACCTATGCGATGACCGGTTGGCGCGTCGGCTGGATGGTCGGCCCGGCCGACGTCATCAAGGCCGCCGCGAACCTGCAGTCGCACCTGACGAGCAATGTGAACAACGTCGCGCAGCGCGGCGCGCTCGAGGCGCTCACCGGCCCGCAGGACGCGGTCGGCGAGATGCTCTCGGCTTTCGACCGCCGCCGGCAGACGATCGTCGCGGAGCTCTCGCGCATCCCCGGCATGAGCGTGCCCACCCCGAAGGGCGCGTTCTACGTCTATGCGGATGTGTCGGGCCTGCTCGACCAGGAGTGGGGCGGCGTGACCCCCACGTCGAGCCTGCAGCTCGCCGACCTGATGCTGGAGCAGGCCGAGGTCGCCGCGGTGCCTGGCGAGGCGTTCGGTCCGTCCGGCTACCTGCGGTTCTCCTACGCGCTCGGGGACGACGCCCTGCTCGAGGGCGTCCAGCGGCTGCAGCGGCTCTTCGGCGCCTGATCCTCGAGGTCGCCGCATGATCGAGATCCTGAACCCCGCCGAGCTGGAGCGAGCGCGGAGGGCAGGCGCTCTGGTCGGCGACATCCTGCAGTCGCTGCGCGGCCGCAGCGCCGTCGGCACGAACCTGCTCGAGATCGACCGCTGGGCGAAGGCGATGATCGAGGAGGCCGGCGCCGAGTCCTGCTACGTCGACTACGCGCCCTCCTTCGGCCGCGGACCGTTCGGCCACCACATCTGCACGGGCGTGAACGACGCGGTGCTGCACGGCCGACCGCGCGACTACTGGCTCGCCGACGGCGACCTGCTCACGCTCGACCTCGCCGTCTCGGTGGACGGCATCGCGGCCGACGCGGCGGTCAGCTTCGTGGTCGGCGAGGCCCGACCCGCCGAGAGCCTCGCCATGATCGAGGCGACCGAGCGCGCACTTGACGCGGGCATCGCCGCCGCCCTGCCGGGCAACCGCATCGGCGACATCTCGCACGCGATCGGCTCCGTGCTGAGCGCGGCCGGCTACCCGATCAACATCGAGTTCGGCGGCCACGGGATCGGCTCGACGATGCATCAGGACCCGCACGTCGCGAACACCGGACGGCCGGGACGCGGCTACCGGCTGCGCCCCGGGCTGCTGCTGGCGCTCGAGCCCTGGATCATGGCTGACACCGATGAGCTCGTCGTCGACGACGACGGCTGGACCCTGCGCAGCGCGACCGGCTGCCGGACGGCGCACAGCGAGCACACGATCGCGATCACCGAGGGCGGCGCCGAGATCCTCACCCTGCCGACGCGGCGCTGAGGCGAACCGGACGCGACCGCGCTACACGTGCTGCGCGTATGCGCGGTAGCGCTCGAGCAGCACCGACCAGTCGGCGTACCGCCAGCGGGCCTGCCGGTTCGAGTCGTTCCAGCCGGAGTGCGTGAGCCGCACCCTCGTGCCGCCGTGCGGCAGGTCGACGAACGTCACCGAGACCGTGCTCGCGTCGCCCGCGTGCGTGGAGCGGAACGTGTGGACGAAGCGCTCGCCCGGCACCGAATCCGTCACCTCCCCCCACTCGATCGCGCGGCCGTCGCGGCCGTGCTCGACGATGCGGCCGCCCTCGTGCGTGGCGACCTCGATGTGGTCGATGCCGGAGCCGGTCGCGGTGAGGCTCGGCAGCCACCACTCGGCGAGGCCGTGGACGTACGCGTCCCACGCGCGGGCGCGGCTCACCGCGACCTCGAGCTCGTGCTCGATCGGTGAGGTCCCCTCCGACGCGTCCCGGTGCGCGGCGCCCTGCTCGTCCATGGTGTCCCCCGACCTCGACTGTCCCACGACCGTGCTCGCGGATCAATCGTCGGCGGGCACGAAGCGCTCCTCTCCGTCGAGCTCCTGGAACAGCGTGAGCGTCAGCCCCGCGGGCGCCTCGAGTCGCGCGTTCAGCGAGCGCCACGGGGTCTCGACGGGCTCGGCGATGACCGCGGCTCCCGCGCCCTCCAGCCGTCTCGTGACGCCCTCGGCGTCGTCGACCTCGAAGGCGACGCGGATGCGTGGGCTGGGCGTGCCGTCGGCCTCGATGCGGTCGATCATGCGCTTCTGCGCCGGGTTGGCGAGCTCGAGCGTCGCGCGTCCCGCCTCGAGGATCGCGACGCGAGCGTCGCCGGAGCCCTCGAACGCCGCGAGCTCGGGCAGCCCGAGCTCGTCGCGGTAGAAGGCGAGGGCGGCGTCGAAGTCGTCCACCTCGACGACGAGCCGGAGCTGCGCCGGAGCGCGAGGGGGCTGTGGTCGCTGCGCGTGCTGTGCCATGGCGGAGGCAACGCCCGTGGGCGGGGATGCATTTCGGCCGCCGCACGCGGCGGCGCCCGTGCCGCGGGGCTAGAGCGAGAGGCCGACCAGCACCGGCTCGGGCACGAGGTGCACGCCGAACTGGTTCTCGACGCGCGCCTGCACGAAGCGCGCCAGCTCCGCGATCTCCTCGCCCGTCGCGCCGCCGCGGTTCGTCAGCGCGAGCGTGTGCTTCGACGAGATGGCCGCGCGCGACCCGGGCAGCGAGAATCCGCGCCGGATGCCCGCGTGCTCGATGAGCCACGCGGCGGACAGCTTGACGCGCGGCACGGGCCGATCGAGCGACGGCAGGGCCGTGTCGACGTCGAGCGGCAGCACCGTCGCGCGCGGCTCGGGCGCCGTCGACCAGCGCGGCAGCTCCTTCGGCAGCGCGGCGGCGAAGCGGGCCGACACGATGGGGTTGGTGAAGAACGAGCCGGCGCTCACCGAGTCGGGATCGTCGGAGAGCACCATGCCCTTCGAGGAGCGCAGCGCGAGCACCGAGGAGCGCACGTCCTCGAGCGGCACCCGCGTGCCGAGCTCGACGCCGAGCGCGGTCGCGAGCTGCTGGTAGGCCACGGGCTGGCTGCGGCCGTCGGGCGAGCGCCGCAGCCGGAAGTCGACCGACAGCACGACGCCCGTGAGCACGCCCCGCTTGATCGCCGAGTCGCGGTAGCCGAGCATGAGCTCGGAGGCGGGCACCGACCGCACCTCGAGCTCGCCGCCCTCCCCCGGCGCCAGCAGCTCGATGGCCTGCAGGGTTGAGGACACCTCCTGGCCGTAGGCGCCGATGTTCTGGATCGGGGCCGCCCCCACCGAGCCCGGCACGCCGCTGAGCGCCTCGATGCCGGTGAGTCCCTGCTCGACCGCGAGCGCGACGAGCGCGTCCCACGACTCCCCGGCCTCGACGCGCAGCACGACGGCGTCGTCGACGGGCGGGTCCTCGCCGACGGGCCGATGCGGCCGCTCCGCGGCGGGCATGGTGCGGATGCCCCGGGTCGCGACCCGCAGGACCGTTCCCGGGTAGGGCTCGTCGGAGGCGACCGTGTTCGAGCCGCCGCCGAGCAGCAGGTGCTCGTCGTCGCGATCCAGGATCTCGGCGTAGGCCGAGACGACCTCGTCGCGCGTCGTCGCCTCGATCCAGTGCTCGACGTCGCCGCCGACGCGCATGGTGGTCGCGTCGGCGAGCCTGCGCGGAGCGGTCATCGGCCGGTCGCCACGACGACCTGCGCCTTGCCGAGCACGGTCTTCCCATCGACCGTGACGGTGAGGTCGATGCGCGCGCTGGCCTCGTCGACCCGGCCGACCGTCGCGACGACGTGCAGCTGCGCACCCGTCGCGGGATCGACCACGACGGGGCGCGTGAACCGCACCTGGTAGTCGAGGATGCGTGACGGGCCCGCCCAGTCGACGACCGGCTGCACTGCGGCGCCCATCGTGAGCATGCCGTGCGCGAGCACGCCCGGCAGGCCGACGGCCGACGCGATGTCGTCGCGGTAGTGGATGGGGTTGAAGTCGCCAGAGGCGCCCGCGTACCGCACCAGCGAGTCGCGCGTCAGGGTGAGGTCGCGCTCGGCGACCACCGTGCCGACCTCGAGCTCGCTGAGCTCGTGCGCCGAGTCCATCGGCGGCATGCCCTCCATCAGGCCTCCGCCCGCACCACGAGCGTCGACGTGGCGGTCACCACGTGCTCGCCGTGCGCATCCGTGATGACGCTCTCGCTCGTCACCATGTCGTTGCCCCCGAGCGACTTGACGCTCGTGACGGTCAGCTGCGCCGTCAGCTGGTCGCCGGCGACGATGGGCCGGATGGCCGTGAAGCGCTGGTCGCCGTGCACGACGCGTGTGAAGTCGACCCCTGCGGTCTCGTCCTCGAGCAGCTGCCGGAGCGTGAGCTCCTGGATGACGATCGGGAACGTCGGGGGCGCGATGACGTCGGCGTGGCCGGCGGTGCGCGCCGCCTCGACGTCGAGGTGCTCGGGGTGCGTGGCCTGCACGGCGCGCGCGAACTCGCGGACCTTCTCTCGGCCGACGAGGTAGGGGGCCGTGGGCGGGTACTGCCTGCCCTGGATCTCGGGGTTGACTGGCACGGAGCCAGTCTAGGCAGAGGCGCGATCCTCCCAGAGTGCGGCGATGTGCCTGCTGTCCGTGCCGCAGCATCCGCCGACGACCGCGAGGTTCGGCAACCGCTGGCGCAGCTCGTCGTGCCCGGCCCGCAGCTCGTCGATGTCGCCCGCGTCGAGCGCGGTCGCCTGGTCGAGCTCCGCGTGGCTCTTGGTGGAGGCGTTGTAGCGCACGCTGACCACGCGTTCGCGCCACGCGCCGCCGTCCATGCCGCGCAGGATGTGCTGCGGATGCGCGCAGTTGAGCATGAAGTGCACGGCGTCGGTCTCGTCGTCCACGAGCAGGATCGCCTCGCCCAGCGGCATGCCGCCCCGCAGCCGGCCGTCGGTCTCGACGGTGAAGCCGATCACGGCCGGGAGGCCGTGGAAGAACGCCGCGCGCGCGATCCCGATCGCCTCCCCCGGATCCGACAGGGTGAACGCCGTCACCACGTCGACCCCCGCCTCGGCGAAGGCATCGATCTGCCGCTCGTGGTAGACCTGGGCGTCGTCCGGATCGACCGGGGGCACGTCGGCATATGCGTCCGCTCGCGGCCCCACGGCGCCGCTGATGAGCACGTCCGCGACGTCGACGTAGGTCTCCCGCAGCTCCTGCAGGTGCCGCACGGCTCGGACGTTCACGTCGTAGAGCGCCTTGCGAGAATCGCCGAGCCTGGCGCCCCAGTCGGGGTTCGCCCGCCATGTCGCGGTCTCGAGCAGCAGCCCGGCCCCGACGCGGGCGGCGAGCGCCGCGTACTCGGCGAAGTAGTCAGCGAGCACCGCGCGCCCGCGCTCGCTGCGCAGCAACGGGTAGGCCGCGAAGTGCTGCAGGTCGACGCCGCGACGGAAGATGAGGTCGGTCTCGAGTCCGCCGTCCGTGACGAACGGATGCGCCGGCGACGGCCAGTCCGGACGGTGCGGCACCGCGTGATGGTGGACGGAGGGCTTGGTGGTGATCGCGGAGGTCATCGGCCTCCGCGCGACGGTGGACATGCCTGTCTCCTCGCATCGCTGGAGCAGGTGAGCCGCCTGCTCGCGGGCAGAGTACCTCGCGACGCGCTGCCGGTCCATGCCCCTGTTGCGCTCGCCACCGGGCACGAAGAAGGGGACCGGATGCTGATGATCCGATCCCCTTGCTGGCGGTAGCGAGGGCGGGGTTCGAACCCGCGACCTCACGATTATGAGTCGTGCGCTCTCACCAACTGAGCTACCCCGCCAGAACGCCCACCCAAGCACGAAGCATCAAGCGAACGCGAGCCCCGAGCGAGGATTGAACTCGCGACCCCTTCCTTACCATGGAAGTGCTCTACCGCTGAGCTATCGGGGCGATGCCGTTCATGGCAACCGGAATATCGTAGCACCGCGCGAGACCGGATCTGCAACGCGTCAGCCGCTCAGCGCGTCGGCGCCCACGATCGCGGTGGCGCACCGCCGCAGCGTGTCGAGCGCATGGCGCACGGCGGCGCGCTCGGCGACATCCCGACGGGCCAGGGCACTCACGGTGCGACCGGTCGGCACCCCGGCGAGGGGCACGAGGGCGATGCCGCCGCCCGGTGGGGTGCTGAACCGCGGCAGCATGCCGATGCCGAGCCCCGCCGCGACGAGCGCCTCGACGAGCCGGTTGTCGCGCACGCGCTGCGCGATCGCGAACGGCTCGCCCGCGGCCGCCTCGATCGCGATCCGCAGGTCGTCGAAGGGGAAGCCCTCCGGCACTCCGATCCAGCGCTGGCCGGCGATGTCCACCGGGCGCACCGCGGGCGCGCCGGCGAGCGGATGCGCGGCGGGCACGGCGATGTCGATCGGCTCCCGCAGCAGGTCCACCACGCGCAGCCCGCGCCAGTCGAGCGGCGGGGTCTGCGCCATGCGGTGCCCGATGACGAGGTCATGGTCGCGCGCGAGCACCGCGTAGTCGGCCTCGGCCACGTCGTGGTCGTGCACGTGCACATCGAGCTCGCCGGCGAGCTCCGCGAGGAGCGACGGCAGCAGCACGACGCCGGCGCTCGGCAGCGCGGCGATGTCGATCCGGCCGCCGATGCCACCACGGAAGGCGGCGAGGCGCGCGTCGACCTGCGCCACCGCGGCTGCGACCTCGATCGCGCCGGCCGCGAGGATCCGCCCGGCCTCGGTCAGGCGCAGGCCGCGACCAGCTGGCTCGGTGAGCGCGAGCCCGACCGAGCGCTCGAGCGCTCGGAGGCGCTGCGACACCGCCGAGGGCGTCACTCGAGTGGCGCGCGCGACCGCGGTGAGGCTGCCACGCTCGTCCAGCTCTCGCAGCAGAGCGAGGTCGCGCAGCTCCATGCAGCAACGCTACACAGTCGGTACACAATCCCTCGCTTGTGCTGCACGATGCCGGTCTGCTCACCTGTCGGGCATGACGACTCGCGAGCGGCTCCTCGGCGTGATGGTGGCGGTCCTATGGGGCCTCAACTTCCTCGCCATCCACCTCTCCCTCGAGCAGTTCCCGCCGTTCTTCCTCGTCGCGCTGCGGTTCGCGCTGATCGCGCTGCCGACGATCCTGCTCGTGCCGCGGCCGGACGTGCCGCTGCGCTGGCTCATCGGCTACGGGCTCGGCTTCGGCACGCTGCAGTTCCTCTTCCTGTACTGGGCGCTGGCCGCCGGGATGCCGGTGGGGCTCGCCTCCCTCGTGCTGCAGGCGTCGGCGCCCTTCACGGTGCTGCTCGGCGCGACCGTGCTGCGCGAGCGGCTCGACCGCGGCCAGGTCGCCGGCATCCTGCTCGCCGTCGCCGGGCTCACGGTGATCGGTGCGCAGCAGCTGGGCACCGCCGCGATCGGTCCCTTCCTCCTGACCCTCCTCGGCGCGCTCGGCTGGGCGCTCGGCAACCTCTCGAGCCGCCTTGCCCGCCCCTCGAAGCCGCTGCACCTCACCCTGTGGATGTCGGTCGTGCCGGTCGCGCCGATGCTCGCCACGTCGCTGTGGCTCGAGGGCCCCGACCGCATCGCCCAGTCGTTCGACGGGCTCGCGACGCCGACAGGGCTGTGGGCGCTCGCGGGACTCGGCTACACGATCCTGCTCGGCACCGTCGTGGGCAGCGGCGTCTGGACCTGGCTGCTCAGCCGCCATCCAGCCGCACGAGTGGCGCCGTTCTCGATGCTCGTGCCCGTCGTCGGGCTGCTCACGGCGTGGGTCGCGCTGGGCGAGACCCTCAGCGCGGCGGAGATCGTCGGAGCCGCGATCGTCGTGCTGGGCGTGCTGCTCGGCTCCGGTGCCCTGCCGGCCTTGCGCCGGCGCACTCCCCCGCCGGAGCGACGGTCACCCGAGCATCACCGGGCATCCGTCGCTGCGCGACGGCCTTGAGCAGGGCGTCAGAGGTCGCGAGCCGACTCGGTCGGCTCGGGTCCCGGGTAGCGCACGATGTTCACGATCGCGACCCCCAGCCCTCCCCAGAGCACGACCATCGCCACGACCATCATCACGATCGCTCCGATCGTCATCGGATCACCACCTCGTCGTGCTCGGGCGCCTCGAGTGGCGTCGTCGCCTTCCATTTCGGGATCGACAGCAGGATCCCGATGAGCAGCGCGGCACCGGCAGCGCCCCAGCCGAACACCGCCAGCATCCACGTCGGGTAGCCGCCGTACGGCTCGGACACCGCGGTCACGACCTCCAGCACAAGCATGAAGGCGATGAGCACCGGGGTGACCGCCATGACGAGCACCACCCACCAGCGGCCGAGCTTGATCGAGCCGTACCGGCTCATGTGCGCTGCCAGGGACGGCACGCGCCGGATCGCCCACGCGACGGCCACCATGGCCACGAGCGCGACCAGCAGGATGCCGAACCGGTTGATGAAGTAGTCGGCGATGTCGAGCACGAGGATGCCGCTCGTGGTCGAGAACAGCAGGATGCTGACGAGCGCCATCGGAACGGTGACGGCGAGCGTCGCGGTCACGCGGCCGAGCTCGAGCTTGTCGCGCACGGCCGAGATGACCACCTCGAGGATGCTGATGAGCGACGTGAAGCCTGCGAGCACCAGCGATACGAAGAAGAGCATGCCGAGCAGCGCACCGAACGGCGCCTGCGAGATGATCGCCGGGAAGGCGATGAACGCGAGGCCGATGCCGTTGGCCACCACGTCGGCGACGGCTGCTCCGGACGCCTGTGCGAGGAAGCCGAGCGCGGAGAAGACGCCGATGCCCGCGAGCAGCTCGAAGCCGGAGTTGGCGAAGCCGACCACGAACGCCGATCCGGTCATGTCGACCTTGCGGCCCACGTACGAGGCGTAGGTGATCATGATGCCGAAACCGACGGAGAGCGAGAAGAAGATCTGCCCGAAGGCGCTGGCCCAGACTGCCGGCACGAGCAGCGCGCCCCAGTTCGGCGCGAACAGCGTCTGCAGCCCATCGATCGCGCCGGGCAGCGAGAGAGCCTGCACCACGAGCGCCCCGAATGCGATGAGCAGCACCGGGATGAAGATCACGGACGTGGCGCCGATGCCCTTCTGAACACCGAGCGCCATCACCGCGATCGCGACGATCCAGACGATGGCCATGGGGATGAGCACGGCGGGCACGAAGTCGAGGGTCACTTCGCCCTCGGTCGCTCGCAGGAAGTCGGTGAAGAAGAAGGCTTCGGGGTCGTCGCCCCACGCCTGGCTGAAGGAGAAGCCGACGTACTGCACCGACCACGCGAGGATCGCGGCGTAGTAGACGGAGATGACGACGCAGATCGCCACCTGCCACCAGCCGATGAACTCGAGCTTGCGCGACAGCCGCGCGAACGACAGCGGTGCCGAGCCGCGCTGCGAGTGACCGATCGCATAGTCGAGCAGGAGCAGCGGGATGCCCGCGACGAGCAGGGCGACGAGATAGGGCAGGATGAACGCCCCACCGCCGCCCTCGTAGGCGACGTAGGGGAAGCGCCAGATGTTCCCGAGCCCGACTGCCGAGCCGATCGCGGCCATGATGAAGACGGTCTTGTTCGAGAACCGTCCGCGGTCGATCGGCGCCTTCGTGATCGTCATGCCGAGCCGTCGTCGGGGGTCACCGCTGCTTCGAGGGACATGGCCCTAGCGTGCCACAGCCCGGGGTCGTCGGACTACTTGACGGCGCCCGCCGTGAGCCCGCTCACGATGTACTTCTGCAGCCACAGGAACAGCGCCATCACCGGGATCGCGGCAAGCACGGCGCCGGCGGCGAAGATCGTGTAGTTGGTGCTCGTCTCCTCGGAGACGTAGCGGAACAGCCCGACCGCGAGCGTGAGCTTCTCGGGGCTCGTGAGGATGACCGACGCGATGACGAAGTCACTCGTGGTGCCGATGAACGAGATCAGGCCGATGACGGCGAGGATGGGCGCGACGAGCCGCAGGATGATGGTGAAGAAGATGCGAGCGTGGCCAGCCCCGTCGAGCTTCGCAGCCTCATCGATCGATGCGGGGACCGTGTTGAAGAAGCCGTACATCAGGTAGGTGTTCACGCCGAGCGCGCCGCCGAGGTACACCAGGATGAGGCCGATGAGCGAGTCGAGCCCGATCGCCGGGAACACGTCGCTGATGCCTCGCATCAGCAGGTAGATGGCGACGACCGCGAGCAGCTGCGGGAACATCTGGACGATGATCAGGCCCAGCAGCCCCGGTCGCCTGCCGGTGAACCGCATCCGGCTGAAGGCGTACGCCGCGAGCGCGCCGAGGAAGACGGTGCCGGCCGAGGTCGTGAGCCCGACGATGAGCGTGTTCGCGAACCAGGCGGCGTAGGGCCGGCGCGGATCGCCCAGCAGGTCGACGTAGTTCTCGAGCGAGATCTCGCGGAAGAGGTTGTTCGAGCCCGTGAGCGTGCCGCCCGGGTTGAACGACGCGCTCAGCACGTAGACGAGCGGGAAGACGGCGAACAGGACGACGGCGATGCCGACGAGGTGGCGCCATCCCAGCTCGCGCATCCACTTGCGGAACGACATCCTCGTGGACGGCGCGACGCGGGGCGGGCGGCCCTCTCGCGCGGACTGATCGATCGGCAGGATGTCCATCAGTGCAGGTCCTCCAGCGCCTTGGTCCGACGGAACGCGATCGTCGAGACGGTGGCAACGATGATGAAGATGACGATCGAGAGTGCGGCGGCGAGCCCGTAGTCGCGGGTGCCGTCCTGGAACGCCGTCTTGTAGACCAGCGTGATCAGGAGGTCGGTGTGGCCGACGTTCTCCTCCACCCCCTGCATGCGGGGGCCACCGCGCGTGAGGAAGTAGATGGTGTTGAAGTTGTTGAAGTTGAACGCGAACGACGAGATGAGCAGCGGTGCCGTCGCCACGAGCAGCAGCGGGAACTTGATGCGGCCGAAGATCTGCCAGCCGCTCGCGCCGTCGACCGACGCGGCCTCGGTGAGCTCCTCGGGGATGGACTGCAGCGCGCCGAGGCAGATCAGGAACATGTACGGGAAGCCGAGCCAGAGGTTCACGACCAGCACCGAGATCTTCGCGAGCACGGGGTCGGTGAGCCACGGGATGTCGGCGGAGCCGAGGAAGATGTTGTTGATGAAGCCGAACTCGGTGTTGAGCAGTCCGAGCCAGACGAGCGAGCCGAGGAACGACGGGAACGCGTACGGCAGGATCGACAGCACCCGGTAGACCTGCTTCGACCGCATGCGCGGGTCGTTGAGCGCGATCGCGAGGAAGAGGCCGAGGAAGAACGAGAGCCCGACCGACAGGATGGCGAATCCGAAGGTCCACGCCAGCACGCCGAAGAGCGCGAACCCGTAGCTCGGGTTCTGGAACGGGTAGAGGAAGTTCTCCCCGCCGATGAAGATCTGCCAGCCGGTGCCGAGCCGCTGCCCGTCGGCGGTCTCGAACGCACCGTTGCCGAGGTCCCGGTAGACCGTGCCCGTGACGGTGTCGGTCACGGTGTCGGCCGTCTCGTCGTAGACGAAGGTCGACTGGTAGACGTAGCCGTTCGACGCGTCGGTCGTGCGGAGGAAGCCGTCGGCGAGATCATCCGACAGCGGCACCTGGAGCGCCGCCACCTCCTGCTGGCGCTGCAGGATGTCCTGCATGCTGAGCGACGTCCAGCCGGCGAGCGCAGTCGGGCGGTCTCCGTCGAGCGTGACCGTCGCCGGATCGACGGGCTCGAGCGGCTGCTCCTGCGTGCCGACGAGCACCTCCCCGTCGGGTGCGGCGGCGAGCACCCCCAGTCCGCCGACGCCCTCGACGACCGTGACGCGGTACGCGGGCGAACCCTCGACGCGCACCGTGTTCTGCTGCACGATCGACGAGATCGCGTCCTCCTTCGTGGAGTTGTGGCCGTCGCCGTAGTTCGTGAACGCGATGTAGAGCGAGTACACGATGACGAACAGCTGGAAGATGGCGAGGAAGACGAGTCCGGGCGTGAGGTACTTGGCCGGCAGCAGTCCCGGGCTCAAGTAGATCCAGTTGACCAGCAGCGTCGCCACGAGCACGATGCCTGCGACGAGGTAGTCGCCCTTGAAGAACAGGATCGACATCGCGAACACCGCCACCGCGTCGACGATGGCGAGCAGGACGATCTTCACCACGATCACGCGCATGCTGGGCGGCTGGTGGTGGATGCCTCGCTTGGGCGCCCTGGTCGGGGCCTTCTGGGCAGACGTCATCGTCACGCGGTGTTCTCCTCTTCGCCTCGTGCGGCGCGGACAGCGGGAAGAAGCGGGGGGGGGGGGGGGGGGGGGGGGGGGGGGGGGGGGGGGGGGGGGGGCGGGGGGGGGGGGGGGGGGGGGGGGGGGGGGGGGGGGGGGGGGGGGGGGGGGGGGGGGGGGGGGGGGGGGGGGGGGGGGGGGGGGGGGGCGGGGGGGGGGGGGGGGGGGGGGGGGGGGGGGGGGGGGGGGGGGTGGGGGGGGGGGGGGGGGGGGG
>NZ_JBNCLZ010000003.1:0-112461 GCF_049844935.1 Agrococcus sp. DT81.2 | reverse complement strand
GCCCCCGCCCGGCCCCCGCGCGGGGCCGCCCCCCCGCGCCGCCCCCCCCCCCCTCGGAGGGGATCAGCCGCCCAGGGTGCCCTGGATCTTCTCCGCCATGGTGGTCCACAGGGCCGCCGGGTCGCCGCCCTGCTGGCCGATGATCTGCGCCTCGGTGGTGCCCCAGTCGGTCCACAGCGCGTCCATCTCGGGGATGTTCGGCATCGGGACGCCCTCGGCACCGACCGCGCCGAAGGCCGCGACGTCCTCGTTCGACTGCGCTGCCTCGAAGGCCGAGGAGAGTGCGGGAGCGCGCTGACCGGTCTCGTAGATGGCGGTCTGCGCCTCCTCGCTCGCGATGTACTCGGTGAGGAACTGGTTCGCCACGATCGGGTTGTTCGCGTGCGCCGAGACCATGAAGCCCTGCACGCCGACGAACGGCGTGGCCGGCTGGCCGCCGGCCGACGGGATCGGGTCGATCGCGTACTCGACGCCCGCCTCCTGGAAGAAGTCGAGGTTCCACGGGCCCGTGATCGTGTACGGGCTGGCGCCGGAGGCGAACTGCTCCTTCGCGATGTCCTGCGAGATGTTCAGGTTGACGATGCCCTGCTGGCCCCACTGGCCGAGCGCGGTGGCGAACTGCACGTTGCCCTCGTTGCCGAGCTGCAGGTCGTCGGGGTTGTACGAGCCGTCGTCGTTCATGCCGAAGACGGGCCCGCCGAAGGACGCCTGCAGCGGGTACAGGTGGTACGGGTCGGCGCCGTTGGGGTCGATGCCGACGAGGAGCGGGAACTGCGCCTGCCCGGATGCGACGGCGGCCTGACCGGTCGAGACGAGGTCGTCCCACGTGGCCGGCGCCTCGGGCGCGAGGGCGGTGTTGCGCACGAGCGCGAGGTTCTCGATCGAGACCGGGACGCCGTAGACGGAGCCCTCGTAGGTCATGGCCTGGATGGAGACGTCCTCGAAGTCGCCGGCGATCTCGCCAAGCTCGACGGGCGCGATGACACCGTTCGTGACGAGCTTGCCGATCCAGTCGTGGGCGCCGACGATGACGTCGGGGCCCTCGCCCGAGGAGGCCTGCGTCGTGAGGTCGTCGTCGATGTTGGCGAAGTCCTTGATGACGATCTCGACCGTGGTGCCGGTCTCCTCCTCGAACGTCGAGATGACGTCGGCGAGTGCGTCGTTGCGGTTCTGGTCCATCCAGATGACGAGCTCGCCGCCGCCCTGCGGCGCCGCCGTCTCGCTCGCGGAGGGGGCGGGCGCGGGCGTGCCGCCGCCGGAGCATGCCGCGAGCGTGAGCGCGAGCGCTCCGACCCCGGCGACCTTCATGAGGCTGCTGTGCTTCATGGTGCCTTCCTTAGCTTCTGGGGCTCACGTGGCCGACGGCGATCGTCGGCTGAGCCCGGCTCATCGTGTCGGCACGGCGCAGCACGCCGCAAGCTGACGGCCCCCAGCCGCGGCAATCGTTGGCAAAGCGTGACCTTCGCCTCCACTGCGCGCGACCAGGTGCATCCGCATAGCCTGGAACCATGACCGACGCCTCGACGCACTCCGCAGCGCCCGACGCCACCGCTCTCGCTCCCACCTCCCCGGGAAACGAGTGGTGGCGCTCCGCAGTCATCTACCAGATCTACCCCCGCTCCTTCGCCGACGCCTCGGGCGACGGCGTCGGCGACCTCGCGGGCATCGCCTCGCGCCTGCCGGCGATCGCCGAGCTCGGCGTCGACGCGGTGTGGCTCAGCCCCTTCTACCGATCGCCGCAGAATGACGCCGGCTACGACGTCGCCGACTACATGGACGTCGACCCGCTCTTCGGCACGCTCGACGACTTCGACCGGATGCTCGAGGAGGCGCACGCGCTCGGCATGCGCGTGATCGTCGACCTCGTGCCGAACCACTCCTCCGACCAGCACCCGTGGTTCCAGGAGGCGCTCGCCGCTGGCCCCGGCAGCGAGGCGCGCGCCCGCTACATCTTCCGGGACGGCAAGGGGGAGTCCGGCGAGCTGCCGCCCAACAACTGGCAGAGCGTGTTCGGCGGCCCTGCCTGGACCCGCGTGCCCGACGGCCAGTGGTACCTGCACCTGTTCGACACATCCCAGCCCGACTTCGACTGGAACCACCCCGCGGTCGGCGACATGTTCGTCGACGTGCTGCGCTTCTGGCTCGACCGCGGCGTGGACGGCTTCCGCGTCGACGTCGCCCACGGCAACGCGAAGGCGGAGGGGCTGCCGGACGTCGACGAGGAGCTCGTCGCCGCCGGATCGATGGACTCGCCGTTCTTCGGCCAGGAGCACGTGCACGAGATCTACCGCCGCTGGCACGACGTGGTCGCCGCCTACGACGGCGACCGCGTGCTGTGCGCCGAGGCGTGGGTGTCGCCGCTCGAGAAGATGGCCCGCTTCGTGCGACCCGACGAGATGCACCAGGCCTTCAACTTCGTCTACCTCGAGACGCCGTGGGACGCGACGCTGCTGCGCGAGGTGATCGACGAGTCGATCTCGGCGTTCGGCGCCGTGGGCGCTCCCCCGACCTGGGTGCTCTCGAACCACGACACCATCCGCCACCGCACGCGGCTCGCGCTCGTGCCGCCGCCGCCCCACGGCGCGGGGATCGGACCGACCTCCATCTCGAAGGCCGACCCGACCGTCTCGCTGCGCCGCGGTCGTGCCGCGACGGCCCTCATGCTCGCGCTGCCGGGCAGCGCGTACGTCTACCAGGGCGAGGAGCTCGGGCTCCCCGAGGTCACCGCGATCGAGCCGGACCAGCGTCAGGACCCCACGTTCGCGCGCACCGGCGGCGAGCTGTGGGGACGCGACGGGTGCCGGGTGCCGATCCCGTGGGAGTCGGATGCGCCGGCGTACGGGTTCAGCGACGCGGGCGAGAGCTGGCTGCCCCAGCCGCCGCTGTGGGCGGAGCTCGCGCGGGATCGGCAGCAGGACGACCCGGACTCGACGCTCTCGATGTACCGGCGCGCGCTCGCGCTGCGCCGTGAGCTGGGCCTCGGCACCGGCTCGCTCGAGTGGCTCGACGTGGGGCCGACCGCGCTCGCCTTCCGCAACGGCTCGGTGACGGTCGTCGCGAACCTCGGTCACGACGCGATCGACGTGCCGCGCGGCGAGATCCTGCTCACGTCGTCGCCGCTCGACGCCGCATCGGTCGCGGCCGATGAGGTCGTCTGGGTGCGGACGGCGTAGCCGTCGACGACGAAGGCCCGCCGATCCGATCGGCGGGCCTTCGTCATGGAGTTAGGGTCAGCGGGACTCGAGGTTCATCTCGCGCGTCTGCAGCCAGAGCACCGGGTCGAACGAGACGTAATCGCTGTTCTTGAGCTCGAGGTGCAGGTGCGGGCCGGTGGAGCGGCCGGAGTTGCCGACCTGACCGACGACCGTGGTGATGTCGATGACCTGGCCGACCTCGACCGTGATCGAGCCGGGCAGCATGTGGCCGTACCAGGACTGCACGAACTGGCCGTCGATGTTGTGGTCGACGAAGACCGAGTAGCCGCCGCCGCCGGGGTTGTTGCCGTGGAACACCGCCGACACGACGCCGTTCGCGATGGGTCGGATGTCGGTGCCGACCCCGGGGATGAAGTCACTGCCGCCGTGGAAGCCGCCGGGTCGGTAGCCGAAGCCGCTCGACATCGGGACCTGGTCCATGCTCGGGAAGGGCGTCTGCACGAAGCCGGTCTCGAGCATGCCCCACACCTGCGGGAACGCGGGGTCGCCGGTGTACGACGGACCGGGGGCCTCGGCGTCGGCGACCGCCTGATAGGCGGCGAGCTCGCCGGGAGCCATGCGAGCCGCGGCGATCTGATCGTTGACGGTGATGTCGTCGCGCTGGAAGTAGCCGGTGGTCTCGGCGTTGACGCCCTCGAGCGTCTGCGCGCCCTCGCTCATCTCGGCCACCTCTGCCGTGATGCCGCCGGGCGACTGCACGGCCTGGGCCGGCAGCGACGTGACGACGACGAGCGAGCCGATGAACAGCAGCGCGCCGCCGGCCGTGATCTTCTGCACGATCTTGCGTGCGCCCTGCTTCGCCTTGGCAGGCGGCGCGAGGGGCGCGGTGCGGATGGTGCGGGGGGCCAGCGCGCGGGTCGGCAGCGCACGGGGCACGGGACGCACGCCCTGGATCAGGTCGCCGCCGTTGCCGAGCGACGGCGCGTCGACGATGATGATGGGCGATGTGAAGGCCGACTCGGCGATCTGCACCGGCAGCTCTCGAGCGACCCGCGTCGCGGCGTCGCGCATGGCGCGGCGGGTCGTGTAGAGCGGCGCGGAGCCCTCGACGACGGTGACCCGCTCAGCCGCGCGAGCCTCGCTCGCGGTCAGCGCGATGGCCTCCTCGGCGCGCTCGCGCTCCCGCACGGCGCGCCTCGTGACCGGCTGCGCCGCATCGGGTCGAGAAGTGCCCTCCTGGGACGAGCTGAATGCTCGTCGGGTGGGATGGGTCACGCTGGATGCCGTCCTGATGCTCGGGGTCGTGGGGGGCGCGCAGTGCACTCGACGGCGACTGGCGGCCGCGCCGGGATCGATGCTTGCACGAACCGGCGGCTCCCGGCAACGGCGCGCGGTGCGCGCACCTGCTGCTCGGTACGAATATCAAAGATAACGGATTGATAACGACGTGGCAAGGGTCAGACCTCGTGCGGGCGCAGCGGCGCGAGCAGCGCGGCCAGCTCGTCGGCCAGATCCGCGTGCGCCGCGAGCAGGAACGCGTCGCTCGCCGGAGCGCCGTCCCAGCCGCGCACGACCCCGCCGGCCTCCTCGACGAGCAGCGCGCCGGCCGCCATGTCCCATGGCTGCAGGCCGCGCTCGTAGTACCCGTTGAGCCGCCCGCACGCCACCGACGCGAGGTCGAGCGCAGCCGATCCGATCCGCCGGATGTCGCGCACCGAGCCGATGAGGCCCTGCACGACGGCGGCCTGCCGCTCACGGCGGAGCGCGTCGTACCCGAATCCCGTGCCGACGAGCGCCATCGACGCCGGGACGGCATCCGCCACCCGGATCTCGCGGCCGTCGAGCCGGGCGCCCTCGCCGCGGCGAGCCTCGAAGCGCTCCCCCGTCGCGCCGTTGATGACGACGCCCGAGAGCGCGCGCCACGTCGTCGGCTCGGGCTCGCCCTCGACGAGCGCGATCGAGACGGCGTACGCGGGGATGTCGTAGAAGTAGTTGACGGTGCCGTCGATGGGATCGATCACCCAGGTGAGCCCGGAGGTGCCGGCGACGCTCGCGCCCTCCTCGCCGAGGATGCCGTCATCGGGGCGTGCCGCGAGCAGGCGCTCGACGACCATGCGCTCGACCTCGCGGTCGGCCTCGGTGACGATGTCGACCAGGCTCGACTTGCTCGCCGCGACGTCGACGCCCTCGTGCCGTCGCGTGCGGGCGAGCTCAGCGGCCTCCACGGCGACGCCGACGACCAGATCATGGAGCTCGCGCATGCGTCGAACCTATCGCGCACGCGGCAGCCACCACTGGAGTCGTCGGGCCGGCTGTGAGCCATGTATCCTTGTCGACGGCCTGTCTCGGCCACGGCGAGTTACCCAAGCGGCCAAAGGGATCTGACTGTAAATCAGACTGCTCAGCATTCGGGGGTTCGAATCCCTCACTCGCCACGTTCCGGAGCCCCGTCCATGCGACGGGGCTCCGTCGTTGCACCGCGGTGCATGATGGCCGCATGCGGCAGGCATGGCTCTGGCTCATCAAGCACACGCTGAATCGCCTCACCGCGCGCGTCGCGCGCTCACCGGGCGGGCCCTTCTCGCTGGTGCGACATGTCGGCCGGCGGAGCGGTCGCTCGTTCGAGACGCCGATCATCGTCGCGGCCGTGCCCGACGGGTTCGTCTGCGAGCTGACGTATGGCGCCGACGTCGACTGGTACCGCAACATCGTGGCCGCGGGGCGCTGCGAGCTGGTCGTCGACGGCGAGCTGCACCAGGTCGTGGCCGTCGAGCGGATCTCCGCGGAGGCGGGGCGCCGGGCGTTCCCCGCGCCCGCCCGGTTCGTGCTGCGGCTGCTGCGCCGCCGCGAGTTCCGGCTCCTGCGGACGGCTTCCTGAGCCGCTCGGCGGGGCGGCCCCGCGGACCCGAGTTCGGCAGCCGGACCCGCGATCGCGGGTCCGGCCGCCGCGGGGGGGGGCGCCCCCCGCCCCCCGCGGGCGCCCCCGCCCCCCCCGGGCCGGGGGCGGGCGGCCGAACTCGGGTCCGGCTGGCGTGCACCTCGGGGCGGAACGGGGCGATCGCTCCGAGCGACCGTGTTCTAGGGTGGCGTCATGGCAGATTCCTCGTTCGATGTGGTCAGCAAGGTCGACAAGATGGAGGCCGAGAACGCGGTCAACCAGGCCCGCAAGGAGGTCGAGCAGCGCTACGACTTCAAGGGGGTCGGCGCCGACGTCTCGTGGAGCGGCGACAGCCTGCTGCTCAAGGCCTCCAGCGAGGAGCGCGTGAAGGCGGTGCTCGACGTCGTCCAGTCGAAGTTCATCAAGCGCGGCATCGACCTCAAGATGCTCGACGCCGGCAAGCCCTACGCCTCGGGCAAGGAGTTCCGCATCGAGGTCGGGCTGAAGGACGGCATCTCGACCGAGGACGCGAAGAAGGTCACGAAGCTCGTGCGCGAGCAGGGCCCGAAGACCGTCAAGACCCAGATCCAGGGCGACGAGGTGCGCGTCACCTCGAAGAGCCGCGACGACCTGCAGGCCACCATCCAGCTGCTCAAGGGCGCAGACCTCGACATCGACCTCCAGTTCATCAACTTCCGCTGACGTCCGTCTGTGGAGCTGACGCAGGCGCTCGGCGCGCTCTGGATCGCCCTCGACGTGGCGCTGCGCCTGCTGGCGCTCGTCGTCGTGCCGCATAACCGCCGCCCGGCCACCGCGATCGCGTGGCTGCTCGTCATCATGATCCAGCCGGTCGTCGGCTGGATCGTGTTCCTCCTGCTCGGCAACAACCGCGTCTCGCGCGGACGGCACGCCAAGATGTCGGCGATCCAGGAGCTCATCGGCGAGAGCACCATCTCGATCGACGACGCGGAATCGCCTCGCGACCGCCCGGACTGGCTGCCCGGCGTCCTCGCCCTCAACCGCACGCTGTCGTCGATGCCGCACGGCGGGCCGGCGGAGGGCATCGTCTGGGGTGAGTTCGACGCGCAGCTCGAGGCGATGGCGCGCCGCATCGACGAGGCCGAGCACTGGGTGCACGTCGAGTTCTACCTGATCGTCGCCTCCCCGCGCACCGAGCCCTTTTTCGCGGCGCTCGAGCGCGCCGCCGAGCGCGGCGTCGTCGTGCGCGTGCTCGTCGACCACTTCACGAGCCTGCGCTACCCGCGTCGGAAGCAGACGCTCGCCCGCTTGAGGGGCATGGGCGCCGAGGTGCGCGACATGCTGCCGCTGCGGCCGTGGGCCGGCCAGTGGCAGCGCCCCGACCTCCGCAACCACCGCAAGCTCGTCGTGGTCGACGGCCGTGTCGGCTTCACCGGCTCGCTCAACCTCATCGACCCGTCCTATCTGCTCCGCCGCAACCTCCGCCGCGGACTGCAGTGGCGCGACACCTGGCTCGAGCTCGTCGGCCCGCCCGTCCGTGCGCTCGACGTGCTCTTCTGGTCGGACTGGTGGGCCGAGACGAACGAGCTCGTCGAGCTCGCGACCACCGCGTCGGAGACCGACGGCGACCTGCTCGTCTCGGCCGTCCCCTCTGGTCCGGGCTTCGAGGGCGAGATCAACCTGCGCGTCTTCGTCGAGCTCGTGCACGCCGCCGAGGAGCGGATCACGATCGTGAGCCCGTACTTCGTGCCGGACGACGCAATGCGGTACGCCATCACCTCCGCGGCGATGCGTGGCGTGGAGGTCGAGCTGTTCGCGAGCGAGGTGGGCGACCAGTTCTGGACGTACCACGCGCAGCGCTCGTACTACGAGGAGCTGCTGCGCGCGGGGGTGCGCATCAGCCTGTTCGCGAAGCCGACGGTGCTGCACTCCAAGTTCATGACCTTCGACGACCGGGTCTCCGTGATCGGCTCGTCGAACATCGACCTGCGCTCGTTCGGGCTGAACTTCGAAGTGTCGATGCTGATCGAGGGCACGTCGATGGTGGCGCAGCTGCACGGCATCTCGGAGGCCTACCGCCGGCAGTCGATCGAGCTCACGCTGGATGACTGGATGGCGCGGCCGCGGGTCGCGCAGCTCTTCGACAGCGTCGCGCGGCTGACCTCCGCGCTGCAGTAGCGCCGAGGTGGCCGTCAGGTCAGCAGCATCGAGAGCGCCACGACGAGCGCGAACGCGATGACGACGACCCGCAGCGCCCACGACGGCACGCGCCGCGAGAGCCATCCGCCGGCGAGCCCGCCGACGAGGGAGCTCGCGAGCATCACGAGCACCACTCCCCAGTGCACGAGTGGCGAGAACGCCAGGATGACGGCGCCCGTGCCGTTGATGACGGCCGCCATCACGTTCTTGAGCGCGTTGTGGTGCTGCAGCGAGTCGTGGATGAGCAGCCCGAGCATCGCGAGCATCATGACGCCGATGCCGGCGCCGAAGTAGGAGCCGTACACGCCGATCCCGACGAACGCGGCCTTCGCGGCCCATCCGCCGGTGGAGTCGACCGCGAACGGGTCATCGGCGCTGCGCCCGAGCTGCCGGGCGACGAGCGGCTGCGCCGCGAACAGCACGGCCGCCGCGAGCACGAGCCACGGCACGATCGCGGTGAACGCGTCGGACGGCGTGAGCAGCAGCAGCACCGCCCCGATCGCCCCGCCGACCGCAGCGAACGGCGCATTCGCGAGGAAGCGGCGGCGCTGGCGGCGGAGCTCCGCGCGGTAGCTCCACGCCCCGCCGACGGTGCCGAGCAGCAGCCCGATCGACGAGGTCATGTTCGCCGCGAGCGGGCTCATGCCCGCGGCGAGCATCGCCGGGAACGTGATGAGCGTGCCGCCGCCGGCCGCCGCGTTGATCGCGCCGGCACCGACCGACGCGAGCGCGATCAGCAAGTAGCCCGGCAGCTCCACGTCAGCGTTCGCCGCGCGAGACGCCGATCATCTCGCCGCGGTCGACGACCTTGACGCGGGCGCGCCCGTGCGGGGCGCCCAGGCCGATCTCGTGCTCGTCGAGCCGGATCCAGCCCGCGATGTCGGTCCATGCGACGCCGCGCTCCTCGAGCAGCCGAGGCACCGCATCGACGTCGTACGGTGCCGGCGTCCACCAGGAGTGCTCGTCGCCGAGCAGGTGCTCGACCGTCTCCTTGGCGTCGGACTTGGTGTGGCCGATCAGGCCGACCGGCCCCCGCTTGATCCAGCCGGTCGCATACATGCCGGGCATGGGGCGGGAGCCGTCCTGCACCCGGCCGGCGATGTTGGGGATGACGCCGCGGCGCTCGTCGAAGGGGACGTCCGCGAGGGGTGAGGAGAAGTAGCCGACAGCGCGGTAGACCGCCTGCACGGGGATCTCGCGGTACTCGCCCGTGCCCTCGAGGCCGTGCTCGGTCGGGCGGGTGCGCTCGATGCGCAGCGCCTCGACTCGAGTGTCGCCGACGATCGCGTCGGGGCGCGACCAGAAGTGCAGGTGCAGCCGGCGCGACGCCTGGCCGACCTCGCGCTGGCGCCACTGGTCGAGCACGCGCGAGATGACGAGGATCTGCTTGTTCTGCTTGAGCGACTCCTCGTCGGGGTCGACGCCGAAGTCGTCGTCGTGCAGGATCATGTCGACGTCGCGCAGCTCGCCGAGCTCGCGCAGCTCGAGCGGCGTGAACTTGACGTGCAACGGTCCTCGGCGGCCGAACACGTGAACGTCGGTGACAGGGGACGCCTCGAGGCCGGCGACGACGTTGGCGGGCACCTCGGTGGGCATGAGGTCCTCGGGATGCTTCACGAGCATCCGCGCGACGTCGAGCGCGACGTTGCCGTTGCCGATCACCGCGATCTCCTTGGCCTCGAGCGGCCACTCGCGCGGCACGTCGGGGTGGCCGTCGTACCAGGAGACGAAGTCGGCGGCGCCGTAGGAGCCCGGCAGGTCGACGCCCGGGATGTCGAGCGGGGCGTCCTTCGTCGCGCCCGTCGCGAAGATCACCCCGTGGTAGAGCCGCTCGAGGTCGTCGAGGGTGATGTCCTCGCCGAAGCGCACGTTGCCGAACAGCCGCACGACGCCCGACTCGAGCACCTCCCGCAGCGCCTGGATGATGCCCTTGATGCGCGGGTGGTCCGGGGCCACGCCGTAGCGGACGAGCCCGTAGGGCGCGGGCAGGTGCTCGAACAGGTCGATGAGCACCTCACGGCCGGTCTCGGCCGCCGACTTCTTGAGGATGTCGGCGGCGTAGATGCCTGCGGGTCCTGCGCCGACCACGGCGATGCGGAGCGGTGCGCTCACGGTCCTCCTCGGGTGCGGGGCGGCCTGGCCGCCGGTCCTGGCTGACGAGTCAGCAACTGCGTCTGGTTCAGCGGGTGCGCGAGACGACGTGCTCGGCGAAGGTCTCGAGGCCCCGGCGCACCGTGCCCTCGGGCAGCGGGCTGAGCGCCTCGAGCGCGCGGCGCTGCCAGCGCTCGGCCTCGGCGACCGTCTCGTCGACGACCGGATGCGCGGCGAGCTCCGCGACCGCGGCCGCGAGGTCCGCGTCGTCGCTCGGCGACTTCAGCCGGCCGCGGAGGCGGATGGAGGCCTCGTCGTCGCGCTTCGCGAGCAGCAGCACGGGCAGCGTCGCGACACCGGCGCGCACGTCGTTCCCCTGGTCCTTGCCCGTC
Organism: Agrococcus sp. DT81.2; assembly: GCF_049844935.1. Classification (NCBI taxonomy): domain Bacteria; kingdom Bacillati; phylum Actinomycetota; class Actinomycetes; order Micrococcales; family Microbacteriaceae; genus Agrococcus; species Agrococcus sp. DT81.2. The sequence continues at coordinate 101,767 of NZ_JBNCLZ010000003.1, read as the reverse complement.
CCCGGGTCGGCGGAGAGGTCGATGACGTCGTCGACGATCTGGAAGGCCACGCCGATGCGCTCGCCGAACAGCCGCAGCGGCTCGCGGTACGCGTCGTCGGCACCGCTCACCACCACGCCCAGCTCGGCTGCGGCCGCGATGAGCGAGCCGGTCTTGTCGGAGAGCACCTGCAGGTAGTGAGCGACCGGGTCCTCGTCGCCGGGCCCGAGCGTCTCGTGCAGCTGGCCGAGGCACAGCCGCTCGAACGTGCGCGCCTGCAGCACCGCGACCTCGCTGCCGAGCGGCGCCGCGATCTGGCCGGCGCGGGCGAAGAGCAGGTCTCCGGCGAGGATCGCGACGGAGTTGCCCCACACGGTGTGCGTCGACGGCACCCCGCGACGGGTCTCCGCCTCGTCCATGACGTCGTCGTGGTACAGGCTCGCGAGGTGGGTGATCTCGACGACCTCGGCGGCCGACAGCACGTCGTCGTCGACCCCCGTGCCGAGGTGCGCGGTGAGCAGCAGCAGCAGCGGCCGCGCTCGCTTGCCGCCCGCCTCCAGCAGGTAGCGCGTCACGGCATCCGCGACCGGGTCGGCGATGCGCAAGTGGTCCTCGAGGCGCGCCTCGAGGTCGTCGAGGCCGCGGTCGACGCTGTCGACGACGCGCAGGTCGGCGGGCGCCGCAAGCCGCGGCCCCCTGAGCCCGAAGGCCTCAGCGATCGACGGCATCAGCTGCCCTGCTCCTCCGCGTGCGCGTGACGCGCGATGCGCATCGCGCCGGTCTGCTCGGTGGGCTTGCGGCCGCGGTGCAGCGCGACGACACCCATGGTCAGGTTGCGGTGGGCGACGCGGGTGAAGCCGGCGGTGCGGATCCACTGCGACAGCACCTGCTGGTCGGGCCACGAGTTGATCGACTCGACCAGGTAGCGGTAGGCCTCGGGGTTGGAGCTCGCGGCCTTCGCCATGCCCGGCAGCACGGTGCCGAGGTAGAGCTCGTAGCCCTTGCGGACGACGTTGATCGGCGGCTGCGAGAACTCGCAGATGACGACCCGACCGCCGGGCTTGAGCACGCGCAGGAACTCGCTGAGCGCTGCCCGCGGGTGCTGCACGTTGCGCAGGCCGAACGAGATGGTGACCGCGTCGAAGGAGTCGCCGTCGAAGGGCAGCTCCTCGGCCGAGCCGTGCACGAACTCGATGTCGGCGTGGCGCTTGCGTCCCTCCTCGAGCATGCCGTGGCTGATGTCGAGTGCGGTGACGAGCGCGCCCGCCTTGGCCATCGGCGCGGCGGACGCGCCGGTGCCGGCGGCGACGTCGAGGATGCGCTCCCCCGGCTGCGGGCGCACGGCGCGCTGCATGTGGATGCGCCAGAGCCGGTCGTTGCCGCCGGACAGCAGCGTGTTGAGCAGGTCGTAGCGCTTGGCCGTCGCGTCGAACATGCCCGCGACCGCTTCGGGGTCCTTCTGCATGTCTGCTCGGCTCACGTCCTCCATCCTAGGCGTCCCCGGTCACCGCCCACCCGGCGGTCGTCCAGGCAGGCGGCGGCGTAGGCTGGCAGGCATGCCGGCCCTGCGGGCGCGCACCGAGCGCGCGGAGCTCGGACGCCTGCTGGAGCACGCCGACCCGCGCGCACCGCTCGCCGTCCGTCGCGGCGCCGACGGCATCGTCGGTCGCGGCGAGGCGCTGCGGCTCGAGTTCCACGGCCCCTCCCGGCTGTCGGATGCGGCGGATGCGTGGCGCGAGGTCGCGAGCGCAGCGCACGTCGACGACGCCGTCGGGGTGCCCGGCACGGGGCTCATCGCGTTCGGCGCCTTCGCGTTCGACGACGAGTCCGCCGCCACGAGCGTGCTGATCGTGCCGCAGCTCGTCGTCGGCCGGCGGGGCGACGACGAGTGGATCACCTGGATCGGCGACGAGGCGCGGCTGCACCCGACGGCGATCGACGAGGTGCGCGTCGAGCTCTCCGACGGCGACATCGGCCCCGACCGCTACCGCGCGATCGTCGCGGAGGCGACCGAGCGCATCCGCGCGGGCGCGGCCGAGAAGGTCGTGGTCGCGCGCGACCGGGTCGGGCAGCTGCCGCCCGAGGGCGACATCCGGTCGGTGGTGGTCGGGCTGGGTCGCCGCTACCCGGATGCGGTGGCGTACGCCGTCGACGGCGTGGTCGGCGCGAGCCCGGAGACGCTCATCGCCGCCCACCGCGGGCACTTCTTCTCGCGCGTGCTCGCCGGCACCGCCGCGCGAGGTGCGACGCCGACGCTCGACGCCGAGATCGCGGAGTCGCTCGCGAGCGGCGACAAGGATCTGCGCGAGCACCGCTTCGCCGCCGACTCCGCCATCGACGTGCTCCGCGAGCTCGCGCCCGACACTCGGGCGTCCGAGCCGTTCCCATTGCGGCTGCCGAACCTGTGGCACCTCGCGACCGACATCACCGGCACGCTCGGCGGCAGCTCGACGCTCGACGTGCTGGCCCTGCTGCACCCGACGGCCGCGGTGGCGGGCACGCCGCGCGCGGCCTCGCTCGCCATCATCCGCGAGCTCGAGGACGTCGACCGCGGCCGCTACGCGGGTCCGGTCGGATGGGTCGACGCCGAGGGCGGCGGCGAGTGGGTCATTGCGCTGCGCGGCGCCGAGATCGACGTCGATGGGCGCATCCGCGCCTTCGCGGGCGCCGGCGTCGTGGCGGGCTCCGACCCGCAGGCGGAGCTGGTCGAGACGGCCGTGAAGCTGAGGCCCATCACCGACGCCCTCGCGGACCCGCTCCCCTGACCCTCGCCTGCCCGCTTGCGTAAAGCGTGCTTGACATGTAAAACTTCCTTGACAGCGCGGCGACGGGCCGCCACGACGAGAGGGACGAGCATGGCGCAGCAGGATGGATCGGCGACGGGCGCGACGGATGTGCGGTCGACGTGGGGGCGGATGCGCTTCGGCGCCCGGCGATCGGCACTGCTGATCGCGGTGCCCATCGGGATCGTGCTCGCCGCGGGCGTTGGCGCGCTCGCCGTCTGGACCGGCGTGGCCGGCGATGACCCGCTGCCGGGCGGTGTCGCGTTCGCGGTCGTGACGGTGTGGCCGCTGACGGCGGCGGCGTGGATCGCGGTCGTCGACCGGTCCTCGCTCCGGGGCGCGCTCGAGCGCCCCGAGGAGTCGGTCGAGTCGTCGTGGATCGAGACGGCGTCGCAGCGCGCGTTCACCGACACCCTGACACTGGCCGGACTCGGCACCGCCGCGCTCGTCGTCACTGGCGCCGAGCTCCCCGGCTCCGTCGCGCTGCTCGCGGTGGTGCTCGTGGGGATGGCGAGCTTCGGCACGCGCTACCTCATCGCCCGCCGAGGCTGAGCCGTGCGCAACACGCTGCCGGAGCTGCGGCGCGATCGCGGCTGGTCGCAGCAGCGGCTGGCCGACGAGCTGGGCGTCTCGCGCCAGACGGTCATCTCGATCGAGAAGGGCCGGTTCGACCCGAGCCTGCCGCTCGCGTTCCGCGTCGCCGCCCTCTTCGACTGCCGCATCGAGGACGTCTTCGCGCCCGAGGACGACGCCGACTGAGGAGGACATCCACGAGCGGAGGCGATCCCGGTCGCGGTGCTCGAGCCGAGGCGATTCCCGCCTCCGTCGACATCGGCACCGCTCCCGGCGGACCTCGCAGCCCTACAGCGCGGCCCTCCGAGCGGCATCGCCCTGCGAGCGCACCTCCTCCTCACCCTCGGTCCCGCTCGCCCCCTTCTTCCCGGCTCGCTTCCCTGCCTTCTCGTCCTTCTGCTCCCGCTTGCTCTTCTTGTCCTGCTTGCCCCTCTTGTCCTTCTTCCCCTTCTTGTCCTTCTTGTCCTTCTTGTCCTTCTTGTCCTGCTTGTCCTTCTTGTCCTTCTTGTCCTTCTCGGCCTTCCTGCCCTGCTTGCCCTCCTCGGGCTCCTCGGCCCTCTCGCCCAGGGTCTCCACCTCCGCGTCCTCGCTCGCCGACGCATCCGCCACCACGGGCACGTCCCCGGTCGCGATGAGCCGCTCGCGCTCGACGGCCACGTCGAAGTCGGCGACCGGCCACTGCGGATCGATGCCCTCGAGCGCCTCGACGAGCAGCTCGTGCACCGCGAGGCGTGCGAACCACTTCCGGTCGGCTGGCACGACGTACCAGGGTGAGGTCGGCCCCGCGGTGCGGTTGATCGCGACCTGGTACGCCTCCATGTAGGCGTCCCACTGCTCTCGCTCGTCGACGTCGCCGGGGCTGTACTTCCAGTGCTTGTCGGGACGGTCGAGCCGCTGGAGCAGCCGCGCGCCCTGCTCGGCCCTCGAGATGTGCAGCATGACCTTGACGAGCGCGATGCCGCGCTCCGCGAGCCCTCGCTCGAAGTGGACGATCTGGGCGTAGCGCTCCTCGATCACCTCGGGCGCCGAGAGGCCGCGCACGCGGTGGATGAGCACGTCCTCGTAGTGCGAGCGGTCGAACACACCGACCATGCCCGGCTCCGGCAGCTCCCGCTCGATGCGCCAGAGGAAGTCGTGGCTCCGCTCCTCCTCGGTGGGCGCCTTGAACGCCTTGATCCGCACGCCCTGCGGGTCGACCTGCCCGACGACGTGGCGCATGATCCCGCCCTTGCCGGAGGTGTCCATGCCCTGCACCATGAGCAGCACGGAGCGGTCGCCGCCCGCCCGGCTCGCCGCGAACAGCCGCTCCTGCAGCTCCTCGAGCCGGTCGGCGCCGGCCGCGAGCGCCACCGCTCCGGCGGCCTTGTCGCCGTCGAAGCCGGGGGTGGATGCGGGATCCACGTCGGCGAGGCGGACGGATCGGGTGATGCGGAGCGCGTCGGTGATCGCTGTCATGGCCAGAGCGTAGTGCGCGCCGCTCAGTTCCCGCCGGGTGATGCCCGGGCGTCGGCGCCCGGCCTCAGCGCCTGCCCTGCACGCCCGGCGAGACGGCGCGGCCGAGCCTGCCCTGCCGAGGCGGGTCGAGCTTGTTCGACATGAACGTGCTCACCCACGCGAGGCGCGGATCCGGGTCGACGATGAGCGTCTTGACGGCGAGCGTCGCCGGGAGCGCGAGCAGCGCGCCCACCGGCCCGAGCGCGAACGCCCACACGAGCAGCGACAGGAACGACGTCGCCGGCGTGACGCCGACCGCATCCCCCGCGACCTTCGGCTGGACGAGCGACTGCATCACGAAGTTGATGACGCTGAACAGGATCGCGGTGAGCAGCGCGTTGATCGGCCCGTTCGCGAGCAGCGCCATGAGCGTCGGCGGGATGACGCCGACGACGAAGCCGACGTTCGGGATGTAGTTGGTCACGAACGCGAACACGGCCCAGACGAGCGCGAGGGGCACGCCGAGCGCCGTGAGCGCGACCAGGTCGAGCGCCGACACGATCAGGCCGAACAGCGTCGTGACCACCCAGTACCGCTGCACGCCGGCCGCGAAGCGGTCGAGCCCGTGCACGATGCCGGGATTGCTGGTCGCGATGCGCTCCATGCGCTCGGGCAGCTGCATCGAGTCCCAGGCGAGGAAGAACACGACGACCGTGAGGGTGGCGAGGAACGCGAGCACGGTGCCCGCGTTCGACAGCACGCTCGTGAGTGCGCTCGCGATCGCCCCGGGGCTCAGGGCGCCCTGCAGCTGCTGCAGCGCCTCGTCCTGCGAGACGCCGAAGCCCTCGAGCCAGGCGAGCAGCCCGCGGTACATCGTGTTGAACTCCGGGCCGTAGCCGGGCAGCTCCTGCACGAGCGACTGCACCGACCAGTAGAGCGACCAGAAGAGTGCGGCGAGGAAGACGTAGACCGTGAGCAGGGCGGCGAGCGCGGCGACGATCTTCGGCGCTCCGATGCGCAGCAGCCACTGCTGCAGCGGCATGACGGCGATCACAAGATTCACGCCGAGGAAGATCGGGGCGACGAAGGTCGCCACCTGGCTCAGCAGGATCAGCGCCGCGATCGTCGCGATGATCGAGAGCAGGATGATCAGCGTGCGCGGCAGCATCCAGCGGCGCTCGACCAGCTCGGTCCGCTGCTGCACGACGGGCAGCTCGCGCCGCCGCCACGGCCATCGCATCAGGCGTGCCTGGCGCGCGGCCGCGGCTCGTCGGCCGGCTCCCGGCCCGTGAACCCGTCCATGCCCTCGTTGACGCCGAGCGCATCCGCGAGCCGGTCGGCGACCGCCGGCGGCAGCACCTTGAGGGCGGGCACGAAGCGCACGAGCGGGGGCAGCGCGAGCAGCGAGCGGCGTGACTCGATCGCGGCGAGGATGCGCGTGGCGACGGTCGCGGACGACAGGATCGGCAGCAGCGCCGGCACCTTCGTCGTGACGCCCGCGAACATGCCGGTGTCGATGTAGAAGGGAGCGACCGTGAGGGTCGTGATGGGCGACCCCTGCTTGCGCAGCTCGGCCCGCAGCGACTCCATGAAGCCGACGGCCGCGAACTTGGAGGCTGCGTAGTCGGTCTGGCCGGCGACGCCGATGAACCCCGCGGCGCTCGCGACCGTCACGATGCGGCCGCGGCCGGCGTCGCGCATCGCCGGCAGCAGCGCGCGGGTGACGAGGATGGGCGCGATCGCGTTCACGCGCATGGTGCGCTCGATCTGCTGCGTGGTCAGCTCGGTGAGCGGTCGCCCGGAGACGACGCCGGCGTTGTTGACGAGCACGTCGACGGCGCCGAGCATGAGCGTCTCGGCGGCGGCGAGCTCGATCGCATCACTGTCGGCGAGGTCGACGACGACGGCGGTGCCACGGCCGCCGAGCGCGGTCGCCTCGTGCGCGACCGACCGGGCGGCGTCGCCGTCGCGGTCCCAGAGCACGACGTGCGCGCCCTTCCGGGCGGCGCCGAGCGCGACGAGCCGGCCGATGCCGCTGCCGCCGCCCGTGATGACGATCGTGGTGCCCGGCGTGATCGACGCCGTGCCGAGCGCGCCGCGACCAGCGGCATCAGAGCGGTTGCGCATCCGTCTCCCCTTCCAGCACTGCCTCGATGATGCCGGGTGCTGACTGCGAGAGCGCCCTGCGGAGCCCCGCGCGATCGACCACCCGCTCGAAGGGCCAGCCGAAGGCGGCCGCGAGGTGCTCGAGGTCGACGTCGTGGGGGGTGCGCTGCACGCGCGAGAAGTCGCCCGGGTCTGCGGTGCCGGCGACCTCGAGCAGCTCGAACAGCGAGCCGCCCCGGTCGTTGCCGACGATGATCTGCAGCCGCGGCCGCGGCTCGCCCGGCGGCACGTTGAGCCCGCCCGCGTCGTGCAGCAGCGCGAGGTCGCCGATCAGCAGCCGGGTGAGGCCGCCCTCCCCGGAGCGCTCGTGGGCGATGGCGACGCCGGATGCCGTGCTGATCGTGCCGTCGATGCCGGCGAGCCCGCGGTTGGCCCTGGCGGTGACCGCCTTGGGACCGGCGAAGGCGTCAAGCTCGCGGATGAGCCGCGAGGCGGCGACGACGAGCCGGTCGTGCGGCCAGGTGCGGTCCCACACCGCGGTCACGAGGTCGCGGCGGGAGATGCGCGTGCGCCCCTCGGCGAGCTCTGCCTTCGCGTAGTCGGCGCGCGCCAGCCCGGAGTCGGGCGCCGACTCGGCGTCACGCTCGACCGCGAGCCGCCGTCCGGCGGCGACCCAGCGCTCGACCCACTCGCGGTCGGGCTCGTCGGCCTCGGCGACCGCGATGCGGCCGGCGAGCAAGCTGCCGGCGCCCGTGCCGCGCACGTTGTCCTGACCGGCCCGGCCGATCGTCACGACCTCGACGTCGGACCGGCGGATGAGCCCGGTCACCGACCGCGCGAGCGTCGGGTGGCCGACGACCACGACCCGCTTCACCTCGTCGGCGAGCGCCGGGATGACGTCGCGCCCGTGCGGGACGAGCATGGGGCCGAAGCGGGCCCCGGAGGTCGGCTCTGCGATGAGCGGGGCGCCGATCGCCTCGGCGAGGTCGACGGCGGCCGGGCCGGCGTCGGCGCCCGCGATCACGACGGTCCGCTCGGCCGCCTCGAGGGTCGCGGTCGGCATGGGCGGCCGACCGACGCGCTCGACGGCCGGGCCGATCGCGGGCTCGCCACCCGAGAGCGGCTCGCGGAAGGCGATGTTCAACTGCACGGGGCCCGGCTCGGTGTGCGCGAGCTCGCTATGCGCAGGCTCGGTGTGCCCGTCGCCGTCGCGCCAGCCGAGCGCCGCGCGCACGGCGGCGACCGCGTCGCCCTCCGGGTCGCGCAGCGCATCCGCGGACACGTCGAGCACCACCCGGGCCGCGTCGCCGAACATGCCCGGCTGCCGCGCCGTCTGGTTGGCGCGGATGCCCTGCAGCTCGATGGGGCGGTCTGCGCTGATCGCGATGAGCGGCACGTCGCTGTGGTGCGCCTCGAGCATCGCCGGGTGCAGGTTCGCGACGGCGGTGCCGCTCGTCACCACGATCGCCGCCGGCGCACCGCTCTCGCGCGCGAGTCCGAGTGCGAGGAAGGCGGCGGAGCGCTCGTCGATGCGCACGTGCAGCGCGAGCTCGCCGGCGCGGTCGGCCCGTGCGGCGGCGAGCGCGATCGCCTGCGAGCGGGAGCCCGGAGAGACGACCAGGTCGGCGACCCCGGCTGCGGCGAGCGCGGCGACCAGGCGGTCGGCGTATGCGGCGGCCCCGAGGGCCTCAGGCACGCGCGGCGTCGCCGTCGTCAGGTGCCCTGTGGCCCTGCCCGTCGGTGTCGTCCGCGGGGGGTTCGGGTTCCGGCGTGGGCTCAGGCTCCGGCTCGGGCTTCGTCGGCCGCACGATCTCGACCTCCGCGTCGAGCGCGGCCAGCTGCGCCTCGATCTCGGCGATGCGGCGATCCGCCTCGGCGTCGGTCACGTCGGGCGAGCGCGAGAAGGACGGGTCGTCGTCGGGCGCCATCGGGCGCGCGTCGGAGCGCGGCCCCTTGCCCCACGCGAGCCAGCCGAGCGGGCCGATGACGGGCAGCACGACGATGAGCACGACCCACAGCACGCGATTCAGGCGTCGGATGCGTCGATCGTCGGTGACCGTGAGGTCGACGAGCGCGTAGACCGTGACCACGAGGGCCAGGACTCCGCCTACGATCAACCACCTCATGCCCCTACCCTACGTCGCTTGGCTATGGGTCGCTCATAGACTTGGTACATGGCTCCCTCGATGCGCTACCTCGTCGTGCGCGCCCTGCTGTTCCTCGTGCCGTTCGCGGTGCTGATGATCGCACAGGTGCCGTGGTGGCTGTCGCTGCCGGTGTCGATCGCGTTCGCCTTCGCGGCGAGCATCGTCTTCTTCGGCACGCTCCGGCAGGAGGCCGCGGCCGACCTGCAGCAGATGCGCGAGGGCCGAGGGCGCGAGGGCGCGAGCGCCGACGACGGCGAGGTGGAGGACGCGGCGCTCGACGACCGGCCGGCCGACGGCGACGAGCCCGACGCATCCACCCGCCGGTAGCGCGTCGGTCGGGGCGTCAGCCGCCGGGCGTCGGCACGGGCGCGAAGCCCGCCGGCCCGCCCCAGATCGCGATGGCGAGGCCCACGCCGTAGAGCAGCGCCGACATCCCCGTGAGGCCGAGCGCCGTGATGAGGTCGCGCGACGAGCGGGCGAGCAGCACGATGACGATCGCGGGGCCCGCGAGCAGCAGCACGGCGAACACGAGGAAGCCGTAGGCGAGGGCGTACGAGAACACCCAGAGGATGCCGAAGGGCACGAGCATCAGCAGCACGTAGAGCGCCTTCGACGCGCGCCTGCCGATGAGGGTCGGCAGGCTGCGCTTGCCGGCGGCACGGTCGGTGTCGATGTCACGCAGGTTGTTCGTGAGCATGAGCGCGGCCGAGAAGCAGCCGATCGCAACGCCGAGCGCGATCGAGTCCTCGGTGACGCGGCCGATGATCGCGTAGGTCGTGCCCATCACCGCGACCGGGCCGAAGAACACGAACGACATGAGCTCGCCGAGGGCGAGGTAGCCGTAGGGGCGCTTGCCGCCCGTGTAGGTCCAGGCGGCGACGATGCAGACCACGCCGATGAGCAGCAGCCACCAGCGACCCGAGAGCAGCACGACCACGAGGCCGGCGAGCGCGCCGGCTGCGAGGAAGCCGATCGCGACGTTGCGCACCGTCCGCGGCTCGGCCTTCCCGGCGCCGACGAGGCGCCCGGGGCCGACGCGCACGGCATCCGTGCCCTTCACGCCGTCGGAGTAGTCGTTCGCGAAGTTGACGCCGATCTGCATGCACAAGGCGAGCGCGAGGCAGGCGAGCGCGATGCCGAGGTGGTAGCCCTCGGCGTTGAACGCGGCGGCGGTGCCGAGCGCGACGGGGGCGATCGCCATGCCGAGTGTGCGGGGCCGGGCGGCGGCGATCCAGTCGCGGCGGGTCGCCGGGCTCGGGGCGCTGCCGTCCTGCTGCGCGCGTCGTGCGGGGTTGCCGGAGCGTGGAGGAGCCATCCCCTCCATGCTAGGCGTCAGCCGAAGATGCCGCGGCGGCGGCGCTCCTGGGTGCGACCGGCCACGAGCCGCGCGAGCCGCTTGCGGTCGGGCTTGCCGGATGCGGTGGTCGGCATCACCGACACCGTCACGAGGTGGTTGGGGCGGGCGGGCTTGCCGAGCGCGTTCGCGACGGCCGCGCGGATCTCGGCGAGCGACGGCTTGAGCGTCGTCACGACCGCCGGCACCTCCCCCCACTCGGGATGCGGCGCGGCGACCACGACCGCGTCGGGCGCGAAGGTCTGCACGACGTGCTCGACGGCCGCGAGCGAGACCTTGATGCCGCCGGAGTTGATGACGTCGTCGATGCGGCCGGACACCTGCAGCGTGCCGCCGATGAGCGATCCGGCGTCGCCCGTGCGGTACCAGCGGGTGCCGGTGCCGTCGGTGATGAAGCGCTGCTCGGTGAGCTGCGGATCGTCGTAGCCGTCGGCGAGCTGGGGCCCGGAGATCTCGATCTGGTCGGTGAGGCGCACCTTGACGTCGCGCAGCGGCCGGCCGTCCCACACGCATCCGCCCACCGTCTCGGTGGCGCCGTAGGTGCGGGTGATGCGCCAGCCGAGCCGGGCCGCGCGCTCGATGAGCCCGAACGGCGCACGCTGACCGCCGAGGAGGATGCGATCGAGGCGCGCGATCGGGCCGATGAACGAGCGGTCGAGCAGCGCGGCGTCGACGAGCCGCGCGAGCTGCGTGGGCACGAGCGACGTGTACTTGCGGTCGTGCTCGAGGCTCTGCACGGCCTCGACGAACGCCTCAGCCGTGAACGCGCCCGCGGTGCGCACGAGCGGCGCACCCGAGACCTCGTTGCGCCAGATGACGTTCTTGCCCGCGATGAACTGCTCCGGCAGCGCGAGCACCCACTGGCCCGGCCCGCCGAGCCGGTCGATCGCGGCCTCCGTGGAGGCGCGGATGGCCTCCTCCGAGATGATCACCCGCTTGGGCACGCCGCTCGAACCGCTCGTCTCGACGACGATCGTCATGTGCGCACCTCCGTTCGGGAAAGGACTCGTCTCAGTACTGCCAGGGGAAGGGGGACCAGTCGGGCTCGCGCTTCTCGAGGAAGGAGTCGCGCCCCTCGACCGCCTCGTCGGTGCCGTAGGCGAGCCTGGTCGCCTCCCCCGCGAAGATCTGCTGCCCGACGAGCCCGTCGTCCACCGCGTTGAACGCGAACTTCAGCATCCGGATGGCCGTGGGGCTCTTCGTGAGGATCTCCCGCGCCCAGTCGAGTGCGGTCGCCTCGAGCTCGGCGTGCGGCACGGCCGCGTTGATCGCGCCCGCAGCGAGCGCGCGCTCGGCGCTGTACTCGCGAGCCAGGAAGAACACCTCGCGGGCGAACTTCTGGCCGGTCTGGCGCGCCATGTAGGCCGAGCCGTAGCCGGCGTCGAACGACCCGACATCCGCATCCGTCTGCTTGAACCGGCCGTGCTCGGCGCTCGCGATCGTGAGGTCGCAGACGACGTGCAGCGAGTGGCCGCCGCCGGCCGCCCAGCCGGGCACGACCGCGATCACGACCTTCGGCATGAAGCGGATGAGCCGCTGCACCTCGAGGATGTGCAGGCGGCCGGACCTCGCCGGGTCGATCGTGCCCGCGGTGTCGGCCTCGGCATACTTGTAGCCGTCGCGGCCGCGGATGCGCTGGTCGCCGCCGGAGCAGAACGCCCAGCCGCCGTCCTTGGGGCTCGGACCGTTGCCGGTGAGCAGCACGACGCCGATGCGGCTGTCCTGGCGGGCCGCATCGAGAGCGCGGTAGAGCTCGTCGACCGTGTGCGGGCGGAACGCGTTGCGCACCTCCGGGCGGTCGAAGGCGATGCGGGCGATCCTGCCGTCGCGCGAGCGGTGGACGGTGATGTCGTCGAAGCCGGGCTCTGCGTCGGCCCATTCGGCCGGGTCGAAGAGGGGCGAGATGGTCACCTGCCAACCCTAGCCATCCACCCGTGCGCGCGGCTGATCGAGGACGCGCCGGGGTCGGACCGGCCGCCCAGCCGGCGGTCACGGTTCGCAGCGCTGGACCTGCTGCCACCCCGGCATGGAGCAGAGGAACTCGACCGGGAGGCCGCGGCTGTCGAGCCGCACGCGGACGATCACGTCGCGCCACTCCCAGCCGGCGTCGTCCCGAGCGAAGAGGGGCACCTTCACGTCGATCGCGCGCCCGTCGTCGAAGATGTCGAGGATGTCAGCGGCCCCGGCGCGCGTGAACGGCGCGCTCGTGCGGATCGCGCAGTCGGGTCGCTCGCGGCACGTGTCGACGGCGACGCTCGCGAGCTCGGCGAGGCGCTGCTCGAACGACGGCATGAGCTCCGACGACGCCTCGACGACCGTCGCGATGCCCGGATCGCCGTCGATCGCGAACACGCCGCCGCCCGACACGAAGAGCGGTCCCTCCACGACGTCGAGCCGATAGACGGCTGGGTACAGGTGCAGCCCTCGCAGTGGGACGCCGCCGAGCTCCAGGCGCGCGGTGGCGTCGACGGCGGACGCGCGAGGCGGCTCGGCGAGGGACGTCTCCAACCGCCAGCCGGCGGCGGTGGACGTCGCCCGCAGCGTGCGCTCGACCTCGGTGCCGCCGACCCGGTAGCGCACGTCGACGCTGCCCTCGTCGCCGTCGACGTGCGCCGTCGCGACGGACAGCGGCGTGAGGCGCCAGGCTGCGACGAGCACCGCCTGCGGCGCGAGCTCGCGGCCGACCTCGAGCGGCGAGAGCCGCGTGGCGCGATCGGCATCGCCGTCGGAGATCGCTTGCAGGTACTCGCTCGCGAGTGCCTGGAGGCTCGACTCGCGGGCGTCGACGGCAGACCGGCCAGCGACCTCCATCCCCGCGGCCGCCGAGCCGCCGAGCACGCCTCCCAGGAGCACCGCGACGGCGACATGCCGCCAGCCGAACGGGCTGCGCGGCCGCCGCTCGACCGGTCGCTGCGCGCTCCGGAGCCGAGCGTTCGATCCATGCACCCGGGCCGCGCGCTCCGGCATCGCGAAGTCGGGCATCCTCGCCACGTCTCCCTCCACCGGCTCACGTGCCGCAGGCCACCAGATCGGTGCCGTACTCCCCCGGAGCGCCGCACAGCCACTGGGTCGGCGCGCCGCTCTCGTCGAGCACGACCCGCACGCGGACCTCGAACCACTCCGGGCTTCCGCCGACTGTCGCGGTCACGGGCACTGAGAGATCGATCGACTCCATCGTCGAGCCGCTCCCCATCGGGTAGACCTCGCCGGCCGGCTCGAGCCGCGCCTCCGCCGGCACCGCGCAGCCGGGCTCCGCCTGGCACGCGGCGATTGTGACGAGCGCGAGCTCGGTGGCATAGTCGCTGATCTGCGGCACGATGCCGGCCGTGACATACGGCACCGTCGGCGTGTGCGGGTCACCGTCGACGACGAACACGTCCCCGCCGGTCAGGAAGATCGGGCCGGAGACGATGTCGATCGTGTACGTGCCCGGGTAGAGCAGCACTGGCGCCTCGCCCCCGAGCGGGACTCCCGCGATCTGCACGCGCGTGATCGGGTCGTAGTAGGCGAGGTCGGCGACCTCGGCGAGCGAGGTCATCAGCCGCCACCCGCTGCCCTCGCGCTGGGCCTGCAGCGTGCGGTAGACGTCGCTGCCGCCCACGCGGTAGCGCACCTCTGCGGTGCCGGCATCGCCGTCGACATGCACGAGGCGCACCTCGAAGGCCTCGATGCGCTCAGCGGCCTGCAGCACCGCGTCGGGCGCGACCGCACCCCTGCCCTCGAGCGGCACGACCTCGGAGGCGAGCGCTGCCCTGCCCTCGGCGATCGCGGTGAGGTAGTCGAGCGCCGCTGCCCGCAGCCCTTCGACGCGCGCCGCCGCGGCACTCCTCTCCGAGGCCTGGAACGCCGCCGGCACCGCGGCGCCGAGCAGCGCGCCCACGAGGCACGCGACGACCAGCTGCCGCCAGCCGAACCCGGCCCGCGGGCGTCCAGGGCGGGTCGCGGATGCGTCGCGCCGGCTGGGTTGGGCCGGCTCGGTGACGCTCGGCTCGTCGATGGCCGAGTCGGGCGGAGCGACCGCCTCCGGCGGCATCTCGAACTCCGGCATCGACATCGACACGCGACCATTGTCACGCTGTTACGGAAGGTTGGACAGAGCGGATTCAGGGGGCGCAGGGCTCCAGCGGACCGTACGGGTCGCCAGCCTCCGAGCACTCCCAGCCGAGGATGGTGCCGGCCTGGTCGAGCTGGGCGCGGAGCCGCAGCTCCTGCCCGTTGCCGCCGAATCCGGAGCCGAGGCCGAGGGGCAGCAGCAGGTCGATGGTGCCGCGCGCGGGATCGACCTCGGAGACGGCGATCGCGTCACCGGGGCGCGCGACGGTGTCGACGTCGATCGGGCACTCCGCGAGCAGCTGGCACACTCCGACCCGCGCCCGCGCGACGGCGGCCGCCGCATCCGCGAACTCCGCGGTGAGCGTCGTGCTCGCGAAGACGTCGGTCGGGGTCGCCGGGTCGCCGTCGACGTCGAACGCATCCCCGCCGGTGCGGAGCTGCCCCGTCTCGGTGAGGTCGACCCGGTAGCGGCCGGGGTAGAACAGGGTCCCCGCACCCGGCCGCACGACGACGCCACCGACGCTCACGCCCGCGGTCCCCTCGGGAGCCTGCGTCGCGCGCGCGTGCAGCGCGACCGGTTCGGCGAGGCTCGTCCCGAGCCGCCAGGACTCTCCGTCACGATCTGCCTGCAGCGTGCGCGTGACCTGCCGCGACCCGACCTCGAAGCGAACCTCGACGCTCGCGGCGTCACCGTCGATGGCCACGAGCCGGACCTCCGGTGCTGCAATGGGAGCAGCGGCCCGCAGCACGGCGTCCGGCGTGACGTCGCCGGAGCCCCGCGGCGGCACCATCGCGGTCGCGGTCAACGCCTCGCCCTCCGCGATCGCCGTCAGGTACGCCATGGCCGTCGAGCGAAGCCGCTCGGCATCCGCCTGCGCCTCCGCCTGCTCCATGGCCTGCAGTCCCGCGGGCAGCGCCGCCCCCACGAGCGCGCCGATGAGGCCGGCGATGGCCATGTGTCGCCAGGGCAGCCCTCGACGGGTGGCCGCGGCGGCCGCGGCGGTCGGCGGCCGGTCGTCAGCCGCTCCGGCGGCGGAGGCAGCAGCCGCCGGTGCCCGTGCCGCCTCCGACGCATCCGGCGGTGCCGCCGCCTCCCGCGGCATCACGAAGTCGGGACTCGCCACGCGCCCATCCTCCCGCCGAGGGGAAGCGGCCGCCAGCGGTCGATCCGCTCAGGGACCGCATGCCTCCAGGTCGTGGTGCGGCCGGCCGGGCTGCCCGCAGTCCCACGACACGAGCGCGCCCGCCTCGTCGACGTTGGCGCGCAGCGGCAGCTCCTGCCACTGCCCCATCGAGCCGACGTAGCCGAGCGGCACGACCACGTCGATCGTGCCGTCGGCCGGATCGATCCCCATGATGTAGAGCTCGGCTCGCGGCGGCACGGCTGTGTCGGCGTCGAACGGGCAGCCCTGCTGCTCGAGGCAAGCGGCGACCCGGGCGGTCGCGACGTCGACCGCGGCGTCGCGGAACTCGTCGGTGAGCATCGGGTTCGAGAACAGGTCGCTGGGCGTGTTGGGGTCGCCGTCGACCTCGAAGCGCTCGCCGCCCGAGCGCAGCAGCGGCGTCTCGACCTCATCCGCCCTGTACACGCCCGGGTAGAGCACGACAGACCGGTTCGCCGGCAGCGTGACGCCCGCGAGCGTGACGCCGGTGACGCCGTCGAACGAGTGGACGATCACCTGCTCGGCGAGCGACGTCGTGATCCGCCACTCCTCGTCCACCCGCTCCGCGGCGAGCTCGCGCACCTGCTCGGCGGCGCCGACCTCGAACCGGACGTCGATCCTCGCCACGTCGTCCTCGATCGTCACGAGCTGCACCTCGAGCTCCTCGATCCGCTCCGCAGAGCCGAGCACGACATCCGGAGGCATGTGGCCGTCGACCGGGACCATCGCCGTGGCGCGCTCGGCGTCGCCCTCCGCGATGGCGGTGAGGTACGCCATCGCGGTCGAGCGCAAGGCCTCCACCTGCGCGGCCGCCGCGGCGTCCTGCGCGGCCTGCACCCCCGCAGGCAGCGCCGCCCCGATCAGCACGCCCACGAGACCGGCGACGATCAGCTGCCGCCACGGCATCCGCGGAGCCGCGGCCGCACCCTCCGGCTCGGCGGTCGGATCGTGCGCGCGACCGGCGTCCTCCGGAGGCGCCGACTCCGGCGGCAGGGCCGGCGGCGCGACGGCCTCCGGCGGCATCACGAAGTCGGGCGAGGGCACGTGCTCATCCTGGCGCGCGAGCCCGCCCACCGCCAGGGCCTCGCGGATCAGACCGGTGCGGAGAGCGCGTCGAGGAAGCCCCAGCCGAACGAGGTCGCCGCGCCGAAGAGCACGAGGAGCCCCAGACCGAGGGCGGCGCCGAAGACGCCCGTGCGTCGCCCATCCGGCACCGTCGCGGCGACGCACCCGGCCACGACCCCGCCGAGGCCGACGAGCACCGCGGCGGCCACGCCGATCACGAGCAGGGGCAGCTCTCCCGGCTTCGGCACGAAGAGGTAGCTGAGCTGCTGCACGAGCGAGACGACCTGCAGCACTGCGGCTGCCGCGAGCAGCCAGAGCGAGAGGATGCCGAGTCTGGCGCGACGGCGGTCACGGTTTGAACGGTCGGGCGCCGAGGTCGCGGGCCGCGGCGCAGGGGTCTCGGTCAGCAGGTCTTCGAGCATCGACTGATGCTACGAGCCGCATCGGATGCGGGACGGGAGGCGCGCCTACTGCAGGAGGCCGAGCGCGAAGCCGATGACGAGGAACACGACGGGGTTCGAGATCACCAGGAGCCCGCCGCTGATGGCTGCCATCGTGATGTTGGCGGTGCCGCGCTTGGCCGCCGCGGTGATCGCGAACGCGAGCGAGAGCAGCGTGCACACGCCCCAGACGGGCAGCAGCCAGATGACCAGGCCGTCGAGATCGACGAAGGCGACGCCGATGGAGAAGAGCAGCGTCACACCGCACAGCACCGCCGCGACGAGCGCGAGCACGCCCCAGACCGGGTTGCGTCGACGCGGCGCGAGACGCGTGTCGATCACCCATGGCAGTTCGGTCACGCGACGATTCTGGCAGGCGTGCAAGCATGGCCGCGTGGACCTCGACCTCGAACGGCTCGCCGACCGCATGCACGTCGTCTCGCTGCCGCTCGTGACGAGGTTCCGCGGTGTCGAGGAGCGCGAGGTGGCGCTGTTCTCGGGCGCCGCCGGGTGGGGCGAGTGGAGCCCGTTCCTCGAGTACGAGCCCGAGGAGGCCGCGCGCTGGCTGCGGGCGGCACTTGAGGACGCGGATCTCGAGCGACCCGCGGTCGTCCGGGACCGCATCCCCGTCAACGCGACCCTGCCTGCCGTCGCGCCGGCCGCCGTCGCGGCCGTCCTCGCGCGCTACGACGGCTGCCGCACCGTGAAGGTGAAGGTCGCGGAGCGCGGGCAGACGCTCGCCGACGATGTCGCGCGCGTCGCGGAGGTGCGGTCACTGCTGCCGGATGCGCGCATCCGCGTCGACGCGAACGGCGGCTGGAACCCCGACGAGGCCGAGACCGCGGTGCGCGCGCTCGAGCGCTTCGACCTCGAGTACGTCGAGCAGCCGTGCGCGACAGTGCCGGAGCTCGCGGAGCTGCGGATGCGGCTGCACCGGCTGGCGATCCCGATCGCGGCCGACGAGTCGGTGCGGAAGGCGGAGGACCCGCTGCTCGTCGCGCGCGCCGGTGCGGCGGATGTGCTGGTCGTGAAGGCGCAGCCGCTCGGCGGTGTGCGCGCGGCGCTCGCGATCGTCGCCGAGGCGGGGCTGCCGGCGGTGGTCTCGAGCGCGCTCGACTCGAGCGTCGGGCTCTCGATGGGCGCGGCCCTCGCCGGCGCGCTGCCGGAGCTGCCGTTCGACTGCGGGTTGGGCACCGGCGCGCTGCTCGCCGCCGACGTCGCGGAGCCGCTCGTCCCCGTCGGCGGCACCATCCCGGTCACGCGCGTCACCCCCACCCCCGAGCTCCTCGCCGCGCACGCCGCGAACCCCGAGCGCACGGCGGCCTGGCGGTCCCGCCTGGCCGCCGCCCTCCCCCACCTCTAGCCCCTGCCGCCAGCCGCCCTTGCCGGCGAGTGTCGAGCTGCTGCTCGGGTGTCGCGACACGCGAGCACGGACTCGACACTTGCTTCTGGGAGTCAGCTCACGTCGTCCCCGAGTGTCGGGCTGTGGCACGAGTGTCGCGACACTCGTGCATCGAGCCGACACTCCTTGCCGGAGGCCGGCTGACCCCCGCGTTGCTCCGCGCGGCCGATCTGGCGAGAGCGAACCCCTAGAGGCCGCTGTAGGCGTGCAGGCCCTTGAAGAAGAGGTTCACGACCGTGAAGTTGAAGAGGACGGCGGCGAAGCCGACCAGCTGCAGCCACGCCGAGCGGGAGCCGCGCCAGCCGCGCGTCGCGCGGGCGTGGATGTAGCCGGCGTAGATGACCCAGATCACGAAGGTCCAGACCTCCTTCGTATCCCAGCCCCAGTAGCGGCCCCACGCGTGCTCGGCCCAGACGGCGCCGGCGATGAGCGTGAAGGTCCAGAAGATGAAGCCGATCACGCCGACGCGGTAGGCGAGGTCCTCGAGCTGCACGGCCGACGGCAGCGACCGCAGGAAGCCGCTGTCGCGGCGCTCCTTGATGAGCTGCAGGATGCTGAGGCCCGATCCGAGCGCGAAGAAGCCGGTGGCGAGCGTGGCGACGAAGACGTGGATGACGAGCCAGTACGACTGCAGCGCCGGCGGCAGCGGCGTCGGCGCGACGTAGAAGTTGACGGTCGCGACGCCGAGGAACACGGTCGCGAGGCCAGTGATGAACACGCCGAGGAAGTTGAGGTCGCGCCACAGCCGCGAGAGCACGAAGACGCCGACGATCACGGCGACGCCCGTGAGCGCGAACTCGTACATGTTGGCCCACGGCACTCGGCCGGCCGAGAGGCCGCGCAGGACGTCGCCGCCGACGTGCAGCACCCAGGCGAGCACGGTCAGCACGTAGCCGATGCGGGCGCCGCGGCCCGGCTTCGCGGCCACCGGAGCGACCACCGCGGGCTCCACCGGCGCGCCCGCGCCGACGAGCACCCGCGCCTCCGCGGCGGCCGGCTTGGCCGCCGAGCGGCGCGCCACGTCGACCGCGTAGGCGATGAACGCGAGCGTGTAGACCGCCATCGCGGAGTACACGAGCAGCAGCGAGAAGGAGTCGAGTTCTGCCGGCGTCACGAGTCCATCCTACGCTCGCCGTCCCCCGCGACCGGGGCGAGCACATCCGCCTCACGAGCCGGTGCCGCGTCGCCGATGCGCTTCGCGAGGTCGTCGACGGCGCGCTCGAGCGCGGGGTCCTCGCCGCGCGCGAGGCCGGCGAGCTCGAGCCCCTCGGGCGTCGCCTTCACCCACATGCGGCGGCGCGGGATGAGCAGCGAGCCGAGCAGCGAGAGGAACAGCACGACGGTGATCCACAGCACGGGCGTCTGCGTGTGGTCGACGTGCACCTCGATGACGCCGTAGCGCCGCACGTCCTCGAACGTGATCGTGCCGAGCCCGCCGGGGATGTCGATCGACTGCCCCGGCGCGATCGTGAGCGACTCGACGTCGGTGTCGCCGCCGGCGATCTGCGTCATCGCGTCGGTCTCGAGCGCGTACACCGACCGCGGAATGCCCGCGTCGAGCCCGAGGTCGCCGGTGAAGGCCTGCAGCGACAGCACGGGGTTCGCGAGATCGGGATAGGCGGAGGCGAGCGCCCCGGTCTCGAGCGACACCGCGGTCGGGTAGAAGAAGCCGCGCAGCCCCAGCTGCTCGTCGAGGCCGTCGGGCAGCTTGATCACGCCGAGGCTCGTCATCTGGTCGTCCTGCGCGAGGAACGGCGTGTACTGGTCGTACACGACCTGCCCGCTCGCGTCGCGCACCGAGATGCGCGGCGCGTAGCCGTTCGAGATCAGATAGAGATCGGCGCCCGCGACCGACAGCGGATGATTGACCTTGATCTCGTCCTCCCGCTCCGCGCCGTCCTCGGTCACCGACACGTTCGCGGTGAAGTCGAGCGGGGCGCCCACCGCGTTCGGGTTCTCGGTCTCGTAGACGACCTCGAGGTCGTCGAGCGCAACCGCGAACGGCTCCAGCTCGCCGTCGTCGAACCACTGCCCGGCGGTGAACGAGTCGTAGCTCGACAGCGCGTTCGCGAACCCGCTGCCCTCGACGAGCAGTCGCTGCCCCGAGTAGCCGAACCCCGAGCCGAGTCCCACGACGAGCAGCAGCGCGAGCATCGAGATGTGGAACAGCAGGTTGCCGGTCTCGCGCAGGTACCCGCGCTCGGCCGACACGGAGTCGCCGTAGCGGGTCGTGCGGTAGCCCAGCCGGCGCAGCACGCGGTCGGCGCGGTCGAGGTCGGATGCGTCGCCCGCGACGGTCTGGAACCCGACGAGCCGCGACAGCCGAGCGGGGGTGCGCGGCGGCAGCGCCCGCATCGCCTTCCAGTGGTGCGCGAGGCGGGGGATGACGCATCCCACGAGCGACGTGAACAGCAGCAGGTAGATGGCCGAGAACCACGGGCTCGAGTAGACGTCGTGCAGTGACAGCGCGTCGTACAGCCACACGAGCTCGGGGTTGTCGGCGCGCACCTGGATGACGCCGTTGGGGTCGGAGGAGCGCTGCGGCACGAGGCTGCCGGGCACGGCCGCGATGGCGAGCAGCAGCAGCAGCACGATCGCGGTGCGCATCGAGGTGAGCTGGCGCCACATGAAGCGGGCCCAGCCCCGGACGCCGAGCTTCGGGTCGCCGGGCTGCCTGGCGGGCGCCTCCGGCGAGTCGATGTGGTCGCCCGGCCGCAGCGGGTCAGATGATCGTGACAACGGAGGCGATCCATCCTTGAAGCGATTGCATGATGGCGTTCCACGCCCCGGTCACCATCAGCACGCCGATGGCGATGAGCATCGCACCGCCGGCGATGTTCACGGCCCGGATGTGCCGGCGCAGCCAGGCGACGGCGCCACCGGCCCAGCCGAGGCCGAGGGCGATGAGCAGGAACGGGATGCCGAGGCCGAGCGCGTACGCGAGACCGAGGATCGCGCCCTGCCACGCGGAGCCGGTGGTGACGGTGAGCGCGCTGATGGCGGCGAGCGTGGGGCCGGAGCAGGGGGTCCAGCCGAGCGCGAAGACGACGCCGACGACGGGCGCGGCCCACATGCCGCCCGCCTTGACCTGCTGCGGCTTCCAGACGCGCTGCAGGAACGAGAACTGGCCGACGAACACGAGCCCCAGCACGATGAGCAGCACGCCGAGCACGCGGATGATGGCGTCGCTGTGCTGGAGCAGGAACGAGCTGACGCCGCCCACGATCGCGGTGCCGAGCACGAACACGAGGGTGAAGCCGGCGATGAACAGCGCCACCCCGGCGACGAGCCGCCCACGGCCGCCCCGCTCCCCCACGAGCGAGCCCATGAGCCCCAGGTAGCCGGGCACGAGCGGCAGGATGCACGGGCTCGCGAACGACACGAGCCCCGCGAGCAGCGCGATGGGCACCGACACGAGCAGCTGACCGCTCAGCACAGCGCCGGCCGGGTCGAAGGCGGCGCCGGCCGGGTCGGCAGCGGCGGCGAGCGCGAGGGCGAGGCTCACCGCTCGAGCTCCTCCCGCAGCAGCGTCGAGAGGATGCTCGTGTCGGTCACCGCGCCCGAGACGCGGGCGGCGACGCGGCCGTCGGCGTCGAGGATGAGCGTCGACGGCACCGCGTTCGGCGCGACGATGCCGGTGAAGGCGAGCTGGGCGGAGGCCGTCTCGTCGTCGAGGATCGAGGGATAGTCGACGCCGAACTGCTCCTCGAACGCCGCCGCCTGCGCGGCGCCGTCACGGGTGTTGACGCCGAGGAAGTCGACCTCGTCGCCGAGCTCGGCGTGCAGCTCGGCCAGTACGGGCGCCTCGATGCGGCACGGCGGGCAGGCCGCGTACCAGAAGTTGACGAGCGTGACGCCGTCGAGCTCGGCGGAGTCGAACTCGCCGCCGTCGACGAGCGGGCCCGCGAAGGCTGCTGGCTGTGCGCGCTGCTCCGGTGCGATCTCGGTGACGATGCCGTCGCCCGCGATGTAGCCCGCGTCGCCGACCTGGCCCGCCACGCCGTCGGCCGACGCGCAGCCCGCGAGCGCGAGCGCAGCGAGCGCGATGCCGGCCACGCGCATCCGCCGGCGCGTCACACGGCCCCCGCGTCGACGGCGTCGACCGAGGCTGCGGGCTCGACGTAGTCGACCTCGACGAACCGGCCCTCGACGCGCCCGAAGCTCGTGATCGACGAGAGCTGGCAGCGGCGCGAGCGCGGGTCGTGCCACAGCGGCTTGCCGGCGAGCTCGAGGTGGGCCATCCAGATCGGCGACTGGTGGCTCACGAAGACGATGTCGCCGTCGTCGTCGGACTCGGCGAGCTCGTCCCAGGCGTCCTCCATCGCCGCGATCACGCGCTGCGCGATCGCCCGGTACGGCTCGCCCCACGACGGACGGAACGGGTTGCGCAGCAGCGGCCACGCCGTCGGATGCCGCAAGGCACCGCTCGCCTCGAACGTCTTGCCCTCGAAGCGGTTGGTCGGCTCGATGATGCGGCGCTCGGTGCGCACGTCGAGGCGGAACGCATCCGCCCAGTGCTGCGCCGACTGCTGCGCGCGCTCGAGCGGGCTGGCCGCGAGCCGCACGACGCGACGGGCGCTCGGCCCGGTGGCGAGGTGCTCGGCCGCCATCGCGGCCATGCGGTGCCCGCGCTCCGAGAGCACGAACCCCGGCATGCGGCCGTAGAGCACGCGATCGGGGTTGTCGACCTCGCCATGGCGCACGAGATGGAGGCGGCGGGCGGGCATGCCCCCAGTCTACCGGCGCGACCTATCAGCACCCTACGGCGGTCGGGCCGCGCGCATCCGCTCGCCGACGCGGATGCCGCGCACCGGAGCAGGGGATGATGGATCCGTGCCCCTCCTCGTCCCGCTCGCCATCGCGCTCGTCGTCGCGCTCGGGGCCAGCCTGATGTGGACGTGGGCGCGCTATCTCGCGCACCGGGCGTACGCGACGCCCGTCGCGCTGCTCGTCGGCGTGCTCGCCGCGGTCGGGGTCTGGTTGCTCGTCGCGTCGGACGGGACGGATGCGCAGGTCCCCGCTGCAGCCGGATGGGCGGTGCTGGCCGCATCCGCCGTCGCCCTCGTGGGCGGCTGGGTCGCGCTCGGGACCGTGGCCCCCGCCGCGACCGCGCGTCGCCGCCGCTGACCCCGCCGGGGCCCGCACGCCTGGCCGGTAGGATCGCCGGGTGACTTCTCGCACCCTCATCCATGACCTCGCATCGCTCCCCGACGGCCCCGTGAAGGTGCAGGGCTGGGTGGAGACGGTGCGCGATCAGAAGCGCGTGCAGTTCGTCATCCTGCGCGACGAGTCGGGATCGGCGCAGCTCGTCAACCCCGTCAACGAGGAGACGGCGGCGACCGCCGCGACCATCTCCGGGCTCATGCACGGCTCCTTCGTCACCGTCGAGGGCGACCTCAAGGCGGATGAGCGCGTCAAGCTCGGTGGGCTCGAGGTCAAGGTGCGCTCGCTGACGGTCGAGTCGGTCGCGAAGGACAGCCCGATCGCCGACGACTCGTCGATCGACAAGCGGCTCGACTGGCGCTTCCTCGACCTGCGCCGCCCCGAGGCGCAGCTGATCTTCCGCGTGCAGACCACCATCGAGCACGCGATGCGGCAGCACTGGATCGACGAGGGGTTCATCGAGCTCCACACGCCCAAGCTCATGGCGACGGCCTCCGAGTCGCGCGCCGAGCTGTTCGAGGTGCCCTACTTCGAGACGACCGCGTACCTCGCGCAGTCGCCGCAGCTGTTCAAGCAGATGGCGCAGTCCGCCGGCTTCGGCAAGATCTTCGAGATCGGCCCGGCCTTCCGCGCCGACCCCTCGTACACGAGCCGGCACGCGACCGAGTTCACCTCGATCGACAGCGAGATCTCGTGGATCGACAGCCACGAGGACGTCATGCAGCTGCACGAGCAGCTGCTCGCGAAGGCGGTCGCGGCCGTCGTCGAGCGCCACGGCGCCGAGATCGAGCAGCACTTCGGCATCCAGCTGGAGACGCCCGCCCTGCCCTTCCCGCGGATCCCGCACGCCGAGGTCAAGGCCATCGTCGAGGCCCGCGGCCACCGCATCGAGCGCGAGGACGGCGACCTCGACCCCGAGGCCGAGCGCCAGATCTCTGCCCATGTCAAGGAGACGATGGGGCACGACTTCGTGTTCGTCACCGAGTACCCGTCGGGCGTGCGGCCGTTCTACCACCTGCGCCCGGAGGGCGACGGCTCGATCACGAACTCGTACGACCTCATCTACAACGGGGTCGAGATCTCCACCGGCGCGCAGCGCGAGCACCGCATCGACGTGCTCGAAGCCCAGATCGTCGAGAAGGGCATGAATCCGGCGGAGCTCGAGGAGTACCTCGACTTCTTCCGCTACGGCACGCCCCCGCACGGCGGCTTCGGTATGGGCCTCGCCCGCGTCGTCATGCTCATGCTGGGCCTCGGCTCGATCCGCGAGTCGACGTACCTCTTCCGCGGCCCGACGCGCCTCACCCCGTAAGCCGCTCCCACCCGTCGGTTGAGCCGCTCCGCGCGCGAAGCGCGCTGAGCGTGTCGAAACCGGGCAGTTCGCTACTGGGGCTGGTTTCGACACGGTCAGGGCGCTGCGCGCCCGGACCGGCTCAACCAGCGGAAGAGGCGGCGGCTACTCGACGCCCGGGTCGTGGAGGCGGGCGCGGATGCGGTCACTCAGCTTCGCCTCGTCAACGCGCCAGGCGGAGTGCGGCCGGCCGTCGATGAGCACGACCGGGATGTCGTCGTGCCAGCGCGCCTCGAGCGCGGGGTCGTCGAGGATCGACAGCTCGGTGAGCGTCGCCTCCGGGTACGACGCGACCACTCGCTCGACGATCGGGCGGGCCTCGTCGCACAGGTGGCATCCGGGCTTGCCGATCAGGGTGATCTCGACCATGCGCCAAGCCTAGACATGCGAAAGCCGGGAGCCTGCAGCTGCAGGTCCCGGCTCACGGTACGAATCAGACCGAGGCCCGAGACGGGCCTCGGCGCTGGGGTCGCAGCGGAGGCCCGAAAGGGCCTCCGCCCCCAGCTCCACCGCGCTACTTGCGGTTGCGACGCTGGTGGCGCGTCTTGCGAAGCAGCTTGCGGTGCTTCTTCTTCGCCATGCGCTTGCGACGCTTCTTCACCACAGAACCCATAGAGGTTCCTCACTTCCGATCGGGATTGCTGGTCGATCTGCGCGATCTGTGACCAGCGCAGGGAAAACGCTCTCGGCATTCTAGCGGAATCCCGGCCACCGCCGCATGCCGCCGGTTCCGGCGGGGTCAGTCGAGCCGTGCGTCGTCCTGGTCGCGCGCGCTGCGGCCGTCGTCGAGCGCATGCTCCGCGCCGTCCTCGCCGACCGGGAGGTCGTCGCGGCGCATCTTGACGCGAGCGTCGTCGAAGCGCTGGGAGGCGCGCGCCTGCAGCTCGACGAGCCGCTCCTGCACGTCATGGATGCGGTCGCGGGCCTCCTGGACGCGCTCCTGCACGTCGTGCACGCTCTCGGCCGCGCGGCGACCCAGCGATGCGCCCACGGGCGCCGGGTGCTCGACCTTGCCGGCGACGCGCGCGAGCGCCTGCTCGGCAGCGACCCGCGCCTGCTCGGCTGCGATGCGCGCCTGATCGGCTGCGGCCCGCAGCGGTGCCTGCACGTTGACGCCCGCCCACGCGGCGAAGGCGGCGGCGCCGAGCGTCGAGTCGTCCTGGTCGCCCTCGGCGAAGATGAACGGCATCAACCAGTCGTCGACCTCGTCGAACGGCGTCAGCACGATCGCGTAGTGGCGGTGCTGGCCGTCCTCGCGGACGGTGACGAGGCCGGCGTCGCGCAGCGTGCGCAAGTGCTTCGAGACCGTCGGCTGCGGCACGCCGAGCGCGTCGACGATCTGGCTCACGCTCGCCTCGCCCGTCGTCGCGCGACGCTCGAGCAGGACGCTGAGGATGTCGCGTCGCGTGCTGTCCGCGATGACGGTGAAGATGTCGGCCATGCGCAAAGCATGCCAGCGCACGACGAGCCGCGACAAACCAGCCCGCGATCGGCTCGCGACAGAGAGGACTACAGTTGGCCCGTCCTGCGCCGCCCCGAGGCGCACCCTTCCCACGAGAGGCACGGCACGTGGTGGACCAGCGGTCGTCGAGAGCAGCGACGCTGCCCGGTCGGTCGAGAGATGCGATCGACCGCTTCGCCGGCTCCTACCCCGCGCGATTCGCGATCATGGTGTTCGCCGCCATGAACGTGCTGTTCATGCTCCTGCTCTCCACGCCCTGGGCGACCGCGAGCGGTGAGCCGACGGCGCCGGTCGACGCCTTCTTCCAAGCGGTGAGCGTCGTGTGCGTCACCGGTCTCACGGTCGTCGACATGGCCACCCACTGGAGCCCGTTCGGCAACGCCGTCGTGCTGCTGGGCGTGCAGGTCGGCGGCATCGGGGTGCTGACGCTCGCGTCGATCCTCGGCCTGACGGTCGCCCGCCGACTGGGCCTTCGGCAGAAGCTGATGGCCGCGAGTGACTCCAACCCGTCGCGCGTGCGCCGCGGCGTCGTGAAGGAGTCTCAGGCCATCCGCCTCGGCGAGGTCGGCGCGCTGCTGCGCACGGTCGCGCTGTCGGTCCTCGTCTTCGAGGCCGCGCTGATCGTGCTGCTGTACCCGCGCATCCTGCTCGAGGGCAAGAACCCGCTGCAGGCGCTCTACGAGGCGACCTACTGGTCCTTCATGGCGTTCACCAACTCGGGCTTCGTGCCGACCCCCGAGGGGCTCGAGCCGTTCGCGACCGACCCGTGGTTCCTCATCGTGCTCATGCTGGGCGTCTTCATCGGCTCGCTCGGCTTCCCGGTGTACTTCGTGCTGCTGCGCAACATCGGCAGCCCACGCCAGTGGTCGCTGCACGTGAAGCTCACGATCTCGGTCTCGCTCATGCTCTTCCTGGCCGGCGGGCTCGTCTTCCTCGTGCTCGAGTGGGGCAACGCCGACTCCTGGGGCACCGACGACTTCGGTCAGCAGCTGCTGCACGCCTTCTTCCTGTCGTCGATGGCGCGCTCCGGCGGCTTCTCGGTGAACGACCTCGGCCTGCTGCACAACTCGAGCCTGCTCGTGACCGACATGCTCATGTTCGTGGGCGGCGGCTCGGCATCGACCGCGGGCGGCATCAAGGTCACGACGCTCGCGATCCTGTTCCTCGCCGCCATCGCGGAGGCGCGCGGCCGCAAGTCGATGGAGGCGTTCGGCCGCCGCATCCCGTCGGATGTCCTCCGCCTCGCCGTCTCCGTCACGCTGTGGAGCGCGACGATCGTGGCGGGTGTGACGATCGTGCTGCTCGAGATCACCGGCGCGCCGCTGTCGTTCGTGCTGTTCGACGTCATCAGCGCCTTCGCGACGGTGGGACTGTCGACGGGCTTCACACACTCGGGGCTCGAGGACCCGGCCAAGGTCATCCTCGCCCTGACCATGTTCGTCGGGCGCATCGGTAGTGTGACGCTCGCGGCGGCGCTTGCGGCGAGCCAGACGACGCAGCTGTTCACACGCCCCGAGGAGAGGCCGATCGTTGGTTGACAGGATCCCCCACGACGCCCCGGTGCTCGTGATCGGACTCGGCCGCTTCGGCGCCGCGACCGCCGGGCAGCTCGCCCGCCTCGACCGCGAGGTGCTCGCGATCGACGGCGACATCAACCTCGTGCAGAAGTGGTCGGAGCGGCTGACGCACACGGTGCAGGCGGATGCGCGCTCGATCGACGCGCTCAAGCAGGTCGGCGCGCAGGACTTCGCGATCGCCGTCTGCGCGGTCGGCTCCTCGATCGAGGCGTCGGTGCTCATCGTCGCGAACCTCGTCGACCTGGGGATCCCGCAGATCTGGGCGAAGGCCATCAGCCAGTCGCACGGCAAGATCCTCAGCCGCATCGGCGCCAACCACGTCATCTACCCCGAAGCGGAGGCCGGCGAGCGGGTCGCGCACCTGGTCTCGGGGCGGATGCTCGACTACATCCAGTTCGACGACCAGTTCGCGATCGTGAAGATGTACCCGCCGAAGCACATCCGCGGCGTCACGCTCGCCGAGTCGAAGATCCGCTCGAAGTACCACCTGACGGTCGTCGGCGTGAAGAGTCCCGGCGGCGAGTTCACGTACGCGACGCCCGAGACGATCGTCTCGAACCACGACCTCATCATCGTCTCCGGCAACCAGGACGACATCGAGCGCTTCGCCGGCCTCGGCGCGTGACCGAGTGCCCGTGACGATCGACGACGCGAAGCGGTGCCCGTGCGGCACCGGACTCCCCTACGGGGAGTGCTGCGCGCCCATCCATCGCGGCGAGCGCGAGGCCGCGACCGCGGAGGCGCTCATGCGCTCGCGCTTCACGGCGTTCGCGCTCGGCGACGTCGACTGGCTGCTCGCGTCGTGGCACCCCTCGACCCGGCCGCGATCCCTCGAGCTCGACCCCGGCATCCGCTGGCTGCGCCTCGACATCCACGGCTCGAGCGGTGGCGGTCCCTTCGACCGCGAGGGCACCGTCACGTTCGAGGCGCACTGGGTCGCCGAGGGGCAGCGCGGCTCGATGCGCGAGGTGAGCCGCTTCCGCCGCGACAACGGCTGGCAGTACGTCGGCGGCGACGCCGCCTGACTCAGCCCACCGCGAGCTCCTGCGCTCGCGCGAGCGCGGCAGCGGTCGCCCGGTCGAACACGTCGCCCAGTCCGGCCTCCTGCAGCACCGCGACCGCGCGCTCCGTGGTGCCCTTCGGGCTCGTGACGCGGCGGCGCAGCTCGGCCGGAGCCGCGCCGTCGGCGGCGAGCAGCTCGCTCGCGCCGCGGAAGGTGCCCTGCACCATGGTGGCTGCCTGCTCCGGCGTGAAGCCCATCCGCTCCGCCGTGCCGGTCAGCTCCTCGATGAGCAGGAACACGTAGGCGGGGCCTGAGCCCGAGATGGTCGAGAGCGCGTCGATCTGCGACTCCTCGAGCACGATCACCTCGCCGACCGCCTCGAACACGCGCGCGACGAGCGCGACATCGTCGGCGGATGCGCGGCTTCCGCCCGCGACGCCCGTCACGCCGAGACCCACGTGCGAGGGGGTGTTCGGCATCGCGCGCACGACCGCGACGCTCGCGGGCAGCACCGCCTCGATCGACGCGGTCGTCGTGCCGGCCGCGATCGAGACGACCACGGCATCCGCCTCGAGGTGCGGAGCGATCTCGCGCGCGAGGTCGACGATGCCGGCCGGCTTCACGCCGAGCACCACGAGCCTCGCGCCGGCCACTGCGCGGGCGTTGCCGTCGGGCTCGTCGGCGAGCGCGATCGACTCGACGCCGTCGAGCCGGATGGCCGCGGCCTTCTCGGCGGTGCGGTTCGTGACCGCGATGCGCTCCGCGCCATGGCGGGCGAGGCCCGTCAGGATCGCACCGCCCATCGAGCCGACACCGAGCATCGCGATGGGAGGGAGGGTCGCAGCCATGCGGCCAGGCTATCCACGACGGGCGTCGGCATGCTCCCGACGTGCACTTGTAGACTCCCGCTCGTGAGCGCATCCCACGGTACGAAGGCAGTCGTCGCGGCGTTCCTCGCGAACACCGGCATCGCCATCACCAAGTTCATCGCCTGGTTCTTCTCCGGGTCCGCATCGATGCTGGCCGAGGCCATCCACTCGGTCGCCGACGCCGGGAACCAGTTGCTGCTGCTGCTCGGCGGCAGGCTCGCGAAGAAGCAGGCGACCCCCGACCACCCGTTCGGCTACGGGCGGGAGCGCTACGTCTGGGCCTTCATCGTCGCGCTCGTGCTGTTCTCGGTCGGCGGGCTGTTCTCGATCTCGGAGGGCATCTCGAAGATCCAGCACCCGCACGAGCTCGACATCATCTGGCTGCCGCTGCTCGTGCTCGGCATCGCGATCGTGCTCGAGAGCTTCTCGTTCCGGACGGCCATCAAGGAGGCCAACCAGGTGCGGGGCAAGGCCGGGTGGTGGGCGTTCATCCGCAAGTCGAAGAGCCCCGAGCTGCCGGTCATCCTGCTCGAGGACCTCGCCGCCCTCGTCGGCCTCGTGCTCGCGTTCGTGGCCGTCGGCCTCACCGCCCTCACCGGCAACCCGCTCTTCGACGCGATCGGTACGCTCTGCATCGGCGTGCTGCTCATCGCCGTCGCCGCGATCCTGGCGGTGGAGATGAAGTCGCTGCTCATCGGCGAGGGTGCGACCCGCGAGGACACCGCGACCATCGCCGCCGTGCTCAACGGCAACAAGGGCGTCGAGTCGATCATCCACATGAAGACCCTCTACCTCGGGCCGGACGAGCTCATGGTCGCCGCGAAGGTGGCCTTCCCACCGCAGTCCGACATCGAGCACGTGGCGCGCACGATCAACGACCTCGAGGCGGACCTCCGCACTCAGGTGCCGCACGCGCGGGTCATCTACATCGAGCCCGACCTGTACGTCGAGCAGCCCGAGACCGCGCCCTCGACCGACCACATCGTCATCCAGTCGGGCAACTGAGCGGGCACATCCCGGCTGTGTAGGCTGTCTGCATGGAGTTCCTGCACTCGCTGCTGCTCGCCGCCCACCTCGTGGGCCTGTCGATGCTCATCGGCACGTTCATCATCCAGATGCGGGCGAAGGCCGGCTACCACTTCACGATCCTGCTGATCGGCGCATCGATCCAGCTCGCGTCGGGCATCGGGCTCTACGGCCTCGCCATGGCCGGCGACGGCGACGTCAACCATGCGAAGCTCGGCATCAAGGCGCTCGTCGCCGTGGTCGTCTTCGTCGCGGCGCTCATCGGCTTCCTGCGGCAGCGCGCCATCCGCACCGAGAAGGCGCGCCTCACCACCGGCGGCGCCGTCTCGGTCGGCAACCTCGAGGTCGAGCGCAAGCTCGGGCCGTTCTTCCACACCGCCGGCGGGCTCGCCGCCGTGAACCTGCTCATCGCGGTGTTCTGGCGCTGAAAGACCCTCAACGTCGCGGGTGGTCGGACAGCGCCGCATAGCGCCTGCGCTACCACCCGCGACGTTGAGAAATCAGCGGCGGGGGGCGAAGAAGGCGCGCAGCTGAGCCTCGGCCTCGGCGGCCAGCACGCCCGCGACGACCTCGACGCGGTGCGGCAGGCGCCGCTCGCGCAGGACGTCGACGACGCTGCCTGCCGCGCCGGCCTTGTCGTCCCACGCGCCGAACACCACCCGCTCGACCCGGCTCGCGAGGATCGCCCCGGCGCACATGACGCACGGCTCGAGCGTGACGACGAGCGTGCATCCGTCGAGCCGCCACGACCCCACGCGCGCAGCCGCCTCCCGCAGCGCCACGACCTCGGCGTGCGCGGTCGGATCGTGGCGCAGCTCGCGCTCGTTGCGCCCCGTGCCGATGACGGTGCCGGATGCGTCGACGACGACGGCGCCGACCGGCACGTCGGCGGTGGTGGCGGCGGCCGCAGCCTCGTCGAGGGCGAGCCGCATGAGCGCCTCGTCGCGAGCCGCATGCCGCATCCGCACTCCTCCGTCGGGCGCCCGTGCCTGCGCCCACTACCCTGAACCCTATGCGAGTCCACGTCGCCGACCACCCGCTCATCACGCACAAGCTGACCGTGCTGCGGGACGAGCGCACGCCCTCCCCCACGTTCCGCTCGCTCGTCGAGGAGCTCATGACGCTGCTCGCCTACGAGGCGACCCGCAACGTGCGCGTGACGCCCAAGGAGATCAGGACGCCGGTGACGACGACGACCGGCGTCGAGATCGCAGAGCCGCGACCGCTGGTCGTGCCGATCCTGCGCGCGGGCCTCGGCATGCTCGAGGGCATGACCACGCTCGTGCCGACCGCCGAGGTCGGCTTCCTCGGCATGGCGCGCAACGAGGAGACGCTCGAGCCGTACACGTACGCCGAGCGCCTCCCCGACGACCTCTCCGACCGGCAGTGCTTCGTGCTCGATCCGATGCTCGCCACCGGCGGCTCGCTGTCGGCGGCCATGCGGTTCCTCTTCGACCGCGGCGCGGTCGACGTGACCGCCATCTGCCTGCTGGGCACGCCGGAGGGCATCGAGCGCGTCGAGCGCGACATGGACGGCCACGACGTGACGATCGTGCTCGGCGCCCTCGACGAGCGGTTGAACGAGCACGGCTTCATCGTTCCCGGCCTCGGCGATGCGGGCGACCGGCTGTACGGCACCGTCGGCGACTGAGCCCCGTCCCGCGGTCATACTTCGTCACATCCGCCGACAGCGTTGTTTGACATCGTGCGCTCCAAGCCGGGATACTGACTGGCATGACCACCACCACTGCCCTCCCGACCGTCTTCGCGGCCGAGCGGACGACCGGCATGATGATGCCGATGGTGGCCATGCGTCGAATGTGTGCTTGAGCGTCGCTCGCACCGTCCGATCGCTCCAGAGGCACGCTGACGCGCTAGCGCGTCGCCTCCCTCGGGCTTGAGCAGCCCCGAGAGCGATCCCCGAACCCTCCGCGGTTCGCACATGACACCTCGACACCCTGTGCCTCGGGACCCTTCGTCCCGTCGCACGCCGAGTCGGCGGCTCTCATCGCCTTCACCCGCTCCGGCGGGAGGCGCAGCCGCTGACCGCACGCCGGAAGGCCCTCCCATGACCATCACCGCTCTCCCCACCCGCACCCGCCGCCCCTCGCTCGAGACGCCGCGCTTCGACGGCTCCTCGGCCCTCGCGCCGAAGCGGGCCGTGGCTCCGCAGCCCGCGCCGCGCAGCGCATCCGCTGGACCCGCACCCGTCCGACCCGTTCCCGACGGCACCGAGGCCCGCGGCTTCGTGCTCTACGTCGGCCTCGGCGAGGACGCCGCCGCCGCCGACCACATCGAGCTCGCGCGCCTCGTCGGCGAGCTGCGCGCCCTGACCTCGCGCCTGGCCCCGAGCGCGGAGACGCACGCCGCGGTCGCGCTCGCCCCGGCCGGCGCGGGCGGCCGGGACGTCGACGTCGTGCGCCGCGCCCTGCAGGACCCCGCGGTGCAGCAGCCCGTGGCCGAGTCGAACCCCGGCATCGTCATCGACCTGACCCGCAAGCGCGTCGCGATCGGCGACGAAGTCGCGCCGCTCACCTACCGCGAGTTCGAGCTGCTGCAGCACATCGTGCTGCGCGAGGGATCCACCGTCGGCCGCTGCGCCATCATCGACGCGCTCTGGGACGCCGACGACGAGAACCGCCCCAACGAGCGCACGATCGACGTGCACGTGCGCCGCCTGCGCTCGAAGCTGGGCGACTACGCCGAGATCATCCGCACCGTGCGCGGTGCGGGCTACCGCTTCGACCGGCACGCCGACGTGACGGTGCTCGCGACGGCGACGGGCCCCAGCCCGGACCGCTTCTGAGCGGACGCAAGAGGGCCGATCGGGTTCTCCCGACCGGCCCCAGTCCCTTGCACCAAGCGAGGCATTCGCCTTCGCTTCCGTCGACCGCCACAGCACTACGGGCGACGTGCGAACAACGTATAACGGAGCGGTAACGAAGCGACCCAGAGCCGCCTGTGAGAACGCTGTGGTTGGCCGGTCACCGAGGGCCCGTCAGCCGCGCAGCCGCTCGGCGAGGAACCGCGTCGCCCCGCGTCGGAAGGACCCTGCCACCGGCGCGTTCACGTGGTTGCGACCGGGGATCTCCTCGAAGCGACCGTCCTGCAGCAGCGGCAGCAGCTCGCGGGTGTCGCTGGCCCGCCGATCCTTCTCCCCCGTCATCAGCAGCGTCGGCACCGACGGCGGCGCGAGCTCGGGGTCGAACAGCGTGTGCGAGACCTCGCCCGCGAGCGTCACGAGCGTGGCCGGGTCGTGCTCGGGGAAGATGCCGGCGAGCTCGACGACGAACGACTCCATCTCGCCCGGCTCCGCCTCGTCGCGGAGCGCCCGGTGCGCGAGCTCGGCGTCGAACCGCTCGAACGGGTCGCCGGCGGGCAGCCCGCCCAGCACGAGCGCGCCGAACGCGTGCGGACGCGTGCCCGCATGCCGCCACAGCAGCCGAGCGCCCATCGAGTAGCCGATGCCGCCGGGCGCCTCTGGGAGCGCGAGCTGCTCGAGCACCGCGTCGACGTCATCGAGGAAGTGCGGCACGGTGTAACCGGTCGACGGCCGATCGCTCTCGCCGTGGCCGCGGAGGTCCATCGCGATGCCGCGCAGCCCCGCCTCGGCGAGCGCGTCGCCCCACCTCGTGTCGATCCAGTTGCGCTGCGCATTCGACGAGAAGCCGTGGATCAGCAGCACCGGCGCGCCATCGGGGTCACCGAGCTCGTGCAGGGCGATGCGGGCTCCGTCCGGGGCCATCGCGAAGACGGTCATGCTGCTCCTCCTGGTGCGCGGCAGGGCGCATCCCGCCGGTCATAGGCTACGCACATCCGAGAGAGGGGCCGCGTTGCCACGTTCCGTCCTGTTCATCAAGCACATCGAATACGAGACGGGCGGGCACGCCACCAGGCTGGTCTCGCACCTGCCGACACGCGAGGCGGTGTTCCCCGCGGAGCTCCCGCCGCTCGACGAGATCGCGGGCATCGTCATCACCGGCGGCACGATGAGCGCCGCGGACGAGGCGACGCATCCGTCGCTCACGCGGACCGCCGAGCTCGCGCTGCGTGCGATCGACGCCGAGATCCCCGTGCTCGGGCTGTGCCTCGGGCACCAGATCCTCGGGCGGGCGCTCGGCGGCGAGCACCGGGAGGCTGCCGTGGACGAGGTCGGGATCATCGAGATCGACGTGCTCGAGCCCGACCCGTGGCTCGGCGGCCACGTCGGCCCGGTCGGCGCGATGCGCTGGAACAACGACGTCGTGTCGCTGCCGCCGGGCGCGACGCTGCTGGCACGGAGCGCGACGGTGGCCAACGAGGCGTTCCGCCTCGGCTCGGCGGTGGGCATGCAGTTCCACCTCGAGGCGGACGATCGCGTGATGCGCCTGTGGGACTCGGTGGCGTCACCGACGCTGTCGCAGCTGCGCAGTGCGGATGCGGTGGCCGAGTGGCGCAGGCACCTCGCGACCGACCCGACGCTGCTGGGCGTCGTCGAGCGGGGCTTCGGCGCGTTCGCGGAGGCGTGCGCGGCCCGACTCCCGTGAGCGCCGCGCCGCGCTGCGCTCATGCGCGGATCGCCTCCGTCCGCGGCGTGATGCCTGCAGCGCTGCCGCGTCGGGAGCGCAGCCACGCCCATGCCGCTGCCCCGATCACCAGCAGCACCGCCGCCCCCAGGAGCCCGAGCGGGCCACCGAGCACAGGCGCGGCATCCGGCGCCGCGATGAGGAACATCGGTGCGAAGGCGTTGAACATGCCGTGGGCAGCAGCCACCGGCAGCACGCTCGACGTCGCCTCCCGGATCGCCGAGAGCACGAACGACATCGCGATGCAGAACAGCACCATCGCGGGCACGCCGAGCAGCGGGTCGCCGTAGTTGTAGCCCTGCACGATGATCGGTGCGTGCCAGAGGCCCCAGGCCGTGCCGATGACCAGGTTGGCGCGCACCGCTCCGAGGTGACGCAGCGCATCCCACAGCAGACCGCGCCAGCCGTACTCCTCGCCGAGGCCGACCACGCCGTTGATCGTCCAGCCGGCGAGGACCGCTCCCCAGAGGGTCACGAGCAGCAGCACGGCGAGCGGCGGCGGCGTGCCGGCGCTGTCGACTGCCGCCTGGCCGAGCACTCGCGCGGCACCGACCATGAGCTCGGCCTCCGTCGTCGCCAGCCCGCCGAGCGCCGG
Organism: Agrococcus sp. DT81.2; assembly: GCF_049844935.1. Classification (NCBI taxonomy): domain Bacteria; kingdom Bacillati; phylum Actinomycetota; class Actinomycetes; order Micrococcales; family Microbacteriaceae; genus Agrococcus; species Agrococcus sp. DT81.2. The sequence goes on along the minus strand of NZ_JBNCLZ010000003.1, from coordinate 65,657 downwards.
CATGCCGAGGAGGTTCCCACCCAGGAGCTGCGCACCGGCGTAGAGCCCGACGAAGGCGAGCACCGCGGCGACCGGCGCCAACAGGAAGCCGAGCACCGGCCGCACACCGCGACGCGGCAGCCTGAAGCGGTCCCACCGGCTCCCCCGCTCGGCGATCACAGCGGCGACGAAGGGCGACGGCATGTAGAGGAGTGCCATCACGACGATGCCTTGGATCGAGTCGAGCGGCGTGCGAGTCAGGTGCAGACACGCGCCGACGACCGCCGCCCAGCCGAATGCGATGGTGAGGAAGGTGACGAGCGCGCGTCGCGATGGCCCCGTTCCGCGCGTGGACCGCGTCATCGGGCCACCGCCGCGATCGGCTCCGCCGAGTCGGTGCGGCGCGCGGTACGGCGCTCCAGCATCAGCACGCCGGCTGCTGTCGCCAGGGTGAGTGCGACGAACACCCAGAAGAGCGCCTCGTCCCCCCACAGCACGTTGGTCGCGGCCCACCAGGTGTTCATGGCGGCGTGGAACAGCGCCGCGATGAGCACGCTGCCGCGCGTGCGGTCGAAGATCCAGGTCATGATGACCGTGATCGAGACGGCGAGCAGGACGAAGCCGACGAAGGGATAGCTCTGACGGCTGCCGCTCAGCAGGAACAGGGGGATGTGCCACGCCGCCCAGATGGGACCGAGCACGAGGCTCGCGGCGAGCGGGCCGAAGCGCGCGCGCAGCCGAGGCAGCGCGAAGCCGCGCCAGCCGAGCTCTTCGGTGAGCAGGTGCAGCAGGATCTGCGTCGCGAGCAGCGGCGCGACCGCGGTCAGCGGCACGAGCGCGCCGGGGTCGTGGACGCCGCCGGCGGCACCGTGCACCGCAATCGCCCCGAGCGCCGGCACCGCGGGCGCGAGCAGGGCGACGAGGTACCACTTGGGATGCGCCCGCCAGATCGTGATGCGGCGGAGCAGCGCGCGCAGCTCCCGCTTGCCGCCGACCCAGATGCTGACGGAGACGGCTGCGACGGTGATCGCCAGGTACGACAGCGGGTCGCCGGGCAGTCGCCAGTCGAGCATCCCGAGCTGCTGGGCGAGGGCGGTGCCCCAGACGCCCCAGGACAGGACGAAGGTGGTGAGGAAGAACGCGATGAGCGCTCTGCGGTCGGAACGGGGCATGTCGGGGCTCTCTCTGATCGGGCGGACGCACGGCTCTAATGCCGGGCGGCGAGTGCATTCTCGCGATTGAGAATGTAACCACATCTGGTAACATTCTCAACTATGGGAATGAGACAGGCATCCAGAGCAGACGCGATCCTGCATCCCCAGCGGATGCGCATCGTGCGGGCGCTCGCCCAGAGGCCGCAGACGGCGAAGGAGCTACTGGCTGCGATGCCGGACGTCTCGCAGGCCTCGATGTACCGCCACGTCGCGCTGCTGCACGAGACGGGGATCCTCGCCGTGGTCGAGGAGCGTCCGCTGCGGGGCGCGGTCGAGCGCACCTACGGGCTCGCAGGCGAGGCGATCATCAGCGCGGCAGAGCTCGCGGAGGCGAGCCGTGACGACCACTTCCGCTACTTCGCGACGTTCGCCGCCGGCCTGATGGGCGAGTACGGCGCATACCTCGATCGGGAGGAGATCGATGTCGAGCGCGACGGTGTGGGGTACCGGGAGCACGTGCTGCACCTCACTCGCGACGAGCTCACCGACATGCTCGCCGAGCTGCGGGCGGTGCTCGCGGCTCGGCTCGAGAACGAGCCGTCCCCGGACCGCGCCCCACGACTCCTCGCCACCGTCACCATGCCCATCACCCGACAGGAAGAAGACCGCAATGACGCTGACCGCTGACGACCGCCTCGCGGCCAAGATGCGCCGCAATGCCCTCGCCGTGCTGCCCGTTCCGGTCGTGCTCGGGCTCGCGGCCCTCACGCTCGTCGGGCCCCCGCCGCTCCTGCCGCTGCTGCTGGGGGCCGCCGGCTGGCTGCTGGCGCTCGTCGTGCGGCAGCCGGTCGCCCTCATCGCGGCACGCTCCACCAGCCCTTCGCGCGCCGCCACGATCGTCGGCTGGTTCTCCGGCCCGGCCGAGGAGCTCGTGCGCCTCGCACTCGTGCTCGTCGCGCTGCGCTCGTTCGAGGACGCCGTGTGGGCAGGTTTCGGCTGGGCCACGATCGAGGTGCTGCTCATCGTCGTGAACGGGTTCGCCATCGCGGGGCTCATGACGAAGGACGACCCGAAGTCGGTGGAGGCGCGCGAGCTCCTCGCCGCCCAGGGCATGCTCGGCGCCCAGCATCCCGTCTGGGGCGTGCTCGAGCGAGTGAGCGCCACCGCCCTGCACACCGGCTTTACGCTCCTGCTCCTCGCGCAGCCGTGGCTCGTGCTCGTGACGCTGCCGGCGCACTCGGTGGTGAACATGCTGATGGCGCAATTCGCCAAGGCTCATCTCGCATGGGCCGAAGGCGCGTTCGCCGTCGTGGCGGCGATCGCGCTCGCGGCGGGCGTGCTGCTCGCGGCGGGCTGAACGCGCGGAGGTGCGCCTCGAGATCACGGACGCCGTTCTGCTATCAAGGGGCATGGCCCCTGCGTCCAGCGCACCGGAGCGCGAGTCCGCGATCACGCGGTCGCGCCCGTGGCGTGCCGCCCTGGCGCTCGTGGGTGGCGCGTGGGCGCTCCTCTCGCTGCCACTCGTCGCGGCGGACTGGTCGTGGCCGTGGGTGGCGACGCTCAGCGGCGCGGAGCCCTGGAGCTCGGTGCGCGCCGCCGTCGAGGACCCGTACGTCGTGTTCGGCGCGCTCGCCGGCCTCTCGTTCCTCGCGATCGGGATCGCGCTGCTGCCGGACCTCCGACGCGCAGGTTGGGGCGGCATCGTCATGCTCGTTGCGGTGCTCGCCGGAGCGGTCGTGAGCCCGCTGAGCTATCTCGGCACGCCGGAGTCATCGCTGCTCCACTGGCTGTGGGGCTCGGAGGGCCCGCTGCTCGTCGGGGTCGGGCTCGCGGGCGTGCTCGCGGCAGTCACTGCCCGCGGCTGGCCGCTGGCAGTGCGGCTGCTGCTCGGGGCGACGCTGCTCGTGCTCGTCGCCGGCACCCTCGCGCTCGGCTACTTCCCGCACGGGCCGCTGCTGGCCCTCGGGATCGAGGCCGCCGTGCTCATCCTGGGGGCCAGCAGGGCGAGCGAGCCCACGCTCGCGAGCGCGGACGGCGCCGCCGTTCCCGCCTAGACGACGGGGCGGAGTCGCCCGACCGGCACGTCGGCGCTCATCTGCACGAGCCCCAGGGGCTCCGCGAGCCGATCCGCCGTGCCAGCGGGAACCGCGCCAGCGCGCTCGAGCAGCGCGAGCGCGACGGGCGCCCCCGCGCGCCGGGCGCCGTCGGCGACCTTCACGACCGCGGTCGTGCCGTCCGGCGCGACGATCGCCTGCGTGCCCTCCGCGCCGAACTTCGTCGCGCATCCGGTCTCGGCGATCACGACGGCGTCGGGTCTGCCGGCGCCGTCGATGAGGGTCGGATGCGCGCGCATGGCGTCGCCCACCTCGCGGCCGCCGCCCATCGCGTCGGGCGCCAGCCCGCGGAACGCCCGAGCTAGCCCGACCGGCGAGGTGGGGAAGACGAGCGCGCCGCAGCCGTCGTGCGCGAAGGCCGTGATCGGCTCTCTCGCGGCGATCGCGATCCCCTCGCGCAGCACCGAGGCCAGCTGGTGGTCGTCAGACCAGTAGTCCGCCGAGGTGCCCAGAGCGCGAGCGGATGCGGCCAGCGCGATGTGCTTGCCGACGCACATGTGGGCGAACCGCCGGTGCGTGCCGTCCGGGGCCTTCATCGGCGGGCAGTACAGCGCATCCTCGGTGACGCCCAGCCGCGTCGCCATCGCTTGCGCGGTGTCGATGTGCTCCTGGTCGGCCCAGTGGCTCGCGCTCGCGAGCGCCGCGTGCGCGGGAGCCAGCTCGAGCAGCCCGGCGTCGAGGAGCGCGGCGGCGTACAGCGGCTTGAGCGCGCTGCGCGCCAGGAACGGCGCGTGGATGTCGCCGTGCGCCTCGATCACGGTGCCGCCGGGGTCGACCAGGACGGCGACGCCGCGGTGCTCGGACTCGGTGAAGCCGTCGCGCTCGACGACGGCGAGGAGCTCGGTGGAAGGCACGGGCTCAACGGTAGTGGGCGGCGGCGTCTCCCCCGCTGATCGAGTAGCTGCCGGGCGCAGCCCGGCCGCGTATCGAGATCATCCCGCGGACGCGGGCGGCGACTGCGCCGCCTCGACGTCGAGCAGCCGCCGCTTCGCGGCCACGCCGCCGACGTACTCGCCGAGCCCGCCGTCGCTGCGCACCACCCGGTGGCACGGGACCGCGATCGGCAGCGGGTTCCGCCTGCAGGCGGAGCCCACCGCGCGGACCGCCCGCGGCGATCCCGCCGCCGCGGCGACCTGCGCGTAGCTGCGCGTCTCGCCGTATGGGATCTCGCGGAGCCGCTCGACGACGCTGCGCCCGAAGCCGCGCGCGAGCGCGAGGTCGAGCGGGCCGTCGAACGCGCGGGCGCGGCCCGCGATGAGGTCGTCGAGCCGACGCGCCGCGGCGTCGAGTCGCTTCGGCGCCTCCAGCACGCGAGGGCTGATGGCGATCGCGAGCCGCTCGAGCGTCGCCTCCGGCTCGGCGCCGTCGAACGTCACCGACACGAGGCCCGCCGGGGTCGCGGCGAGCAGCAGCGTGCCGACGTCGGTGTCGAGCGACCGGTAGGCCACGTCGAGCAGCCCCTCCTCTGCCGCTCGATCGGCGAGCCGCGCGCGCAGCGCGTCGAGCGGCGGCTCGGGCAGCGCACCAGCGAGGTCGAGCTCAGGCATCGGTGACTCCCATCAGCTCGCGCAGGCGACGCACGCCATCGGACGACGCGCGACGGGCCGCATCCGCCGACGAGCCGAGCGTCGCCGCCACCTCGGCGAACGGCAGCCCACCGAGGTGGTGCAGCACCACCGCCTCGCGCTGCCGGGCAGGCAGCAGCGAGAGCGCTCGAGCAAGGTCGAGATCGCGCGTCGCTGCGGGCACCGGCCGGTCGGGCACCTCCCCCACCACCAGGCGCGAGCGGCGACGCAGCACGTCGATCGCCTTGCGATGCGCGATCGTCACGAGCCAGCCCTCCACTCGCTCATCGTGCGCGAGCCGCGGGTACGCCTCGAGCGCGGCGAGGAACGTCTCGCTCCAGGCGTCGTCGGCGTCGACCTCGTCGAGGAGCGCCCGGCACACGCGCCAGACCCTCGCGCCGTGCAGCGCGACGATCGTCTCGAACGGCGCACGCGTCACGCGACCGAATCTAGCCCGGAGCCCCCGAGCCCCATGCCGCCGAGCCCCGCGCCGCGCTCGTGATCGAGCAGGAAGCGCTTGCGCTCGACTCCCCCGGCGTAGCCGATCAGCTTGCCCGTCGATCCGACCACGCGGTGGCAGGGCACGACGATCGAGATCGGGTTGCGGCTGTTGGCGAGGCCGACCGCCCGCACGGCAGTCGGCTGCCCGAGCGATGCGGCGATCCAGCCGTAGGTGCGCGTCTCGCCGTAGGGGATGGTGCGCAGCGCCTGCCAGACGCGCTGCTGGAACGGGCTGCCCGCCGGATCGAGCGGGAGGTCGAACGCCCTGCGCTCCCCCGCCCAGTACTCGCCGAACTGCTGCACCGCATCCGCGAAGGCCGAGTCGTCGCGCGCGCCGAACGCCGCGTCGTCGGGCGCGGGACGGTGGTCGGGCATGAAGACGCCCGTGATGCCCCAGTCGCCGCGCACGAGCGTGAGCGGGCCGATGGGGCTATCGATGATGGTGTGGATCATGGCCGCATTCCTCTCATACCCAGCCAACGCGTCGGGCCCCCGGAATGTGAGCCTGTGGATGGATCGCGCCCCCGCCGCCCTAGGCTCTCACCATGGAGATCGCCCTCGTCCGCCACGGTCAGACCGACTTCAACCGCGACGGGAAGCTGCAGGGCACGAGCGACATCCCGCTGAACGAGACCGGGATCGCGCAGGCGCACACCGCCGCGCGGCTGCTCGCCGATGATCGGTGGGATGCCGTGGTGTCGTCGCCGCTCGAGCGCGCGGCCGTCACCGCCGACATCATCGCGGCGACGCTCGGCCTCGACGTCAGCGGCCGGTATGCGAGCCTCATCGAGCGCGCCTACGGCGAGGCGGAGGGGTTGACGAAGGAGCAGGCGGTCGAGCGCTTCGGCACCGACTGGCCCGGCGAGGAGGACTTCGACGACCTGCAGCGCCGCGCTGTCGCGGCCGTCGACGAGGTCGCGGCGCGGAACCCGGTCGACGCGCTCGTCATCGTCACGCATGGCACCTTCATCCGCGCCTTCGCCGACCACGTCACGGGCATCGAGACGCGCACGCCCGACAACGCCCACTCCGTGCGGTTCGCGGGCGTGCCCGGCGCCTGGCAGCTCGTCGACGGGCTGGTGCGCAAGTGAGCCTCGACGCGCTGCGGGCCGCGCTCCCCGCCCACGCGCTCGTCACCGACGCCGCCGCCCTCGACATCGCGCGCGCCGACAAGTCGGGACACCGCTCGATCGCGGCACCGCTCGCCATCGTCGAGGCGGAGGACGCCTCGCACGTGCAGGCGGCGCTGCGCTGGGCGAGCGAGCACCGCGTGCCGGTCGTGCCGCGCGCGGCCGGCACCGGCCTGGCCGGCGGCGCCATCGCGGGCGGCGGCGAGCTGGTCGTCTCGGTCGACCGCATGCGGCGACTGCTCGACGTGTCGGTCGTCGACCAGTCCTGCCGGGTCGAGCCGGGCATCCGCAACGCGGAGCTCAACGACCTCCTCGCCACCCACGGCCTGTGGTGGCCTCCCGACCCGGCGAGCCGCGCCATCTCGTCGGTGGGCGGCAACATCGCCACCAACGCGGGCGGGCTGCTGTGCGCGAAGTACGGGGTGACGCGGGAGTGGGTGCTCGCGCTCGACGTCGTGCTCGCCGACGGCAGCCTCATCTCGACCGGCCATCGCACCGTGAAGGGCGTCACGGGCCTCGACCTCACGGCGCTCCTGATCGGCTCGGAGGGCACGCTCGGCATCATCGTCGGCGCGACCCTCAAGCTGCGCCCGCTGCCCGAGGGCGGCGTGTGGACGGTCGGCGCATTCTTCGACGACGAGGCCGTGGCGGCCGCCGCCTGCACCGCGGTGACGGCCGCGCGCATCCGTCCGGCCATCATGGAGCTCGTGGGCCGTGACGCGGTCTCGATGCTCGCCGCCTACACGGGCCAGCCGATGATGGGCGCCTTCGTGCTCGTGCAGACCGACGAGCTCGGGGCGGAGGCGACGTCGGAGGTGGTGGCCGAGATCCTCGCCGCGCACGGCGGGCGGGTCGAGCGCACGGCCGATGCGGGGCGGTCGGATGTGCTGGTGCAGGTGCGCCGGCAGGTGCACTTCGCGCTCGAGTCGTTCGGCACCGTGCTGGTGGAGGACGTCTCGGTGCCGAGGTCGCGGATGGCCGACATGTTCCGCGCGTGCGACGAGGCTGCCGCGCGGCACGGGGTGCGGCTCGCGACGACCGCCCACGCGGGCGACGGCAACCTCCACCCGACGTTCGTCTTCGACGGCACCGAGCCGTCGGAGGCGATCTGGGCGTGCGCGAACGAGGTCTTCGAGGCAGGGATCGCGATGGGGGGCACGCTCACGGGCGAGCACGGCGTCGGCATCCTCAAGCGGCGCTGGCTCGTCGACGAGCTCGGGGAGCGGCAGCTCGCGCTGCAGCATGCGGTGAAGGCGGCGTTCGACCCGCTGGGCATCCTGAATCCGGGCAAGGCGATCTAGCACGTCGAGGGTCTGCGTCCGAGTCGACCTGCACTCGGACGCAAACCTTCAACCGGTCGACACGCCCCGCAAGCACGTCGAGGGTTTGCGTCCGAGTCGACCTGCACTCGGACGCAAACCCTCAACCGGTGGCGCGGGAGCGGTCGCTAGCGCACCGCGACCAGGTCGCAGACGAAGATGAGCGTCTCATTCGGGCCGATGACGCCGCCGGCACCCTGGGCACCGTAGGCGAGGTGCGGCGGGATGACGAGCTTGCGGCGACCGCCGACGCGCATGCCCTCGATCCCCTGCTCCCAGCCCTTGATGACCATGCCGACCCCGAGCGGGAACTCGAGCGGGGCGCCGCGGTTGTACGAGGCGTCGAACTCCTCGCCGCCCGAGTGGGTGACGCCCACGTAGTGGACGCTGACCTGCTTGCCCGACACCGCCTCCTCTCCGTCGCCGACGGTGATGTCGGTGATCTCGAGCTCTGCGGGTGCGGGACCTTCGGGGGCATCGATCTGGGGCTTCTCACTCATGCATCCATCAAAGCACGAGCCCTGTCGCCGGTCAGCCGAGATGCGTAGCCTGAGCAGGTCGGCAACGACGGCGCCGACGCGACATCAAGGAGGACCACCATGGCCATCACCTCGAACGCGAGCACCAGCTGGACCGGCGGACTGGGCAGCGGCTCCGGCACGACGACGCTGGGCACCGGCTCCACCTTCGACCTCACCTGGAAGGCCCGCGCGGAGGAGGGCGGAGCGACCACTCCGGAGGAGTTCCTCGCTGCCGCGCACGCCTCCTGCTTCGCGATGGCGCTCTCGCACACGCTCGAGGAGGCCGGGCACTCCCCCGAGACGCTGAACACCTCGGCGAAGGTCTCGTTCGTCGCGGGCAAGGGCGTCACGACGAGCGTGCTCACCGTCTCGGGTGTCGTGCCGGGCATCGACCAGGACCAGTTCCTCGACTACGCCCAGCAGGCCAAGGCCGGCTGCCCTGTCTCCCAGGCGCTGGCAGGCGTGGAGATCCAGCTCGACTCCGCCAGCCTCGACGCCTGAGGTTTGCCGTAGGTAAAACTTTGCAGTAGCGGAAAAGCTGATCTTGCTCTATAAAAAGAGCAGGCGAACCCCCGTCCACCCGCCTTCACAAGGAGCATCATGAAGTTCAAGCAGCCCTCGATCAGCCTTCCGACCCGCCGTGGTGACGACTACATCATCATGGGCGACGACTACATCATCATGGGCGACGACGACATCTAAACCACTCGTCGCATCCAGCGGCCGCGCGTCGACTCCCCGAGTCGGCCCGCGGCCGTTCTGCGTCCCGGGCGGATGCGTCGACTCCCGTCCGCCGGCCCTCGCAGCACGCGCTCGTCATCGGTAGGCTCCCGCCATGCTGCACGGGGAGTCCCCCACGCCCGCGCCGGGTCGTCGTGCGCTCACGCTGCTGGTCGCGTCCGTCATCATCGCCGTGCTCGTCGCCATCGCCAGCCTGCTCGGCCTGCTCACCGAGTGGCCCTACCGGTTGGAGACCGAGAACTGGCGCCTGCAGGCGAAGGGCCAGGACATCGGGAACCTGGCGGCGGTCGTCGTGCTCGTCGCGAGTGCCGTCAGGATGCGCGCCGGCTCGTCCCGCGCTGCCGAGCTCTGGCTGGGCACCTTGCTCTACCTGCTGTACGCGTACGTCGTCTACGCCTTCGCTGTGCACCTCGGCCGGCTATTCCTCGTCTACGTGGCGGTGCTTGGCCTCGTGTTCTACACGGTTCTCGCTGCGTGGCCCGCACTGCAGCCCGGACGAGCCGCGCGCGGCGGGGCGCGCGCGTTCGCCGGGTGGACGCTGGTCGGCATCGGCTGCCTCTTCGCGCTGCTCTGGCTCAGCGAGCTCATCCCCGCCGCCGTCACCGGCCGGGTGCCGGCGAGCCTCGAGCTGGCCGGGCTCGTCGTCAATCCGGTCCACGTGATCGATCTGGCTGTGGTGCTGCCGGGGATGATCGCCATCGGTGTGCTCACGCTGCGTGGACACGGCTCCGGCTCGATGCTGACGGTGCCCGCGCTCTGGTTCTCCGTGCTCATGGGGTCGAGCATCGTCGCCGCCATGCTGCTGATCCTCGCGAGTGGGGACGCGAGTGCCCTGGTCGCCATGGTGATGGTGCTCGTGGTCGTGGCGCTCAGCCTCACGGCGATGCTGACGTTCGCACGCTCGCAATCTCGGAGTGCCCGAGAGCGTGCGACAACGTAGCGAGACAGCGCTCCACCGATCGCGCGAGGCCTACCTGCCGATCAGTACCCGCACAGCTCGGGTTCCGCCGCCTCGACGACGATGCGGTACTCCTCGGCCGTCCACCCGTACCGCTCGGCCTGCTCGGCGTGCTCGCCGGCATCGCCCATCCTGCCCTCATCGATGTAGAGGCGATCGCACCACTCGTAGCCCACGCCGACGACGACGTGCCGGAACACCTCGAGCGACTCGCCCTCCGCGGGCGCCAGCGGCGAGCCGGCGGCCGCGAGCTCGGTGGCGACGGACTCGGCGAAGTCGAGCTCCCAGGCTCGGTTCTCGTCCTGCCAACGCTCCTCGACCGCCGGGTCGAACTCGTCGTAGCCCGAGCCGTAGGGCGCTGATCCGCCGACGAAGCCGAAGCCGTAGGGGTCGGATCCCGGCGGCGCGATCACGCAGCCTGAGAGCGCCACCGCGGCGGTTGCGGCGAGGGCGAGCGAACCGAGGGTGCGATGCATCAGCGGCCTTTCAGAGGACGATCGGGCGGCCGCGCTTGGGTGCTCGTCGCTCGAGATCGAGTGTCGCATGACGGGGCGCCGAGATGCCGGCCCGCCGCTCGTCAGCGCGAAGGCGCGTCGACGGCTTCGAGCGGGAAGAAGAGGACCGGCGGGGCGACCGACGGAGCGTCGAACCAGAACAGCGCCGCGTACGAGCCGACGAGGGCGACGCCGACAAGGCTCCACGCCGTCGCGAGCACGAGCCCGCGCACCCGAGCCACGAGCTCGCGATCATGCCGTCGCCACTGCGTGACGATCCAGGCGAGGGCGATCATGCCGACGACGGCTCCCTGCACGGCGGGCATTACCTCGATCACCACCGACCACGCCGGCTCGTCGGCGCTACCGCCGCCGCCACCGCCACCCGATGAGCCGAAGGGACCGGAGAGCACCCACGCGGCCAGCCCAGCACTCACGAGGAACCCGAAGCCCCACTCGCGACGCTCGGTGACGTCTCGCTCGAGCTCGGTCGCGTGGTGAGTCTCGCTCATGTGCTCATCATCACCGCAGCAGGGCCCGGACGCAACGGCATCCGTCACCGCGTGGCCGCGCATCCTCGATCTGCGTGACATAGGCGGACGTCCCGGACGCTCGGAAAACCACGAAGGCCACCTGCTCTCGCAGGTGGCCTTCACTCACTGTCTCAACACAGTGCGCGCCCGGAGGGATTCGAACCCCCAACCTTCTGATCCGTAGTCAGATGCTCTATCCGTTGAGCTACGGGCGCTTGGCCGAACGGCCAGGGATCAGACTACCTGATCCCTGGCCGTCAGCGCGAATCGAGCCGCGTCACGCGCTCAGCGCGTCACGCGACGAGGCTCACAGGGGGCGAATGTTCGCAGCCTGCGGGCCCTTGTTGCCCTCGACGATCTCGAACTCGACTGCCTGAGCCTCTTCGAGGGTCTTGAAGCCGTTGGACTGGATCTGGCTGTAGTGAGCGAACAGATCCTTGCCGCCGTCGTCCGGAGCGATGAAGCCGAAGCCCTTGCCGGAGTCGAACCACTTGACGGTGCCGGTTGCCATAATTCCTTCAATCCTGCTGTGCGGCCTGGGCCGCGTTGAAAAGCGCAGAACAAGAATCGTCCTGCGCCTTGGCCACAGTAGCGTGCTTGACCCCGCCGACGCTGAGAAACTTTCCTCAGGTTCCACCGAGGGCCGCCGCGGGCCGCCCTGAGACGACGAATGCCCCTTCGTGGCGAGACGAAGGGGCAGACGTGGAGACGGAGGGATTTGAACCCTCGGTCCCCTATTGGGGACTCCACCTTAGCAGGGTGGTGCACTAGGCCGGACTATGCGACGTCTCCTGGGCCCACGCGACGCGGGCCGACGGCAAGCCTACCAAAGTCCCGGAGCGGTCTCGGTACAGGCGGCCTGAGCACGAGGGGCCAGCCGCGTTCCCGGTCAGCTTCCGTACGGCACGACGCACGACTGCTGCGACGCATCCTGCCCGACGACGCCGTCGAGCTCGTCGGTCGGCACCGGCGTCTCGGTCGCTCCGGGCGTCTGCGACGGCAGCGGGGTCTCGGTCGCGGCCGGCGTCTCGGTCGGCGCGGCCGAGCCTGTCGGCGCTGGCGTCTCCTCCGTCGAGCCGACGCCGAGGGAGTCCTCGCCCAGGTCGATCGGCAGGTCGAGACGGATGCGTCGCATGAGCTCGTCCGCGCGCTCCGAGTCCGGGATGACGCGGGGTCCGGACGGGACGTTCGGGTAGAGCACGAACTGCATCGTCTCGAGCGGGATGTCGGCGAGCACGCGGGCCATCGACACCATGGTGCCGATCTCGCCGAGGCCGGACGACAGAGTCATGTTCTCGATCGCGACCTGCGCGATGGAGTAGAGCTTCGTGACGTCGGTGAGCACCGCATCCGACTGCAGCGTGCGCACGAGCGACGACAGGAACACCTGCTGCGACGAGATGCGGGCCAGGTCGGAGCCGTCGCCGACGCCGTGGCGGGAGCGAAGGAACGCGAGCGCCTGCTCGCCCTGCAGCTCGTGCGTGCCCGCCTCCTCGACGACGAGTCCCGTGTAGGGATCGTCGATCGGGCCGGCGAAGCACACGGGGACGCCGCCGACCGCGGTCGACATGCTGATGACGCCCTGGAAGGTGATCATCGCGGCGTACGGCACCTCGATGCCCGTCAGGTCGGAGACCACCTCGGCGACGCACGGCAGTCCGCCCCGGGCGAGCGCCTGGTTGAACTGCACGTTGCGGGCGGCGGGCACCGTGTCGCCCGTCTCCGGGTCCTCGCAGGTGGGGAAGTCGACCATCAGGTCGCGCGGGAAGGAGACGACGCGCGCCTGCTGGTGGTCCTCGCTGACGCGCAGCAGCATGGTGACGTCGTTGAGGCTGCCGCCGTCGTACGCGGACTCGCCGAACTGCTCGCCCTGCCCCTCGCGCTGATCGGAGCCGACGAGCAGGATCGTGAAGCCACCCTCGTAGGGCGCGAAGCCGGCCTGCGCCGGCGGCACGTCGGCGGCGAGCTCGACGGTCTCGATGCTCGTGGTGAACCGCAGGATCGAGAAGCCGACGACGCCGACGATCGCGACGAGCAGCACCGCCATGCCGAGCGCGATCCAGCGGAAGACGTGCGCGACGCCCGAGTGGCGGCGCAGCCGTCCGTGGCGAGGCGACATCGACGAGGTGTCGACGACGCTCCCGGTGCGCTCGGTTGCCATGCGTTCTCCTTCTGACGCGGAGGGCGTGGGATTCGAACCCACGAGGCATCGCTGCCCACCGGTTTTCAAGACCGGCTCCATCGGCCGCTCGGACAGCCCTCCCGGCCCCTGACCGCGGCGGCGGGCGGTGGGCCTCCGGACGATTCTACGGCGAAGCCGGGGGGCTCCACTGCGAGCGCTCTCGCGACCGGCTGCGAGCGGCGCTCAAGCGGGGACGAGCAGGCCCTCGAGCACGAGCGCGAGCCCGTCCTCCTCGACCGAACCGGTCACGTCGCTCGCGGCGTCCTTGACCTCGTCGGGCGCCTGGCCCATCGCGACCGCGCGGCCGCCGCCCTCGACGACCCAGCGGAACATGTCGATGTCGTTGCGACCGTCGCCGACCACGACCATCCGGTCTCGCGGGATGCCGAGCTTCTCGCCGACGATCTCGAGCCCGGTCGCCTTGTTGACGCCGTCCGGTGCGATGTCGAGCCACGACGAGTAGCCGATGGCGTACGAGACCTTGTGGAGCCCCATCGACTCGACGATCTCGAGGAACTCGTCGACGTCGTGGTCGGGGCTCATCACGACCACGCGCAGTGCCGGCTTCTCGAGCAGAGCCTCGAACGGCACCATCTCGCCGTCATCGAGGTTCCAGTCGACCATGCCGTTCGTGTAGCGGCGGTGCCCCGTCGGGTCCTCGACCATGAACGAGCCGGTCGGCAGCCCCTGCGCGATGGTCCTGAGCGCTTGCGAGGGGTCGAACGTCTCGACGTGCACGGCCTCGTACGCCTCGCCGTGGCGCTCGAGCACGAGCGCGCCGTTCGCCGCGACGAGGTGGCTCGGCTCGATCCCGAGCCGCACGGCCGTCGACTCGGTGGTGGCCTGCGAGCGGCCGGTGGCCAGCACGACGATGTGGCCGGCGTCGACGACCGCACGCACGGCGTCGAGCACGCGGGGTGCGAGCGAGTCGTCCTCGTGCACGATGGTGCCGTCGATGTCGAGGCCGATGAGCAGGCGCTGCATCAGCTGGGCTCGATCGTGGAGATGCCGCCCAGGTAGGGCTGCAGTGCGGCCGGCACACGCACGGAGCCGTCGGCCTGCTGGTGCGTCTCGAGGATCGCCACGAGCCAGCGCGTGGTGGCGGCGGTGCCGTTGAGGGTCGCGACCGGCGCCGTCTTGCCGGAGTCGGTGCGGTAGCGGGTGCCGAGCCGGCGCGACTGGAAGGTGGTGCAGTTGGAGGTCGAGGTCAGCTCGCGGTACTGCTGCTGCGAGGGGATCCACGCCTCGATGTCGAACTTGCGCGCAGCCGAGGAGCCGAGGTCGCCGGCTGCCACATCGATGACCCGGTAGTCGAGCTCGCACGCCTGCAGCATGCGCTCCTGCAGCGCGCGCATCCGCTCGTGCTCCGCCTCGGCGTCGTCGGGCCGCACGTACGAGAACATCTCGAGCTTGTTGAACTGGTGCACGCGCAGGATGCCGCGGGTGTCGCGGCCGGCGGAGCCCGCCTCGCGCCGGTAGCACGTCGACCAGCCGGCGTAGCGGAGCGGCTGCGAGAGGTCGACGATCTCGTCGGCGTGGAAGCCCGCGAGCGCCACCTCGCTCGTACCGGTGAGGTAGAGGTCGTCGGCGGGCAGGTGGTAGACCTCGTCGGCGTGCTCGCCGAGGAAGCCTGTGCCGCGCATGATCTCGGGGCGCACGAGCGTCGGCGTCATGAGCGGCGTGAAGCCGTCGGCCAGCACGTGGTCGAGTCCCATGAGCATGATCGCGAGCTCGAGCCGCATGCCGATGCCGGTGAGGTAGTAGAAGCGGCTGCCGGCGACCTTGGCGCCGCGCGCGATGTCGAACGCCTTCAGGCTCTCGCCGAGCTCGACGTGATCGCGAGGCTCGAAGTCGAAGCTGCGCTCCTCGCCGTGGGTGGCGAGGGTGACGAAGTTCGACTCCTCCCCTGCCGGCACGTCGGGGTGCACGAGGTTGCCGAGCTTCGAGACCGCCGCGTCGAACGCGGCCTCGGCCTCGCTGACGCGCGCCTGTGCCTCCTTCACACCGGCTGCCAGCGCCCTGCCCTGCTCGATCAGCGCCGCGCGCTCGTCCTTCGCGGCCGCGCCGACGAGCTTGCCGTGGGCGTTCTGCTCGGCCCGCAGTCGCTCGAACTCGGTGATGGCGGCGCGCCGGGCGCTCTCCGCGGCGAGCGCCTCGTCGACGTAGCCGACCGGGTCGCCGCGGCGCTCCTGGCTTGCCTTGACGAGGTCGGGCTGCTCGCGCAGCAGCTGAGAATCGATCACACGCCCAGTCTACGAGCGCGACGCTCCCGCACCCTGCGCACGCGGTGCGCGCGCTCGCGGCTCGTCCGGCGGATCCGGCACTACAGTGCGAGGATGCGCGCTGGCATCGTCTACAACCCCGTCAAGATGGACCGCGACACGCTCGCGCCGGAGATCGAGTCGGTGCAGCCGCTCGAGTGGTCGGAGCCCTTCTGGATCGAGACCGCCGCAGACGACGCCGGTGAGGCGGCCGTGCACGAGGCGCTCGACGCG
Source organism: Agrococcus sp. DT81.2 (assembly GCF_049844935.1). Lineage (NCBI taxonomy): Bacteria > Bacillati > Actinomycetota > Actinomycetes > Micrococcales > Microbacteriaceae > Agrococcus > Agrococcus sp. DT81.2. The sequence goes on along the minus strand of NZ_JBNCLZ010000003.1, from coordinate 49,971 downwards.
GGCGTCGACCTGCTCATCGTCGCGGGCGGCGACGGCACGGTGCGGGTGGCGGCGGATGCGGCGACCGGCGCGCGCGTGCCGCTTGGCATCGTCCCGGCCGGCACGGGCAACCTGCTGGCTCGCAATCTCGGCATCGACGTCGCGAACGTGCGGAACGCGGTGCGAACGGCGTTCGAGGGCGACGACCGCGAGATCGACCTCGGCGAGCTCGAGATCCAGTCGCCCGACGGCAGCCGCTCGAAGCACGCGTTCGCGGTGATGGTGGGCTTCGGGCTCGACGCCGAGATGATCGACAAGACCGACGAGGACCTCAAGAAGAAGGTCGGCTGGCTGGCCTACATCGATGCCGCGGGGCGCGTCATCTCGACGCTCGACAAGGTCCGCGTGCACGTGCGGCTCGATGGCGGGCGCACCGTGCGCTCGACGGTGAACACGATGCTCATCGGCAACTGCGGCACGGTCACGAACGGGATCATCATCCTGCCGGACGCCGCGATCGACGACGGGATGCTCGACATCGCGCTCGTGCGGCCGCGCGGCGCGCGGGGATGGCTGCAGGTGGCCGGCTACATCGCCCGCAACAACCTGCTCGTGACGAAGCTGCTGCGTCGCCGCGGTCACCTCGGCCGCCAGCGCAGCGGCGCGGCGCTCGGCTACGGGCAGGCGAAGGAGACGCAGGCGAGGCTCGACGAGCCCCGCGCGGTGCAGGTGGACGGCGATGTCGTCGGTGAGGCGATCGCTCTGCGCGCCGGCATCCGGGAGGACGCGCTCGTCGTGCGGGTTCCCAGGGAGCACGCGCAGGACGAGGGCCCCGCGGTCTGAGGCCCCGCTCAGGGGTCGCGCACGCGCGCCAGCCCCTCGTAGTCGAGCACGACACCGTCGGCGTCGATGGTCAGCGTCGCTGCGAAGCTGCGGTCGGCGCTCGCGTACTGCACCCTGCCGGCGGCGTCGGAGGCGTACAGCTGCACGTCGCGCAGCACCCGCAAAGACGGCACCTCCACCCAGGCGGCGACGATCGCGGTCTCGGCGACCGGCCCGTCGAGCAGCCCGAGCCGACGGATGGGCATCGTGTTCGTCACCGGGCACAGCCCGAGGTCGCAGTCGACGGCTCCGGCCACGACGTCCGGGTCGGCGAGCCCCGGCGGAGGGAGGCGGCGCTCCCCTCGTGCCTCGGCATCGGCGCGCCACCGACCGGCGTCGCTGCGCTCGAGCCGCAGCGATCGCGACCAGCCGTCGCCCTGCACCGCCACCTCGAGCAGGCGCGTCGTCCAGCGCTCGTCGACGTCGAGGCGCCAGGCGAGCGCGTAGCCGGCGGTGGTCGACGAACCGTGGCCCCGGATGCCGCCGGCGTCGACGGACAGCACGGCACGGTCGGTGCGACCGGGGTCGTCGACACCGATCCAGGTGCGATCGATGAGCACGGCGCGCACGCTACTCGCCGCCGGTGCCGACTGCCAGGGGTCCTCCCCGTGCGCCGGCTCGGCGCGAGCCGCCTCAGGCTCCGGCGGCGTCCGGCTCGCCCGCGATGAGTCCGCGCAGCCAGTCGCGTGCCTCCTCGAACGAGCGGTCCGAGTAGCGGCGCTCCACATGGATCCGCTGGCCGTCGGCGCGCGGGTACGAACCGAGGAACGTCACCGAGGGGCTGAAGCGCTTCAGGCCGAGCAGCGCATCCGCCACGCGCTCGTCGCGGATGTGGCCGTCGGCGTCCATCACGAAGCGGTAGCGGCCGAGCCGGTCGCCGATCGGCCTGGACTGGATGAGCGACAGGTTGACGCCACGGGTCGCGAACTGCTCGAGCATGTCGAGCAGCACGCCGGGCTGGTCGCTCGGCAGCTCGACGACCAGGCTCGTCTTGTCGGCGCCGGTCGGCTTCCCCGGGGCGCCGGCGCGACCGACGTAGAGGAAGCGGGTGACCGCATCCGGATTGTCACCGATCCGGTCGGCGAGCACGTCGAGGCCGTCGACCCACTGGCTGATCGTCGGTGTCGAGAGCGCGGCCTGCGCGGTGCCGGAGCCCAGCTCGGCCGCGGCCGTCACGTTCGACGCCGCCGGCAGGTGGGCGCGGCCCGGCAGCTCGCGCTGCAGCCAGCCGCTGCACTGCGCCCACGCGACCGGGTGCGCGGCGACCACGCGGATGTCGTCGAGCCGCGTGCCGGCGGGCGCGACGAGCGAGAAGTTCACGCTCACGACGTGCTCGGAGATGATGCGGATGCCGGGGGTCGCGGCGAGCGCGTCCTGCGCGGCCGTGACTCCGCCCTCGATGGAGTTCTCGATCGCGATCATCGCGGCGTCCGAGCGACCTTCGGAGACCGCCGTGAGCGCCTCGGCGACGTTCGCGACCGGCACGCGCTCCGTGCGCTCGAGGCCTGGCACCTGCTCGAGCGCCGCCTCGGTGAAGGTGCCGCGGGGCCCGAGGAACGTGACGGCGCGCGGCTGGAGCATGCGACCAGCCTACGGTCGCGCCATCCTGCCCCGGCGCCGTGGCGCCGGCTCAGCCCGCGGCGAGCGAGCGGATGGCCGCGAGCGTGCGGTCGATGTCGGCGGGCGTCGTCGCCCACGACGACATCGCGCACCGGAGCGCCGCCCTGCCTCGCCACTGCGCGCCCGTGACGACCGCGGTGCCCTCCGCGAGGATCGCGGCGCCGAGCGCCGTCGTCTGCTCGTCGGTGGGCATCCGGAACATCACCTGGGTGTAGTCGACCTCGTGCAGCAGCTCGATGCCGTCGATCGCAGCGAGCCCCTCGGCCATCGCTCGCGCGTTGGCGTGCAAGCGCTCGATGAGCTCGACGACGCCGGTGCGGCCGAGGCTGCGCAGGGCCGCCCAGGCCGGCACGCCGCGCGCGCGGCGCGACAGCTCCGGGGTGACGTCCCACGGGTCGAGGCCGGTGTACACGAGGTAGTCGCCGCCGGTGCGGAGCGCCGCGATGGAGTCGGCGGGGTCGCGCACGATCGCCATGCCGCAGTCGTAGGGCACGTTGAGCGTCTTGTGCGCGTCCGTGGCCCACGAGTCGGCGGCCTCCATGCCGGCGGTCAGGTGCGACAGGCGCGGGCTCGTCGCCGCCCACAGCCCGAAGGCGCCGTCGACGTGCACCCACGCGCCGTGCTCGCGCGCGATGGGGATGAGCGCGCCGAAGTCGTCGAACGCGCCCGTGTGCACCTCGCCCGCCTGCAGGCAGACGATGAGCGGCTCCTCGCTCTCACCGAGCGCCGGCTCGAGCGCCTCGGGGAGCATCCGCCCGTCGTCGTCGGCGGGGACGACGATGATGTCGGCGCGACCGATCCCCAGGAATCGCACGGCCCTGTCGATCGACCCGTGCCGGTCCGCGCCGACGACGACGCGCACCCTCGGCGCACCGCGGAGTCCCTGCTCGCCGTGATCCCAGCCGGCACGGGCGAGCACGGCGCTGCGCGCCGCCATCAAGCACGCGAGGTTCGCGATCTGGCCGCCGGTGACGAAGCCGACGCTCGACCCCTCGGGCAGTCCGAAGAGGTCGAGCATCCACTGCCCGGCGATGCGCTCGAGCGCGACGGTCGTGGGCGTGAGCATCGCCGAGCCGGAGTTCTGATCCCACGCCGAGACCAGCCAGTCGGCGGCGAGCGCCGCCGGCAGCGTCGCGCCGATGACGAAGCCGAAGAAGCGGCCGCCGGGGATGCCGACCAGGCCTGGCCCCGCGCCGGCCGCCAGCTCGCCCACGACATCCGCCGGGTCGAGCCCCTCCTCGGCAAGCGGGCCGCCGAACGTGTCGAGCATCTCGTCGAGCGTCGCGCGCGGCCACACGGGCCGGTCGTCGAGCGAGCGGAGCCAGTCGAGGGCCGCCGCGTGCGCGGCTTCGAGCGCCCTCGAGCGGTCGTCCGCGCCCTCGCCGTCGTCCACGCGCGCCAGTGTGGCATCGGGGCGCGTGGCCGACAACGGGTCTCTTCGCGCCTGCGCAACCTGACAACCGGCTCCTCGCCCGCTGGGCGCCGCGATGCTTGGATGGGGCCATGACCCGAGCAGGCACCGTCGCCCAGCCCCAGGACCTCATCGATGTCGCCGCGCTCGAGCGCGCCTACTTCGAACTGCGGCCCGACGTGACGAACCCCGACCAGGCGGTCGCGTTCGGCACGAGCGGCCACCGCGGCAGCGCGTTCGACACGGCCTTCAACGAGGCGCACATCCTCGCGATCACGCAGGCGATCTGCGAGTACCGCGCGTCGCAGGGCACCACGGGACCGCTCTTCATCGGCCGGGACACGCACGCCCTCTCGCTGCCGGCCGAGCGCACCGCGCTCGAGGTGCTCGTGGCGAACGGCGTCCGGGTGTGCGCGGACGCCCGGGGCTCGGTGGCGCCGACCCCCGCGGTGTCACGCGCGATCCTCGCGTACAACGCGGACGCATCCGAGACCGCCGACGGGAATGGAGACCGCGCGGACGGCATCGTCGTCACCCCCAGCCACAACCCGCCGCGGGACGGCGGCTTCAAGTACAACCCGCCGCACGGCGGCCCCGCTGACTCCGACGCGACCGGCTGGATCGCGAAGCGCGCGAACGAGCTCATCGCGGGCGGCCTCGAGGGCGTGCAGCGGCTCGAGGTGACGGGCGGCAGCGACCCGCGGGTCGAGCTGTACGACTTCCGCGAGGCGTACGTCAACGCGCTCGGCGGCGTCATCGACTTCGAGGCGATCAAGGCGAGCGGCATCCGCATCGGCGCCGACCCGCTCGGCGGCGCGGCCGTCGACTACTACGGCGCGATCGCCGAGCGCTACGGCATCGATCTGACGGTGACGAACCCGACCGTCGACCCGACGTGGGCGTTCATGACGCTCGACTGGGACGAGAAGATCCGCATGGACTGCTCGAGCCCCAACGCGATGGCCTCGGTGCTCGCCCGCCGTGACGAGTTCGACATCCTCACCGGCAACGACGCCGACGCCGACCGGCACGGCATCGTGACGCCCGACGGCGGGCTCATGAACCCGAACCACTTCCTCGCGGTCGCGATCGAGTACCTCTACGCGCACCGCCCGCAGTGGCGGCCCGACGCGGCGATCGGCAAGACGCTCGTGTCGTCGTCGATGATCGACCGAGTGGCGGAAGCCCTCGGCCGGCGGCTCTGGGAGGTGCCGGTCGGCTTCAAGTGGTTCGTGCCCGGGCTCGTCGACGGCTCGGTCGGATTCGGCGGCGAGGAGAGCGCCGGGGCGTCGTTCCTGCAGGCGGACGGCACCGTCTGGACGACCGACAAGGACGGCATCCTGCTGTGCCTGCTCGCGTCGGAGATCCGCGCGGTCACGGGCAAGAGTCCCTCGCAGCTGTACGGCGAGCTGACCGAGCGCTTCGGCGCGCCGGTCTACGAGCGCGTGGATGCGCCGGCGACGCGTGAGCAGAAGGCGCGGCTCGGCAAGCTGTCGGGCGACGCGGTCACGGCGACCGAGCTCGCGGGCGACCCGATCGTCGCGAAGCTCACGGAGGCACCGGGCAACGGCGCCGCGATCGGCGGGCTCAAGGTCGTGACGGAGCGGGCGTGGTTCGCGGCCCGGCCGTCGGGCACCGAGGACGTCTACAAGATCTACGCCGAGTCGTTCGCGGGCGCCGACCATCTGCGGCAGGTGCAGTCGGAGGCGAAGGCGATCGTGGACGCGGCGCTGGCGGCTCCCGCCGGCTGAGCCGCTCGCTGAACGCGGCAGCTCCGTTTCGACACGCTCAGCTCGCTTCGCGCGCGGAGCGGCTCAACGAGCGGAGAGGGCGCCGCCCCGCTGGCTGAGCCAACTCGTGCGGCATGCCAGGACCCGCTCGAGCGACGGGGACCCGCTGCACCGATCGGGACCCGGTGCACCGGGTCCCGATCGGTGGACGGGGTCCCGCGGGGCGGTCAGCGGGCGAAGGAGTCCGTGACGATGCGCACGTCGGGGCCGAGCACATCCGTCACGAGGGCGACGCCCGACTCGACCGTCAGCTCGTTGCGCCACGCCGAGCGCGTGATGGGCTCGGCGGCGTCGACGAGCGGATGCAGCTGCAGGTTGCGGCGGTGGATCCAGTCCTGCGACACGAACTGCTGCGGCGTGAGGTCGAAGTGCATGTACAGCGGCACCGCGGCGGGGTCGACGACCTCGACCTCGCCACCTGGCACGCCGACGAGGTCGAACTGCGCGACGGCGCTCACGACGCGCGGGATCGCCATCTGCGTGGTGAGCGCGTTGCCGATCGAGTAGTAGACGAACGCGCGCGAGCCGTCGGCGCGCGACAGCCACTCCGCCTCCTGCAGCACGTGCGGATGCGTGCCGATGATCACCTCGGCACCCAGGTCGGCGAGCCGCTGCGACTGCTCGCGCTGGCGGTCGTTGACGACGCCCGAGTACTCGTCGCCCCAGTGCACCGCGACGATCGTGGCGTCGGCGATCTCCTCGGCCTCCGCGAGCTGCTGGTCGACGAGCGGATCGTCGAGCCAGGTGACGACGGTGTCGTTCGTGGGCGTGTTCGAGAGGTCGACGAAGTTCAGGAACGCGACCGTCAGCGGGTGCTCGCCGTCTGTGGGCACCTCGGCCGTCGGCACCGCCGCCTGCTCGGCCTCCGAGCGGAACGCGCCCGAGATGAGCAGCGGGTCGAGCTCGTCCCACACCGCCCGAGTGCGGTCGACGCCCTCCTGGCCGCGGTCGAAGGTGTGGTTGTTGCCGAGCCCGATCGTGTTGCAGCCGGCCGCCGCGAGCCCCTCCGCGAACTCGACCGGCGCGTTGAACGCCGGGAAGTACGTCAGCCCCAGCTCGACACCGGCTGACGGCGCCTCCTGGTTGCAGTAGACGAGATCGCTGTCCTCCCAGATCGGGCGGGCCGCGTCGAAGAACTGCGCGTAGTCGTAGCTGCCGTCGGGCTGCTGCGCATCCATCGTCACCGAGTCGTGCGGCAGCATGTCGCCCATCGCCGACACCGACACCGTGCTCGGCTCGGGCGTCGGGGACGGCGTGGCGGATGAGGTCGGCTCGGTGACCGGGTCGCTCGCGACCGGTGCGGGGTCGAGCGAGCCCTGCGCGCAGCCGCTCAGCACGAGCGCGGCGGCCGTGGCCGCCAGCACTCCCCGACCGGCCCGGGCTGCGATGCCGCCCGCCGAGGAACCGCTGCTGCCCGCCGTGACCATGGCACCAGGCTAGGCCCAGGGCAGTTCCGGGGCGGGGTCGGGTCGTCAGCTGCCGCCGAAGTACCAGAAGAGCACGAGCAGCACCACGATCGCGATGACCGCGAGCGTCCAGTCGCCGCCGGCCGACGGACGGCCGCTCGAGCCGCGGGAGCGATGCGACGAGCGCGGGCTCGAGCCCCAGCTCCACGAGCCGCCGGAGCGACCTGACGAGCCCGAGCCACCTGACCAGCCCGAGCGACCCGACGAGCCCGACCGGCCGAACGAGCCGCCGCCGCCCGACCGCGAGCCGCCGCCGAAGAAGCTGCGGGAGCCACCGCCGAAGCCGCCGCCACCGCCGCGCCTGCCGCCCCCGCCGATCGATCGTCCGATTTTCGCCATGGCTGCAGGCTAAGGCAGCGTCGCTGCGATCCGCCCGGGTCGCGGGGTCGCGGGTGCGGTGTCAGGGCTCGACGAGCGTCACCTCGGGACCGAGCGCCGCGGCGATCGCGGCCCGCTGCTCGTCGACGGTGGTCTCCCACGCCGAGCGCGCGAGCGGCTCCGCGGCATCGCGGAGCAGGTAGAGGTGCGGGTTCGAGCGCGTCGCGAGGTTGCCCGCGCGGCGGTCGGCGACCGTCCAGTCGAAGTGCATGTAGATCGGGATCGCTCGCGGGTCGCGGATCTCGACCTCGCCGCCCTCGACGACGATGTCGAACTGGCCGATCGCGCTGAACACGCGCGGCACGTCGACCTGCGACGAGAGCGCGTTGCCGAGCGAGTACCAGACGAGCGTCCGGCCGCCGTCGTGCTCGATCCACTCGACCGGCTCGAGCACGTGCGGATGCGTGCCGACGATGACGTCGGCGCCGAGCGACGCGAGCCACTCGGCCGTGCTGCGCTGCGACGCGTGGACGGTCGGCGCGTACTCGACGCCCCAGTGCGCGGCGACGATCACCACGTCGGCCTCCGCGGTCGCCCGCGCCATGAGCGCCTCGACGATGGCGCGGTCGGAGAGCATGGTGAGGCTCGTCGCGGGACCGGCGATGTTCGTGAGCGCCGTCGCGGAGACGAACGCGATCCTGACGCCGTCGACCTCGGTGATCGCGGGCCGCAGCTGCTCCTCGGCCGAGCGGGCGGTGCCGTGCCAGATGACCGGCAGCGTGTCGAGCACGTCGAGCGTGCCCTCGAGGCCCGGCACGCCGGCGTCGAGGGCGTGGTTGTTGGCGGTGCTGAGCGCGTCGCAGCCGGATGCGGCGAGGTCGCGCGCGAACGCGCCGGGCGCGTTGAAGGCGGGATACGCCCGCACGCCGAGCATGTCGCCGGCGACCGGCGCCTCGAGGTTGCACGTGACGAGGCCGCTCGACTCGAGCACGGGGGTGACGTCGCTGAAGTACTGCGCGAAGTCCCAGCCATCGCCGGCGCGGGCGCCGTCCAGGATCGTCTGGTGCGGCAGCATGTCGCCGAGCGCCGAGACGCGCACGACCGTCGCATCGCTCGTCGGCGACGCGGTCGGCACCGACTCCACGGACGGCACCGACTCCGCGGTCGGCGCGGCGGGGGTGGTCGTCGCCGCGCTCGGGGACGCGACCGGCTCGGGCGCCGCGGTGCAGCCGGCGAGCCCGACCACGGCGATCGCGACGATCGCCGCCGGCAGCCTCACGACGCGTCCTCGGCATAGGCGGGCGCGGGCTCGAGGCCGAAGTGCTCCTCGAGCGTCCGGGTGCCCCGCTCGTGCATCGCGGTCGACACCTCGGCGCCGACGAACCGCAGGTGCCACGGCTCCCACGCGTAGCCGGTCACGGCATCCGCACCCTCCGGGTAGCGCACGACGAAGCCGAACTCCCACGCGTGCTCGGCGATCCACCGGCCGGCGGCGGTCTCGCCGAAGCAGTGGTCGAGCCTGCACAGCTTCGCGGTCGACATGAGGTCGATCGCGAGCCCGGTCTGGTGCTCGGAGTGCCCGGGTCTGGCGCTCGTGGTGTCGGCGGCGGCCTGCCCGAAGCTGGCGATCGCGTTCTGGTAGTACTGCGCCTGCAGCGCGAAGGAGCGGTAGGAGGAGGTCACGAACGTGCCCTCGCCCACCTCCGCGCGCATCGCGGCGTCGAGCTCGGCGAGCGCCGCGTCGAGCTCGGGGCGCACGACCTCACCGCCCTCCTGCGCGGTCGAGACCGGCACGAGCTCCGGCGCGAAGTCGGGCGGATCCATCGGCCGCAGCTTGTTCACCACCACCTGCAGGCTGCTCGCGGTCGAGACGTCCCACTCGGGCGCCGGCTGCTCGGGCTCCGCGGTGACCGGTCCGCTCTCGCTCGGCGATGCGCTCGCGCTCGCCGCGGGGGCGGACGCGGTCGGGGCGGATGCGGCGGGCGACGCGGGCGGGCGCGTCGGCTCCGGGGTCGCGACGGTCGCGCATCCGCTCACCATCAGCGCCGCGGCGAGCGCCGCCATCACCCTTCGCACCGCACCATCGTGGCACGCGGGTCGGCGCGGCCAGCGACTCCTCGCCGGAGGTGGCGCAGAGGGCATTCCATTCGCTAGACTAACGATCTCTCTCTACCGAAGGATCCCTCCATGCCGCAGCGCGACCCGCGCTCCGTCGAGCCTGCCGAGCCCGACGCCCCCCTCATGTCCCGCCGCCAGATCATGCTCGTGCTCGTCGGGCTGATGATGGCGATGTTCCTGTCGTCGCTGTCGCAGACCGTCGTCGGCACCTCGATGCGCACGATCGCCGACGACCTGCATGGCCTCGACCTGCAGGTGTGGGTCGTGACGGCGTTCCTCATCGTCTCGACCATCGTCACGCCCATCTACGGCAAGCTCAGCGACATCTTCGGCCGTCGGCCGCTGTTCATCATCGCGATCGTGCTGTTCCTGGTCGGCTCCATCGCCTGCTCGTTCGCGGTCGACATGGTGCAGCTCGCCGCGTTCCGCGCCCTGCAGGGCCTCGGCGCCGGCGGCCTCATGTCGCTGCCGCTCACGATCATGGGCGACGTCCTCAGCCCCCGCGAGCGCGCGAAGTACCAGGGCTACTTCCTCGCCGTCTTCGGCATCTCGTCGATCATCGGCCCGCTGATCGGCGGCGTGTTCGCCGGCGAGGAGCAGATCCTCTTCCTCGACGGCTGGCGCTGGGTCTTCCTCTTCAACCTGCCCATCGGCGCCGCGGCGCTGTGGATGGTGTGGCGCTACCTGCACCTGCCGGCCCACCACGAGCGCGTGCGCATCGACTGGTGGGGCGCGGCGCTGCTGGTGGTCGGCGTCGTGCCGCTGCTGCTCGTGGGCGAGCAGGGCCGGGAGTGGGGCTGGGGCTCCCTCGCGTCCATCGCCTGCTACGTCGTCGGCGTGGTCGGCATCGCGCTCTTCATCTGGGTCGAGCACCGCATGGGTGACGCCGCGCTCATCCCGCTGAAGCTGTTCCGCAACCGCACGTTCTCGATGGCGACGCTGCTCGGCGTCTTCACCGGCTTCGGCATGTTCGCGGGCATGATGATGATCCCGTTCGTGCTGCAGATCGTGCACGGCATGAACCCGACCGAGGCGGGCCTGTCGACGCTGCCGATGATCCTGGGGCTCATGATCGCCTCGATCGGCTCGGGCCAGGTGATCGCGCGCACCGGCCGCTACGGGTTCTTCCCGGTGCTGGGGCTCGCGGTCATGGCGGTCGCCTACGGCGTGCTCGTGACGCTGCAGTACGACAGCCCGCTCTGGATCCTGCTCGTCGGGCAGCTGCTCCTCGGGCTCGGCCTCGGCCAGCTGATGCAGACGCTCACGATCGCGTCGCAGAACTCGGTCGAGCCGAAGGACATGGGCGTCGCGACGAGCGCCGCGACCTTCTTCCGCCAGCTCGGCGGCACGGCCGGCGTGGCCGTCGTCTTCTCGATGCTGTTCGCGCGACTGCCGGAGACGCTGCAGGCGGCGTTTGGCAGGCCGGACCTGCGCGCCGACCTCGCGGTCGCGCTCGAGGACCCGGCGGTGCTCGCCGACCCCGGCAACGAGCGCATCCTCGGCATCCTGCAGGACCCGTCGCAGATCGGCACCGCGCTCAACGAGGACTCGTCGTTCCTGAACACCGCGGACCCCCGGCTCGCGGCTCCGTTCCTCGACGGCTTCTCCAATGCCACGACGGGCCCCTTCTGGGTCGCGCTCGCCGTCGTCGGCGTCGCGCTCGTGCTCGCGTTCTTCTTCAAGGCGCCGCCGCTGCGGCAGAAGTCCGCGATGGAGGAGGCGATGGAGGCACGCGCCGCGCAGTCGCAGCTGGAGGCTGACGCAGCGGCTCCGGGATCGGTCTCCCCTCCCGTCACGACGTCGTCGAACCCGGTCATCCGCCCAGGGGCGAGGCCTGGAGCATCCTGATTGCACTCCCAGGTTGCGCGCCTACGTTGGCACAGGGAGCAAACGACTCCCAATGATCAAGGAGGTTGAGATGGGTCTCGACGACAAGATCTCGAACGCAGCCAAGGAGACCGTGGGCAAGGCCAAGGAAGGCATCGGCGACGCCACGGACAACGAGCGCCTCGAGGCGGAGGGCCACAAGGACCAGGCCGCCGCCAACGCGAAGCAGGCTGGCGAGCACGTCAAGGACGCCGCGGACGACGTCCGCGACACCTTCCGCTGAACCTGACGGACGAGTGAAGGGCGGGGCGCATGCGCCCCGCCCTTCCGCATGCCCGGCTCAGTAGTTGAGGCTGTCGAGCTCCGCCGCCTCGGCCTGGATGCCGAAGTCGCGCGCCTGCGTCTGGATCTTCTGCGCGCGCGCGAGCCGCGGCAGATCGCTGCCGTCGGTGATCTTGCCGCCCGACTCCTCGAACGCCCGCACGAACGCGTGCGCCCATGCGACGTCCTCGGGGCTCGGCGCGAGCCCCGCGTTGATGGTGGGCGCCTGCGTGTGCGTCAGGCACAGCTTGCCCGACATCCCCATCTCCTTCGCGAGCCGCGTGCCGTCGGCGAGCGCGTCGGTCGAGAGCGTCGGCCCGTCGATGGGCGCCGGCAGCCGAGCCGCTCGCGAGGCGATGACGAGCTGCGAGCGCGCGTACGCGAGCGCCACGGGGTCCTCCCCGGTGGCGGTGTCGCGCTTGAAGTCACCGGTGCCGAACGCGATGCGGAACGTCGAGGGCGCGTTCGCGATCTGCTCGACGTGCAGCACGCCGCGCGCGGTCTCGACCAGGGCGAGGATCCGCATGCCCTCCGGCAGGCGGTCGGCGGTGTCGTGCACGTGGCTGGAGGACTCGGTCTTCGCGAGCATCACGCCCTCGAGCCCCGGCACGTCCTTGAGCGCTGCGCAGTCGGTGCTCCAGAACTCGCTCGCGGCATCGTTGATGCGGACCCAGGCGCGGTGGCCGCTCGAGAGCCACGCGACCGTGTCGTCACGGGCCTGGGCCTTGTCCTTCGCGGCGACGGCGTCCTCGATGTCGATGATGATCGCATCCGCCTCGCTCTCCTGCGCGATCTGGAAGAGCTCGGGCCGCGAGGCCGGGACGAGCAGCCAGGAGCGGGCGATCACGGGCGAGATGTCTGGGCGAGGCACGTGCTCGAGCCTACCGAACGCGCTCCGCGGCGGCGCGGGCCGGCCGCTACGCTCGCAGCATGGGAGCCGGGATGCTGACGCCGCTCGTCGTGCTCATGCTGCTCGCCGGTGCGGCCGCGATCGCGGGCGGGATCGTGCTGCTCGTGCTGGGATCCCGGCGCCATGACGACTCGACATCGCGACCGCTGCTGGCGTTCGGCGTGACGGCGCTCGTGATCGGCACCGCGCTCGCCGTGCCGTCGCTCCTCGCGCTGCTGGCGCCGCTCGCCGCGGCGCGGTGAGCCGCGCCGAGCAGTCAGACCTGAGCATGGTTCACTGAGGCCATGCCCGCGCCGTTCGCCGCCCTGCTCGCCCTGTTCGCCATCGCCGTCGTGGTGCTCGTCGTCGGCATCGTCATGAGCATCCGCGGCACCGGCTCGACGCCGCGGGTCGGCGGGTGGCTCGCGATCATCAGCGGCCTCGTCGCCCTGTGCTTCGGCGTCGTGCTCGGCATCTCGCTGATCGGCTCGGCCATGGACGACGTGCCGGGCATCTGGTAGCGGGCGACTCAGTCCCGGCCGCGCAATCGGTCGATCTCACGCCGCTCGCGGCTCGACGGCCGGCCAGCGCCGCGCGGCCGATGCGGCACCTGCGCCGCCTCGATCGCGGTGGGGCGCGCGGGCGAGCGATCCTCGTACGCCTCGACGGCGATCGCGGCGCCCACGCGCTTCGACAGCAGTTGCCGCACCACCACGACGCGGTCGAAGCCCGAGATCCGCACCCGCACCTCGTCGCCGATGCGCACCGGCTGCGCCGCCTTCGCGGCCTGGGCGTTGAGCTTCACGTGCCCGCCGCGGCACGCGGCCGTCGCGGCCGCACGCGTCTTCAGCAGCCGCGCCGCCCAGATCCAGACGTCGAGCCGCACGGAGCCGGGCGCGCCCGATCCCTGGGCGCTCACGACGCCGCCAGCACCTCGAGCACGGCGTCGCCGTAGCGCTCCAGCTTCGCCTCGCCCACCCCCGAGATGCTCGAGAGCTCGACCATCGTCGCCGGCTTGCGCTCGGCGATCGCCGCGAGCGTCTTGTCGTTGAAGACGACGTACGCGGGCACCGCCTGCTCCTTCGCGGTCGTGGCACGCCAGCTGCGCAGCGACTGGAAGCGCTGCTGCTGCACGTCATCGAGCTGCACCGCGCTCTCGGAGCGGCGCGCCGCCTTCGCGGGCGCCTTCGTCTCGTGCCGCAGCCGCACCTCGCGCTCGCCCGCGAGCACCGAGGCAGACGCATCCGTGATCGCGATCACGCCGTACTCGCCCTGCACCTTCAGCAGGCCCTGCGCGAGCAGCTGCCGCACGATGCCACGCCACTGCGCGGCGGGCAGGTCGCTGCCGATGCCGTAGGTCGCGAGCCGGTCGTGCCCCTGCGAGCGGATGCGCTCGGTGTCGGCGCCCACCAGGATGTCGACCAGGTGGCCAGCGCCGAACGCCTGACGCCGCTCGCGCTGCAGGCGCACGACGGTCGAGAGCAGCTTCTGCGCCGGCACCGTGCCGTCGTAGGACTCGGGCGGCGTGAGGCAGGTGTCGCAGTTGCCGCACGGCTCGCTCGGCTCGCCGAAGTAGGCGAGCAGCTGCTGGCGGCGGCACTCGACCGTCTCGCACAGCGCCAGCATCGCGTCGAGGTGCAGCGTCTGGTTGCGCTTGCGCTGGGCATCGCCGTCGCCGTCGGCGATCATGCGCCGCTGCTGCACGACGTCCTGCAGGCCGTACGCGAGCCACGCGGTCGACGGCTCGCCGTCGCGGCCCGCACGGCCGGTCTCCTGGTAGTAGCCCTCGACCGACTTCGGCAGGTCGAGGTGGGCGACGAAGCGCACGTCGGGCTTGTCGATGCCCATGCCGAACGCGATCGTGGCGACCATCACGACGCCGTCCTCGCGCAGGAATCGCTGCTGGTTGGCGGCGCGCGTGCCGGCGTCGAGGCCCGCGTGGTACGGGAGCGCGTCGATGCCCTGCGTCCGCAGCCAGGCCGCGGTGCCCTCGACGGACTTGCGCGAGAGGCAGTAGACGATGCCCGCCGCGCCGGGGTGCTCATCGCGGATGATGCGCAGCAGCTGCGCCTTCGCGTCCTGCTTGGGTGCGATGCGGTACTGGATGTTGGGCCGGTCGAAGCTCGAGACGTAGACGCGCGCGTCGTGGAGTCCCAGCCGCTCGACGATCTCGGCGCGCGTCTCGGCGGTCGCGGTCGCGGTGAGCGCCACGCGCGGCACGTGCGGCCAGCGCTGCCCGAGCACCTGCAGCTGCAGGTAGTCGGGGCGGAAGTCGTGGCCCCACTGGCTCACGCAGTGCGCCTCGTCGATCGCGAACAGCGCGATCGGTGCGGCGTCGAGCAGCGTCTGCGCGACCGGCAGCCGCTCGGGGGCGAGGTAGAGCATGTCGAGCTCGCCGGCGAGCAGGCGACGCTCGACCTCGCGGCGCTCGTCGATCGACTGCGTCGAGTTCAGGTAGGCGGCGCGCACGCCGAGCTGCTCGAGCGCGTCGACCTGGTCGTGCATGAGCGCGATGAGCGGGCTGATGACGACACCCGTGCCCTCGCGCACGAGCGAGGGGATCTGGTAGCAGAGGCTCTTGCCGCCGCCCGTGGGCATGAGCACGACCGTGTCGCGGCCGGCGACGACGTCGTCGATGATCTGCGCCTGCTCACCGCGGAAGGCGTCATAGCCCCACACCCGCGTGAGCGCCTCGAGCGGGGTGGCCGCCTTGGCGGTCGCTGCGATCCCCGGCGCACGAGCCGCCTGCGGCCGGGCTGGGCCGCGGGTCGCCGTGCGCGTCGCCCCGGCCGAGCGGGCGGTGGGTCCGCCGGTCGCGCGGCCGGTCGCCGCGCCGAAGGGTGCGTCGTCGTCCGACGGGGGCACCCAGCCGTCGTCCGGAGCACCGCCCTGCCAGGTGTCCCAGGGCTCCGGCGCGTCGTCGTCGCTCGGCGGTGCCCACTCGTCGTGCCTCGCGTCCGTCACGCGTCCCCCTTCGCGGCCGTCACCCATCCAGCCTAGGCCGCGCCACGCACACGCCATGCCGGGTCGCGGCGACGGTGGGGACGCGCCTGGTCGGTCAGCGCCGCGGCGGTCAGCGCCGCGCCCGCGTGGCCGCGAGCGTCAGCATCGGCACCATGCGCTCGGCGTCGTCGGCGCCCGCGAGCTCGCGCTGGGTGAGCCACACGGCGACCTGCCCCGCGGCCGGGTACACGTACAGCGCGGTGCCGGAGCCGCCGATCCAGCCGTAGCGACCGAGCACCTCCCACGGCCGGCGCTCGACGACGTCGACGCTGCCGCCCAACGACCACGATTGCCCCTCGAGGAACGGCTGGTCCAGGGCGGAGGGCTCGCCCGGCGCGAGCAGCCGCGCGACCGACGCCGCACCGAGCACCCGGCCGCCGGGACCCTCGCCGCCGTCGACGAGCATCCGTCCGAACGCCAGCAGGTCGTCGGCCGTCGAGACGAGGCCCCCGGACCCCGACTCGAACACGATCGCTCCCGTCCAGGCGCCGTCGGGCTCGTCGGTCGGCTCGAGGCCCTCGCCCCGCGGCGTGTAGGCGGTCGCCGTGCGCGCGACCTGGTCGGGGCGCAGCCGGAAGCCGGTGTCGGCCATGCCGAGCGGGTCGAGGATCGTGTCGGCGAGCACCTCGCCGAGGCTGCGCCCGGCGGCGCGCGCCAGCAGCACGCCGGCGATGTCGAAGCCGGTGTTGTAGGTCCAGCCGTCGCCCGGCTGGTGCGCGAGCGGCAGCCGCCCCGCTTCGGTGAGCCACGAGTCGGGCGACGGCCAGCCGACCGGGGTGTCCGGACCCTGGTGCAGCCGCTGCACGAGCGCCTCGGCGAGCGGCGTCGCCATGTCGTCGGTGAAGCCGAGCCCGCCGCGCAGCGAGAGCAGGTGCTCGACCAGCACGGGCCGCTCCGCCGGCACCGTGTCGTCGAGCTCACCGCCGGGATGGCGGAGCACCCGCAGTTCGGCGAGCTCCGGCAGCCAGTCGGCGACGGGAGCGTCGAGGCGGATGGTGCCCCGCTCGACGAGCGCCATCGCGGCCGCGGCGATGATCGGCTTCGTGACGGATGCGATGCGGAAGACGGTGTCGCGCGTCATCGGTGCGACGCCGATCGTGCGCTCCCCCGCCA
This sequence comes from Agrococcus sp. DT81.2, assembly GCF_049844935.1. NCBI lineage: Bacteria > Bacillati > Actinomycetota > Actinomycetes > Micrococcales > Microbacteriaceae > Agrococcus > Agrococcus sp. DT81.2. The sequence goes on along the minus strand of NZ_JBNCLZ010000003.1, from coordinate 33,234 downwards.
CGGCGACGGATGCGGCGTTGCGGTCGGCGATGGCCGCCACGGCTCCGGGCACGCCGTGCCGCTCCACCGCCTCGTCGGCGATCGCCTGCAGCGCCGCGTCGAGCATGGCTCAGCGCCTGCGCGCCAGCCATTCCTCGAACGTGACCCGGCCCTTGCGCTGCTCGGTGAGGTTCGCGCCGCTGCGGAGGTAGTCGAGCATCGACGGCGGGAACGGGCCGTTGACGATGTGCCCTCGAGCACCGGTCGCCGACTGCCAGGCGCGGGCGAGCTCCCGCGAGACCCGCACCTGCGGTCCGGCGAAGTCGATGATCTGCTCCCCCGACGGCGCCGTCGCCTCGTCGGCGACGAGATCCGCGACCTCGCCGACGTCGACGGGCTGCAGCCGGCCGCCGAGGAACACCGGGATCGCGCCGACGGCGGCGCCGGTCTCGAAGAAGTCGACCGACCACTCGTGGAACTGCGCGGCACGGACGATGCAGACCTGCATCGAGGAGCCCAGATAGGTCAGCTCCTGCTCGTGCTTCTTGCGGTGGTACTGCAGCTTCGAGCGCTCGACGCCGAGGATCGACAGCAGCACCGCGCGGCCGACGCTTGCGCGCTCCGCGGCCGCGACGACATTGCGGGCGCCGATCGTGAAGGGCCGCAGGTCGAGCGGGTTGCGCGAGTTCGAGGCGTCGACGACCGCGTCGGCGCCGTCGAGCGCGGCGTCGAGCCCCTCGCCCGAGACGATGTCGGCCCGCACGCCCGGCGCCCCCGCGATGGCCTTCCCCGAGCGCGACATGGGCACCGCCTGAGCGCCACGCCTGCCCAGCGCACGGACGATCGCCGCGCCAGCATTCCCGGATCCACCGACGACGACGACGCGCATGCCCTCACGCTACGCCAGCGCCCGCACAACGCAAGCCCGCGGGCCTCCGGATGCGGCAGACGGCCCGGATCCTGAGGATCCGGGCCGTCGTGGCGCTGTGGGCTTGGCGGGGGCTAGCTCGCCGGGGTCGCTGCCAGCTCGCGCTCGGGCGAGACCGGCGGGACCGTCAGCGTGTCGAGCAGCTCCGAGCTGGGACGCACGGGGATCATCGGCGCCTTGATCTCGGCGCGCTGCAGCAGGTCCTGCATGCGCTTCCGGCGCGCGGGAGCGATCACGGTGACGACCCGGCCGTTGTTGCCCGCGCGGCCGGTGCGACCCGAGCGGTGCAGGTACGTCTTGTACTCGTCCGGCGGGTCGGCCTGCACGACGAGCGCGACATCGTCGATGTGGATGCCGCGGGCGGCGACGTCGGTCGCGACCAGCACGTCGATCTTGCCCCGGCGCAGCTTCTCGAGCGCCCGGTTGCGCTGCGACTGGTTCAGGTCGCCGTGGAGGCTCGCCGCCTCGATCCCGGCGTCGTCGAACTGCTCTGCGAGCCGCTCGGCGTAGGCGCGGGTGCGCGTGAAGACGATGATGCGACCCGGGTTGCGCACGATCTGCTCGAGCACGGCGTCCTTGTCGAAGCGGTCGGCGACGAGCACCTGGTGCTCGATCGTCGAGGTCTCCTGGTCCTCGCCCGCGACCTCGTGCACGGCCGGCTGCGGCAGGAACTCGCGCACGATGGTCGCGACCTCCGAGTCGAGCGTCGCCGAGAAGAGCAGCTTCTGGCTGCCCGGTCGGGTGCCGCGGAGGATGCGCTGGACGGGCTCGAGGAAGCCGAGCTCGCACATGTGGTCGGCCTCGTCGACCACCGCGATCTCGACGCCGCCGAGCTTGAGGCGGCCCTGCTCGACCAGGTCCTCGATGCGGCCGGCGGTGCCGATGACGATGTCGACGCCGCGGCGCAGCGCCTCCACCTGGCGGTCCTGCTTCACGCCGCCGACGATGACGGTCGTGAAGATGCCGACGGCGCGGCCGAGGCCCATGACCGTGTGGTTGATCTGCTGGGCCAGCTCGCGTGTCGGCGCCAGGATGATGGCGCGCGGCGGGCGGCCGATCTCACGCCGCTCGGGGCGGTTGCGCATGAGCAGCTCGATGATCGGTGCGCCGAACGCGATGGTCTTGCCGGAGCCGGTGCGGCCGCGGCCGAGCACATCGCGGCCCGCGAGCACGTCGGGGATCGTCGCTGCCTGGATCGGGAACGGCGTCGGCGCGCCCATCGACTTCAGCGCGCCGGCGATGCCGGTGCCGAGGCCGAGGTCGGCGAAGGTGATGCCCTCGATGTCCTCGGCGCGGGTCGCCTGGGCCTCGAGGCGGTCGAGCACGACGTCCTCCTTCGGCGCGAAGGGCTTCGAGTCGGCCGACGGGTAGTACGTGCTGTCGCGCCGGGGGCGGTCGTCGAAGCTGCGCGGACGCTCGTCCCGGCGGGGGCGGTCGTCCGAGCGGCGGTCGTCGCGCGCCGGGCGGCGGTCGTCGAAGCGGCGCTCACCGCCGCGGTCATCGCGAGCGGGACGACGGTCACCGAAGGAGCGGTCATCGCGCGCCGGACGGCGGTCGTCGAAGCGACGGTCGCCGCCGCGGTCGTCACGAGCGGGACGACGGTCACCGAAGGAGCGGTCATCGCGCGCCGGACGGCGGTCGTCGAAGCGACGCTCACCCGAGCGGTCGTCGCGCGCGGGGCGGTCGCCGAAGGTGCGGTCGTCACGAGCCGGACGGCGGTCGTCGAAGCGACGCTCGCCACCGCGGTCGTCGCGCGCAGGACGGCGGTCGTCGAAGCGACGCTCGCCACCGCGGTCGTCGCGCGCGGGACGGCGGTCGTCGAAGCGACGCTCGCCACCGCGGTCGTCACGAGCAGGACGGCGGTCGTCGAAGCGACGCTCGCCGCCGCGGGAGTCGGGAGCGGCGCCACGGCCGCGGCCGTTGTGCTCGTCGCGGGCGCGGTCGAAGCCGCGGGGGCGCTCGCCGCGGTGGAGGCGGTCGTCGCGCTGGTGGTCGCGGCCGCCCTGGGCGCCGCCACGGGTGCGGAACGCCGGGCCGCGGCGGTCGCCGCGCTCCTCCGGCGGGGTCCAGTTGGGGCGGCGCGAGGCGCCGTCGGCCGAGCGGCCGGGGCCGGCCTGGTCGCGGCGGTCCCGGTCGTCGCGGCTCCAGCGGCCCTTCGAGGGCTGCTCGTCGCGGTGGCCGCGGTGCCCGGGGCTGCGGGAGCCGGGGCGGTTCGGCTGTCGGTCGGTCGGTCGTTGTGCGCCGTGCGGGCGCTGTTCATTCCGTGCCATTGCTCATCTCGGGATTGCGCGCAAGAGCGGCTTGCGCGGGTCTGCCGCAGTCATCGCGGATCGTGTGGTCGACCGCGAGGATGCTCGCGGGAACTCCGGCCGCGGCGACACTCCATGTGGCGCACAAGTACACGCCTGTCCCGAGCCGACCTAGCCACCTTACGGCAAGGGCCGACCCGGCGACAGGGGCAATCAGGCTCAGCCCGGCAGGTCGTGCGCTCGCGCACCCTGCCGCAGCACCGATGACGACCACTGCCTGCCGTCGAACCAGCGCGCATCCGCACGCCGGTACGGGTCGGGGTACCAGCCGGCCGGCGCCTGACCGGTGCTCGCGCCGGGAAGGAGGCCGACCGGCTCGGGCGCGCCGTCGTCGGACGATGGCGCCGGCTGCTGCGGCGCACCCTGCGCGGCCGCCTGAACCGCGGCCTGCGCGCGCTGCTGCTCGACCCACGCCTCGTAGGCGCGCGCCTGCGCCTGCAGCGCCTCGCGCTCGAGCCGGTCGAACTCGGCGGGCGTCGGGATGGGCGGAGGCTGCCGATCCCCGGCGACGACCGGGCGCCCGTAGACGTCGAGCTCCACCGGCGGCTGCGGGCGCTGCCCGAAGGACGGGCCGCTCGACGACGGCGGCTGCGTGGGCGAGCCCGCCGACGGCACGACCGGGTCGACGAGCGCACCCTGCCGGTGGCCGAACGACGAGGGCTGCGCCGGCACGGATGCGGTGGATCCGGGCGTCGGACCGACCGCCGGCGTCGGCGCGGCCGGCCGCGGTGCTCCGGGGCTCATCACCCGCAGACCGGCTTGCGCGAGCTGGCGGCCTCCGCCGACGTGCGGCGTCGGCACCGAGGACGGCGCCGGAGCGGCGAGCGTGCGCGCATCGCGCGCGGCGTAGTAGTGCATCGACGAGTCGGCGGGCCACTGGCCGTCGATGCGCAGGTGCGAGGCGCCGCCCGGCTGCAGGGGCGGCACGAACGTCAGCCGCGTGCCCGTGCCCGCCGGCGCGCGCACTGTGATCATGGCGCCCTCGACCTGACCGGAGGTGCGGGTCACGAAGACCGTCACGGGCAGGTCACCCGCGGGCACGTGCAGGGTGATGTCGCCCCAGTCGAGCGGCACCCGCAGACCGCCGACGTCGAGCGTCGGCGGCTGCCGGTACTCGTCCAGGCGGCCGTCCTGGCTCGCGCAGTGGACGATCAGGAAGCTGGGCACCGGCATCCTCCTTCCGGGCGGTCGACGGGCAGGACCAATACAAGCAATGCGCGCCACGCATCGCCTGTGAGTGCTGTCAGCGTGCGCTGGCCGCCGCCAGCTCGCCGCGCCGCTCGGCGCGGGTTCCGGTGCCCGCCCGGACGCGACGGCGCTCGATCGCTCCCTCGACCACGAGGTAGAGCACGGGCAGCACCACGAGCGTCAGCACCGTCGACGAGATGAGGCCCCCGATGACGACGATCGCGAGCGGCTGCGAGATGAAGCCGCCCTGCCCGGTCAGTCCCGCGGCCATCGGGATGAGAGCGAAGATCGTCGCGGCCGCGGTCATGAGGATGGGCCGCAAGCGCCGCTCCGCGCCCTCGACGAGCGCCTCGCGCACGCTCAGCCCGCGATCCCGGTACTGGTTGACGAGGTCGATGAGCACGATCGCGTTCGTCACGACGATGCCGACGAGCATGAGCACGCCGACCATCGACGCGACACCGAGCGGCACGCCGGTGATGAGCTGCATCGCGATCGCGCCGGTCGCCGCGAAGGGCACCGACACGAGCAGCAGGAACGGCTGGAGCAGGCTCTTGAACGTCGCCACCATGACGACGTACACGAGCAGCACGGCGATGAGGGCCGCGATCCCGAGCTGCGTGAACGCATCCGTGATCTGCGTCGCGACACCGCCGACCGAAGCGGTGGCGCCGTCGGCGAGCTCGAGCCCGTCCAGCGCCTGCGCCACGCCGCCCGAGACTCCGCCGACGTCCGCCGCGTCGGGAGTGACGGTAACGGTCGCGGTGCGGGCGCCGTCGCTCGTCGAGATCGACACGGGCCCCTCGATCTGCGTGACCTCCGCGACGTCCGAGAGCGGCAGCGGGCCGGTCGGCGTCGGCAGCTCGAGCTCGCGCAGCTCGTCGAGCGTGCCGGCCGGCGCGATCGCGTCGAGCCAGATGCGCACGAGCGCGCCGTCGAGCTGGATCTCCCCCACCGGCGTCGGCTGCATCGCCTGCGCGACGAGGCCCGAGACGGCGGCCTCGCTGAGCCCGAGGCTCGCGGCGAGGTCGCGGTCGACGGCCACCTGCACGAGGGGCTGCGCGCCCTCGAGCGAGTCGGTCACCTGCGCGACGCCGTCGAGGCCGGTCACGGCGTCGACGACGGATGCGGTGGCCGCGTCGAGCGCGTCGGGCGTCGGCGCCTGCACGTCGATGTCGATGTCGCTGCCGCCGAGCCCCGCCGACTGGCCGACGGTGATGTCGCCCTCGGCGCCGTCCGCGGTCGCGAGGATGCGCTCGCGCAGCGCCGGCATGTCCGTGCCCTCGGCCGCGATGACGCCGTAGCGGATGCCGCTGCCGCCACCGCCGCCGGTGAACGCGGCGAACTGCGACGCGCCGCTCGAGACCGTGGCAGAGACCGTCTCGACGCCCTCGAGCTGCTCGAGTTCGGCCGTGAGGGATCCGGCGGCGTCGAGCTGCGCGTCGAGCGACGCCCCGGGCTCGAGCTCCTGCGAGAGCTGCACGGTCGTCTGCCCGTCGTCTCCGAGGAAGTTCGTGGCGATGAGCGGCAGCGCCGCGACGCTCGCGCCGAGGATGACCGCGGCACCCGCGAGCACGATCCACGGGTGGCGCAGCGTCGCGAGCAGGATCGGGCGGTAGCCGCGCCGCAGCCGGTCAGGCCGCTCCGGCACGTCGACGGGCGCAGGCTCGGCGACGGTCGCGATCGGCGCGCTCGCGGGCGCGCTGCGCCGCCCGAGCCGGCCGAGCAGCGAGCGCCGCGTCGGCCGCGCGTCGGCTGCGGCGGGGCCGTGCGCAGTGCCTTGGGCGGCTTTCGCGGCCGCGGCCTCGGCGGCGACGACCTCCTTCGGCCGCTTGAGCAGCCACGACGCGAGCACCGGCACGATGGTCAGCGCGACGACGAGCGACGACAGCAGCGCGAGCGTGACGGTGAGCGCGAACGGCCGGAACAGCTCGCCGGTGATGTCGCTGACGAACGCGAGCGGCAGGAACACGATGACGGTCGTGACGGTCGACGCCGTGATCGCGCCCGCGACCTCGCGCACCGCATCCACGATCGCCCTCGACTTCGACGCCGTGAACGCGAGGTGCCGCTTGATGTTCTCGATCACCACGATCGAGTCGTCGACGACCCGGCCGATGGACAGCGTGAGCGCGCCGAGCGTCAGGACGTTGAGCGAGTACCCGGCACCCCACATGCCGATGAACGTCATCAGCACCGAGATCGGGATCGACACCGCGGTGACGAGCGTGGACCGCAGCGACCAGAGGAAGACGAGGATGACGAGCACGGCGAAGAAGAGGCCGAGCACGCCCTCGACCGCGAGCGCCTCGATCGAGTGCTCGATGTAGGGCGCCTGGTCGAGCACCGTCGTGAACGTGACGCCCTCGCCGAGCTCCGCCTGCAGGCCCGGGAGCAGCGCCTGCACTGCGCGGGAGACGTCGACCGTGTTCGACGCCTGCGTCTTCGTGATCGAGAGGATGATCGCGGGCTCGCCGTCGACGAGCGCGATCGAGCTCACCGGGTCCTGCTCGAGGGCGACCTCGGCCATGTCGCCGATCGTGATCGTCTCTGTCGCGGGCGGGGCGTTGGCGGGGTTCGCGGGGTCGGGCTCCGCGGCCTGCTCGCGGCTGAGCGGCAGGCTCGCGACGTCGTCGACGGAGCCGAGCCGCTCGCCGATCTGCACGCTCAGCGTCTGGTCGCCGTCGTCGACGGTGCCGCCGGGCAGCAGCTGGCCGTGCTCGTCGATCGCCTCGGTGATGTCGAGCCGGGAGAGACCCGCTGCGGTGAGCGCCGCGTCATCCGGGTCGATGGTGATGCGTTGGCCGGGCGCGCCCTGCAGCTGCACCGCGCGGACGCCGTCGGTGCGCTCGAGCTGGGGCACCGCGATCGTCTCGATGCGGTCGACGAGCGCCGACTGCTCCCCCGGCCCCGAGATGGCGATGCGCAGCACCGGGAAGTCGGCGATCGAGCCCGTGAGCACCGTCGGCTCGGCGTTCTCGGGCAGCTGGGAGAGGATGCGGTTGACCGCCTGCTGCACGCGCTGCTCGGTCGTCGGGATGTTGATGCCGTAGGTGAACTCGGCGAACACCACGCTCGAGCTCGTCGACGACGTGCCGGAGGTGCCCTCGAGCCCCGGCACCGACTGGATGGCGCGCTCGATGGGGCCGGTGACGTCCTCGCTCATGATCTCGGGGCTCGCGCCGGGCAGCGTCGTCGTGACGACGACCGCCGGCAGCTCGAGCTCCGGCGTCAGCTCGGTCTTGAGGTTGGCGAGGGCGACCCCGCCGAAGATCGCGATGCACAGCGTCGCGAGGACGATGAGCGCTCGGTTCTTCAGGCTGGCGAGCGAGAGCAGATGCACTCGCGCATCCTCTCACCGTCCGCCATGGGGCGGATGGGGGCCGGCGCCCCGCATCCGCCCCTGGGTCCGATCGGCCGCGCCCCGCGGTGGGCGCGCGGGAGCGCAGCCCGCTACTGCCTGCGCTTCGCCGCGAACGCCCGCATCGCGTCGCGCACGTACTCGGCGCCCTCGGTGCCGCCGTAGTTCGCGGCGAACCGCTCGTCGGCGACGTACATGTCGCCGAGCCCGGCGAACATCTCGACGTCCGGCTCGGCCGTCTGCCAGCCGGCGCCCACCCAGCGGTAGTGGCGCTCCACGAGCGCCTGCACGCGCTCGGAGTCGACGCTCTCGCCCGCCTCGCGCGCCGCGGCGTAGCCGCCGGCGACGTCGAGGTGCTCCTGCTGGAAGCGGCGCTTGTCGTCCGCCGACATGCGCTTCCACCAGTCCTGGCCGCGCTTCCACGCGTCGGCGCCCCAGCGCTCGGTGACCTCCTGCTCGTACTGGCTCTGGTCGAACCCGTCGAGCGCTTCCTCTGCCGTCATGGCGGCTCCCTTCTCTCGTGCCCGCAGCGTCTGCTCGACGGCGCGGATCTGTCTGCGGATGCGGTCGGCCTCGCGCTCGAGGTCGGCGAGGTGCGCCGCGAGCGCGTCCTCGTCGGATGCGCGCTCGAGGCTGTCGGCGATCGCGGGGATCCCGACACCCAGCCCGCGCAGCAGCAGGATGCGCTGCAGGCGGGCGAGCGACGCCTCGTCGTACCAGCGCATCCCGCCCGCGTCGGTGCGGGCGGGGGCGAGGATGCCGACGGCGTCGTAGTGCCGCAGGGTGCGGCTCGAGACGCCGGCGAGCTTCGCGATGCGCTGGATCGACCACTCCATGACGACGACGCTAGAGGTTGACGCAACGTCAATGTCAAGCCGCCCGCGGGCGCCCGACCTACGCTTCTCTCATGCCGCTCGCCCGCTCCCTGCTCGCCGTGGCGGTCGGCGGCGCGATCGGCACTGCGGCGAGGGCGCTGCTCGAGTCCAGGATCTCCGACTGGTGGGCGCTGCTCGTGGTGAACAGCCTCGGCTGCGCGCTGCTCGGCATCTCGGTCGCCGCCCTCGCGAGCGCTCCCGACTGGCTCCGGCACGGGATCGGCGCGGGCCTGCTCGGCGGCTTCACCACCTTCAGCGCGGTCGCCGTCGCGAGCGTCTCCGCGGGCGGAGCGAGCGGCGGATGGTCGACGCTCGTGCCGGCGCTCCCGGGCATCGCGCTCGCGCTGGGGATGCTCGCGGCCTGCCTGCTCGCGGCGTGGGCCGGCCTGCTGCTCGGTCGCCGTCTCGTCAGGGAGCGCTCGGCATGACGCCGCTCGAACTGCTGGGCGTCGCGGTCGCGGGCGGCGCCGGCGCGGTGGTGCGCTTCCTGGCCGGCGCCGCGCTGCGCGAGCGGCCGGTGCGCGCCACGATCGCCGTCAACCTGGTCGCGAGCCTGCTCGCCGGCATCCTCACGGGCCTGCTCGTGCTCGACGACACGTGGCGGGCCCTGCTCGTCACCGGCTTCTGCGGCGGCCTCTCCACCTACTCCGCATTCGCCGTCCAGGCGGTCGAGCAGCTGGACGGGCGCCGCGGCGGCCGGGCGCTCACGACGATCGCGGTCACCGTCGTCGGCGGCGCGATCGCCGCATCCGCGGGTCTGCTGCTCGGCGCGCTGCTCGTGCCGGCGGTCGCGGCATAGCCCCGCGGAACCCCATCCCCACGCATGGCGGCGCCACAGCCGACCGGCGGGCGCGATGCTACGATGGAGGTTGGACTTATCACCGCAGTTCTCTCACCGTTCGTCGGCTCCGCGCCGACGCCGTCCGCAAGGGGGTCCAGCATGGGACGTGGTCGCCAGAAGGCCAAGCACACGAAGCTGGCGCGCGAGCTGAAGTCGTTCAGCCCGAACATCAACTACAACATCCTGGCTGCAGAGCTGGGCGCCGCCCCCGCGGACAACTCGGAGGCCGACAAGTGGGCTGACTACGCCCAGTACGAGTCGGGCTCCGAGGCCGAGGACGACGACTACGCTGACGAATACCAGACGGGCCGCAGCGCCTGAGCCGCACCCGGCTCCGCTGCGCTTGACGCGAAGGAGCCGATCGTGACCTCGCACGTCCCCACCGCCCCGCTGAACGCGCCCGCCGCCCTCGGCAGGCATGCGACCGAGACCGCACCGGTCTTCGAGTCGCTCTCGGTGCTCGACCTGTTCAAGATCGGCATCGGACCCTCCTCGTCGCACACCGTCGGCCCCATGCGGGCGGCGCTCGACTTCGTCGTGCAAGCGGATGCGTCGGGCCGCTTCGACGACATCGTGCGGCTCCGCGTCGACCTGTTCGGCTCGCTCGGTGCGACCGGCTCCGGGCACGGCACCGACACCGCCATCATGCTCGGCCTGTCAGGACTGGCGCCCGACACCGTCGAGACGCCGCAGATCGCCGACACCCTCGAGCGCATCCGGGCGAGTTCCGAGCTGCTGCTCGCCGGCCGACGAGCCGTGCCGTTCGACGAGGCGAAGGTGTTCGTGTTCCGCCCGCTCACGGTGCGGCCCGAGCATCCCAACGCGCTGCGCATCACCGCCTACGACGCCGACGACGAGACCGTCGCGAGCGCGGGCTACTACTCGGTCGGCGGCGGCTTCGTCATGCGGCACGACGAGGGCGATGTGCTCTCCCCCGTGCCGGCGCCCGCGGTGCAGGCGCACCCGGTGCGCTACCCGTTCACGCACGGCGACGAGCTCGTCGCGCGCTGCCGCGAGACCGGCCTGTCGGTCGCCGAGCTCATGCTCGAGAACGAGACGGCCTGGCGCTCGCGCGAGGAGACCATCGAGCGGCTCGAGCGCATCTGGGCCGTCATGCAGGAGTGCGTCGCGCACGGCATCGAGACCGACGGGATCCTGCCGGGCGGTCTCAACGTGAAGCGCCGCTCCAAGGACTGGCAGGCGAAGCTGCTCGAGCGCGACGCCGCTCCGAAGACGGGCAGGCCCGACCTGCTCGAGGGCATGGAGTGGGTCAACCTCTACGCCCTCGCCGTGAACGAGGAGAACGCCGCCGGGGCGCGCGTCGTCACCGCGCCCACGAACGGCGCCGCGGGCATCATCCCCGCCGTCATGCACTACGCCGACCGCTTCGCGAACTGCGTCGACGACGAGGTGCCGTGGTCGGTGCGATTCCTGCTGGTCGCCGGCGCGATCGGCATCATCATCAAGTCGAACGCGTCGATCTCGGGCGCGGAGGTGGGCTGCCAAGGCGAGGTCGGCTCGGCGTGCGCGATGGCCGCCGCCGGCTTCGCCGCCGTGCTGGGCGCGACGCCCGAGCAGATCGAGAACGCCGCTGAGATCGGCATCGAGCACAACCTGGGCCTCACGTGCGACCCCATCAAGGGGCTCGTGCAGATCCCGTGCATCGAGCGCAACGCGATGGCGAGCGTCAAGGCCATCAACGCGGCGCGCATGGCGCAGCAGGGCGACGGCACGCACTACGTCAGCCTCGACACCGCCGTCGAGACCATGCGCCGCACTGGCGCCGACATGAGCGACAAGTACAAGGAGACCTCGCTCGGCGGGCTCGCCGTGGCGTTCATCGAGTGCTGACCGGCGCGAGCCGGGCACTCGCTGCGGCGACCTCGGGCTGGTGCCGGGACGCCTCCCGTGCGACAGTCGGCGCATGAGGACGCGCGCCATCGACGAAGCCAGGCTCCGCCACGAGCTTGCGAGCCCGCCGGGCCGCGGGCTGCTCGCCGTCGCGGTGGCGTGGAGCCTGGCGTGGAAGGGTGCGTCGCTGTGGCGCGCCGCCCAGGATCGCAGCAAGCCGTGGTTCGTGACCCTGCTGGTGACGAACACGCTCGGCGTCCTCGACGCCGTCTACCTCTTCGGCGTCAGCCCCGCCCGCCGCGACCGCCGGGACTGAGCCTCGGGAACGCGTGAGGGCCCGCCGGTCGGCGGGCCCTCACTCGTCGATGGCCTAGCTGGTGGTCGCGTACGGCGCGACGACGGCGGCGAGGATGCCGACCAGCACCACCGGCCAGAAGATGAACGCCCAGATGAAGCCGAGGATCGAGGTCACGAGGCCCCAGATCGCCATGGTCTTGCCGGCCGGCTCCTTCGCGAGCCCGATGCCCGACAGGACGCCGCCCGCGATCGCATTGATCCAGATCGGGATGATGATGCTCGAGATGCCGAGGATGAGGCCCCACATCGACAGCTTGCGGGAGGTCGAGGCCGGGAGGGCGCCGTAGCCGCCGTAGCCGGGCGCGGAGCCCGGCTGGCCGGCGGCGGATCCGGGCTGGCCGGGGGCGGAGCCTGGCTGGTACGGCTGGTAGCCGCCCTGAGCGGGCTGCTCGGGAGGGGTGTAGGTCATGGCTGGTTCCTCGCGTGACGGGGTGCTGGTGCAGGGGGCGCCTGACAGCGCCCGCCCCAGCGTACGGCCGATCGCGGGTCGAGCGGCAGGTCAGGCGTTCAGCGTGAAGAGCATCGCCCCGAGCACACCGAACAGCGGCAGCATGTAGAAGAGCAGCACCCACAGGAGCCCGATCACCGACGTGACGAGCCCGATGATCGCCATCGCCTTGCCCGCCGGCTCTCGGCGCAGCGCGATGAAGCCGAACACGATGCCGATGATCGGCACCACGACGAGCGTCCACGCGAACAGGAACGAGCACAGCCCGAGCACGAGCGCGGTGATCGACAGGCCGCGCTGCGGCTGCGGCGCGTAGGCGTACACCGGCGTCTGATAGACGGGCACGCCGTACGGCGTCACGTTCGACGCCTGCGCGGCAGCGGGGTGGATGAGCGGGGCGTCGCGACCGTCGAGCGCCGGGGCGAAGCGGGTGCCCGGGAACGGTGGCGCATAGCCGGGCGCCGTCCGGGAAGCGGCGTGCGAGGCGCCGATGCCGGCGCTCCCGTGCCGGGGGTCGTTGTACTGCTGCGGCGCGCCGTACTGGGGCGGCGCGTAGCGCTGCTGCTGCACGGCACGCGGCGGCACGCGTGACGGCGACCCCTGCGGCGTGCGCGGCGGCGGCTGCCGAGCGGTGTCGCCCTCCGTGGGCGGCGACTGCTCCGACACCGGGCCCGAGTCACGGGGCCGGTGGCGATCGGCGTCTGACTGCATCCCGTTCCCCCCTCGTTCCGGTGGCATGCTCGGTCGAATCACGGGCCACCGTACGCCGCCCGCGTCAGAGTCTCCTGGACGTCTGGTATGTCAGCGGTAGGTGCCGGTCAGGCGCACGGCACCGCCGTCGACGCCCTTCGCGCCCTGCACCCAGCCGACGGCGTCGGGCGAGGCCGGGCCGGCCGCATCCACTCGACCGACCGTCATGGCGGCGATGCCCGCGTGCTCGCTCGCGGCGACGACCGCCGCGGCGTCGGCCTCGTCGACGACGACGAGCATGCCGAGGCCCAGGTTCCAGGTGCCCTCTGCCTGCGTGAGCGGGAAGCCGCCCAGCTGCGCGAGCGCGTCGAACACGGCCGGCACCTGCCAGCCTCTGCGGTCGATCTCGACCGCCATTCCCTGCGGCAGCACTCTGGCGAGGTTCGCGGCGATGCCGCCGCCGGTGACGTGCGAGATCGACCGGATGCCGAGGCCCTGCTCGAGCATGCCGAGCAGCGGCAGCGTGTAGAGGCGTGTGGGCTCGAGCAGCACCTCCGCCGCCACGCCGCCGAGCTCGTCGACGCGGTCGGTGAGGGCGATGCCGCGCTGCGCGAGGATGTGCCGCACGAGCGAGAAGCCGTTGGAGTGGAGCCCGGACGATGCCATCGCGACCACGTGGTCGCCGGCGCGCACGCGCTCGGCACCCAGCACCGCATCCGCCTCCACGATGCCGACGGCGGCGCCCGCGATGTCGTAGTCGTCGGGCTGCATGACGCCGGGATGCTCGGCCGTCTCGCCGCCGACGAGGGCGGTGCCGGTCGCCGCGCACGCCTCGGCGATGCCGCGCACGATGTCGGCGATGCGCTCGGGCACGACTCGGCCGCACGCGATGTAGTCGGTCATGAACAGCGGCTTCGCGCCCACCACGACGATGTCGTCGACGACCATGCCGACGAGGTCCTGGCCGATCGTGTCGTGCTTGTCGACCGCCTGCGCGAGCGCGATCTTCGTGCCGACCCCGTCGGTCGACGTCGCCAGCAGCGGCTTCGCGTACGAGCCGGCGGCCGAGAGGTCGAAGAGGCCGGCGAAGCCGCCTACGCCGCCGAGCACGCCCGGGCCGTGGGTGCGCGACACCGCGACCTTCATGAGCTCCACCGCGCGGTCGCCCGCCTCGGTGTCGACGCCGGCGGACGCATACGGATCGGTCATGCCCCCAGGCTACCGAGCCGCCGATCTTCTCAACGTCGCCAGTGGTCGCACGGCCGCCATGGCGCCTCGAGCGACCACTGGCGACGTTGAGAAATGCCAGGATGGGGGCGGCACACCCACCACCGTCGACGGAGACGCCCATGCATGCACTGGTGACTCGAGGCAGGCCCGGACTCGAGCTGATCGAGCTGCCCGAGCCCGAGACCCCCGCAGGCCATGTCAAGGTGCGCGTGCTGCGTGCAGGCATCTGCGGCACCGACCTGCACATCGATGCGTGGGATGCGTGGGCCGAGTCCGCGGTCACGCCGGGCCTCACCGTCGGGCACGAGTTCTGCGGCGAGATCGTCGAGGTGGGCGAGGGCGTCACCGACTTCGCCGTCGGCCAGATCATGTCCGGCGAGGGCCACGTCGTGTGCGGCCACTGCCGCAACTGCCGCGCCGGCCGCCGTCACCTCTGCATCCGCACGTCGAACCTCGGCGTGCAGCGCAACGGCTGCTTCGCGGAGTACGTCGTGCTGCCGGCGACGAACGTCTGGGTGCACCCGGGGGTCACCGCGGCGACCGCGACGTCGGACGAGCTCGACGTCTTCGGCCTCTACGACCCGTTCGGCAACGCTGTGCACACGGCGCTGAAGTTCCCGGTCGTCGGCGAGGACGTGCTCGTCACCGGCGCGGGCCCGATCGGCCTCATGGCGGCGATGGTCGCCCGGCATGCCGGCGCGCGCCACATCGTGATCACCGACATCGCGGAGCCGCGCCTCGAGCTCGCCCGCTCGCTCGGCTTCCGCGCGCTCAACCCGCAGGGCGCTCACGACGACAGCGCGGCGCCGAGCGGTGCCAATCCATTGCGGGCCGTGCAGCGCGAGCTCGGCATGCAGGAGGGATTCGACGTGGCCCTCGAGATGTCGGGCTCGCCCTCCGCGCTCGTCGGCATCATCGAGAACCTCAACTTCGGCGGCCGCATCGCGATGCTCGGCCTGCCCTCGAAGCCGATCGAGGTCGACTTCGGCAAGGTCGTCTCGCACATGCTGACCATCCAGGGCATCTACGGCCGCGAGATGTTCGAGACCTGGTACGCCATGGCGGCGATGGCGCAGACGGGTCTCGACGTCTCGCCCGTCATCACCGACCGCTTCGCGTTCGCCGACTGGCAGGCCGCGTTCGACCGCGCCCGCTCCGGCGCCGCGGGCAAGGTCATCCTCGACTTCACCACCGACAGCAGCACCGACCCTGAGGGAGCCTGACCGTGTTCTCCGCCCGCGCATCCATCACCGCAGAGCTCGACGAGATCGAGGCCGCCGGCCTCACCAAGCACGAGCGCCCGCTCGACTCCCCGCAGTCGGCGACCGTGACCGCCGGCGGCACCGAGGTGCTCAACTTCTGCGCCAACAACTACCTCGGCCTGGCCGACCACCCGCGCGTCGTCGAGGCGGCCAAGGCGGCGCTCGACGAGTGGGGCTTCGGGATGGCGTCGGTGCGGTTCATCTGCGGCACGCAGACCCAGCACCTCGAGCTCGAGTCGCGGCTCGCCGACTTCCTGGGCCAGGAGGCGTGCATCCTCTACTCGTCGTGCTTCGACGCGAACGGCGGGCTGTTCGCGACGCTGCTCGGCGCCGACGACGCGGTGATCTCCGACGCGCTCAACCACGCGTCGATCATCGACGGCATCCGGCTGTCGAAGGCGGCCCGCTACCGCTACGCGAACCGCGACATGGCCGAGCTCGAGGCGAGGCTGCAGGAGGCGGCCGGCGCCCGGCGGCGACTCATCGTCACCGACGGCGTGTTCTCGATGGACGGCTACCTCGCGCCGCTCGAGGCGATCTGCGACCTCGCCGAGCGCTACGACGCCATGGTGATGGTCGACGACTCGCACGCGGTCGGCTTCACCGGGCCGACGGGCGCCGGCACACCCGAGCTCGCGGGCGTGCAGGACCGCGTCGACATCATCTCGGGCACCCTCGGCAAGGCGCTCGGCGGCGCGTCGGGCGGCTACATCGCAGCGCGGGCCGAGATCGTCGACCTGCTGCGCCAGCGCTCGAGGCCGTACCTGTTCTCGAACGCGCTCGCGCCGTCGGTCGTGGCGGGCTCGCTCGCTGCGCTCGACCTCGTGGAGGGCGCGGGCTCCCTGCGCGAGCGGCTGCAGCGCAACACGCTGCGCTTCCGCGAGGGCATGGAGGCGGCGGGCTTCGAGCTGCTGCCGGGAGAGCACCCCATCACCGCGGTGATGTTCCACGACGCCCGGCTGGCCGGTCGCATGGCGGATGCGATGCTCGAGGAGGGCGTGTACGTCACTGCCTTCTCGTTCCCGGTCGTGCCCAAGGGCGAGGCGCGCATCCGCGTGCAGCTGTCTGCCGCGCACTCCGACGACGACGTCGACCGGGCGGTCGCCGCGTTCGCCGCCGCTCGGCAGCGCGTCGACGGCTGACGGACGGATCGCGCGCGGGAGCACCGCCCCGCGACCGAGGATCGATCGACCCTCAGGGCACCCTGCGCATCGTGCAAGGGGCATGGACGGCCGCCCTGCTCGTGCCTACGCTCGACGCCAGAGCCCGCGTGGTCGTGGCTCCCGAGGCGGGAGGGCTGCCTGATGTTCGAGGTCGCGGTACCTGCGCGGCGGATCCGCCGCCGAGCCGGAGCCGCTGCGGCCGTGCTCGCCTCGCTCGCCGTCGCGGCGATCGCGGTGCCGCTCGTGCAGCACTCCGCGACGCTGGCCTCGGCGACGCAGCTGCAGGACGGCACCCTGGCCGCTGCCGGCCTCGGATCGATGGGCGGTCTGCCTGAGGGCGCGCCGCTCCCGCCCACCGACGCACCCACCGCGAGCGCCGCCGGCGTCGCGGCGTTCGGTGACGGCGCGACGGTCTCCGTCACGAGGTTCGACGGCGCCTCGTCGCCCGGGTCGACCGAGCCAACAGGGTCGACCGAGTCGACCGTCGAGCTCGGCGACGAGGCGCGCGACCTCTCGCTCTCGCCCGGCGGCGACCTGCTCGCGGTCGTCGACGCGTCGGGCACGCTCTCGCTCATCGACATCGCCGCCCCGGTCGCGACCGAGCTCGCGGCCGCGGATCTCGGTGTCAGCGACGTCGCCGAGGCGACCGTGGCCATCAGCGCCGACGGGTCGGTCGTCGCGGCGGCGGTCTCGGCCGCCCAGCAGATCCTGCTGCTCGGCCGAGACGGGGGCCAGGTCCGGGAGGTCGACGTCGGCCTGCCGGTCTCGGAGCTCGCGTCCGGACCCTCCTCCCGGGTGTACGCGCTGGCCGATGCCGCGCTCGTGGTGGTCGATGCGGCTGGAGGGAGCATCGTCCGCTCGGTCGCCGCGCCGACGAGCGGGACGACCGGCCTCGCGCTCGTCGACGGCGGCGAGTCGCTCGCCATCTGGAGCGACGAGCGACTGCTGCTCCTCGACCCGATCTCGCTGGACGCGGATGCCGCCTACGACCCGACGGCCCCCGTCTTCGGCGTCGCCGATGGACCGGCCGCCGGGACCCTCATGGTGGGGCTCGGCGGGGAGGCGCCCCGCATCGCCTTGGTCGAGCTCGCATCCGGAGCGACGCTCTCGGAGATCGCGATCGACGAGCGCCTCGGCGCGATGCCGTCCCCGCCCGCCATCGGCGCAGCGAGTGAGGACGGGTCGCTCTTCCTCGCGACGCCCGTGGGTGCCGTCACGGGCAGCTGGGATGCGTCTCGCGTGCCCTGGCCGCTCTGGTGGGCGGGCGCCGCCCTGCTCGCGCTGCTGGCCGCGGTCTTCGCGATCGTGGCGCTCTCCGCCGATCGTCTCGGCGCCCGAGCACAGCGCCGTGCGCTCGCGGCGCTCCGTGCCGAGGCCGAGCGGCGGCCGCGGACCACTCCGCAGCCGGAAGTCGATGCGGTGCCCGCGCTCGCGCCGCCCGCCGCGGAGAGCGAAGCGCCGGTGGAGACGCCCGCGCCGGCGATGAGCCCACCGTCCGAGGCCAGGGCCGGCACCGTCGTCGCGAAGCGACCCGTCGCACCCGTCGCCCCGGCCGGCAGGATCCAGGACCGGATGAGCGCGCTCGGCTTCGCCATCACGGTGCCCGCCGACGCGCAGCGCGTCATCGAGCTGGTGCGCACCGAGGCGGAGCGCGGCAGCGACGGTGCGACGGAGCTGCGCATCGACAAGGTGTTCGACGAGGGCGCCGTCACCGGCAGCGTCCACAGCTCCGGCGAGCGGACCGCGACGTTCGTCCTCTGGCTCGACCCCGTCCCGAGCGGCGGGACCCGCGCGAACTTCCGGGTGGAGTGGTACGCCGCGACACGACCGACCACGCTCTCGATCCCCGTCGGACCGAAGGACAGCGTCGCGTACGGGCCGCTCCGCGACTTCGCCTCCCGGCTCGCCGGCAGGCTCGAGGAGGAGCAGGCATGAAGCCCGCGCGTGGACGCATGGGCGCCTTGAGCGTCACCGTGGTGCTCTCGTGCTTCGTGGCCGGCTGCAGCGCGGCGCCGTCCGTGCGCATGGAGCCCGTGTCCGAGCCGGCGCAGGAGCTGCCGCTTCCCGGGGCTGTAGCCGCGCCGAGCGCGGGCGAGACGCCCGCCACCGGCGCGGCGCGCGTCCAGCTGACGGAGGAGGAGCTCGGCTACATCGACCGGCTCAGCGAGACGGGCTACTGGGATGTGCACGACGGCACGGTCTGGCAGTACCTCGTCACCACGTCGGCAGGGTTCGAGGTCGACGCGACACGCACGTCCCGGGTCGTCGCCGTGCGGGACAGCGGCGTCGACGTCAGCGTGACCCAGCGGTACAGCTTCGTCGACGGCCGGTTCGACCCGGTGACCATCGTCTCCGAGGCCCGAGCGGAGGCCGACGGCTCCTACAGCGAGAACCTGCAGCTCGGCTTCAACCAGGCATGGCGGCAGGCACCAGACCCGGTCTTCGACGTCGACTTCACCATCCCGAGCGCCTCTCGGCTGCAGCACGCGAGCGCGCCCGCCGAGCCGATCGAGATCGGGCCGCTCGGCACCGGACGGTTCGCGGAGTTCGAGGACTCCACCCGCACGATCCGCGCCGCCGGCGCGGGCGAGATGCCGGTGCTGGGCGCGACGCGCGACGTGGTGTGCTTCGCCGAGGTGCGCGCCGGCGAGGTCGAGGCGCCCGACGGCACGATCACCGCCTTTGAGCGACGCTCCGACCTGTGCTTCGTGCAGGGCCTCGGCCTCGTCAGCAGCCGCACCCAGGCGGGTGGCGCCTGGGAGGAGTGGACGCTGGTCGCATCGACCTCCAAGCGCGCCTGAGGTCAGAACACCGGCTTGCCGCCGGTGACGCCGAGCACCGTGCCCGAGACGTAGCTCGCCTCGTCGCTCGCGAGGTAGACGAAGGCCGTCGCGACCTCGATCGGCTGCCCAGGGCGGCCGAGCGGCGCGTTCATGCCGAAGTCCTTCACGCTCGGCTTCGTGGCCGGCTGCAGCGGCGTCCAGATCGGACCCGGTGCGACGGCGTTGACGCGGATGCCGCGCTCGCCGACCTGGGTCGCCAGGTTCACCGTGAAGTTGTTGATGGCCGCCTTCGTCGAGGCGTAGTCGAGCAGGGTGTCGGAGGGGTCCACCGCCTGGATCGAGGAGCAGTTGATGATGCTGGCGCCCTCGCCGAGGTGCGGCAGCACGGCCTTCGTGAGGTTGAACATCGCGAAGATGTTCGTCTCGAACGTCTGGCGCAGCTGCTCGTCGGTGATGTCGGAGAGCGACTCCTGGGCCATCTGGTAGCCCGCGTTGTTCACGAGGATGTCGAGGCCGCCGAGCGCATCGACCGCCTGCTGGGCGAGCTCGATGTTCGCCTGCTCGGTGCGCTGATCCGTCGCGATGAGCACGGCGCGTCGACCGGCCGCCTCGATGTGCGTGCGGGTCTCCTCGGCGTCGTCCTGCTCCTGCGGCAGGTAGGCGATCGCGACGTCGGCGCCCTCCTTCGCGAAGGCGATCGCGGTCGCGCGACCGATGCCGGAGTCGCCGCCGGTGACGAGCGCGCGCTTGCCCTCGAGCCGGCCGCGGCCCGTGTAGCTCGTCTCGCCGTGGTCGGGCAACGGCTGCAGGTCATCGGTGCGGCCGGGCCACTCCTGAGTCTGCTCTGGCAAGTTCTTGATCGATTCGGTGTCGAAGCGCATGTACCCCACTCTGCTCCCGCTCCCTGGACGTCCCGTGAGCGGCTGGACGCATCCGCCGACCGCGACCGGGCGGCACACGCCGGTCGTTAGACTGGCATCCTCCCCCCGCGACAGAAGGAGCTCGCCTGTGTGCGGCATCGTCGGCATCGTCTCGGACTCCAGCGTCAACCAGCAGGTCTACGACGCACTCGCGCTCCTCCAGCACCGCGGGCAGGACTCCACCGGCATCGCCACCGCCGAGGCGCGCTCGATCCACGTGAAGAAGGCGAAGGGCCAGGTGCGCGAGGCGTTCCGCACGCGCGACATGCGGGCGCTGCTCGGCAACCTCGGCCTCGGTCACGTGCGCTACGCGACGCGCGGGGAGGCGGCCAACGAGCTCGAGGCGCAGCCGTTCTATGTGAACGCTCCCTACGGGATCGTGCTGGTGCACAACGGCAACCTCACGAACACGCGCGAGCTCGAGCAGGAGCTCGCGACCGTCGACCACCGGCACGTCAACACCGGCAGCGACACCGAGATGCTCGTCAACGTGCTCGGCTCCGAGCTGCAGGCGCTCGTCAAGGGTGGCGACCTCGACGCCGACCGGCTCTTCATGGCCGTGCGCCGCGTGCACGAGCGGGTCGAGGGCTCCTACGGGGTCATCGCGCTCATCGCCGGCCACGGCCTGCTCGCGTTCCGCGACCCCTTCGGCATCCGTCCCCTCGTGCTCGGCTCGCGAGTGGGCGAGAGCGGCCGCACCGAGTGGATGGTCGCGAGCGAGTCGGTGGCGCTCACGGGCTCGGGATTCCACCTGGAGCGCGACGTCGCGCCCGGCGAGGCGATCTTCATCACGCCCGACGGCGAGCTCGCCGCGGCGCAGACGCACGACTCCCCCGTGCTGCTGCCGTGCGCGTTCGAGTACGTGTACCTCGCGCGCCCCGACTCGGTCATGAACGGCATCAACGTCTACGAGTCGCGGCTGCGCATGGGCGAGCGGCTCGCCGACACGATCGCGAAGTACACGCCGGCAGGCAACATCGATGTGGTCATGCCCATCCCCGACTCGTCGCGGCCCGCCGCGATGGAGGTCGCCCGCCGGCTCGGCATCGAGTACCGCGAGGGCTTCTACAAGAACCGCTACGTCGGCCGCACCTTCATCATGCCGGGGCAGCAGGAGCGCAAGAAGTCGGTGAAGCAGAAGCTCAACGTGCTCGAGAGCGAGTTCCGCGGCAAGAACGTGCTCGTCGTCGACGACTCGATCGTGCGCGGCACCACGAGCCGCGAGATCGTCGAGATGATGCGCTCCGTGGGCACGAACTCCGTCACCTTCACGTCGGCGGCGCCGCCGGTGCGGTACCCGCACGTCTACGGCATCAACATGCCGTCGCGCTCCGAGCTCATCGCGTCCGGCCGGTCCATCCCGCAGGTGAACGAGGCGCTCCGCAGCGACTTCCTCGTCTACCAGGAGGTGGAGGACCTGCAGCGCGCCATCCTCGACGGCTCCGACGTCGAGGGCCTCGACCTGTCGTGCTTCACGGGCGAGTACGTGACCGGCACCGTCACCGCCGAGTACCTCGACTGGGTGGAGCGCACGCAGCTCAGCTAGCCGGCTGCCGGTCGGGCGCCGACAGCAGGGCGGGCGCCCACATGCCCAGCCCGGCGACCAGGCACGCGAGCGCCGCGGCGAGCACGGCGTCGGGCAGCGGCACTGCGGCGAGCAGCAGGCCGGCGAGGGCGGCGCCCGCCGCGCCAGCGAGCGCCAGCACGGCTGGCGTCGCGCGCGACAGCCCCAGCTCGGAGCGACGCGCGAGCTCGGCGAGCGCGACGGCTGCCGCGAGCGCGCACCCGAGGACCGCTGCCGCCGCGAGGTCGAGGGCCCCGGGCCGCGCGACCGGCGCCGCGAGTGCCGCGACGCCGCCGAGGGTCGCGAGCGCGGCCGCGGCCCGGGGCCTCGGCAGGAGCCGCTCGGCGAGCCGCGCGAGCGGCGGGCCGGCGACGGCGCCGATCGCGAGCGTGAGCGCCGCGGGGCCCGCCGGCGCGGGCTCGTCGGCGCCGAGCGCCGAGAGCGCGGGCCTCAGCGCTGCCATGGCGACCGCCCCGGCGGCCGCGAGCACCAGCAGGCCCAGCAGCGCACGCGGTGCCGGGGCGGCGACGGCCGGCATGCCTTGGACGCGATCCCGGATGCCCGATCCGAGGCCTTGTGGCCACGCGCCGGATCCGGCGACCGCGAGCAGGGCGAGCGAGAGCAGCTCCAGGGCGACGGCCGTCGCGAGGAGCGCCCAGAACGTGATGGCGGGCGACGGGGCGGCTGCTGCGACGAAGGCCGCGCCGACCGCGGCGGCGAGCAGCGTGGGCGCGGCGCGGACGCGCGGCGCGAGCGTCGGGTCGCGGACCGCGGCGGCCGCCATCGCGGCGCTGTGCGCGCCGGCGGCGAGCCCGAGCGCGGCGACCGGCGCGACACCGACAGGCTCGCCGAACAGCGCGAGTGCGGCGGCAGCGGCGATCGCCAGCGCGGCGACGACCCCGGCCGCGAGCGCGAGCGGGCGGGCGCCCGCGATCCGCGGCAGGAGCAGGCCGACAGCGGCTCCGGCAGCCGCGAGCGCGCCGCCGAACGCGAGCGCGAGCGATCCGCCGTCGTGCCGCAGCGCATCCGTCGCGATGGCGGTCATCGCGAGGCCGATCGCCGTCCAGGCGAGCGCATGCGCCAGCCCGAGCCGCGCGCGCCGAGCCGGCATGTCAGCCCTCGCGCGGGCGGTCGTCCTCGGGCGCAGCAGCGCGCTGCGGGGTGGCGCCATCGTCGGCCGCCGGCTCGAGGGGCGCGAACGCCGCCTCGCCCACGTCGGCCGGAGACGCCTCCAGCGCCTCCGCGTCACGTGTCTCGATCCGCTCGGCGAGCACCGTGCGCGTGCCCCTCGAGAGCGAGCGGTCGACGATGATCGCGACGATCGCCCCCAGCACGCCGCCGACGACGAAGCCGACCACGAGCATGAGGCCGATGACGGGCGTGGTGTCGACCTGCTGGCCCGTCGCATCGGCCGACGGACCGACGCTCGAGGTGAGGATCCAGGCGGCGACGATGCCGACGAGCGCGCCGATGGCCGTGAAGACGCCGTACTTCGGTGAGCGGCGCACGGTCACGCGCAGCTCCTCGTGCGACTGCTGCGACGGCGACGCCCCCGTGGGCGGCACTGCGCCGCCGGCCGGCACTGCGCCGTCGTCCTGCGGGGCCTGATCGGGCGTCGCGTCCATGCCGTCCAGCATCCCACGCGGGTGCGCAGCCAGGCGCGGCGCCGCGCCTGGCCGGGTGCGCGAGCAGCCGATAGCGTGCGGGTGAGCCCACCGCCCGACAGCGCGGCATCGCGTCAGGACAGGAGCCCGATCGTGACCGACAGCCCCCGATCGCCCCGGACGGAGTCGGGGGCTGGCGACGACGCGGTCGAGTGGACGCTCCTCGATACCGGAGCCGCGGCGCGCGAGGCAGGCACCGACCCGCAATCCGGGCTGAGCGCGGATGCGGTGGGCGAGCGCCGGGAGCGATGGGGCGCGAACGAGCTCGATGCCGCGCCGCCGGAGCCGGCGTGGCGGCGCATCGCGCGGCAGTTCGCCGATCCGCTCATCGTGCTGCTGCTCGTCGCCGTCGCCATCTCGACCGCGGCGTGGCTGTTCGAGGGCGCGCACGGCGCACCGGTCGACGCGATCGTCATCCTGCTCGTCGTGATCGCCAACGCCCTGCTCGGCTACGCCCAGGAGGCGAAGGCAGCGGATGCCGTGGCGGCGCTGAAGGACATGACCGCCGTCACCGCCTCGGTCGTCCGCGACGGCCGCATCGAGCGGGTGTCGGCGGCCGAGCTCGTGCCCGGCGACCTCCTCTCCCTCTCGGAGGGCGACTCGGTCGGCGCCGACGCGCGCCTGCTCACGTCGTCGTCGCTGCAGATCGCCGAAGCCGCGCTCACCGGTGAATCGGCGCCGGTGACGAAGTCGACGAGCCCACTCGCCGGGCCGGTGCCGCTCGGCGATCGCACGAACATGGTCTTCAAGGGCACCGCCGTCACGCAGGGCGTGGGCCGAGCCGTCGTCACCGCGACCGGGATGCGCACCGAGATGGGCAAGGTCGCGGCCCTGCTCGCCGACACCGAGCAGGAGCCCACGCCGCTGCAGCGCGAGATCGCCCGCGTGGGCCGCACGCTCGGCATCGCCGTCGTCGTCATCGCCGCGGTCGTGATGCTCGCGATCGGCCTCACGAGCGGCATCCGCTCGGTGCAGGACGCCGTCGACGTGCTGCTCGTCGGCGTCTCGCTCGCGGTGGCCGCCGTGCCGGAGGGGCTACCGGCGATCCTCTCGGTCGTGCTGTCGATCGGCGTGCAGGCGATGAGCGAGCGCGGCGCGATCGTGAAGAACCTGTCCTCGGTCGAGACGCTCGGGTCGGCATCCGTCATCTGCTCCGACAAGACCGGCACCCTCACCCGCAACGAGATGACGATGCTCAAGGTGCACTCCCGCTCAGGCGTCGCTGACATCTCCGGCGTCGGCTACGCCCCCGACGGCGACGTGCTCGTCGAGGGCAAGCCGCTGCTCGAGCAGGATCCGGAGCTCGACCTGCGCGAGGAGGACATCGTCGTGCTCTCCGGCGGCACCCTCGCCTCGAACGCCGAGGTGCGGCAGGACGACGACGGCAGCTGGGTCGTGGTCGGCGACCCGACGGAGGCGGCCTTCGTGGTGGCGGAGCGCAAGGCGGGCCTCAGCGAGCGACGCCGGCAGCGGTTCACGCGCATCGGCGAGGTGCCGTTCACGTCGGAGCGCAAGCTCATGTCGGTGGTCGTCGAGGATGCCGAGGACCGCATCGCGGGCCGGCCGCGGCCGGTGCTCATCTCGAAGGGCGCGCCGGACGTGCTGCTCGAGCGCTGCTCGCGCACGCGGCGCGGGCTCGAGCTCGAGGCGCTCACGCCCGAGGACCGGGAGGGGGTGCGCGACGACGTCGCGTCGATGTCCGCACAGGCGCTGCGGACGCTCGCCGTCGCCTACCGCCCGCTCGAGCCCGAGGAGCTCGCCGCCGCGACCGGCCCTGACGGCGTCTTCGACGCGGAGGCCGGGCTCGCGCTCGAGCGCGACCTGATCCTCGTCGGCACGGTCGGCATCATCGACCCGCCGCGCAGCGAGGCGGCCGACGCGGTCGCGCAGGCGCGCGGTGCCGGCATCCGCATCGTCATGATCACGGGCGACCACCCCGCGACCGCGCTCCGCATCGCGCAGGAGCTGGGCATCACCGACGGAGGCCGCGCCGTGGCCGGCCCGGAGCTGGATGCGATGGACGAGGATGCGCTGCGCGCGGCCGTGCGGGAGACGTCGGTCTTCGCGCGCGTCGCGCCCGAGCACAAGCTGCGCATCATCGAGGCGCTGCAGGCGGACGGCCACATCGTGTCGATGACCGGCGACGGCGTCAACGACGCCCCGGCGCTGCGCAAGGCCGACATCGGCGTCGCGATGGGCATCACGGGCACCGAGGTCTCGAAGGAGGCCGCCGCGATGATCCTGACCGACGACGACTTCGCCACGATCGTGGCGGCGGTGCGGCAGGGCCGCGTGATCTTCGGCAACATCCGCAAGTTCCTGCGCTACCTGCTCTCGTCGAACATGGGCGAGGTGTTGACGATGCTGCTCGGCGTGCTGCTCGCCGGCTTCCTCGGGCTCACCGGCGAGGGCGACGCGATGGTCGTGCCGCTGCTGGCGACGCAGATCCTCTGGATCAACCTCGTCACCGACTCGGGTCCCGCGCTCGCGATGGGTGTCGACCCCGAGACGGAGGACGTGATGGCGCGGCCGCCGCGAGCACGCGACGACCGAGTGATCGACGGGCGGATGTGGGGATGGATCGTCTCGATGGGGGCGGCGATGGCGGTGGTCACGCTGCTCGCGATCGACATCCACCTGCCGGGCGGGCTCGTGGAGGGCGGCGAGAGCGTCGACACCGCCCGCACCGCGGCCTTCACCACGCTCGTGCTCGCGCAGCTGTGCAACGCGCTCAACGCCCGCTCCGAGTCGGCATCCGCCTTCACGGGGCTGCTCGCGAACCGCTGGCTGTGGGCGGCGATCGCGTTCGGCGTCGTCACACAGGTGCTCGTCGTGCACGTGCCGCTGCTGCAGGCCGCGTTCGGCACGGCGCCGCTCTCGCTCGCGCAGTGGCTCGTGTGCCTCGGGCTCGCGTCGTGCGTGCTGTGGCTCGACGAGCTGCGCAAGCTCGTGGTGCGCGCTCGGGGCCGGGACGGCGCCTCGCCCCTCCGCTGATCGCTAGTGTCGGTCTTGGTCCCCTAGGCCCATTACCGATCTCCGCACACAACGAGGTGAAGCATGTCGAACGCCCCTGTCGATACCCAGCGATCCGGCGCCCCGCTGGCTCGGGCCATGCGGCCCATCAACACCGTGGTCGAACGGTGGATCCCGTCGGCGCTCGTCTTCGCCATCGTCCTCACGCTGATCGTCGCGCTGCTCGCGCTCACGGTCACGCAGACGAACCCGGTCGAGCTCGTCAAGGGCTGGGGCGATGGACTGTCGGGCCTGCTCGCGTTCATGACGCAGATGGCGCTCATCCTGCTGCTGGGTCACATGCTCGCCAACACCCGCCCGGTGCGGAAGCTGCTGACGCGGCTCGCGGCCCTGCCGCAGACGCCGGTGCAGGCGTACCTGTTCGTCTTCGTGATCGCGGCGGTCGCGTCGCTCATCACCTGGGGCCTCGGCCTCGTCGTCGGCGGCCTGCTGGCACGCGAGGTCGCCGCCTCGGGCAGGGAGCGGGGGCTGCGCCTGCACTTCCCGATGCTGGTCGCCGCCGGCTTCTCGGGCTTCGTCGTGTGGCACATGGGCTACTCGGGCTCCGGCCCGCTCACCGCGGCGACCCCCGACTCCTTCATCGCCGAGCACCTCGGCGGCCAGGTCATCCCCGTCACCGAGACGACGTTCGCGCTGCCGAACCTCATCGGCGCGGTCGCGACCATCGTCGCGGTCGCCGTCGCCCTGTCGCTCGTGGCGCCGCGCGGCAGCGATCGGATCGTGGAGCTCGAGATCGACGCGCGCGAGCAGCTCGTCGAGCACGAGGAGGAGGTCGTCACGCCCGCCGACCGGATCGACGCGAGCCGCATCGTGACGATGCTCGTCGGTGCAGCGCTCGTGTTCTACCTCGTCGTGCACTTCGCGCAGGGCGGCACGATCACGCTCGACATCGTCAACTGGTCGTTCCTGGCGCTGATCTTCCTGCTGGTGCGCAGCCCCTTCGAGGTCATCCGGCTCACGAAGGAGGCCGCGTCGAACGTCGGCGAGATCCTGCTGCAGTTCCCGCTGTACGCCGGCATCCTCGGCATGATGACCGCATCCGGCCTCATCGCGGTGTTCTCGGATGCGTTCGTCGCCATCGCGACGCCGCAGACGTTCGGCATGCTCGCGCTGCTCTCCGCGGGGCTCGTGAACTTCTTCGTGCCCTCCGGCGGCGGGCAGTTCGCGGTGCAGGCGCCGATCCTGCTCGACGCGGCCGAGCGCATCGGCGTCGACCCGGCGATCCCGATCATGGCGGTGGCGTACGGCGACCAGTGGACGAACATGATCCAGCCGTTCTGGGCCCTGCCGCTGCTCGCGATCGCTGGCCTCAAGATGCGCGACATCCTCGGCTACACGACCGTGACCCTGATCGCCTCCGGCATCGTCTTCGCCGCGGTGCTGTTCTTCTGGTCCCTTTAGCGACGGACCCCACCGCCCGCCCCGTCGAACTTCCCCGAACCGCGGGAATCGGGCCGCGAAGCCCCGAGTTCGGGGAAGTTCGACGGAAGGCGCGGGCGGCTGCGGCGGCGTGAAGCGTCAGTGGCGACGGGCGAGCAGCGAGTTGA
Organism: Agrococcus sp. DT81.2; assembly: GCF_049844935.1. NCBI lineage: Bacteria > Bacillati > Actinomycetota > Actinomycetes > Micrococcales > Microbacteriaceae > Agrococcus > Agrococcus sp. DT81.2. The sequence continues at coordinate 5,241 of NZ_JBNCLZ010000003.1, read as the reverse complement.
GCCGTAGCGACGTCTTCGACACCGACGAGGCGCGCAGCGACGAGCGCGTGAGCGACGAGGCATGGCGGCGCACTCGCTCGCCGTCGGCACGGTCGAGGCGCCCGATGAGGGCGGTGACGTCGTCGGATGGGTTCGGCAGCTGCCGCTGCTGGACGCGCGCCGCCTCGTCGTTCGCGGCCTGCCGCACGCGCTGCGCCGCCTGGATGCCGGCGTCCTGCAGCTGACCCGCCTGCTGCACGCGGCTGTCGACCCGCTGGCGGAGCTGCTCGATGCGGCCGAGCCGCTCGCCGCCAGGTGCGTGGTGCTCGCGCGGCTGCTGCGCAGGCTGCTGGTGCGGCGCCGGCTGCGACTGGTGCTGCGCAGGCTGCTGGTGAGGGGCGGGCTGCGACCGGTGCTGCTGCGGCTGCTGCTGCTGCCGCTGCGGTTGCTGCTGCTGCGGCGAGCGCTGCTGCTGCGTCGGGCGCTGCTGCTGCGGGTGGCGCGGCGGCTGCTGCGGGGCGGCCGGCTGGCCGGCGCGGCGCTCGCGCTCGCTCTCGACCTGGCGGCCGAGCGACTCGATGCGCTCGAACCAACCCTGCTGCGACGACGGCTGGAGGTGCTCCGCCTGCGCGCGCGCCTCGCCGTAGCGCTGGCCGACCTCGCGGCGGGCGTCGGCGTAGCGCTGCCCGGCCTCGTGCCGCACCTGCTGCACGCCGCCGCGCAGCTGCGCCTGCGCGCGCTGCGTGGCGCCGCGCGCGACGGAGCGCAGCGCGCCGAAGCCGCCGCGCAGCATCATGAGGCCCACGAACGAGGCGCCGCCGGCGAGCAGCAGCGGCAGCAGCGCCGTCTCGAGCGCGCCCTCGACCCCGATCAGGACCGCCGTCTGCGCCACCCAGCTGAGCCACTGGAAGAGCGCGGGGACGCCGTTGAACAGCAGCACGATGCCGATCACCATCACGACGAGCGGACCGATGAACCCCATTGGGCGGACGACCTGGGCCATGTGCTCAGTATGGGCCCCGTGGCGCTGCTGTGGGCGCCCGGATGCGCGGGGATCGCCGCGCTAGCGCTCCGCTCGCACGAGCGGCAGCCACGGCGACACGTCGGCGCGCACGCCCGAGGCGCGCACCGCGCCGCGACCCACGGCATCCGCCCACGGCTCGGCGCCGGTCGCGAGCGCGAGCCAGGTCGCGGCATCCGTCTCGACGACGTTCGGCGGCGTGCCACGCGTGTGCCCGGGCCCCTCGACCGCCTGCACGGCGCCGAAGGGCGGCACCCGCACCTCGACGCTCTTGCCCGGCGCCCGCTCGGCGAGGCACTGCAGCGTGTACCGCACCGCGAGCGCCCGGTCGGACCTGCCCGCGTCGGGCTCGAGCGCGGCGGTCACGGCAGCCATGCCGTCGAGGTCGGGGATGCGCTTCGCCACCCTGCCAGGCTACGTCGTCGCCGCCACGGGCACCGCTCCGGGCCGCGGCCGCGTGGCGGCGAACCAGCCGAGACCCAGCAGCACCATGAGCGTGACGTCGACGGCGTCGCCGCCGTAGTACATGACCTGCGAGCCGACCTGCGCGTCGAGCGCGTCCACACCCGCGGGCGGATGCCCGTAGAGCCGCTTCGCAAGCATCGAGTGCACCGCGATGAACGCGATGAGCACCGCCGCCCGCACGGCCAGCGATGCGCGGTGAGGGTCGGGGTCGCGCCCGACGATCGACGCCGTGAAGACGTAGCCCGCGAGGAAGATGTGCAGGTGCACGACCGCGTGCACGATGGCGGAGCCGTGCATGAGCGCGAAGAGGCCGGCGTCGTCGGATGCGGTCGGGCCGAGCCCGGGACCGTAGAGCAGCCACAGGCCGCCCGCGTTGAGCACCGCCGCGACGATCGGATGCGTCACCCATCGCACCACGGGCGAGCGCAGCAGCCGGGAGAGGGCACGGGCGTCGTCGACGGGCAGTGCTCGCAGCGCGAGCGTCACCGGGGCGCCCAGCACGAGCAGCAGCGGCGCGAGCATGCCGAGCAGCAGGTGCCCGACCATGTGCGCCGTGAAGCTCTCGTGCGCGGCACGGGCGATCGGCCCGAGCGCAAGCGCGGCGCAGACGATGCCGGCGAACCAGCACAGCGTGCGGCCGAGCGGCCACGGGCTGCGTCGGCGTGAGGTCCACAGCGCGATCGCGTAGAGGGCCGCGGCGACGCCGACCGCCGCGAGCGCCGCACCCTCGAGGAGCGCCCACGCGTCGACATCCGTCGCCGTGCCATGCACGTGCCCAGCCGACGCGAGCGTCGCTCGCATGCTCACTCGCGAGTGCGCGTGCGCCAGAGGATGACGAGGCCGACCGCGAGGGCGATGGCCGAGCCGCCGAACCAGGCGAGGTCGTAGGGCAGCAGGTCGACGTCGTAGCGGATCTGGTGGAGGCCGAGCAGCTTGTGCAGGATGCCGGCGTCGAGGATCTGGAAGCCGCCGAGCCCGGCGAGCACCGCGCCCCACCAGCGTGTCCACGCGATGCCGCCACGCCGGCCGGCGTCGGCGAGCAGGAACAGCCCCGCCACGGTCATGCCCCACGCCACGGCGTGGAAGAGCCCGTCGGCGGCGAGCGCGACCTCCAGAGTGGAGAGGTCGTAGAAGTGGTGCCACTGCAGCACGAGGTGGAAGATCAGCAGGTCGATGACCGACGCGGCGATGCCGGCGCCGAACAGCAGCCCCGAGCCGATCAGGCGGCGATCGGAGCGCGCGGCGGGTGACGCGAGTGCGGCGGTGGTCGTCGCCATCGGGGCCTCCTCCGTCCGATCTGTCCCCCATTCTGAGCGGCGCGCATCCCGCCCACAATCGGCGCGCATCCAGGCTTCGCCTCGAGCGCCGGGCAGCCGAACCACCCCGCGCGCGAGTCGGACTCCCCTGGTTCGTACAATGGGCGGGTGCGGATCCTGGTTCTCGGCAGCGGCGCGCGCGAGCACGCCATCATCGCGGCACTCCTTGCGGAGGGTGGCCACGAGATCACGGCCGCGCCCGGCAACGCCGGCATCGCGGCGGAGGTCGAGACGGTGCGCGTCGACATCAAGCACCCCGACCTCGTCGCCGAGTTCGCCGCCGACGGCGGCTTCGACCTCGTCGTGATCGGTCCGGAGGCCCCGCTCGTCGCGGGCGTGGCGGATGCGCTGCGCAAGGCGGGCGTGCCCGCGTTCGGCCCGACGAAGGCGGCGGCCGCGATCGAGGGCTCGAAGTCGTTCGCGAAGGACGTCATGGCCCGCGCGGGCGTGCCGACCGGCACGGACTCCATCGCGCGGTCGCTCGACGACGTGCGTGCCGCGCTCGACGCATCCGCTCCCCCGTGGGTGCTGAAGGCCGACGGCCTCGCCGCCGGTAAGGGCGTCATCGTCACCGACGACCGCGCCGCGGCCGAGGCGCACGCCGAGGCGTTCCTGCCCGACGGGCCGCTGCTCATCGAGGAGTACCTCGCCGGACCCGAGGTGAGCCTGTTCGTGATCACCGACGGCGTGCACGCGGTGCCGCTCGCGCCCGCGCAGGACTTCAAGCGCCTCGGCGACGGCGACACCGGGCCCAACACCGGCGGCATGGGCGCGTACTCGCCGCTGCCGTGGCTGGCCGGTCGCTTCGGCAGCGAGGCAGCGTTCGTCGACGAGGTCGTGCGCACCGTCGCGCTGCCCACGATCAAGGCGATGGCCGATGCCGGCACGCCGTTCGTCGGGCTCCTCTACTGCGGGCTCATCGTGACCGATGACGGCGTGAAGGTCATCGAGTTCAACGCCCGCTTCGGCGACCCGGAGACGCAGGTCGTGCTGCCGCGGATCGAGTCAGGCCTCGCGGACGTGCTGCTGGCCGCCGCGAACGGCTCGCTCGACACCGCACCGCCGCTGCGGTGGAAGGACTCGGCCGCCGTCACGGTCGTGCTCGCGAGCGAGGGCTACCCGGGCGACCCCATCACCGGCCGGCGCATCACGGGCGTCGACGAGGCGATGGCGCTCGAGGGCGTGCAGGTGCTGCACGCCGCGACCGGCGCCGGCGAGCTCGGGCTCACCGCGACGGGCGGCCGGGTGCTCAACGTGGTCGGCACCGGCGCGACGATCGCCGAGGCCCGCGAGCGCGCCTACGCGGGCCTGGGGCGCATCGGCCTCGAGGGCGGGCAGGCGCGCACCGACATCGCCGCGCGGGCATGACCGAAGCGGACTCGGCCGCCGCTGAGCGGGAGACGCTGCTGGCGGCCGGGTGGGAGCTCGCCTACAGCGGCAAGGTGCGGGAGCTGTACGTGCCCGCGGGTCTCGACCTCGGGACCGCGCCCGAGATGCTCATGGTCGCCTCGGACCGCGTCTCGGCGTTCGACCACGTGCTCGAGCCCGCGATCCCGGGCAAGGGCGAGCTGCTGACGACGCTCACGCGCTGGTGGATCGACCGGCTCGGGCTGCCATCGCAGCTCGCTGCCGACGCCGACGCGCGGACGCCCGAGGTCGTGCGAGGGCGCGGGATGCTCGTGCGCACCCTCGACATGCTGCCCGTCGAGTGCGTGGTGCGCGGCCGCGTGACGGGTTCCGGCCTCAAGGAGTACCAGCAGGTCGGCGCGATCTCGGGCGTCGCGCTGCCTGCGGGCCTCGTCGATGGCGACGCCCTGCCGACGCCGATCTACACGCCCGCCTGGAAGGCGCCGCAGGGCGAGCACGACGAGAACGTCTCGTTCGAGCGCACCGTCGAGCTCGTCGGCGCGGAGGATGCCGCCGCGATCCGCGACCTGTCGCTGCGCGTGTTCGAGCAGGGCGCCGCGATCGCGGCCGAGGCCGGCCTGGTGCTCGCCGACACGAAGTTCGAGTTCGGGCGCGACCGCGTCACCGGCGAGCTCGTGCTCGCAGATGAGGTGCTCACGTCGGACTCGTCGCGCTACTGGGATGCGGCGCCGCTCGCGGAGGGCCGCGTCGAGTCGTTCGACAAGCAGATCGTGCGCAACTGGCTCTCGGAGCACTGGGACGGCGAAGGCGTGCCGCCCGCGCTCCCCGCCGAGGTCGTCGAGCGCACGGCGGCGCGCTACCGCGAGCTGCTGGAGCGGCTGACGTCGGCCGGCTGAGCCGCCCACCGCAGGTATAGGGGGATGTGCTCGCACGAGTCGCGCTTTCGAGCCGGTCGCCCTATACCTGACGAGCCGGAGCTCCTTCCGCTGGTTGAGCCGCGCCGACGCCGAAGGCGGGCGGTTTCCAGGGTCTAGTGCAACGCGGTGTCTTCTGTCGGGGTTGAGAGTAGTCGGGCGAGGACTTCGGCTGGGG